>CAXBIM010000001.1:0-113247 GCA_963975785.1 uncultured Methylophaga sp.
CGGTCGTGAACGTATTCTTGATATTGTTCCTGACGCGATTCATCAACGCGTTCCCGTTATTCTAGGCTCAAAAAATGAAGTCGAAAGAGTCGTGTCTTACCATCTTGATTAATCACGAAACATATAGCAGACCGTCGCTTTAAAAGACTAGAACACTCAAGAGGTTACTATTATGCGTAAGCCGCTCGTTGCCGGAAATTGGAAAATGAATAACCCAATTGAAAGCTCAAAAATACTACTCGAAAATATACTACATCAGTCAGAACTGCTCGATAGTATGCTAGCCAAAACAGGAAATGCCTCAGCCGTTGATATCGCTATATTTCCACCTTCGGTGTACCTGAAAGAAACACAAGAAATCTTAACCGGATCATCATTACACTGGGGTACACAAAACGTATCAGCCTATGATGAAGGAGCCTACACAGGTGAGATTTCTGCCTCCATGTTACAAGGTTTTGGCTGCGACTATGTGTTAATTGGTCATTCTGAACGACGCTGTTTATACGAAACATTAGAATTAGATCAGTTTGTGTTAGATAAAATTGTCGCACAAAAATATCAAATGGCCACCAGTCATGGTTTAACGCCGATCATCTGCATCGGTGAAACAGAAGAAGACTATAAAAAAGGCAAAACAGAGGAAGTAATTGCTCGCTTACTTGATGTACTGATTGAGTATAAAGGAGCTCAAGCACTCAGTCAGACGGTCTTTGCCTATGAGCCCGTTTGGGCTATTGGCACCGGACAATCTGCAACACCTGAATGGGCGCAAGAAGTTCATTCATTTATGCGTCAACGTATCGCCAAGCATGATGCTGCTACAGCTAAATCATTACGGATAATTTATGGGGGTAGTGTTAACGCGAATAATGCCGCTGCCATTTTCTCAAAGCCAGATGTCGATGGTGGCCTGATCGGTGGTGCCTCATTAGATGTCGATAAGTTTATTCAAATTTGCTTTGCTGCGGCGCTAAAGCCTGGGGCAAACTAACGTCCGGTTGGAGATAATGTTTAAGGCATAAAAAAGCCCTAATACCTTTCGATATTAGGGCCTTTTTTAAACTTTGAAACGCTTAACGGTTGCAGATGTACATTGTTACTTCGAAACCGAAACGCATGTCTGAATATTCTGGTTTAGTCCACATGATAAATTACCTCTCAAAAATTAATATTTTAGTTAGGCTACCGAATTCGCTCCGGTAACCATGATTCACACTATACGTAGATTGTAAATAAATAGTTAGAGGAAAAGCCCTGATGTTACTCAGGAATTTTCTTAGTGTAAATCAATCTGTTGCAGGCTCCCTCATCGTCACAAATTCTTCTGCCGCAGTAGGATGAATACCAATCGTAGCGTCAAAATCAGCCTTCGTTGCACCCGCTTTAATCGCTATCGCAATACCCTGCATAATCTCACCAGCATCCGGTCCGACCATATGTACGCCTAGTATTTTATCAGTGTCACCATCAACCAATAGCTTCATTAAAGTCCGCTCATCTGAACCGCTAATGGTGTGTTTCATTGCTCGAAAACTAGAACGATATTTCACTACATTAGAATAGTCTGCTCGTGCTTGTTCTTCGGTCATTCCTACCGTACCAATATTAGGCTGGCAAAAAACCGTTGTCGCTATATTGCTATAGTCCAGCTTGTATGACTGATTATTATAAAGTGCACGTGCCAATGTCATACCTTCTTCAAGCGCGACAGGCGTTAATTCCATACCACCAGTTGCATCACCTAGTGCATAAATACTCGGCTCGCTAGTTTGAAACTGCTCATTAACCTTAATATAACCTTTGTCAGATAAAGTAATATTGACGTTCTCAATGCCCAAATCATCTAACTGTGGTTTACGGCCAGTTGCATAAAGCACGGCGTCTACGATGATCGACGAACCATCACTCAAATTAACCTTAAGTGATTGATCGGCTTGCTTTTCAATTGATGTAACATCGGTATTAAAGCGTAAATTCACACCACTTTTGCCAATTTCTTGTGCGGCAAAATCACGAATTTCATTATCAAAACCGCGTAAGAATAAATCACCGCGATATAACTGTGTAACTTCAGAGCCTAGGCCATTAAAGATCCCAGCGAATTCAACGGCAATATAACCACCACCAACGACAATCATACGTTTTGGAAACGACTCTAAATCAAACACTTCGTTTGAACTAACAACGTATTCTCGTCCCTTAATGTCTGGTACAAAAGGCCACCCGCCAACGGCCAATAAGATACGTTCAGTCGTATACTTCTTGCCATCGACTTCAACCGTATGTTGATCGACGATCCTGCCACGGCCTTTTATAACTTCAACATTAGCTCTACTTAAAATGCCATCATAAATACCGTTTAATCGGCTAATTTCTTCAACTTTATTGTCACGCAATGTGGCCCAGTCAAAAGCGGGGTCTCCAGTACTCCAACCAAAGCCCTTGCTTTGATTAAAGTGCCTAGAGTATTCAGATGCGTAAACATACAATTTTTTGGGAACACAGCCTACGTTGACGCAGGTTCCACCCATATAGCGATCTTCACATACAGCGACCTTGGCACCAAATGAAGAGGCCATACGACTAGCTCGTACGCCACCAGAACCGGCACCAATTACAAAAAGATCATAATCATATTTCATTGTTTTTTACCTTTCCGCTATCACTGTAAAAAGGCACCAGATGATTATCTGGTGCCCTGTTTAGACTGCTTACTAATGTTGTACTAAGCTAAATAATTCAACATTGTGTCAGCATCACTTACTTCAAATGGGTCATCAGGACAGTTATCCATTAAACCTGGCTCAACAAACATTTTCTGAATTTCGCCATCAACCACGTGCATAGAATAACGCCATGAACGTTCACCGAAACCTAGATTTTCTTTTTTAACCAACATGCCCATCAAACGTGTGAAGTCACCATTACCATCCGGTAACATTTTTACGTTTTTTAGTTCTAAACGATTAGACCATTGAAACATAGTGAAGGCATCGTTCACGCTCAAGCAATATACTTCATCAATTCCTTTTGCTTTAAGTTGATCGTATTTGGCCTCATAACCTGGAAGGTGAGTACTTGAACAAGTCGGTGTAAACGCACCAGGCAATGCAACAATAATGACACTTTTGCCTTTGAATACGTCACTGCTTGTGACATCCTGCCAGCGGAAAGGGTTATCACCGCCAAGGCTTGCATCACGTACACGAGTTTTAAATGTAACTTCTGGGACTGTCTTATTCATTTCCATTTCCTTTTTATTTGAAAGTGATTGATTGATCTAAAGCAACGCTTATGTGCGTTGCTTGATTGAGACTCATTATCCATAAAACCAGACATAAGGTAAAACGACTTATTTCTATAACTATAAGTGGCAAAAGCGATTAAGCATAACTACGCTTCAAATTAAACATCATTGAACAAAAATAGTAACGATTACTATACCTTAGCTAAATTTAAACCCTCAGCTTTTCTTTATTGAGCATATCTGAATGAAGCATGTTAAATTCGATGCCTTATTTTAACTTTTGAGGCCGACATAATGAGTGACATATACGGCGATAAACATCGCGCCCTACAAGATGAATTTGAAACACGCAAATTAGCCGATCGCTTGGAAGATATTATTGTTCAACATGAAATAGGTGAAGAAGAACAAGGCTTTATTGAAAGTCGCCCGATGTTTTTTCTGTCTACCGTCGATCAAAATGGCCAACCCACCGTTTCTTATAAAGGTGGCGCACCCGGATTTGTAAAAGTGGTCGATCAAACAACCATTGCCTTTCCTTCATATGATGGCAATGGCATGTTTTATTCTATGGGTAATATTCAGCAAACAAACAAAGTCGGTATTTTATTCCTCGATTTTGAAACACCGCATCGTATCCGTTTTCATGGTGAAGCGACCGCCTCAAAAGAAGATCCACTGATGGAACATTTTTATGAAGCTGAAATGATCGTCCGTGTGAAATTATCAAAAATGTGGGTGAATTGTCCGCGATATATTCATAAATATGAATTGAAAGAATTATCACATTACGTTCCAGGCCAAAAGGAAACAACACCTCTAGCTGGCTGGAAGCGTGTCGATTTAATGCAAGATGTTTTGCCTCCAAAAGACCAAGGTCGCCCAGAAAAAGAAGGTGGTGTTATCACCATGGAAGAATGGATTGATGACGTACATAAGGGTGAAGGTTAAAATAAGCCACATTACCACCTCCAAATAACCACTCCCAAGGCTTCAACACATTGCGTCGCTATATCTTACAAACTACTTTATATACGCTAATAGCAATATTAGCCTTTTCAGCTAATGCCATTATTTGCCGTTGGACACTAGATAACGGTTTTATTGATCCCATCAGTTTTTCATCATTTCGCTTAGGTGCGGGGGCTGTCATGTTATTTATTGTCATGACCTTGACAGCAGGGCGGCGAGCAAACCAGAATCGAATAAAATCGACTACGATCCACAGCCAAAAAGGCGACTGGAAAACCAGTGTCTATTTATTCATCTATGCTATAACGTTTTCTTATGGTTATGTTGCCATCAGCACCGCGACAGGCGCATTGATATTAGCCGGTGTAGTGCAACTTACGATGATCGGCTATGCACTGCGTAATGGCGATAAATTGCATGGTGCTGAATGGTTAGGTCTGCTTTTCGCCCTAATCGGCTTAGTCTATTTAATGTACCCCAAATTAACTTCGCCCTCATGGTGGGGTCTAGTGATGGTGATTATCTCTGCGTACACTTGGGCAATATATAGCTTAAATGGTCGGCATTCATTAAACCCAATCACAGATACCGCCTATAATTTTTATCGTACTTTACCGATGATTCTATTATTAATGGCCGGGAGCTTGGCCTTTACCGATGTCATCAACTTAACATGGACTGGTGTAGCGATGGCAATGTTGTCGGGCGGAGTAACATCAGGATTAGGCTACATTATTTGGTATAAAGCCTTGCCACGGCTCTCTTCCAGTTTAGCTTCAGCCTGTCAGTTGCTCGTGCCATTATTCGCCGCATTCGGGGCGCATTGGCTAATTGAGGAACCGATCACACTCCATTTTATAATAGCGGCGGCACTGATGTTAGGCGGTTTAGCTTTGGTGCTCATTGGTCGCAATCAACATAGAAAAAAAGCGGCATTATCAATAACGTGAGTAATAGCAATTGATTGATTCTGGAAAAAATTACAAATAAGAAGATAAAGGATTATCAATTTTTCTTGGCATCATTGTTGAGATATCAAAATGCATACTCCAATGGCGACTGCCAACGAGACTAGTTTAGACCGATAAGCGACACCAGATTTCCCTACCATTGTTGCTGAACCGACGGCTAATAAATAGCGCTGTAACTTTCTGCTATGCTTTCGAAGAAATAAACATTAATTGTATGACGCAATCAGACTAGAACAAACAGGATTAAAGTAAGGTTTTGATGCCGCTTAACCGTCCGTTTTGTGCCAATAACGGTCATTGCTTTATCGATAGTTTTAGATTTTTTGCTAGATGCAACTTATAGGTGTAACTATGACACAAGTTACTTAAGACTCCTCTTTTTCAAGGTTGTGCCCGTATTTTTCTGATCTTAGCATTACACAACATCAAAGGCTTAGCATATTTTTAGGCTGGGATTTTTGGTTTTGCCTTTTAAGTAGGGATTGGCTTGATCTCTTAAAATAGTATCAATGCAGAATTAAACCGCGATAAAGTAAAAATCGATAAGCGCTGGTTGGGAAAATCTATCTAGCTCATTACTTCTGAAGGCTTGTCTCGTAAGCGTTTTATGCGAGATGTATGTATGTTAGTGGCAAAAAATGCATCAAAATATCAGCAGACTCTATCTAACTATTTTCTTGATTGCTTACATCAGACTCCTTACCCGAAAAAACGCCTGTGATGACTTTGCCATTAGTGAAGAATTTATAGCAATTTTTACCATTATTCTTCGCTAGATACATAGCATTATCCGCATTTTTAATTAACTGCATTGGATCATTGGTATCGGTTGGGGCTATAGCAATACCGATACTTGCAGATAAAGTTAACTTGTCATTGTCTATAATAAAATCTCGGCTCAGTTTTTCATTTATATTGTTTGCAATAATTCCAGCATCATCGGGATGTCCTACGTCAGTTAAAATAATAATAAATTCATCTCCGCCAATCCGTGAAGCGGTGTCACTTTCCCTTATACAGGACCGAATCCGCTTTGCCACCACCATTAAAACCTGATCGCCCACATCATGTCCTTTTAAATCATTGATTGATTTAAAACCATCCAAGTCAACAAATAACAACGCTGTTAGTGAGTTGTTCCTATGGCCTGAACTTATGGATTGGGCTAATCTATCAATTGCTAATGAACGATTTGGTAAATTTGTAAGAGGATCATAATGAGCCACTTTTTCGAGCTGGTTGTATGTGCCTCCAAGTTCTATCGCTGAATTAATCGTCATCGAGGTGTATTTTCTAATCTGAATAATAAATCTCAGCGTCATCACAAGTACAAATAGGAATAAGCCAATAATCCAGAATTTAATCTCACTGATTAATTGATTTCCAGGATAGTTAGGTTGCCAAATTACATTTGCAATCCAAGGACCAGATGGGGATGCTATAGGATACTGAATATAGCTATTCTTTGAAGCACTTGGTATCAATTGTAATTGCATTTGTTGAAAACCATAATCATTCATCCATTCGCTGATCTTGTTCTGATTGAGCGGCTTAGCCATTGCCATAAAACCATATATTCCATTAGGGTATTGGCTGGCTTTTACATCAAATTTTTCATCAAAAGGAGTGATTGCTGCCACAGCAACATTGTATAAATTGCCATCTATCCATAAGGAGCCAGTGGCAGGGGTGGGAGTGGCCATATCAGTATTGGATACAGAATTGATTAAAGCACGTAGATCAGCATTTAATTTCATGGTGGAAGTATATTCCAGCTCACCTTCGTTTACTGAAAAAACAATTGAACCATCTAGCTTGAAAATAGCGACTTTACTTATATCAAAAGTATCAGTCAGATATGGTCCTAAAAAATTTTCGGCTACAAATTTCTTATCGTATTCAATAATCAAACGCTGAACAGCATCATCCCAAAAACTATAATCTTGAACGAGTTTACCAAGATCTTCATATTCCTTATTAAGGACGCTCTCAAAAAGTACTTGAGATGTATTTTCTGAATAATCATTCAGTTTGGATGCTGAATACATTATCAAAGAAATCACAAATGCGGAGGTAACAAGTAGGGTGATAAAGGAAAACTTTAAGCTCAGGCGTAAGCTGGTGATTAATGATGTAAGTTTGTCCTCTATTTTCTCCAACTTCAATACCTGCCATATTTCCGAATTCAATCAACAGTACTATGCTTTTATATAAAGCGTCAATATGCACCCAAGCTGTCATCATCACGTGAGATAGAGTGGTTGTAGCCAATAGTTTATGTTTTGAGTATAGTTCACTTACAATATGCCTTACTTATTATGCTGACATAGGTTTCATATAGAACTCACCCAATGAAATATTTTATTATCGTAATGACATTTCTACTACCGCAGTATAGCTATGCTGAGATGATTAGTAATATTCATCTAACCAGTGATTATATTTATCGCGGCATCTCTAATTCTGCAAGGAATCCAGCAGTTCAAGGTGGTCTTGATTACTACAATGACTTTGGTATTTATACTGGAGTATGGGCTAGCACTGTAGATTATGAGCTAGTTTCTGATGAGCCTAGTTATGAATTTGATGTATATGGTGGCATGACAGGAGAATTAGCATCAATTGGATGGGATGTTGGTTTTTTATATTTCACCTACCCTAATGCATCAAGCAGTTACCAATTAGATGCTCATGAGTTCCACATTGGTTTAAGTCGTGACGTTAATGATGTCAGTATTACTACTGCCTACCATTATTCACCTGAGTATTCTGGTGCAGGCAATAGCCACTATATTGAAGCGAACATTGATATTCTTCTACCTGATGAATTTAATTTATCATTGCATGCTGGACACCAGTCTTTCGAGAATAACTATTGGTACGACCTACCAGACTATACTGATTGGAAAATTGTTATCGGTCGTGAGATTTCAGGGATCCTTGTTGAACTAAGTTGGACTGACACAAACATCAAAGACAATAATGCTTGCTTTTCTGGCACAGACTGGTGCGGAAGCCAGTTCACTTTAGATGTTCATCGTGACTTTAATTTTTTCTAACTTCGCAGGACAAAATCTCGATTTAAGCTAACGCTACAAACTTGAAAATATATTACACTTCTTACTCTTAGTAACAAATTAATCAATATCTGCTTTGGTTTATGGAATGGACTGTTAGCCATAAAATAATTAATCAGCAGATTAGGTGAAGATAAATGAAGTTTTTGTTTATAGGGAGTCATGACAAATAGAACTTTAAAGTTCGCTCGCTGATTTTATGTCTATTTGCTATTTATCCATTAAAACAATAATCGCTTAGCAACAATAACGGCCTGCGTTCTATTTTCTGCATTGAGAGCATGCAAGATGGCGCGAACGTGTAATTTAACCGTATGTTCACTTAAGTCCAGATTGAGGGCAATACGTTTATTTGATTCGCCTTCACATAGCCGTTTGAGCACTTCTTGCTGTCTAGGCGTCAACTTATCGAGCGATGCAGGCTCACTAATAGCAGAGGTCGATGATGAATCGCGTGTTAGTTGATGACTCGGGTGGATAGAAATGCCACTGTTCAACATGAGTTGGATTGCATTAAGCATGTCACTGCTTTTCATTGCTTTTGACATATAGCCTAATGCACCTGCTTTAAGAGCAAGTTGGGTATCTTTGGGATCTTCAGATGAGGTCACTACAATGACTGGCGTATTGGGATGAGTAGCTGTCAGCTGAGCAATACCATCGTAATAACTAAGGCCAGGCATATTAAGATCCACCAGCATTAAATCCCAATCACTTGCCGAGCTGGCAAATGCCAAAAGTTCATCATAACTACTACTAAGATGTATCTCAGCCGCTTTGTCTAAACGTTGAACTAAAATTGAGAGGGCATCTCTATACAGCTCATGATCATCGGCAATTAGAATTTTCATAGTCATGATAATAGAGTAATTTCACTTAAAGAATAGGTTTAAACGTTTTATAGTTTGCAGTTTTGATGCAAGATACCAGAATGGACAAACAATTTTCTACATTATCACATTTATTTAGAGACAAACGGGCTCGTTTGCAGGCTATTGTTGGCTTAATGGTTTTGCTAGTTGGCTTAATATTATCGATTGCTGGATTTCTAGAATTACAAGATATCGCCAGCGAACGTCTCTATTTACAAGCCCAAAAACATACTCAATCACAAGTAAAACAAATTCAAACAAATCTAGAAATCTCACTCGATTCCTTGACTGAAATTGGTGTGGTTTATCATGTTCTGGGCGATGTTTCTCGTTCACAACTAACCAGTTATGTAGCGTCCGACACTAAATATCATTCTGGAACTGTCGCCTTGGGTTGGATACCTAAAATTTCTGGCGCAGATGTTAAAGCATTCGAAAAAGAGGTGCAAAAGAGTGATCCGAACTTTCACGTCTATGAAATAACGGGTCATGGCGTGCCAACCTCAGTGACTACGCGTGACGCGATCTATCCTATAAAATTCCTAATTTCTCCAGAAAATAGAGACATAAAAGCAGGGTTGAACTTAGCATCGATAGGTTCGAGAGAACGTTTGATGAACAAAGCCGAGCGCATGGAAAAAACCGTCATATCACAGCGTATTTCACTCTATTACGGCAGTGAACGATTTTATGGTTTCCAAGCACTGCACCCAGTATTCAGTACTGATGATCAAGGGAAAAAAGTACTGGCCGGTTTTGTCATGGGAAACTATGACATTGAGTCATTAGTAGAAGATGTATTCTCTGACAATAACGATCAGGTTGATATTGCTTTATATGATGCCAATACGGCTAACCAGCAAGTACTTTATTCCTCGACCGCACTGTTAAATACTGTTGATAAGGTCAAGCAACAAAAAAGGCAGTCTTGGACTTATTCACTCAATGTGGCAGACCAACAATGGATAATGGAAGTATTCCCCAATACCGCTCTTTTATCGGGAACAGAGTCTTGGTTACCTTCTGCGGGTCTGATTATTGGTAGTTTGATGACTTTATTACTAACGCTGTATTTATTCATCGCACTGATTAAAACACGCCAAGTGAGTCAATTATCAACGGTCCTTGAAGGCACTACAACGCAACTTGATGTTCAAACAAAACTCAAACAAGAAGCCGATAAAGCCAACCTGGCAAAGTCAGGGCTATTAAGAGCCGCCAGCCACGATCTTAGACAGCCTTTACATACCATTGGACTGCTCACTACACTCTTAAAGGACAGTGATGATAAAACCGAACAAACACAGTTGATCGATAAAACACAAATAGCCGTAGATGGCATGAACACGATGTTTGGAAGTTTACTTGACCTCAGCCTCTTGGAATCGGGTGAATTACCCGTTAATCCACAACATTTTTACCTACAAGATGTCTTGGAAAAATTAACCCTCGATTTTGAATTACAGGCGAAACATCACGGACTAACCTTTAGGGCTGTTGAAACATCTGCATGCGTGTACACCGATCCACTACTACTAGAAAGAATTTTAAGAAACTTATTATCCAATGCCATTCGCTACACACCAGAAGGCAAAGTACTACTTGGCTGTCGACGATTTAAAAATCATATCAGGATCTGCATAATTGATACTGGAATAGGCTTAGATAATGAGGCAAAACATAAGATATTTGACGCTTTCTATCGCGACAAAGCGGCCCAGCAACTCTCAGACAAAGGGCTAGGATTAGGTCTATCCATCGTGCAAGAAATATCTAATTTACTGGGATTAAACCTTGGTATGAATTCACAGCTAGCAAAAGGGGCTTGTTTCTATGTTGATATCCCTTATGGTAATGCCACTTTAATTGGTGAGGTTCAGTCAATAGCGCACCAGGCATCGATTAATAAATTAATTTGGGTCATCGAAGATGATGCTACTACGCGTTATGCCATGGAAAAATTATTGCAATCATGGCAGTGCCAGGTAGAAACGATGGCGTCATCCAAAGAATTGGCATTAACATTAGAAAAACACTCGCCGACACCTGATGTCATTATTGCTGATTATCAATTAATTAATGAGACTGGATTAGAACTCGCACTGCAAATACGAAAACATTATCAACAAGATATTCCTATCATCATCATTACTGGTACTTCCGATCTGGAAATACGTAGATCTATCGAACGTCAGAGCTGTCAATTTGTGATGAAACCCGTGAACCCAAAGACCCTTAACTCTCGACTAATACAGCTATAAACGATGATTATTTTATATAATCCTTTAGAGCTATATCCGTCAGGAGTATTTATTCAAGTCGTGTAAAAATAACATAATTCAATTCCCAAAACCTTTAGAAATGGAAGAGAGCTATGTTACAAACAATCATAAAAACAACATTATCAGCAGCATTATTAGCTACGGCAATGACCAGTTTTGCTGGTGATTTAAACGTCAGTAAAGAAGTAACGGTGAATGCTAGCCCTGACACAACATGGAAAATGATTGGTGACTTCAACCATCTTGATGTATGGCACCCCGTCGTTGTTAGCAGTGAATTAATGCACGATGGCAATAATCATATGCGTTTATTAACTTTAGGTAATGGCGCGACAATTACTGAAAAACAAATATCTCATAATGACGTTGAAAGAAGCTACACCTATGCAATTTTAACTTCACCATTACCCGTTGCAGACTATGTTTCAACTATCTCTGTTTCAGCAGCAGCAGATGGTAAATCTACCGTCACCTGGAGCTCTAGTTTTGATGCTAGTGGTGCAAGCGATGAAGATGCAGTGAATGCAATTTCAGGCGTTTATGATGCAGGTTTGAACAGTTTAGATAAACACTTCAACAAATAAACCTATCAGTAAACGTTGAAGAACACCCTAAGCCCTTACTCTATCGGCTTAGGGTATAAACGTTTCATTTATATCAAAAGCATTTTAGAGTTCTGCAACACTTTATCAAAAGCAATTTGAAGCTCGGGCAGCCCAGCTCTTGCTATCTCGATATTACCAGCTTGATATCTGAAGCATAGACCTTGAGCAATATGATGAAACTCTTCGTATATCTGCTGGAGTCGATTTAAACCGTCTTGCGTAAATAACTGTTCCTTTTGCTCGCGTTTTAACCATTGCCTGCAATGATCATTTTTGCCCGACATCAGAGGCCACTCCTTGACGTCCTCAGCCGATGCTTGAATATTACTGACAAAACGATTCATCCAGTATGTTGCAACCAGGCGGAACAGTTTTACTTTATTTTCTTTGTCGCTTCGGTACTGTTTACTAAACTGTATCCATTCCCTATTCGGCTGGTAATGGCTCAGCCAATCAGCTAGGTCGATGGAAGGCATAGGTTTAGCGATGCCGTAGCCTTGAGCTTGCTCACATCCCATCATGAGTAACATTAGACCATGCTCATGGGACTCAACACCTTCTGCAATAATCTTTCGATTAAAAGCGTTAGCCAGACCAATAACGCCTTCAATAATGGCGTAATCACTCGGGTCCTCAAGTATATCTCGAACAAAACTTTGATCTATTTTGAGCGTACTAGCGGACAGGTTTCGCAGGTGGGTTAATGATGAATAACCGGTACCAAAATCATCTAACGCGACATTAACGCCAAGCTCATTCTGAATTGTCTTAATAATATTGCTGATAGCATCAAGATCACCTAAAGCACTACTTTCTAATATTTCTAGCTGTAATGAGTGAGCATTGACCGTTGGATGTTCCGCCAAAGCATGAGAAAGCTGTGTAAAAAATCGTTCGGACCGTAGATGATGAGAAGCAATATTCACGCTGACTTCAAGATCTATATTCTGTTTATTCCAATATTGTAACTGTCCCAAAGCCTTATTAATAACCCAGTTACCAAGCATAATTTCTATATCTGTACCATCAATGAATGGCAGAAAAGAAAGAGGAGGAATAAGGCCTTTTTCTGGATGAAGCCAACGAATAAGCGCCTCAACACCAAATACCTCGCCAGTCACCATATTGACTTTCGGCTGGTAGTATAAGGTGAATTCATTGTTTATTAAGCCATGTTCAATTTCAGCTAAACGATGGTGTTTGTTAACGGCATCTTGGTCATATTGTGTATCAAATAATTGATAACGATTTCGCCCTGCCTGCTTTGATTGATACATTGCCTGATCGGCATGACGTAATAAGGTATCAATATCGCCATCATCGGCTGGGAATAAGGTGACGCCCGTTGACGCTGAAATATTATGGGCATAACCATCTATTATATAAGGCAGTGCCAATGAGGCATGTAGTCGCTCTAAGGTTTGCCTACAGTGCTCATAGGATTCAATATCATTGAGCAAAATGGCAAATTCATCGCCACCTTGACGAGAAACAGTATCTTCTTCTCTCAGAACGGTTTTAATGCGTTCAGCCACTTCAATCAGTAATTGATCTCCAATCTCATGCCCATAGTTATCATTGACGGGTTTGAAATTATCTAAATCAAGGAAGCAAATCGCCAGTTGTGCTTTTGTTCGTTTACTATGAGCAATCGCTTGATGAAAACGGTCGGTAAACAAGGCGCGATTAGGCAAGCCTGTCAGCAAATCATAGTGTGCCATTAGGCTGAGTTTTTCTTGCTGCTGTTTACGATCTGTTATATCCGTGAAAACACCAATATAGTTAATCGTCTTCCCATGGTCGTCTAAGAGTTTCGAAAGCGTCAAGAGCTCAACATATAGCTCTCCCTCTTTTTTACGATTCCACACTTCTCCTTGCCAGTGACCGTGCTGTTGAAGTTCCTGCCACATTTCATCATAAAACTCTGCAGATTGCCTTCCTGAATTAATCATGTCTGGCTTTTTGCCAATAACATCCTCACGATCATATCCAGTAATGTCACAATATGCAGGATTCACATCAATAATTATATGATTAGCATCGGTGATGATGATGCCTTCATAAGTATCAGAAAATACTCGTGCAGATAACATCAATTTTTCTTCAGTTTTTTTCCTAGCCGTGATGTCTTGATGCGTTCCACAAAGTCTAAGTGGCTCATGCGAAGTATCATCGAACTCAACAACCGCACCAGCACCCTGTATCCATACCCAATGACCATCCACATGCTTCATTCTAAAGTCAGCAACATAGGGTTCATTTGACTGTATATGGGCCTGAACAGTTTTAATGACCGTGGGCTTGTCATCGGGATGAATAAGCTCTTCCCAGTCACTCAAGGTATTACTCAGCTTATCTCGTGATAGACCGAGCATTGATAGCCATCGATCATTAACAATATGATCGCCTGTTTTATAATTCCAATCCCAATAACCTAATTGTGCACCTTCAATAACATTCTCTAACTGATGTTTGGCAATTTGACTTTGTTCTTCTGCCAACTTTCGTTCGGTGATGTCATAAAGAACAATCGTATGTTCAGAACCACTATGGGAATTAGCCTCATTACTTGTAAGACTTACCAAGGCAGTATGAATCGCACCATTTTTGCTCTGAATGTTCATTTCTACTGGAGGAACAACAATGTCATTTGAGGAGCGAAATTCCTCAACATAAGCTTCCCATGTCGATATGACATTCTTTCTATACTGTTGATTTGGATAGGCTTTAACGTACCAATCATCAGCCGTGGGAATGTCTTTGACCGTATAACCATAGGTCTTAATAAAGGCCAAATTAAGAAAGGTAATTTGTCTTTTGCCATTCATTAACACATAGGGAATAGGCGAGCTTTCAATAAGGTTTTTAAATTTAAGGTTAGCAAACGATGCCTTCATCGATGTCTTTAAAAATAGAAACAGCATGAAAAATAGCATCAATGCTGCGCCGACTAAATATAAGCGAGTTAGCCATATATTTTCGGGTAGTGCTTTCCAGCCACCTTTCGGCCTAGCGACGATTAACCAAGATCCATTCGGCACGGTAATAACCGTGGCTATATTTTTTTGTTCGAATAAATGAGGATCACCGAAAAACACCTCACCATTTTCACCTAAGCCATCTTTGCCCCTAATCGCTATATCGATCGGCAATGCAGTATCAAGTAGACCACTTTGTTTATAGAAGCTTTCGGCATCAATAACGGCTGAAACTATCCCCCAGCAAAAAGCCTCACCATCGGAACCATCCATAAAAACGGGGATCCTAGAAATTAAAGCTACTCCCCCCTGAATAAGCTCCACAGGCCCTGCCAAGACTAATTTTTTAGAATCTATTGCTCGGTTAACGGAGTCGATTTGCTCAGGCAACATCCTGAAATCGACACCTATCGCAGCCTCATTACCTTCAACTGGATACATGTATTTAATAATAAGGTTCGGCGCCGCGGCAATGTTTCTAAGCTGAACATCACCATCAAATATTCTCTTAGCGGCTTTGATAAAATCTTGTTGAGACAATGCGGGATTAATAGCAAATAACGCCGGTAGAGCTTTAACAACCTGAATATTATTATATAGATTAAAAGTAAGATTATTCGCGACAGGTAGTAAATCCGTTTGAACCTGTCTTTCTGTTTGAACTATATGCTGGTGAATAACGTAGTTATTTATAACTCCCAAGGCAGCAAGCAGCATTACAGAAATGACTGTCATAAGAATATAAAACTTAAATTTTGTATTTGCCATGAAGTCGATTATGAAGATTCAGAAGTCAGCTTAGTTTACATAATAATAGCCATATAAGTAATGAGTTATTTATCAGCAAGTAACTTTACGATATCTTTGGTGCTTTGGCTCTCTTACCCAGATAAAACCCTTGTCTGTTTACCTCTTACAAAATGCACTGTGAGTATAGCATCCAACTCTATACCCCGAATAATATGGATACTGACCGCGAGGGATAATAAGCAAATACCTGCAAGCCTTAAAGCAGGCTTTCATTATTAGCCCGCTAGCAACTCACCACCCAGTGCAGCAATTCTTTTATTAACGGTATTATCAGTAGCAACGCCAGCTACCTTGGTTAAGGCATCCGCTAACCATGATAATCCGGCTTTAACTGTCCAAATACCAGACTTATAATCATGAGTATGACTGTTAAGAATCATACTAGGAAAACGACTATCATAATCAAACTGAGCACTTGATGTTGAAATAGCCGTATTGGAAAACGATCCTAGAAAAGTGTGCGATTCATCCATTTCCCGTCGATAAACTGGAATCGTCATATCACCAAAAACACGTAAATCACCGCCAGCATTAATCCAGCCAGAGCGAATACCTTGTTGTTGTAAAATATTCACCGCATGATCAACCGCATAGCCTTTGGTAATGCCATCCAATGTAATGCGAATAGGACTTAATAATCTGGCGTGACAACCATTTAGGATAACATCGTCTACAGTGCCAACACTCACAGGGCGCAATCCACCATGATCAGGCAACACGCCTTTTTCAATAAGTGCTCCACCGATAGTACAGTTAAAATCACCCTTGGTAACACCGGTCATATGCAATGCCAGTCGAAGCACATCCGCACTGATTGGGTGTAATTCAATACCACGGCGTCCTGACTTATTTAGTCGAGATAAATCACTATCAGCATTATGAAAACTCAATAAATTTTGAACTTTTTCAATACCTTTAAATGCAGCAGTAATAGCATCACCACCGTTATCCCTTTCCGTGATGATGCCTACTTCTACAAACGTACCTAATAATGGCTGCATGCGTTTTAGCTTATTCACTGAACAACACCACTTGGTTTAACGCCAAAACACTTCACACCATCAGGTGAAACTCCAGCACCAGAAGCACTAATACCTAATTCTTGAGACATGCTTGTAATCCTTTTGTCTAAATAAAGAAACTAAGCACAATTATAGATGACTCACATCTAAATGCAAATCATTCTTATTTGCATTTGTATGCGACTAGTAGGCCATGGTAATTTTAGTGCTTGTTTTAGCGAGTGATAAAAAGACAGTTTGAGGAAAAAGGTGGAATAGGCATTGTTAATAATGAAGTCATTGCTCTGCACTACTAATGATCGACTAACTTTCCTAAGGACTATTTTGGTGCAAAAATATTTCCACCAATTATCCCTTCTCACAAAAAATTATAAAAATCAAAGAATTAGCTTTCAGGCATGATAAATGTATCTATTTAATGCTAGCTGTACCCATTGTGAGTACGTTAGATAAATACCTCACTAAATATATCAAGGCAATAAGTTGAATACGAATGATGCATTGCTAGAGCCTCCTGAACACAATGCGCCCATGCGTATCATTAAAAGTCGCCGTGAATACAACACTTGGGTTGGCAATGAAACCCTAGAAGATTATGCACTTCGCTTTACCCCCCATTCATTTAGAAAATGGTCGATTTTTCGCGTTTCAAATACGGCATTAGGTGCCATCTCGTTTTTAGTATTAGAAGCCATTGGTGGCACACTTGCTGTTAATTATGGTTTTGTGAATGCATTTTGGGCCATTCTTGCTATCAGTTTGATCATTTTTTTGACCAGCTTACCTATCAGTTATTATGCCGCGAAATATGGTCTAGATATGGATTTGCTCACACGCGGAGCTGGGTTTGGCTATATAGGCTCAACCATCTCCTCGTTTGTCTACGCGACCTTTACCTTTATTTTATTCGCTTTAGAAGCCGTGATTATGGCCTATGCCTTGGGCATGTATTTTGAGATGCCCCTGTATATTTGGTATCTCATATCAGCCATCGTCATCATTCCACTTGTTACACATGGCGTAACATTAATTAGTAAAATCCAGATGATCACACAACCTATATGGTTGATTTTGATGGTCCTGCCTTTTATCTGTATTTTAATCAAAGAACCCGAAACCATTCGTGGCCTGATGAGTTTCGCTGGTGAGTCTGGTTATGACAGTAGTTTCAATATCTATATGTTCGCTACAGCAATAGGTATTGGCATGGCCTTGATCCCTCAAGTTGGCGAGCAGGTCGATTTTCTAAGGTTTATGCCCGAAAAAACAGCTAAAAATAGACTGCGTTGGTATCTAGGCGTGTTTCTAGCTGGCCCGGGTTGGATATTCATTGGCATGCTTAAAATGTTTGCTGGCGTATTGCTGGCCTATCTGGCATTGATGGCTAACAAATCATTAGAAGAGGCCGTAAACCCAACTCACATGTATGAAATAGGATTTAGCTATGTCTTTTCGAATCCTGAAATAATATTAGCTGTCACCGTATTTTTTGTAGTGCTCTCACAAATAAAAATTAATATCACCAACGCTTATGCAGGCTCATTAGCATGGTCAAATTTCTTCGCTCGACTGACCCACAGCCATCCTGGACGAGTGGTATGGCTACTGTTTAATGTATTGATCGCAACTATGCTAATGCTGCTGGATGTTTTTCAGGCACTAGAGCAGGTCTTAGGTTTATATTCTAATATTGCCATTGCATGGATAACCGCCGTAGTAGCTGATTTGGTGATTAACAAATCATTAGGCCTCAGTCCCAAGGGAATTGAATTTCGGCGAGCCTATTTATACGATATTAATCCTGTTGGCGTCGGTGCAATGGCTATCGCATCCTTACTTTCCGTATTGGCATTTATAGGCGTATTTGGCCTTGAACTTCAGGCTTTTTCATCCTTCATTGCAATGGTGACAGCCTTTATTTGTTCACCCCTTATTGCTTGGTTGACCAAAGGTAAATATTATCTGGCGAGACAACCCTTCAAATTTCACCCAAGTAAAACAACAGAAATATGCAGCATCTGTGAGCGAGAATATGAAATTAACGATATCGCGCACTGCCCTGCCTATCAGGGGCCAATTTGTTCATTATGCTGCTGCCTTGATGTGCGTTGTGATGATGCCTGTAAACCTCATGCAAGATTAAACGAGCAATGGCAAACGGTAATGACAAAACTTTTGCCCAAATCATTATGGTCATATATTCATAGCGGAATCGGACATTACCTGCTATTGATGGTACTCACTTTTTTACTGCTGGCATCAATTTTTGGTCTCATTTACCTTCATATTGAGTTAACGGTAATTGATAATGTTGCCTACGTTCTTTCGGAACTTAAAGCTGGATTCATCAAGGCATTTTCAGCACTGGTATTGGTAAGCGGCATCATTGTCTGGTGGGTGATCTTGACCTCAAAAAGCCGAAAAGTGGCTCAACAAGAGTCCAATTATCAAACCAGCTTGCTCCAACGAGAGATCGTACTGCATGACCAGACCGATAAAGAGCTACAGCAAGCTCGATTAGTTGCCGAACAAGCCAATCAAGCTAAAAGCCGTTATATAACGGGGATTAGTCATGAATTACGGACACCACTAAATAGCATATTAGGTTATGCACAGTTACTAGACAATAATGCTTCTGATGAGGTTAAGAATCGACATGCCGTTAAAGTGATACTGAGAAGTGGCGATCATTTACTGTCATTAATTGAAGGTACTTTAGATATTGCTCGAATAGAAAATGGTAAATTGAAGTTTGATGTTAAATCACTAAGACTTCCTGAATATATTCAACATATTATTAGTATGTTTGAGCTTCAGGCGATTAACAAAGGCTTGGTATTTAACTGTGAAATAAGTGCAGATATTCCACACGTAGTTCGTACCGACCAGAAACGCCTCAGTCAGATACTACTCAATATTATTGGTAATGCCGTCAAATACACTCAAACTGGTTCGATCAATTTACGTTTTAGTTATGCCCGTGAATTTTTATCTATGGAAGTAGAGGATACTGGCCCAGGCATCAAGTCGTCAGAGTTGGAAACGATATTTGAATCTTTTGTCCGCGGCACAGAATCTAAAGGCGAGGGAGGAACCGGGTTAGGATTAACGATTAGTAAGTTACTCACGGAGTTAATGGGCGGCGAGCTAAATGTAGAAAGCCAAGTAGGTGTGGGGACACTCTTTAAAGTCCGGCTTTACTTACCGACAGTCATCATAGAAGAAGGTCTATCGGCCCTCACCATGCAAATGCCGATCGGTTATAAAGGGCCAAAGCGAAAAATACTGGTGGTGGACAATGAATCAGTAGATAGAGAGCTTTTAATCAACATCCTTGAGCCTTTGGGGTTTGATGTTAAAGAGGCCGCTTCAGGTGCAGAATGCTTGCAGGTCTATCCTGAGTTCCAACCTGAAATTATTTTTATGGATCTGGCAATGCCTGAGATGGACGGCTGGGAAACGATTCATTTGATTAGAAATATTCATCGACACGATGTGATGATTGGTATTATCTCAGCGAATGCTTTTGATAAAAACCTTGAAAACTCATCTGGCGTCTCAGATAAAGATTTTATTCTAAAACCGCTTAATTTATTAGAACTCATCAACTGGATTGGTGAACGCTTAAGCCTCGAGTGGATTGAATCCGAGCCCGAGCCTGAAATAATCACAACCTCTGGCTCCTATGACTACCCATTGCCTTCTAGAAATGTGTTAAGTCAACTGCTAGAAATGATTGATATGGGTTATGTGATGGGCGTCCGTAAACTGATCACTGAATTAGATGAACAAGAGACCGACTACGCACAATTTATTACTGATATACGTAGGATGACAGACAACTTTGAACTGGAAAGTATGAAAATATTTATTGAAGAGAAGCTTGCCGATGTCTGATGGCAAAAAAAATGCTGTCGTTTTAATCGTTGATGACATACCAGATACGCTGGCACTCCTACATGATTCTTTGGTGGAGTCTGGCTATACCGTGTTGATTGCAAACAGTGGTAAGCGAGCATTAGAGATCAGCCAAAAGGTTACGCCAGACATCATCCTGCTTGATGCCTTAATGCCTGAAATGGATGGCTTTGAAGTCTGCCGAAACTTAAAAAGTGATTTAAATACACGCCATATTCCTGTTATTTTTATGACCGGCCTGACGGAGTCAGAACATGTTGTGGCAGGGTTTTCATCGGGCGGTATTGATTACGTCACTAAGCCACTGAGTCCAATTGAAGTGATTGCTCGTTTGAATACGCACCTTCGAAATTCACGGGCACTAAATCAGACACAGGGTGCACTAGATGCCTTTGGCCAAGCTGCCATTGCGGTGCTACCTGAAACAGGGAAAATTATCTGGCAAACCCCTTTAGCAAGATCGCTTATCGCAAAATATATGATTAGCGCTGCCCAACTTGATTCAGGCATGCCCGACCTATTTCATGACTGGGTTTCTCAGCTGCACCTTGGCGGAGAGAAAAGGCTAAAACCACTTATTGTTCAATCCACTAGCGGAAAGCTTATTTTTAATCCTGCTGACATTCATAATGATGAGCAATGGCTAATCATATTACGAGAAGAGTCAGAAATAGCTCAAATTGAAGCACTCAAAGCCATTTTTAATTTAACCAATCGAGAATCTGAAGTATTGCACTGGATAATTTTAGGCAAAACAGATAAAAGTATTAGTGAAATTCTCGGACCTAGCCCGAGAACTATCAATAAACATACCGAACATATCTTCGTTAAACTAGGCGTTGAAACGAGAACAGCCGCCGCGTCACTGGCCTCAAATAAATTGCATTCAATAAGAGGCTAAGAGAAAGCGAGTTACTGAAAATAATAGCCTACGCTAAACCTTGTATTCTCCCGTTATCAGTGACCTTAGTTTTTAATTCTGGAGTTTGGCGAGTTCCATTAGATCATTCACTACATAATCGGGCTTTATCGTATTTGGATAAAGTGGTGCACCAGGCCGAGTGATAAAGGCCGTCTGCAGTCCAACATTTTTAGCTCCTATCAAGTCCCAAGCATGTGCTGCAACCATCATTACCTGTTCTGGTTTAACGCCGAGATCATCGAGAACCATCTGATAAGTATCTGGATGAGGCTTGTATTTTCCGACGCTTTCTATGCTGTAGGATTTTTCAAAAAAACCGGTCAACCCAGCATTCCTTAATTGCGCTTTAACTCCTTCATCAGACGAATTAGTTAAACTGAAGAGTCGATAACCATTTTCGGATAGCAATTTAAGACCAGTAGCCACGTCTTGGTGAGGGGGCAAGGATTGGAGCGGTGTGACAATCGCCGACTTTGCATCTTCGTATGCGAGTTCAATATCTTGTTTTTCAGCCACCATGATTAGCGCTGCAGTGCCGATTTCTCCAAAGCTGTGATAACTTCCGGTTAAGGTCTCCACCAGCGAATAATGCAACATCGTTGAAAACCATAACGGTAAAAGATCTTCCCGATTATTAAGCGCCTTTCCTACAGAGACTTTCAGCGGAGCCAGATCGAGCAAGGTTTCGTTGACATCAAAAATAATAATTTTAGGTTTAGGCATGACAATTCCTGATTAAGCAAGCGTGCAATGATTTTATGAGGATGACCAACTTTCTCACACTTACTTTTTAAAGAGAGGCTTAAGCACATCAACCACGACTTTCGGCTCCGCACGGATCGTGTAATCCGCATTAACCAAAGCATATACTATTATTCCATCGACGTTGACCACGAACGTTGCAGCAAGAGAAACATCGAACTGACCTTTCCCATTATATTTCTCTAAATCAATTCCAAAACCTGCATAACTTGGTCGCAATTTTTCATCTATCGTAAAGACAATGCCTACTTCCCTCGCATAACTAGAACCTTTATCAGTAAAAACTTCAAATTCCAGTACATTTCTTTCTGATATTGTAAGCGATTCATCAGGAAGTTCGGGGCTAATTGCAATCAGTGTTGCTCCCATTTCCGTAATCTGAGGAACTAAGCTCTGGTAAGCGCGTAACTCTAGATTGCAATATGGGCACCATCAGAATAGCTTACTTACGTATTATTGCTACTTATCTACTGTTTTAAAGCAAACCAGCCTTTACCGCTCATACATTCCACCAACCCTCTAGTGACTAAACTCATATTATTCTGAGCCTGATGTTCTTCACCTAACTCAGCGACACATTGCTCTCCATCAACCATCAATGCATTGGGTGCAGCTCCCGTTTTCCACCACGACCCAACGGCTATTAACTCTAAAGGATCGGTTGGTTTTTCTGTGGTTAACGTATCGTCAGAGATCATTTGAGTCATCGCCACACTTGCCGTTGCTTCAGTAAATAAAGGTTTATCGGCAGCTACAACTATCCAGCCACTTTTAGCGAGACATGACTCAATATCAGCTTCAACCATATATTCTGTCGAACAGCTTTTTTTCTCTTGCTGAAAATCAGTTGCACTTGCGCCTCGTTTATAACTAAATTCTCCACACGCACTTAAGCTAAAACACACCGTGCTTATTAAAAATACCGTTGTGAATTTTTGCTCATTAGTCTTCATCGAGTGTTCCCCATTTAAAATTTTTAGTTAAGCCTACCCCAGATCCCTGTAATCGTTTCTACGCAATTTAACGTATTTAAGGTTGAGAGACATCTCTCTAGTATGACTCCTGAAGTTCAATTTTGATGAGCAACGGCGCTAGTCAGTGAACTACTTATATCGAATAATTCTTTCAGGGGTAGCACATGAAAATCAAACACAGAAGCCTTGCCATTGCCATTGCTTTAGCCACTACAGCAAGCATGACACCCGTAATTTCACAAGCAGCCGGAACAATCACATTTGGTGAAGATAAATATGTCAGCGTTGGTTTTGGCCTTCGTAGTAGTTTCAGTAGTGTTGAAGATGCTGCAAATGATGGTGGCAACTCTAATGACTTTTCACTTGATAGTGCCCGTCTTTATTTTGGCGGCTCTTTAAATAAATACATCAAAGGTATGTTTAATACCGAAATGAATGGTGATGAATCGATGAAAGTAATCGATGCCGCCGGTATTTTCCAAATTACGCCTGATCTTGCTATCTGGGCAGGTCGATTCTTATCACCAAGTAGCCGCGCCAATATGGCGGGTCCTTATTACACATCTGGTGATGGTTATTGGCAGAACATCGCTGCACGTTACGGCTGGAATGGCGGAACTATTGGTCGTGATGAAGGTGTTGCTGTTGTAGGTACAACACTCGATGAACGTCTTGCTTATTCCTTTGGCGCCTTTGAAGCTGACAAAATCTTTTTCTATAGCGGCGTTGGTGATGTAACTAATAACCCTAATCAAAGCGACGAACTTATGTATGCCGGTCGTTTGCAATATAGCTTCTGGGATAAAGAACCTGGTTACTACGGTACAGGTAACTACTTAGGCGCTAAAGATATTTTCACTATTGGTATTTCAGCACGTTCAAAAGGTGATGGCGCGGCATCAGCAACAGATGTCGGTGATTACAGTCAAGTAGCTGTCGATCTGTTGGTTGAGAAGAAATTAGAAGCCGGTGCCATTTCTTTTGAAGCGGCTTATTACGACTACGATACTGATGATGTGTTCTTAAGTGAACAAGGTGACGCTTATGCCCTTGGTGCAGGCTTTATCTTCAATCAAAAAGTAGGCTGGGGTCAATTTATGCCAATGGTGAAATACCAAAGCTTTGATGCTGATAATGGTGTTGAAACTGAGCGAACTGACCTTGGTGTCAACTATATCATCGATGGCTACAACGCCTCAGTTACAGCGACTTATAGAATGCAAGAAGCCACCAACGCTTCAGACACAGATTCTCTTGTAGTCGGCATGCAACTTCAATTTTAACGCCCGCTCGGACAGTAATTCCCCACTAACTGGAGAGAAAAATGAAAACGTTAGTAAAGCTAGATTTAGATAAAAAACCATGGGATCAGGATGGTCAAATTCACAACCGTTGGCATCCAGATCTTCCAATGATTTCCATGGTCAAACCCGGCGATGAATTTCGTGTTGAATGCATGGATTGGACCGGTGGTCAGATAGGTAATAACGATAGTGCTGACGATGTCCGTGATGTTGATTTACTTCAGGTTCATTACCTAAGTGGCCCAATAGGCGTAGAAGGTGCTGAGCCCGGCGACTTAATGGTTGTTGATATCTTAGATGTCGGCACGTTTGATGAATCACAATGGGGGTTTAATGGCATTTTTGCTCAAGAAAATGGCGGTGGTTTTTTAACCGACCATTATCCTGATGCACGAAAATCTATTTGGGACTTCCACGGTATCTACACCACGTCTCGACACGTACCCAATGTTAAATTTGCAGGGATCATGCATCCAGGATTAATTGGCTGCCTGCCGTCTCACG
The DNA here is from genome assembly GCA_963975785.1 of uncultured Methylophaga sp. Lineage (GTDB taxonomy): Bacteria > Pseudomonadota > Gammaproteobacteria > Nitrosococcales > Methylophagaceae. The sequence continues at coordinate 25,224 of CAXBIM010000001.1, forward strand.
AGTTATTAGAAACGTGGAATAAACGAGAAGGTGACTTGATTGCAACGGATCCCGATCGCGTTCCTGCATTAGCCTTACCGCCAAACGAAACAGCCGCTGTAATGGGCCGTTTAAAAGGTGATGCCGCAGCCGCAGCCGCTAAAGAAGGTGCCAGAACAGTGCCACCTCGTGAACATGGTGGTAACTGTGACATTAAGAATCTGACCAAAGGTTCAAAAGTCTTTTTCCCTGTCTATGTCAAAGATGGTGGCCTATCGATGGGTGATCTCCATTTCTCACAAGGCGATGGCGAGATTACATTCTGTGGTGCCATTGAAATGGCTGGGTACTTAGATATCAAAGTGACGTTGATTAAAGATGGCGTTAAAAAATATGGCGTTAAAAACCCTATATTCCAACCTAGTCCAGTGAGTCCAAATTACAGTGACTACATGATTTTCGAAGGTATTTCGGTTGATGAGCAAGGGAAGCAAGGTTATTTAGATGTAAATATGGCCTACAAACAAGCTTGTCTGAATGCGATTGAATATCTGAAAAAATTTGGTTACACCGGCGAACAGGCCGTTTCAATTCTTGGGACAGCACCAGTAGAAGGTCATATCAGCGGTATTGTTGATATTCCTAATGCTTGTGCAACCTTATGGATCCCGACGGGAATATTTGATTTTGATATCAGGCCCAATGCTGATGGGCCATTGAAACTGGTTCTACCAGGTTCAGATTTAAGCTCTACATCGTAACAGGAGATATTCGATGCCGTTATATGACTATCAATGTGAATCATGTGGAACATTCAGTGCACTTCGTAAAATGAGTGAATCAGCAAACCCGTCGTTATGTGAAAGCTGTGGAGAAATGGCACCCAGAATTATTTCTGCACCCCACTTAGCTTTAGTCAGCTCGTCGACGAGAGTGGCACATGAACGAAATGAAAAAGCCGCTCACGAACCTAGACAAGCGAGACGCTCTAGCTGTGGTTGCACGGGTTCACATAGTTGCAAACCGACATCTAAAGAAAAAACAAACTCAACGACTAAAGGACACGGCCTATCGATGCAAACGAAGAAAACCGCAAGACCTTGGATGCTGGGACATTGAGCGTCAATACTTTATAAAAAATGTACTAAAAATTATATCAACAGGAGATATATGATGAGTGAATTTAATCGAAGAAAGTTTTTAGGTAAAACTGCGGCATTGCTAAGTGCAATGGTCGCTGCAGGGTTTATTTCAACCAGCGCAATGGCGATGGAAGCAACAACAACAGGCCAGGCAGTAACCGACACGACTGTAACAGTAGGTATTTTGCATTCATTGACCGGCACCATGGCGATCAGTGAAACCGGTGCACAAGAAGCAGAAAAATTAGCGATTAAACAAATCAATGAGTCTGGCGGTATTTTAGGTCGCCAAATTCAAATTATTCAAGAAGATGGTGCCAGTGATTGGCCAACGTTTGCAGAAAAATCTCGTAAGCTTTTAGTACAAGATAAAGTAGCGGCAGTGTTTGGTTGTTGGACATCGGCATCACGTAAAGCGGCTTTGCCGGTATTTGAACAAGAAAATGGCTTACTTTATTACCCGACATTTTATGAAGGACTCGAACAATCACATAATGTTATCTACACAGGCCAAGAAGCCACTCAACAAATCCTTGCTGGCTTAGATTGGGTAGCTAAAGAAAAAGACGCTAAAACATTTTATTTAATTGGTTCTGATTACATCTGGCCTCGAACTTCAATGAAAATTGCCCGTAAACACATTGAAAATGTATTGGGTGGCAAAGTCGTCGGTGAAGATTACAAACCATTAGGCGACACGCAATTTGGCTCAACCATCAATAAAATCCGTCTTAAAAAGCCTGATGTAATTTATGCCGCAGTTGTTGGTGGTAGTAACGTTGCTTGGTTTAAACAACTTAAAGCGGCAGGTATTACAAGTGATAAACAAACACTGCTTACATTATCTGTCACTGAAGATGAAGTATTAGGCATAGGCGGTGAAAACCTTGAAGGTTTCTACTCTGTAATGAAGTATTTCCAAAGCCAAGACAATCCTAACAATGCTGCTTTTGTTAAAGAGTTTAAAGCAATGTGGGGTGATGACAGCGTAATGGGTGATGTGACTCAAGCAGCTTATTTAGGCCCGTGGTTATGGAAAGCAGCAGTAGAAAAAGCAGGTAGTTTTGATGTCGATAAGGTTGTTGCTATCTCTGAAACAGCAGGCATTGAATTAACGACTGCACCAGAAGGCTATGTGAAATTGCACCCCAATCATCACTTATGGAGCAAAACACGCGTAGGTCAATGGAATAAAGATGGTCAAGCAACCGTAGTATTTGAATCTGAGTTGATTGAGCCAAACCCATTCCCTAAAGGTTACCAATAGGCAACACCTTAGTTTAATACTTTTAATGTAGAAACAGGTTGGTCGTAATGACCAACCTGTTATTGAAAAACAAGATAGTGAGTAAATGTAATGTTTTCGTTAGAAACTTTATTACGGAGTATGTGTTATGGGTGAGTATTCAATACAAGAGTTGACATCAATTTTTGCCATGCAAGGTTTTGCAGGCTTGAGTTTGTTTAGTGTACTTCTACTTATGGCACTCGGTCTGGCGATTATTTTTGGACAAATGGGTGTTATCAATATGGCCCATGGCGAATTTATGGCTGTAGGTGCTTATACAACGTACCTATTGTCGGTTATCAGTGAAACGTACTTTCCCTCGTTTCTTCAACACTACTTCCTGTTTGCAATCCTTGCCTCCTTTGTCATCGCGGGGCTACTCGGGTATCTCACAGAGTTTATTCTCATACGGCACTTATATAAAAGACCACTTGATACGCTGTTAGCGACATGGGGTTTAAGTTTGATTATGCAGCAATCTTTCCGTTCAATATTTGGTGCTCGCGAGGTTAGCCCTACATTACCTGATTGGTTAATGGGTGCATATCAACCAACTGACTCCATTTATATCCCGATCAACGGCATGTTCGTTTTAGGATTAACGCTGGTCGTTACGATTGGTGTTTATATTTTGATGTATCGATCGAACTGGGGTTTAGCTGTTCGCGCCACCACACAAAATAGAATCATGAGTGGTGCTGTTGGCATCAATACAAAGAAAATAGATCGCTTAACGTTTGCTTTAGGCTGCGGTATTGCGGGTATAGCAGGCGCTGCCTTTACAACCATTGCATCAACCGGGCCCACATCAGGATCACTTTATATTGTCGACACCTTTATGGTTGTTGTCTTTGGTGGTGCTGCAAGTTTATTTGGCACGATTGCTTCGGCCTTTACCATCGCTCAGGCACAGTCAATTTTAGAATTTTTCATCAGTGGCTCAATGGCTAAAGTATTTACCTTATTGACGCTTGTGATTATTTTAATGATGCGCCCTGAAGGTCTTTTCTCAATCAAAGTCCGTAAATAATCGAGCCAGGAGAAACACATGAATTTTATGTATGAACGTTTTTTAGGTGGTAAAAATGGGGCGATAGGCATGGCGATCCTCGCCGTGTTGATTTTAATCATCTTACCTTTGTCACTAGACCTATTTCGATTAAACATGGTGGGTAAATACCTAACTTATGCCTTTGTAGCTGTCAGCTTAGTTTTATTATGGGGTTATGGTGGTATCTTAAGTTTAGGGCAAGGTGTGTTTTTTGGCCTTGGTGGTTACGCGATGGCCATGTTTTTGAAAATCGAGGCATCTGATCCAATTAGCACTCAAATTCAATCAACGCCGGGCATCCCTGACTTTATGGACTGGAACCAATTAACCGAGCTACCTTGGTTCTGGGTGCCATTCCACAGTTTCAGTTTTACCTTATTAGCCGTCATTGCTGTTCCTGCTATTTTTGCCTTTATTATTGGTTACTCGATGTTTAAACGTCGCGTTGGTGGGGTTTATTTCGCCATTATCACCCAAGTTATTGCTGTAATTCTGACGGTGTTGATTGTCGGCCAACAAGGTTATACAGGGGGCATTAACGGCATCACTGATTTAAAAACAATACATGGCTGGGATATTCGTGACGATTCATCTAAATATATCCTGTACTTCATCAATGCCTTCCTATTGTTTGGTGTCATTGCTATTAGCCGCTTCATTCTGACCAGTAAGTTTGGACGCCTATTATTAGCCATGCGAGACAAAGAAGATCGTGTTCGATTCTCAGGTTACGACGTATCAAATTTTAAGATCTTTATCTTTTGTGTATCCGCTGTCATTGCTGCGATTGGTGGTGCAATGTTTACGCTACAGGTCGGCTTCATGTCTCCTTCGTTTGTCGGTATCGTCCCATCAATTGAAATGGTTATTTTTGCTGCCGTAGGTGGTCGTATGTCACTTATTGGTGTGGTGTATGGGACATTGCTTGTTAACTATGGCAAGACGATATTTTCAGAAACATTCCCTGAAATCTGGCTATTTTTAATGGGTGGCTTATTCATCGCGGTTGTCATGTTCTTCCCTAATGGTCTTGCAGGTATCTGGGATAAACACGCTAAACCTCAGCTCAGCCGGATAGGTAAAACTAAGTTTATAAGCTCGGCTAAAGCATTGATCATTAGCAAGTATGCTAACCCTATTAAAGACAGTAAATGAACCACTCTTACTCGACTTCACGTCTAAGGAATATATGTCATGAGTAGCAATACCGATTTCGCATTGGCCATTGAAGACCTAACCGTTTCATTTGATGGCTTTAAGGCGGTAGATAACTTAAGTCTTTATGTCGATAAAGATGAACTAAGAGTTGTAATTGGACCAAATGGTGCTGGTAAAACGACACTGCTTGACCTTATTTGTGGAAAAACAAAATCGACATCAGGCAGCATTAAATTTAAAAACAAAGAGCTTTCAATGCTTTCTGAGCATCAAATTGTTCATGCGGGTGTAGGTCGAAAGTTTCAAACACCCTCCATATATGAAAACCTCTCGGTATACGACAATCTAGAAGTTTCATTTCCACAAGGTCGCAGCGTTTTTGGTGCCTTAACCTTTAAACGAACCGCAGAAGTCGATGAGCGTATTAAAGAAATAGCTAATGAAATATTTCTTGGTGACTTACTCAGTATGGAGGCGGCTTTACTGAGTCATGGCCAGAAACAGTGGTTAGAAATAGGCATGCTGCTGATTCAAGATCCTGAATTACTGATGTTAGATGAACCTGTTGCAGGCATGAGTGTAAAAGAACGTGAACAAACAGCAGAGTTGTTAAATCGCATTAGTAAAGGACGTTCAGTTCTCGTAATCGAACATGATATGGAGTTTGTTGCTCGAATCGCACACAAAGTAACGGTACTTCACCAAGGAAGAATTCTTGCCGAAGGTGATATGAAAACAGTCCAAAATAATCCTGATGTCATTGAAGTCTATCTAGGACACTAAGTTAAGAGGTATTAATTATGCTTGAAGTATCCGATTTGCATGTTAGCTATGGGCAAAGTGAAGTAATTCATGGCATTAGCTTTGAAGCAAAAAAGAATGAAACCCTAGCTATCATGGGTAGAAATGGCATGGGGAAAACGACACTATTTAAATCCTTGATCGGTATTTTAGAAGCAGGGCAAGGTAGCATTAAGATTGATGGTGAAGATGTGACTAAGAACGAAAGTCATCAACGTGTTGCCAGTGGAATAGCCTACGTGCCGCAAGGAAGAATGATTTTCCCCACACTAAGTGTTCAGGAAAATATTGAAACGGGTATGCAGGTCTCTGGTCTTAAAAGAGTACCTGAAGATATTTATGCTTTGTTTCCAGTCTTGTTCGATATGCGTAACCGTAAAGGTGGTAATTTATCCGGTGGACAGCAGCAACAGTTAGCCATTGCCCGCGCATTGGTCACTAACCCAAAAGTACTCTTGCTTGATGAACCAACAGAAGGTATTCAACCTTCGATCATTAAAGATATTGCTAAAATTCTTAATGAAATACAACAGATGCGTGATATAACCATTATCGTATCTGAACAGGTACTAAGCTTTACTATGGCTATTGCTGATCGATTGATTGTTATTGACTCAGGAAAGTTTATCCATGAAGATCTTAGAAAAGATGTAGATGTTGCTAAAATAAGCAAATATTTATCTGTTTAAAATATAAGTCAACGGGAAAACTAGTGAGTAATTACTTAGCATGAATTCATTAAACAGCCTGATAGAATCCATTCCGTCAGGCTGGATAGCACAACTCGACCTAGCGTTTTCCCATCGAAGTGATAAAACCGTTTTATCACACCGAAGTCAACGTGGGCCATTAACGGTTCAAAGAGCTTTTTACCCTGAAGGCGATGTCTGTCATCTGTATATCCTTCATCCTCCAGGCGGGGTTGTCGGTGGTGACACCTTAACCATCAACACGACCGTACATGAAAATGCCAGCACACTATTAACCACGCCAGGCGCCACCAAATTTTATCGTAGCCAAGGTGAAACAGCTCACCAAAAGCAGAACTTACAGCTTGCCGAGCATGCTTCATTAGAGTGGCTACCTCAAGAAAACATATATTTCCCAGGTGCACTAGCTCGAATGAGTACCCGGATTGATTTAGCAGCCAATGCACGCTTTATCGGTTGGGAAACACATTGTCTTGGTTTGCCAGCAAATAATGAAAGCTTCACAACAGGCCAGTTAACGTTAGACTTCTCTCTCAGCCGAGAAGGCGTGCCGATCTTGATGGAGCGAATGTCGCTTAATTCCACAAGATTAAAAGCACCAACAGGTTTACGCGGTCATCCCGTGATGGCTATGTTAGTAGCCACTCCTGCGGATAATGAATTATTGGAACGAGCAAGAGATACACTGTCTGATGAAGATAGCGACTTAATTGCCGTAACATTGATAGAAGACTGTTTAGTCGTACGTTATTTGGGAAACTCAACGGCCAAGTGTCGTAAACTATTTACACAAATATGGATGGTATTAAGACCCACCATCTTAGAACGCAAAGCCTGTCCACCAAGAATATGGGCCACATAAATAATTAGGTTATATAGATGAATTTGACCCCAAGAGAAAAAGATAAATTATTAATATTTACGGCTGGCTTGTTAGCAGAGCGACGAAAATTACGTGGCGTAAAACTCAATCATCCTGAAGCCATTGCTTATATCAGTGCCGCTATTTTAGAAGGTGCCCGTGATGGCCGTAGCGTCGCAGAGTTGATGGATTATGGTCGTACATTATTAACCCGTGATGATGTAATGACAGGCATTGCCGAAATGATTCATGAGATCCAAGTAGAAGGGACTTTTCCTGATGGTACTAAGTTAGTCACCATTCATGATCCCATCGTTTAATTGCGTACTACAGGAGAATAAATCATGATTCCAGGTGAAATTATCGTTGCCGAAGGTGAGATAACGCTCAATGCTGGGCGAGCTACGGTGGTAGTTGATGTTGCCAATAAGGGGGATCGCCCCATTCAAGTAGGTTCTCACTATCACTTTTTTGAAACGAACCCCGCTCTAGAATTTGATCGCGATAAAACCTATGGCTTCAGACTCAATATTGCAGCAGGCACCGCAGTAAGATTTGAGCCGGGACAAACACGTGAAATAGAACTGGTTGCTTATGCTGGTAATCGCAAGGTTTATGGTTTTAATGCCGAAGTAATGGGTGTTTTGGAGAATAAAGCATGACCACAATTAGCAGACAAGCTTATATGGAAATGTATGGGCCAACCACGGAGGATCGTGTACGTTTAGGCGACACTGAACTGTGGATAAAAGTCGAAGACGATCGCACGATTTATGGTGATGAAGTTAAATTTGGCGGTGGTAAAGTTATTCGCGATGGCATGGGTCAAAGCCAACTATGTGATGCCGACGTGGTCGATGTTCTCATTACCAATGCTTTGATTATGGACCACTGGGGCATTATCAAAGCCGATGTTGGCATCAAACATGGCCGTATAGTTGCCATTGGTAAAGCGGGTAACCCTGATGTGCAGCCAGGGGTCGATATTATGGTTGGCGCCGGTACAGAAGTCATCGCTGGTGAAGGTCAAATTCTAACTGCAGGCGGTATAGATTCTCATATTCACTTTATCTGCCCACAGCAGATCGAAGAAGCATTAATGTCAGGCGTAACCACGATGATTGGTGGTGGAACAGGGCCCGCTACTGGCACCAATGCGACAACGTGTACACCAGGCATCTGGAATATGCATCGTATGTTACAAGCAGCCGAAGAATTACCGATGAACATTGGCTTTTTAGGTAAGGGAAACGCAAGTTTGCCTGAACCTTTAGAAGAACAAGTTCGTGCTGGTGCTATCGGCCTCAAATTACATGAAGATTGGGGAACAACGCCCGCTTCGATCGATACTTGCTTATCTGTCGCTGAAAAAATGGATGTTCAGGTCGCCATACATACTGACACTCTTAATGAGTCTGGCTTTGTTGAACATACCTTAGCGGCAATGAAAGGTAGAACAATTCACACCTATCATACCGAAGGTGCCGGCGGTGGGCATGCACCGGATATTATCAAAGCATGTGGGGAATCTTTTGTTTTACCTTCATCTACTAACCCAACTCGACCTTATACCATTAATACCGTCGATGAACATTTAGACATGTTAATGGTATGTCATCACCTTGATCCAAATATTGCTGAAGATGTATCTTTTGCTGAATCCCGAATCAGACGTGAAACAATTGCCGCAGAAGATATCCTGCATGACTTAGGTGCCTTCTCGATGATAGCATCAGACTCACAAGCAATGGGAAGAGTAGGCGAAGTAATCACTCGCACATGGCAAACCGCTCATAAAATGAAGGTGCAACGCGGGCCTCTAGCAACAGATGAAAATACAGATGCTGATAACTTCCGTGCTAAGCGTTATATCGCTAAATACACCATTAACCCTGCAATCGCACATGGCATGTCACATGAAGTGGGATCGATAGAAGTCGGTAAATTGGCCGACTTAGTACTATGGTCACCCGCCTTTTTTGCTACCAAACCTAATTTAATTATTAAAGGCGGAATGATTGTAGCAGCACCAATGGGTGATCCAAACGCATCGATCCCAACACCACAACCCGTTCATTATCGTATGATGTTTGCGAATCTTGGTGGCGCTCGTCATGCAACGCGAATGACGTTTGTTTCTAAAGCGGCAAAAGAGGATGGTATCGCCGAAAAGCTTGGTTTAAAAAGTATGATCGGCGTAGTTAAAAATTGCCGAAATATTAAAAAATCCGATATGCTTTTAAATGATTATCAACCCAATATCGAAGTCGATTCACAAACTTACCAAGTATTTGCTGACGGCGAATTATTAACCTGCGAGCCAGCGGTGGAATTGCCACTAGCACAACGCTATTTTCTATTTTAGATATGATTAATTTAATAAAAAAACTAAGTAATAAAACAGCAGAAAATGCCACGCTGACACTCCCCCTTGCCAGTCGCGTTAAAAGTCGACTACGTGCCGTCTTAGATGATGGTCGTGATGTCGGCTTGTTTCTAGAGCGAGGTCAAGTACTACAAAATGATGATTTATTGGCAAGTGAAAACGGCATCGTTGTCAGAATAATTGCTGCCAATGAAACCGTTTCCACAGTCAGTTGTGACGATGCTTGGTTAATGGCAAGAGCATGCTATCACCTTGGTAATCGCCATGTTGCACTTCAGATTAATCCAGGGCGTATCCAATACCTTCATGATCATGTTTTAGACGACATGTTGATAGGGCTAGGGCTGACCGTGCAAGTTGAAAATGTCCCCTTTGAACCAGAAGCGGGCGCCTATGGCAGTAATATAAGTAGTGGCCACGACCACAGTCACCACCATTAAAATGAACGGAGAAAACACATGAACAAAATTATTGTATTACTCAGCACACTATTTCCTACTTTAGCTTCAGCTCACGATGATCATGGCATCTCGTTCATGGAAAATATCTGGCATGTTTTAGCAAGCCCTGAACATGCATGGCCATTAACAATAGCCATTGTTTTAGTCGCGATTGGCTTGTTCATAAAACAACGCACTTAAACCTGATATTTCAAGAATATGATGGCTGATATTAGTCTTATCCGCTTGATGCAGCTATCAAGTAGCGCTCTACCTGTAGGTGGGTTTACCTATTCTCAAGGACTCGAATGGGCCGTTGAATGCCAATGGGTTAATACCGAGCAAGCGCTCCATGATTGGCTTGCTGATCTCATTGAAACTAACCTCCAGTATCTCGAAATCCCCTTACTGGTAAGAATGCTACAAGCCTGTGAAACGCAGGATGAACTAAGTTTATCGCATTGGGTAGATATCCTACTGGCTCATCGCGAAACCAGTGAACTTAGACTGGAAGAGAAGAATCGTGGCAGGGCGATGGTAAGGTTGTTACAAGATTTAGAGATGGATCTCGCCGAACAATGGAAACTCACCTTGGCTAAGTCTCAGACCGCCGGTTTTTCCTTGGCATTAAGTCAGTGGGATATTCCCACACATATTGGTGCACAAGGCTTTGCATGGTCATGGCTAGAAAACATTGTGATTTCGGGTGTGAAGTTAATTCCTTTAGGTCAAATGGCCGGACAACGAATATTACGTGATCTCGCCCCAACCTTAGCCTTAGCGGTCGAGAAAGGGCTGAGCATAAGTGATGATAATATCGGCAGTTCCGCTCCTGCCTTAGCCTATGCTAGCGCCCGTCATGAAACACAATACACCCGTTTATTTAGATCCTGATAAAGAGAAAAAATATGAATGCAAAAAAAGCACCCTTACGTATTGGTGTCGGTGGGCCAGTAGGCTCCGGCAAAACAGCATTGCTTGATGCCTTATGCAAAGCGATGCGTGATGACTATCAATTAGCCGTGGTCACAAATGATATTTATACCAAAGAAGATGCTCAGTTTTTAGTTAAAAGTGAAGCGCTTTCAGCAGATCGCATCGTCGGCGTAGAAACGGGCGGCTGCCCACATACGGCGATCAGAGAAGATGCCTCAATGAATTTAGCAGCCGTTGAGGATCTCAGCCAAACATTCCCTGATTTAGATTTAATCTTTATTGAAAGCGGTGGTGATAACTTATCGGCTACCTTTAGCCCAGAGTTAGCCGACATTACAATTTATGTGATTGATGTTGCTGAAGGCGAAAAGATCCCAAGAAAAGGTGGTCCAGGGATAACACGATCTGATCTACTAGTGATTAACAAAATAGATTTAGCACCCTATGTAGGCGCTTCACTTGAGGTCATGGACAGTGATACTAAAAGGATGCGAATTGAGAAACCCTATGTTTTTACTAATCTTAAAATTGGCCAAGGACTGCCTGAAATTATAACGTTTATCGTTAAGGAAGGCATGCTCTAGTACAGAGCGATGCAATTGGATAAGAGATTAAATTAACTAAGATCTTTTCTCATAGGAAACGGAATTCCTTGCTCACAGATCTTAGTCAGCGCTCCCACAATGAATCACTTTATTCTTTGAATGCGGTAACGCAATCTCGTCCATTCTCTTTAGATTGGTAAAGTGCTTTGTCTGCATTATGTATCGTGGCATCAATTGACTCTTCTTTAGAAAAGCTATTAACGCCAGCACTAGCTGTGACCTTTTTTACGTCTGAGAAAGTATGATTTCTAATTTTATCTACTAATTTATGTGCAAGTGCCTCAGCATCTTTTATCCCTATATTAGGACAAACAATCAAAAACTCTTCGCCACCCCAACGCCCTACATAGTCTGTCTTTCTTAGGTTCTGATTTATGATCTGAGAAAATTCAACCAGCACACTATCCCCTCTAAGATGACCATATTTGTCATTAATACTTTTAAAAAAGTCGATATCTAACAAAATAACAGATAATTCCGTGCCATACCTATCAACCTCGTATTTTTTCTCGACAAGCACTTCATCTATTTTGACGCGGTTATAAAGTCCCGTTAATTTGTCGGTTATAGATAACGTTAATAGCGAATTATTTAACTTTTTGAGCTTGGTATAGTGAAAAATATAAGCTGCTAGGAGTAAAAATATGGCGGCTAATAACTTCCATGCATAGCTATAATCAAATGCTTGAGAATTTGCAACGGCTGCAACCCATTTGTTGTAGCTTGCTTGAAGCTCTGCCTCAGTGAAGTTTTTAACCAATTCTTCAAGTATTGCATTAAGCTGAGGCTCGTCATTACGAGACGCCATAGCTAATTTCACATTTTCATCCAAACGTGAGGAGATTTTTAGCACCCCCGTAAAGTCCTTTTGAATTGAATTGGCAATGACCATTAAATTATCTATATAGCCATATAATTCACCATTTTCGACTCGAGCAAGACCATCAGTGATTGATGACACGTCTACAATATTGATGTCCGGTATTTTCTTACGAAGTTGCTCTGCAATCACATAGCCCTTAACAACACCTAATTTTTTATCTTTTACTTCTCTAATATCATTAATATAAAACGTATCCATTTTTGTGGTTAGTACAAGAGGAAGATCGATATAGGGCCGCGTGAAATTCATGTATTTGGAGCGTTCAGGCGTATCAGCTGCAAGCGAGAAAATATCACATTGTCGTGACTGCCCCTTTAAAAGCACCTCCGCCCAATCTTTTGTTGGAACTAATGTAATTGGAATAGGAAGTTGCTCATTAAACTTGCTTATAACATCGGCAGTAATACCAACATGATTGCCATCCTTAATACCTTCGAAGGGCATCCAATCAGGATCAACACACACGCGGAGTTCTTTTTTATTATTCAAATAATCTATTTGTTCATCCGTAAACATAACGCCACGACCCAGCTCACGTAAAACATCTTCAAAGACGAATGTACCTAATCTCTCTCCATCGGTTAGTAAACCGCTGTGTTTGAGTTGTTTGACTGCACGCATGGAGAGCTCTTTATCTGTCGCACCAATCTCAAAAAAATCTAACAACATCATTTGCTTGGTTATTTCAGCTTCATAAGCCAATGCATCAAGACTCTTTTGTGTTGAATAATGATTATAAATAAGCTCAACTGTTTCTTGTGTGTGGGCCAATGCGTACGCCCAGCCTTTCTTTGATGCTTTTATAAAGTTTCGGCTTCTCTCTGAGTTACCATCTACTTCTGAGTATGAGGTAAAGAGATTAACGGCCGTCATTGAAAAACCATAATCCGCTGGATCAATGATGTTATATTCAATGTTTCGTTGATTTAACTCAAAAAGCTGGTTTGTTCTAAATACGCTAATCACATCGACTTTATGCTCTATAAAGTCATTGATATTAAATGAATGTTCCAGGAATTCAGCATTTTTTTCATTGACAGCAAAATGGTCAAGCATCAAGGCTAATGAGCTGTATTTAAGTTCATTCGTTGTTCCCATGATCATCTTGCCGACAAGATCACGCGGATGCTTAATATCCTTAGTGGTGACAAAAACTAGGGGAGACTTTTGAAAATATGTCGCCATTAAGATAGTTGGTTTTAATTTACCGTCACTTATGACAACACTGGAATTATAAATACCGTAATTACTTTGTTTTGAAAGTACGCTTTCAACAATATCAAGGCCTTCTTCATATTCACGTAACTCGACATCTAGCCCGACATCTTTATAGTAGCCTTTTTCTTTTGCCATGATGAAGCCAGCAAACTCAAACTGATATTTCCAATCAAGCTGTAAAGAGACCTTTTCAAGGGCCTCTTCAGCATGAGTCATTATTGAAAACGTAGCCATTAAAACGGCAATGAGGCTAATCACTTGTTTTTTGTAAAATGATAATCTCATTAAATAATTGCCTTTCAATACGAGTATTTAGAAGTGCATTATATGTTTATTTTGACTAAAAGAATGTTATTCAGATAACATAAAGTCATAATTTTAGTTAATTAAACCTGTGGATACCTCACTAGATTATTGAAACATCATTGCCAATATGTGAACTAGTGCCTTCTTAAGCCATCTTTGGATAATCGGTATAACCATGCTCATCACCACCATAAAACGTACTTGCATCAAAGTCATTTAACGGTGCATTGATGGCGAAACGCTCTACTAAATCTGGGTTACTAATGAAGAGCTTTCCGAAAGAAATAAAATCTGCTTCGCCCTTTTGAATGGCGGCATTACCTGTTTCGAAACTATATTCGCTGTTGGTCATATAATTGCCATCCCATAAAGGACGTAATGTTTTTAAATCAAAAGAGGGGCCAGCTACACCAGGTGCTTCAGCACCCATTTCAGTAACATGTAAATAAGCGAGTCCAAATTTATTTAATGCTTTAACGGTATAAGTAAATGTCGCTTCAGGGTCACTATCTTTAATGTCATTGAATGGTTGGAGTGGAGACAAACGTACCCCAACACGATCTGCTCCCCATATTTTTGTAACAGCTTCGACGACTTCAAGTAATAATCGTGAGCGATTTTCAAGACTACCACCATAGATATCTTCTCGCTGATTGGTACCATCACGTAAAAACTGATCAAGTAAATAACCATTTGCACCGTGTACTTCTACGCCATCAAAACCAGCATCAAGCGAGTTTTGAGCGGCTTTTTTATACATCTCGATGACGTCTTGTATTTCATCTAGCGTTAACGCATGAGGTGTTTCATATGGCTGCATGCCTTCGTAAGTATATACTTCGCCTACAGGCTTTATAGCTGATGGTGCTTGAGGTAACATACCTTTTGGTAATAAGCTGCTATGTGATACTCGCCCACAATGCCAAAGTTGTAGCACTATTTTGCCACCTTCTTCATGTACGGCATCTGTTACCTTTTTCCAGCCATCGACTTGTTGTTGAGTATAGATGCCAGGCGTAAAGGGATAGCCAGCTGCTTCATGAGCAATTTGGCTGCCCTCGCTAATAATTAAACCTGCACTTGAACGTTGTCGATAATATTCGACATTCATCTCAGCAGGTGCCAAGCCTTCGCCAGCACGATTACGCGTTAAGGGTGCCATGACACTTCTATTTTTCAGGTTTAAAGCACCCACTTGAATAGGTGATAACAGCGTAAGCATTGTTTGTGTTGCTACATTCATTAGTTTTTCCTTCTGAAACTGTGAGTTACTTTTTGTTAAACACTGGCTTCTAATATTTTGGTACTTTTCTCTAAGTCGATATCACCGTGCTCACCCAATTCAGTAAGACCATGCTCACCCAACTGTTTGATCATTGCAGGAATATCATTAAGTCCCAGTTGATAATCTTTTAAGTAAGTGCGTACGCCCATTTGTTCAAAGAAGTCACGCGTTTTAGCGATAGCAAGATCGATTCGACTTTCATCATCACCTTCCGTTATATTCCAAACACGTTCAGCATATTGAAGTAATTTTCCGTGTTTTTGCTCGCGTTGTTCATTCATCACACTAGGTAAAATAATGGCTAATGTTTGAGCATGATCCAAACCATGTAAAGCGGTTAACTCATGACCAATCATATGTGTCGCCCAATCTTGAGGGACACCCGCACCAATCAAACCATTAAGTGCTAAGGTTGCTGTCCACATAAAGTTAGCCTGTAATTCATAATCACTAGGATTTTTTAGTAGCTCAGGACCAATTTCAACTAAGGTAGTTAATAAACCTTCTGCAAAGCGATCTTGCACACGAGCATTCACCGGATAAGTCAGGTACTGCTCCATCGTATGAGTAAAGGCATCAACCACACCATTAGCCAACTGGCGCGGAGGTAATGTGGCGACTTTAGTCGGATCGAGAACTGAAAACTGTGGGTAAACAAGTTGGCTACTAAACGCCATCTTTTCGCGTGTTTCATATCGCGTGACAACAGAGTTACTATTCATCTCCGAACCCGTTGCAGGCAAGGTAAGAACAGCACCAAAAGGTAAGGCCTGAGTAATACCTTTTGCTTTACCTACCAAAATTTCCTGCCAAGCATCACCTTCACATGAAACTGCTAGGGCAACAAATTTAACGCCATCGATGACAGAACCACCGCCGACACCTATTAAGTAATCGAGCTTATTATCTTTGATTTGTTGAACAGCCTTCATCAAAGTGCTGTAACTAGGATTTGCTTCAATGCCGCCAAACTCTTCAACATAACGGTCACCCAATGAAGCAATCACTTCATCTAAGGTTCCGTGTTTGCGAGCACTTTTGCCTCCAAATAGCACTAACACACGTGCATCTTTAGGAATAAAGTTCGTCATTTCAGCAATCTTATTTTCGCCAAATAAAATTCGAGTTGGGTTATAAAAGTTAAAATTGTTCACAGTTTTTTCCTTTAAACATCCAGTTAATAGACCAGTCGCCTATAGATTTCGTAAATAAAAATGCCCTAGTCCAGTTTAATTAAGCGACGTAGAGGCGTGAATTGAGTACATTTACAGCAACATCAAAGGTCTCCGGCGTGTGGCTCACTTTCGCCATCAATGTAGTGCCGATCCATAGGTAATAGAGTTCTTTGGTCACTGTTTCAGCGTCATCAGAAAGTATGATCTCATTGTTATCAACAGCTTGCTGTATGCATAATGCTAGACGCGTGATGACACGCTGCGTGCCTTGTTTTAATGCTAGCCGCATAGCTTCAGACAGATCTGATACTTCACCGCTGAGTTTTACAACTAAACACTTGTTGTTTGTTATATCGCTACATTGGCTGTTTTTCCAATTGTCAAAGTAGTTAAGCAATAATGGCAATGCAGGTTTACCGCTACTTACTTTGAGCACCTCATCCAATATTACTAAATATTCATCAAAGTAATTTTCGAGCAAAGCCGTTCCAAAATGCTCTTTCGAATCAAAGTAGTGATAAAAAGATCCCTTAGGCACCTGTGCAGCTTTAAGTATTTCATTTAAACCAACGGCACTGAAACCTTTGCCGAGGATAAGAGTCTTAGCAACAGATAAAATATGTTGGCGTGTATCACCTGTTCGAGCTTGAGTTATTGCATTCATGGACATACAATAACCTAAAATAGACCAGTCGTCTAGTAATTATTTATTATGTGGTAGAAAAAGACGGCTAAGGTAATTATGGTAAAGTCCTATTTAGTCCCAGTCATCACTAATAGCTTATCGACGGACAAACCACCGCTCCCCTTTAAACTCATTAAATATAGAACAGTTGTGGTTTTTAAAGGCTTATATGAAACTAAATAACTTGGTTAAGCACTTCCTATATAGTCAGCTGTTCAGGCTGACGGCTAACACCTAGCATTTTTAGCCGCCCTCATTATGGAACAAATGATTAAATGATTGATATTTTAGCTGTTTTTATTACTTTTTTTGCCGTTATTGATCCTATTGGAACAGTGCCAGTATTCATCGCTGTAACAGATAAATACGATCAAAAAACAAAACGTCGTGTTGCTTTACTGGCAATAATTGTCTCGGCCTGTGTATTGTTATTTTTTATCGTGGTTGGTGAGATCGTGTTGAACGCATTGTCCATTCCACTTCCCGCCTTTCAAATATCTGGCGGGATTGTTTTGTTTCTATTCGCTCTGACGATGATATTTGGCGACAGTAAACCCGATGAAGAGATAAAGCTATTACAAAATTCCCATAAAGAAACGGCCATTTTTCCGCTTGCCGTGCCATCAATTGCAAGCCCAGGGGCGATGTTAGCAGCCGTGCTATTAACCAAAAATTCTGTATTTACTATTTGGGAGCAAATGCAAACCGCATTAGTTATGCTATCCGTTCTGATTTTAGTTTATATATTAATGCTACTGGCCGGTTTCATAAATCGGTTTATTGGCAGTAGCGGCGCAAGCGTGATTAGTCGGGTGATGGGGCTTATCCTTTCATCTATTGCCACGACCAACATACTCACAGGTCTTAGCGAGTACTATAAGGTTCTACCAGTATAGAAAACACGATAAATTAAAGGCCATGCCTTTGGACGTCATATTTTGCAGCTTCCTAGCTAATGGAGAAAAAATTCAATGATAGATATCGTAGCTGTTTTTATCACTTTTTTTGCAGTTGTTGACCCCATCGGAACAGTGCCAGTATTCATTGCTGTAACAGATAAATACGATCAAAAAACAAAACGTCGCGTCGCTTTACTGGCAACCATTGTCTCGGCGTGTGTATTGTTATTTTTTGTAATTATTGGAGAGATAGTGTTGAAGGCCTTATCCATTCCTCTACCTGCCTTTCAAATATCAGGGGGGATTGTTTTGTTTCTATTCGCTCTAACGATGATATTTGGCGATAGCAAACCTGAGGAGGAGATAAAGCTTATAGGGAAATCCCATAATGAAACCGCCATTTTCCCGCTTGCCGTACCTTCAATTGCAAGCCCAGGGGCGATGTTAGCTGCAGTGCTATTAACAGAAAACGCAATATATAACTTTAGCGAGCAGCTACAAACAGCATTGGTTATGTTGGCCGTTCTAGTTTTAGTTTATCTATTAATGCTTCTTGCTGGTTTCATTAACCGGTTAATTGGTAGTAGTGGTGCTCGTGTTATTAGTCGAGTAATGGGTTTGATTCTTTCATCTGTTGCCACCACTAATATACTGACCGGCCTTGGTGATTATTATAAGATTCTACAAGTATAGAAAACAAAGCACGCATAGCCGAGACCTTAGGCTACAATTATGTTTCGTACATATTTATTTATACTATTTTGAGATTAGAAATGAATACAAGACCAGAAATAACCATCTCATCATTAGATGCGGATAGGTTATATAATTTAATTGAATCTTTGCCCAAAAATAGCTTTGCAGGAAAAGCCGAACTGGAGGCGGAGTTAGGCCGTGCAAATATGGTTGATCCTGAAGCAATTCCACCGACAATAGTAACGATGAATTCTACTTTAAAATTTGTTATAGAATCTACTCAAGATGAATTCGAGTTAACGCTTGTTTATCCAAAAGATGTTGATTCCAGCGGCAAAAAAATATCTATTTTGGCACCTGTCGGCAGTGCACTGCTTGGGCTATCTCAGGGAGATGAAATCGAATGGCCAAAACCCAGCGGTGGCGTGCTCAAGGTAAAACTTAAAGAGATTACTTACCAGCCCGAGCGGGCCGGTGAGCTCCACCGATAAAAGATAATATTGAAAATACAGCATGTCCAGTTAAAAAGGATTCACATGAAAAAAATCAGTTTAATACTACTTATTACATCAGCCAGCTTAATTGCCGGCTGTGCCACAACCACAAACAATAGCTTTTCAGGCGTAGAACGCACTCAGTTTTTGATGTTACCTTCCGGAAGTGTTGACGCTATGTCGGGTCAGGCTTATAACGAAACACTCGAAAAAGCCAAAACGGAAAAAACACTCAACACCGATGCCGCCATGCTCAAACGTGTCACGACCATATCAAATAAGCTTATCGCTCAAGTTGGTATTTTTAGATCTGACGCTCCCAAGTGGGCGTGGGAAGTTAATGTCGAAAAAAATGATCAACTCAATGCTTACTGCATGCCCGGTGGAAAAATAATGGTTTATAGTGGCTTAGTCGAAAAAATAGATGCCACTGATGATGAGCTTGCCGCTGTTATTGGCCATGAAATCGCTCATGCCCTTCGTGAACATGGTCGCGAACGTATGTCGCAAGCTTATGTTCAACAGTATGGCATCCAAGCATTGGCCGCTTTAGCGGGTGATGGCATAACCGGAGCCCTCGCCACTCAAGGTGCTCAATTAGGCACACAATTGTTTTTCTCCTTGCCGAACAGCCGCGAGCAAGAACGTGAAGCAGATCGCATTGGTTTAGAACTGGCAGCACGAGCAGGTTACAACCCTAATGCAGCTGTAACGTTATGGCAAAAAATGACGGCTGAGAATCCAGCGGCTCCACCTGAATTTTTAAGCACTCATCCTGCGAGCCAAAATCGGATTAACGATTTACAAGCTTTGGCACCAAAAGTGATGCCGCTTTATGAAGCTGCTATAAAATAAGCTAACTAGTTTTCTGATATTTGTATATGAAGATTAACCAAGGCAGTCCTGCCGAAGTTTTTATGGCATTTTTAAAACTCGGGCTCACCTCCTTTGGTGGGCCGGTGGCTCACTTGGGCTACTTTCGAAAAGAACTGGTAGAACGCCGAAGCTGGGTAAGCGAAAGTCAATTCGGCCAGCTTCTTGCCATCTGCCAGTTTTTGCCAGGACCAGCTAGTAGCCAGCTTGGTTTTAGTCTTGGACTTGCTCGCGCCGGCTGGCTAGGCGCACTGGCGGCCTTTATCGCCTTCACATTGCCTTCGGCATTGCTGTTGATCGGTTTTGCATCTGTGTTACCTGCTTTGTCTGGCCCTGTTGGCGAAGCGGCTATTCATGGACTAAAAATTGTGGCGTTTGCAGTGGTTGCTGATGCCGTTCTCGGCATGTCTAAAAAGCTTTGCCCAGATATTCGGCGTGCCACTATTGCGATAGTTTCGGCAGGCGTATTACTTTTTATAGGTAATGCTTGGCTTCAATTGCTCGTTGTCATGGGCGGCGCCATTGCTGGCATTTATTTGTGTCGAGCTAGCGCTGCAGAAATAGCGTCACAAATACC
Organism: uncultured Methylophaga sp.; assembly: GCA_963975785.1. Classification (GTDB taxonomy): domain Bacteria; phylum Pseudomonadota; class Gammaproteobacteria; order Nitrosococcales; family Methylophagaceae. Next base: position 45,673 of record CAXBIM010000001.1, read on the forward strand.
CATTCATTATGGAAGAAAGCTCGGTGGCATACTGCTGTTATTGTTCATCGGTTTACTCGCGGGTTTACCTTTATTTACAACCCAGAATGCCACTCTCATTTCGATGGCCGACGCCTTCTATCGTGCGGGGGCATTGGTGTTTGGCGGAGGCCATGTGGTGCTTCCACTACTTGAAGATTCTGTGGTGTCATCAGGTTGGATAACAAGCGAAACCTTCCTTGCTGGTTATGGCGCTTCTCAAGCTATTCCTGGTCCAATGTTTGCCTTTTCTGCTTATCTGGGTGCAGTCACGCCGACAGGTCATAATGAATGGCTCGGCGCCACCATTGCATTACTCTTTATGTTTATCCCTGGCTTTTTACTTGTAGCGGGTGTTCTTCCATTCTGGCGTGCCATTTCTAACAATACAGCCGTTGCCCGTGCGGTTGCCGGTGTTAATGCCGCCGTCGTTGGGCTTCTAGCTGCTGCACTCTACGACCCAATATTTATCTCCGCGATTCAAAGTATTACTGATCTGGCCATTGGTCTTATTGCTTTTGCCTTGCTCTCAGTTTGGCGACTATCGGCGATTGTCGCTGTCGTTTGGTCTGTTACCGCTAGTATTCTGATCGTACTGATTGCTTAGTTAGCCCAATAGACGTTATTTGCCTCTTTGACACATAAAAACCTAAGTCCCTAGGATATTTAAGATGAAAGCATTGTTACTTATTGCCCATGGTAGCCGCCGAAAACAATCAAATGACGAAGTGGTTATTTTGGCGGAACGATTAAAACTAAATTGTGCTGAGCAATATGAAATTATTCATGCTGGCTTTTTAGAGCTCGCAGATACACTGATCCCCGATGGTATACAAAAGTGTGTGAATGATGGTGCGACATCTATTGTGGTGTTGCCTTATTTTCTAAATTCAGGACGTCATGTCGTCGAAGACATTCCTAATATCGTGAATGATACTAAGCCTTATTATCCACACATTGATATAAAAATTGCACCACATCTCGGGGCTTCAAATCTTATGATGGAGTTGTTAATTACAACGGCTAACGCAACAAACTAAATGTCTGCAGATCTACATATATTATTTTTTACGCACAACAGAGATTAAACATCAGCTTGTTGAGCGGCTAGTCTAATCGGCATTTGAGCCATCAACCATGCAATGATGACAAACACCAGCATACCGAACAGTATGTACTGGAAGTGGACATTAGCATCAAGTAAAAAGCCGAGTAAGGCAGGGCAAATACCGGTTGAAAACACTAAAAAAGCCGACCGGAGCGAACGTACTCTACCCAGATGCTCTTTGCCCCAGAGCCTAATCAGCAGGCTATCAGACACGGCGGATGACATGCTCAATGATAAACCTGCACCAAGCATCAATACCCAAATGCCGATGTTACCACCCAATAAGCCAGCGGCTAACAATGCCAATGCAAAGGGCAACAAATAAAGGCGAGCGATGAGGTTAACGCCCAAATCATCTATCCAACGCCCCCCTAACAATGCCATCGGAAAGCGAATCATTCCCATGCCAGTAAGCGCCAATGCGTAGGTAGTCGTTGATGCGCCAAGGTTCTCTGTCATTTGTGCTTGATACACAAAAATGCCGGTCAAGGTGAATGGCAGAGCCGATAACATAGGCATTAATAACCAGAAGCGTAATTCTCGCATGGGACTAGGTCCTTGCAAACGCTTATCAGCCGCCGCTTTATGTTCGTGTGGGGCATCAGGCCAGTCAACAAAGATAAAAAGACACACCCAGAAAAAGATGATGATGGCGAGTATGCACCACCATACTTGCTGCCATGACAACCAAACGAGCAACAAAGCAGTGAGGGGTGGCAAAATTATTTCACCCGATGGCATTGCCAACCCGACAAAACCAAGGGCACGACCACGATTAACACTAAATTCACGGCCCGCCAAAGTACTACCAAGATGAGTCATTAAACCTTGGCCACATAATCGTAGTAAACCCAGCCCTAAAACACCAAGCGCCCACCAAGGCGATAAGGTCAGAATCAACAAGCCGATCGTTAATACCGTCAGCAGTGTCATGGCATAACGCTTAGGGGAAACCCAGTCGATCTTGGGTCCGAAATACATCACGAGAAAACCACCGAAGATGGTAATGCCTGAGTAGATGCTGCCAAACTCACCAGCGGATAAATTCAATTGCTGACTGATTGGCGCTTGAAATAAGCCGATAAAAAAGCTCTGTCCCAGATTACCCGTAAACACAGCCAAAAAGGCTATCGACAGTAGTCCAGCATGATTTTTTATTAGGCCGAGATAGTTCTTAGGAGTGTTTAAATCCATACTAGTTTTCAGTGCTCACCGCTTTTACAAAATCACCAATATCAACACCACCCATGGCAGTTTTCAGATCCTTACTAGAAAGAGCGAGCGCATAGCCCAATACTCCACTACCAATAATAACCGTGTCGTAATCAGCCACACTTTTATCGAGTAAAACCCGAAGGCTTTCCGGCAAAGCAATAGGCGGAACGGCACCAACAACATAGCCCGTTGCCTGACTAACCTCATCAAACTCCGCCATGCGCAGTTTTCGTTCATCTAGATGTTTACGTAATACGCCCCAATCCGCACGCCCTCCACCAGCAACGCCTAGTAGCACGAAAGCACCAGAGCCGGTTTTGAATAACAAGCTACGTACAACCGATAACGGATCACACCCCTCAGAAGTCAGTAGCTCTTCCAGATTACGGATAGGTTTTTTGTCTTCAGACAAGGGGATTTCAATCACATCAAATGAAATAGCAAGCTGCTGAAGTAACTGAGTGACCGGCGAATCAATATTGTGGCTCATTTAAAGCTCCCGAATGGCTTTTTGTAACAGTTATGGGGGGTGAGTGACTTGTAACTTACTTATATATCAGCAGGTAACGCTGAAAAGCTCATTCTGACATGCGAGACTTGATAGCTATGCCTTGCACGACTTGTGAGGTGTTATTATAACGACCTAAATTTCAGCCAAAAACACTTCCGTTGTAGCCACATTTGCATAGGCAAAACTAAGGCCTGCCATAAATGCGGCATGTACTTGTTTTGCTGGTACATGAACGCCATCAAATTCTAATGCTAACGTAGCACACGCGTCATGAGCGACCGAGCAGTTATAACCAAAATCATTCGCCGCACGAGTAACAGCATCAATACACATATGTGACATGGCACCACAAATCAACACGCTATCAACCTGCAACTCATCTAAAATTTCTTTTAGTCTCGTCTCTCTAAAGCCATTGATCTGATGTTTCACTACAACGGGCTCACCCTCTAACTCTTTTACTGATGCATGCACTTTTGCCCCATCGGAGTTAAGCACAAAAAAAGGTGCATCAACCGATGGAAACTGATGACGGACATGGACTATCGGCAAGCCTTTTGCTCTAAAAGCCTTGAGTAATGCAGCGGCTTTTATCACGACACTATCAGTGCCTTCTAGCTCACACTTACCACCTTTGAAATAATCGTATTGTAAGTCGACAATAATTAATGCGGTTTTAGTCATCATGCAATCCTTCCCCGTGTTGAACGATTAATTTTCTTATAGGCTCATAATATCATTAAGCCCATATTATTAAACTCTTTGTTGCGGCCTGCTTAAGGTAAATCACGCTCAAACCAATGCGTAATAAATAAGCCCCAACAGAATAAATGACTGGGGTTTAGCTATATGGACGTATCAAGCACAAATCGACACTGCACCTCTCAACATACAGCGTTTATCTCTCTAGCGACATTCAACGGTTAGACTCTCTATATGAATAACCTTAGGGTATTGACCATAATGCGGTAGAAGAGTTGATGTCTTTTTAGTGTGATCAATAATATCGTAGCCATCAGGGCATAATTCAACAGATTTCTGATGACACTTTTCTATTCCTGAATTGCAATCCATAGTGAAGCGCTGTTTACCATTCGCACTGTTAAGTGTTGTTGGAACAGCGGCACAAGCGCTTATAACTACGCTCAGAAAAAGAACTGTAATCTTAGTTTTCATACTACTCACCACTGAAAATCGCTATCAAAATGTAATCTACTATATAACAACACGATTCGAAAAAACAAAACCATAATGCCAAAACCAAAAGCGTCCTCAATTAGTTCAAATTAGGTTGAAGTGAAAATCTTCATAACAGAACAGGAAATCCTTATGCACTAATACTGAGCGATACATTATATTTTGGTGCAATAAGCTTGTGTTTTCCGTGCATAAGACCAGCAAAACCAATCAAATATCAATTGGCATGATGAGTGCTATACATGAAAGTATCCACTTTGCAGTAAGCCTTGCTGAGGCAGAACAATACTGGATTTATTACCTGATGACGAACAAATAGCACTAGCTACCAAACGGAATGAAGGGCTGGTTTCAAAATATAAGCGGTGCGTTAGCACTATTTATATTGTGTAGCGTGTATAGCAATGTCGCTATACAAATGAAACGTAAGGTATGTTCTAGTGAATATCAACATTACACAACACGAGTTAATTTTCTTACAGCAGTTAGTTATGCCTGGAGTTAATTAAGCTTATGGATATTTTATGGATCTTATGTGCATCTATGCTGGTGTTTGTAATGCAGGCTGGCTTTTTATGCTTAGAAAGCGGACTGGTACGCAGTAAAAACAGTATCAATGTTGCCGCAAAGAACATTTCTGATTTCACTGTATCCAGTACTATTTTTTGGGCTGTTGGCTTTGCCATTATGTTTGGCGATAGTTATGGCGGCATTATTGGTACAGATAATTTTTTATTTGGTGATAATGCGACCCCCTTACTGATCACCACCTTTCTATTTCAAATGATGTTTTGTGGCACGGCTGCAACTCTTGTTTCTGGTGCCGTCGCCGAAAGAACGAGTTACTTTGGCTACTTGATCATTACCGTGACGATTTCTTTGTTCATATACCCCGTTGTAGGACACTGGGCATGGGCTGGTATTATTTCTGGTACCGCAACAGGCTGGTTAGAACTGATTGGTTTTGTTGATTTTGCTGGATCTACGGTCGTTCATTCCGTTGGTGGCTGGGTCGCTTTAGCCGCTATCTTGATTATCGGACCTCGTATAGGTCAGTTTGATGAGGCTGATCGCCGTATTCCTGGTAGTAATGTGCCCATGGCAGTGCTCGGTGCAATGTTGATTTGGTTCGGCTGGTTTGGCTTCAATGGCGGTAGTACGCTGGGCTGGACAGACAATGTGCCATCCATTTTACTCAATACCTGCTTAGCGGCATTCTGGGGCGGGATTGCCGCAACGATTATAAAATACAAAATCGATGGTTATATTGATGTATTGCAAATCATTAATGGCGTATTAAGTGGATTAGTGGCGATTACAGCTAGTTGTCATGTCGTCAGCGTGAGCTCGTCGGTAATTATTGGTTTTATTGCCGGAATCATTGTTTTTTATGGTGGCCGCTGGCTAGAACATAAAAAAATTGATGATGTGATGGGCGTGGTTCCAGTACACCTTTTTGCTGGTGTATGGGGAACACTTGCTGTTGCTTTGTTTGGCGACCCAGCACTATTAGACAATGGACTATCAAAATATGATCAGCTTGAATCTCAACTCATTGGCATTCTGTCTATAGGGGTTTATAGCTTTAGTATTGCCTATTTAATCTTCCGTATGATCAACCATTTTTACTCTTTACGAGTGAGTGAAAAAGAAGAGCTTATCGGTTTAAATGTGGCCGAACACCGTGTTACCACTGAAGTATTTGATTTGTTATCAGCGATGAATCACCAGCAAATCAAAGCTGATTACTCTGTTAGGGTACCCGTTGAGCCTTTTACCGAAGTAGGACAGATCGCTCAAGAATATAACCGTGTTATTGATAAAGTCCATCAGGAAATTCAGCAACGCGATCAAGCCTTTAACGCTTTCAAACAGAGTGAGTATCGTAAAGGAGCCATTCTAGATGCCGCGATGGATTGTATTATTACCATCAATAGTCGTGGTGAAATACTTGCTTTTAACCCAGCCGCAGAACAGTGCTTTGGTATTGGCCAGCATAATGTAAATGGCCGCAACTTTTTTGGTGTCTTTATGGCTGAAGATGCTAGAAAGATGGCGATGCAAAGTCTTTCACAAGACTTTAACTTGAATGAAGGTCTTGTTTTAAAACGTCAGAATATTTCTGAATTGAAACGCAATGATAACGATACCTTTCCAGCAGAAATTGTCGTAACTCAAACGACAGATGAACACGAGAAAAACAAAGAGTTCACTCTTCATATTCGAGATATTACCAAGCAAATAAAACTACAAAACAGACTTAAATTACTGGCCTATAACGACCCTTTAACAGGCCTGTATAACCGAACTTATTTCATGCAAAATTTGGAACAACGAATTGCACATCACGGCAATGTTACAGGTGTTGTTGTATTAATGTTCCTAGATTTGGACCAATTTAAAAAAATTAACGATACATTAGGTCACAAGGCAGGCGACCAGCTTTTATGTGAGGTGGCAAATAGACTGACTCGTGTCACCCGCGAATCCGATCTTATTGGTCGATGGGGCGGCGATGAATTTGTGGTGGTTTTTTCTGGTGAGCTGACAGAAGAAGATGCCACAAATAAAGCGAATGATATTTTAAGTGTTATGCGTGAACCTTTTGAGTTAACGGGCAATACATTAAAGGTACTGATCAGCATCGGTATCGCTTTATCAGAAGATGGGAGATTGAGTGGCGATCGCTTATTACAGCATGCCGATATAGCGATGTATCAAGCCAAACAAAACGGCCGAAATAGGTATCGATTGTTTACGGAAGAAATGGAGCAAGTAGCGAAACTAAACTTCCAGATTGAAACCGCTATTCCTGAAGCGATTAGTAATAACCAGTTTTTTATGCATTATCAGCCCAAAGTATCATGCCTCACTAATGAAGTGGTTGGGTTTGAAGCATTATTGCGCTGGAAACATCCTGAATACGGCAATATAGCGCCCAATGAATTCATTCCTGTTATTGAAGGTAGCAGCCTAATTATTGATGTAGGCGAGTGGGTAATCTCAACAGTAATAGAACAATTAGCAACATGGCGCCAACAGGGGCAGACCTTATTGCCCATTGCTATCAATATATCTGGTCACCATTTACATGCAAAATCACTGGTGCCATTCATTCAAAGCCTTCTCTTACAACACGATATTCAACCCGAACTGATAGAAGTGGAGATTACCGAAGGCGCGATTACAGGCAATACTGAAGAGAGCATAGCCTCTATGGCGGCTTTGAAATCAATTAATATTAAATTGTCGGTTGATGATTTTGGGACAGGCTATTCATCGCTAAGCTATTTGAAAAAATTTCCTGTAGATATTCTCAAGATAGATCGTACTTTTGTCAGTGAATGTAACTCAAATAAAGAGGATGCAGCTATTTGTATAGCAATTATCACTCTAGCTAAAAGCTTAGGCTTGCAGACTGTTGCAGAAGGAGTTGAGACGGCTGAGCAACTCGCTTTTCTCAAGAAATATGACTGCGATGTTTACCAAGGGTTTTATTTCAGCCATCCACTGAGTGATGAACATATTCCCGTGTTATTGCACCAAGGAAATACCCATTAACGATTAAGTATCTGCGAGCACGCTAGTATCAACTTTAAGAAAAGACTTATTAGTCCAGCTTGAATAGTGCATCAGCATCAATATCTTTTATAGTCGGAGTGCCAGCTAGTGCCATCGTTACTTCAAGTTCTTCACGTAAGATGCGTAACATATGTCCAACCCCTAAGGCACCTGCGACAGCCAGTGCATATAGCTGTGGTCGACCTATCATGACCGCATTTGCTCCTAAGGCAAGTGCTTTGAATACATCGGTACCTCTTTGAATGCCACTGTCTAATAAGATCGGATAGTCATTACCTACCGCTTTTCTGACTAAAGGAAGCACCTCAATAGAAGAAGGCATGCAGTCAAGTGTACGTCCACCGTGGTTAGAAACGACAATTCCAGCCACACCCATTTGCTTGGCCTTTAGAGCGTCAGCTGGACTTATGATACCTTTTAGCACTATCGGTAATGACGATTGTGTAATCAACCAGTTAATATCGTCCCAAGTGGGCACTTCAGACATCATTCCCTGAAAGATGATGCTTTTATCTGGACTAAAACTAGCTGTCGGCAGTGAAGGTCGGTCTTTAAGGTTCACCGCCTGAATGTTATCCGGTAATTTGAATTGAGCATGTTGTGCACGGTTTCTAATACCATGTATGGGCGCATCAACAGTAACAACTATTTTGCTATAACCTGCTTTTTCTGCCCGTTCAACTAAATTTTTTGTAAAATCTCTACTTTGCTGAAAGTACAGTTGAAACCATTTTGGACTCTCTAAGGTTTGACTGATTTCTTCCAAGGAGTAAGAGGACAATGTACTCACCATCATCGGTGTTTCTAGTATTGACGCTGCTTGCGCTGTCGCTAACTCGCCGTACTCATGTGCCAGCTGATGAAATGCGACCGGTGCCAACATAATAGGGTGGCGCCATTGTTCGCCCATTACTGTTGTATGGGTACTACCTTGTGTGCAATCTTGTAACACACGTGGTTGTATCATCACGTCATCAAATTTACTTCGATTACGCTTGAGTGTTATCTCGTCAGCACCACCGCCAGCAATATACTCATAAATGGCATGTGGTAAATGATCTTTTGCTAGCTTCGCATAGTCTTGCAAACTTACTAAAGTATCTGGAATTTGTTGCAATGGTTGTTGGAGGAGTGTCATTAGGTATCAGACCATTTTCGAATGAGGTTGTGATAAAGCCCTGATAACTGCATGACTTCCTTCGCCTCATGTCCTAGCGTACCAGTCAGTGACTGCACACTCTGATCCAAATCATATAACATGCTGCGTTGTTCATTGTCTCTGACCATACTCTGTATCCAGAATACGACACTTATGCGTTCACCTCGTGTGACGGGAGTAACCTGATGTAATGATGTGGAAGGGTATAACACCAAATCGCCAGCATTTAATTTCAATTTTTGGCTACCAAACTGCTCTTTGATCTCCAATTCGCCACCATCATAATTGGCGGGGTCGGTTAAAAAGAGCGTGGCTGACAAATCTGTTCGAATTCTTGTCGTACTATTCAACGGTACGCGTATGGCATTATCAACATGAAGACCGTACGTTTCGCCCACTAAGTAGCGATTGATCATTGGAGTAACAATTTTTAAAGGCAATGCAGCTGAAATAAAAGCAGGGTGACGAGCCAATACATCTAATAATAAATCTTCAACTGTATTACTTACTTTCGAGCCTGCCGTCACTTGCTGATTTTTTTTCACACCACGAGCTTGTTGACCTGCAGTGACTAAACCATTATCCCAAGTGGCGTGTTGTAACCACTGGCGAACTTGCAGCAATTGCTGCTCGTTAAAAACGTTCTCTATAACTATCATTCAATATGATCCATAAAAAACAAATCAAGAGGGCGCAAAGTCCCCCTTGATTTGTAAGTCTTCATCTATTTAGAACTTATAGGTCAAGTTCACGTTCGCAGAGCGAGCATCACCTAGATAGATAATATCACCACCACGGTATATCGCAGTGTAATAGTCTTTATCTGTAATATTTTGGATATTAGCACGTACACCCAGCTGTTTTGTCACTTGATACGATGCAAACAAATCAAATACTGTGTAACTAGGCGTTCTAACCGTTGTATCACTTGCTGAACCTTGATCAGGTTGCCCGCCTAACATGCCACTTGAGTAAGTTAAATTACCACCAAAATTAAACTTCGGAGTGAACTGATATTTCAATTGAGCACTGACACTACGTTTTGCAAAGTTGGCTTTTGAGTTGCCGATGTAATCTGGATATGAAATTGATCCTCCACGACCTGATACTGCCTGAGTGCCATCAAAATATGAAGCTAGCGTTTCCGAATTCATAAACGCAGCACCCAATTGCCCACTTAATTTAGGCGTTAGGTTACCCGACAGGCCAAGCTCAAGACCTCTTACTCGGTTCTTACCCGTATTCAGTGAACCGCCTGATTGATATGAATCAACACCACCTTCAATCACATTGTCTTTGGTTGTTTGGAATAAAGCGGCCGTTAATAATAAGCTATTATCTAATACATTCCATTTGGTACCAATTTCAAAGTTTTCTGAATTTTCAGGTTTTGCGTTGTAGTTACCGTCTGAATCCGTACATAAGCCACCATAACCACAGTTAGTACCGGCATCAACTTCACCCCCATTTATGTTTGATGATGTGCTCCAGCTCGCATAAATATTACCGTTTTCCCATGGTGAAAACACGACGCCAAAATGACCATTCCATAAACCATCACTATAGGCATAGTTATCACTCGTCGTCGCTAAGGAATAGTCAAAGTAATCATAACGAACCCCGGTGAAGACTTCCCAGTCGTCTGATAATGTAATGGTGTCCATCAAGTAGGCTGAGGCTGTTTTGATCACATTCTTACTGCTATCGTTCTTCGTTATCGTACCCGACCAACTACTGTTATCAGGATCATAAGGATTCACAGTGGGAACAGATGCATCTGTGTCAACGGTATAGTTACCTGTATTCGCCGTTTCTCTGGCGTATTCAATACCTGATACAAAGTTATGCTCTTTACCCCAAATAGTCTGATCAAATAAAACGTTGGTTTGATTACCTATGTATTTATTTTCCTGCCAAGCATTAAATGGACGTATTCCAGCATCAAATCTTGAGTTATAACCAGATACAATAAATGCATTATTGGCCTTACCAATACGTGTTTTATTTTCCACTGTCACATTATCTGACAACTTCCAGTCTACTTTAGTGGTAAAAATATTGGCTTTGGTCCGTTGGAAATCTAAGCCACTTTGACCAATATATTGAATCTTTTTATCTATAACGCCCGTTGCTCTATCTAGTTGTACACCAGGATCCGTTCGATCATCACTTTCAAAGTAATAATAATCTGCGGATACCGTTAGATCATCCGTTGCTTCATAAACACCTGAAAGCAACATGCCCTGACGCTGTTCGTTTGCAGGATCGCGATCAGGAACATCTGCATCGGTATAAAGCGCATTCAAACGTACGGCAAACTTATCGTTGATGACCTTATTGGTATCCAGAGAATAACGATTATATGAATCCGTGCCGATACCAGCTTCTAAACTTGTAAAGTCATCATCTAATGATGCTTTTTTAGTTACAACATTAACCGAACCACCTGTAGACCCACGGCCTGCAAAAGTCGAACTTGGACCTTTACTTATTTCGACTTGTTCAATAGCAAATGTCTCACGGGTAATCAAACCAGGTTCACGTAAACCATCGGTAAACACATCACTACGGGCTTCATAACCACGGATAATGTAACGATCACCAAACGAGTTACCACCTTCACCGGTACCTAATGTAATACCTGGTTGTGCACTCAAAATATCTTTCAACTCTGTTTTACCAGAATCTTCGATCAACTCCTTAGTCATTACCGTCATCGTTTGCGGGGTATCGGCAATATCACGAGTATGTTTCGAGTCTGATAATCGTTTTGCCTTATAGGGTGCAGTAGGTTCAGCATATGGGTTGGCATCGGCTTCAACTTGCATCTCTGTCTCTTCAATGACAATAGTTTGCATTGCAGAAATCTCTTCTGCAGAAACAGGGTTTAACATAGCTGAAGAGAATGCAATAGCTAGTGTTGTTGCCATAGATACTGAAGCGATATTTGACGAAGACTTAGTTGACCTCAAAGCCTCTTGTTGTATTTGTATTGGGTTAAATTTCTTTTTAAAAACCACGATATTTTCCTAATATTAATGAAAACTGGTACTAGACCAGGCGATATACAGCAAGCCAGTAGCTAAGTGGAGTGCTCTAATTTGAATTCGATGGGGATACTGATAGAAAGCGTTGGTTTACTCAGATCGTCAGGAAATTTTGGTAATGGAGATGCTTTCCGTACCATTCTTAATACAGCCTCGTCTAAGTTTTTAAAACCTGAGCTTTTGATGATTTTTAAGTCACTGATCTTTCCAGCACGGTTCACAATAAAAAAGACCGTAACTACACCTTCTTCATTGTTTTTTCTTGATCTATTTGGGTATCGCTTATATTTAATTAAGTGTGATGCTAATAATGAAAAGTAGCTTTTATCTGCACTTGGATTCCCACCCGCAGTGACTGCTGATGATTGACCTGTACTACGTTTTTTCTGTGTCGCGACTTGAGTCGTTTCAGCCTTTACCTGAGTAGGCTTAACTGAAGTATTAGGGGTAATATTCTCTACTTCTTTAGTCTCTTTTTTAACAGGCTCGGGGGTTTCCACTACCGCTTTTTCAAGTTTGCGTGGTGTTGAGTTAACTTGAACTTCACTTGATGTAACGTTTGTTTTTGTTAACTTAGGTAAGGGTTGTTTTACTTCTGGTTTTGGTACAACTTTCTCAATGGGTTTTTTAACCTCTTCAACCACATCCTTTATAGGCTCAGGCTTTATAATCTCTTGTTCGACCGCCTCCTCTACAGCTGTTTCTTCAGATAACTCAGCAATACCAAGATCACCTAACATACCTAAATCTATCTCGATCCCATTTTCACCTTTGTCTTTTGCTTGTGCAGATTGTAAAGACAGAAAGGCACCAAACATCAGCATATGTAATGTAATGGCTATGATCACAGCAAGAGACCAATGACGATGATTAATCATGTATGCCATCCTGTTGCTGTGTAACTAATGTAATCTTTTCTATACCTGCTTTTTTTAGCAAGATTAGAACTGCGTTTAAACGCTTCATGTCCAGCATGCCATCAGCTTTAACCATTACTGCATCAGCATTTTCAGTCGTTACTTCTGACGATATAACCTTACTGATATCATCATCATCGATCGGCATCCCATCGATAAACACACGTCCATCTTGTGCAATCACAACTTTCTTTTGTGACTGCTCCAATGCATGTTTATTTAATGAAACAGGTGGGGAGACCACGGCTCCATCTGAAGCAGATATATGACCTGCGACCATAAAAAAGATCAACATCAGAAAAACCACATTAATAAGTGGAATGAGGTTATCGTCTGTTTGCTGGCTGCGTTGGTTTGGCATGGTTTTCAAAATCATTCTGCCACCCCAGCGATAGATACCTTAAGGGCACCTGAGGTCTTCAAGCGATCAAGCAGGCTTACTACTGTCTGTGTATAAATTTCAGGCTCAGCAGTAATCACAAAATCTGAACCGCTATTTTTTGTCACAAATGTTGTGATCGTCTGCAAGTTATTGAATAGATATGGCTTAGAGTCGACCTGTACGGCACCATCATTACTAAGCAGATGGATGATTTTGTAATCATGCACTTGGTCATCATTTTCAACCGGTGCCGACAGGTTGATTTGTTGCCATTTCAAAAAGCTAGATGACAACATAAAAAACAAAAGCAATATGAACACCACATCTATTAATGGCGTGAGACTGATCATTTTCCGGTTTCTGCTAGGCTTGATTTCAAGCAGCATTTTTAACAGCCTTAGGCGTAACTTTGCTATCAGCAACTGGCGCACTTTGAGTAAAGACTTGAGTCAATACATCATTCAAAATGTGAGTGACACGCTCTACTTTGCGATCTAACCAGTTATGTACCGCAACTATCGGAATGGCAACAGATAAGCCGACAGCCGTTGTCAGTAGTGCCTGCCAAATACCACCGGACAACACAGCTGGGTTAACCTGATTACCAGCGGCTTCCATTTGTTGGAAGGCCGCAATCATGCCTAATACAGTCCCTAACAGGCCAAGTAACGGGCTTAAATTAGCAATAACTTCCAAGGTCCGAAGATGACTTCTCAATAACTCTATTTTTTGACTAGCCAGTCTCGTGAGTTCTTGTTTCAAATTTTCTTCATTGTTATTGTCCGCCATCAATCCGACCATTGCGTGACGAACTAGATCACCGATGAAATGCTTTTGGGGCAAGTGCTGTAAAGCATTATGCTTTTCACCCTCATGCCATAAAGACAGGCTGTGTGCCAACTTAGACTGTTGTTCCGGTCTAAACCAAATGAACTGCCAAATTTTTAGAAGTATAATTGACGTTGCAAAAAGCGACATCAACATCAATATCCAGACCACTGGACCGCCAACATTAAGAAATTCGGCTAACTGTTCCGGAATCCAAGAATTAACTGGTTCAAGCTGAGATAGCAACGCGGTCTGATCCGGAAGAGTTTCCAGTTGAGTTGCTTGTTCAAAGTAATCGTTGACTACGCTGTTGGGACTTTCCTGATTTGTATTTTGCACGATTACTCGGCTCCAGATGACAATAAACATCTAAATGATAATCATTATCATTTAGAATTGCAATAGCATTATTCCAAAGCAATCTAAAATTATTAGATTAAACTGAGATTAATTTTAAGAGGCGTAATGTTTTTAGTGCATCAGAGGGGTAACAACTTGCTGAATAAGTCGCATTTCAAGAATAAAGGTGAACAAAAATAATTCACGCAAAGAGCCTGCTAATCTTGCGCTTGTTAAAGGTGAGTTAATTATTAATCAGCACAATTGAGACAGCATAAGGCTTTAGTGCCAGCAGGAATCGAACACGATAATAGGGAAGACGAGTCGGTAAAAGGCCGCAACTATCTATGTTATAAAAGAATTGATTGAAAAGAGGTATGCGCAGCTTTATTCAAGCTAGTTAGAAGAATATGTAAGTATTGCTGCGGAACTTCAAGGCATAGAGCGTTTAGATAATAAGCTTACGTAAGCGACTTACGTTTCTTGGTACCAGAGATTAGCACCTAACCATCGCTACCGAGAAACTAGGAGCGTAAACTGCTATTCAAGCTGAAGTTTACTTTTTACGTAGTTTCGATATTTCAACAGCGCTGAGTAATGTTGGTCTTGAAGTGCGTCTAGCAGATTGGCGTCGTTCATCTTCTATCAACACGGCGGCAAGTTTTTTCTCCGTATTTTGCACGTCAATATCTTTATTTTCAGCAGCAAGCTCAGATTTAAGGCCTTGAAGATAATTCACGCTACGTCTTTCAGAGCGTCGACGAGGGACAATTTCATATTGCAAATCGTTATCGACAAATTTGGATTGTGGGTTTGAGATCTTTGTTTTAGTCATTTAAGTAGACGATCATCCTTAATTATTTACTCTATACAAAAGCTTACCCTTATTCCTACTTAAAATCCCAATAGGTGCACAGTAGTTTTGCCAATGCCAAAAAATCATAAAAAAGCCCCAGTAGAATAAACTACTGGGGCTTCGATATATGATGGTACCTAGGGCCGGAATCGAACCGGCACGGCCGTGAAGCCGAGGGATTTTAAGTCCCTTGTGTCTACCAATTTCACCACCCAGGCATCAAGCGAGAAATTATACATAATCTATGCGGGCATTAGAAGCTTTTGTTTAAATTACTTTCATAATATAACTATATTGAAGAGATCCGTACTTGAAAAAGTAAGCATTAGTAGACCCTGATAATCGTTGATACGATTCAATCTATGGCTAACTTAATTTTATATTCCCATCAAAATACCTCTATTAATCATATAAGAAGTACAAATTGTACATTGCACACTTTCGATATTTTGTCGTATGCTGGTGAATAATAATGATTTTGATCCTCACAGGATGGTTTGTGAGGCTTACTTACTCAACTAAAATGCATCATCACATAGTTACCAAAATATAATTCTTTTTAAGTCAGATCAATAAGGAGAGCATGATGGAAATTCCAGGTATTTCACCATTAAGCGGTCAACCTACCTTAACTAACCCTTTGAACCAAGAAAGCTTGCTACTAGGAAGAGTTACACCAGATCAAAGCAATAGCGAGACTCAAAATACGGTGACAGCGAGTGAAAAAGCATCAACAACAATTAGTAACGCTGAAGTAGTTGAAGAAGCCCAAAAAGTTGAAGAATCTCGATTTAACCCTGATAATCCGGGCGGCAGTATAGATATTACGGCATAAGGAGTATGCACAACTGATGGCTGAACCAATAATTTCTGATAATCCTTTATATCGCTTATTGCGAGATGGTAACGTGGACGAGTTTAATCAACGTGTTGCTGCTGGTGAAAAAGCTGAATTGATAGGATGTGATTTTCGACACATTAGCTTACAAGGCGTTAATACTGCGGGATTAGATTTTTCTAATAGCTATTTTCGCCAAGCAGACCTACGTGGTGTGGATTTTTCTCACTGTGAGAGCTTAGAGGGAGCTAGTCTCCACGGAGCTAAAATCTCAGGTGTTTATTTCCCTTCAGCAATCCGAGCTGAAGAGATTTTATTATCTTTAGAGCATGGAACAAGATTGCGTTATACAAAATAATCTTTTGTTTTGAAAAAACAATCATTTCTCAAGAACATAATAATTGTTTGGTCACGCAGATGCCGGCGACGCAGCTAGCCAGAGAGGCGGAAGAACTAACTCCAGCGCTATGTGACGGTTGAGTCTTTATCTTGTTTCTTAGGCAGCCACCGAGCACAAAATAAACCTAACTCGAATAATAACCAAATCGGTAGGGCTAATAAGGTTTGAGAAATAATATCCGGCGGCGTTAATAACATGCCGATCACAAATGCCCCAACAATAATATAAGGCCGCTTCTCTTTTAGACTTTCTACGGTAGAAGCACCTGTCCAAATCAATAACAAGGTAGCAATCGGCACTTCAAATGCCAAACCAAAAGCAAAAAACAGCTTTAAAACAAAGTCTAAATAGCTGCTGATATCGGTCATAATTGCTACACCCTCAGGTGCTGCTTGAGTTAAAAAACCGAAAATCAAAGGGAAAACCACGTAATACGCAAAGACTATCCCCAGAAAAAATAGCGTTGTACTCGCAAACAACAAGGGAAAGACAATTTTACGTTCATTATCATATAAACCGGGTGCAATGAATGCCCACAATTGGTAGAGCAGTACAGGAATTGCTAAGAGGATTGCGATGCTTAATGTGAGCTTGAACGGCGTTAAGAAGGGAGATGCCACTTCCGTTGCTATCATGCTGCTTGATTCTGGCAAATGACGCATTAATGGCTCTGCTAGAAAATGATACAAGTCATTGGAAAAGGGTAATAAGCAGGCTGCAATAATCAATACGGCGACCACGCCTCGGAGTAGGCGGTCTCGCAATTCAATCAGGTGGGATATCAATGGTTGCTGATTATCCGTTTCCATTTTCGTCCTTTTTAACAGGCGTTAATGGCTCAGACTTTGGTTCAGGTTTTGGCTCAACGTCCATCATTTTATTGATATCAGATACATCTACCGTCTTATTAAGAGCTTGCTTAAGCTCTTCGGCACGTAATTCGCGCGATATTTCACTACGAATAGACTGTACTGATGCATTAGCCCGACCCACCCATAAGCCGGTAACACGGATTAGTTTCGGTAAGCGCTCTGGGCCGACGACGACCAATGCGACCAACGCAATAAGTAGTAACTCCCAAAAGCCGATATCAAACACTGTCGTTAGCTCGTGTGTTTATCTTTCTGTGTATCTTTAGCCTGCGTGCTTTCATCGGACTGCTTGAGTATATTTTCATCTTTATTTTTGGCTTCTTCACCCTCATTAACTGATTGTTTAAAGTTTTTGATAGCGCTACCTAAATCACCGCCCAGTGAGCGTAATTTCTTGGTACCAAATAATAAAATAATAATGACTAAAACAATCAATAACTGCCAAATGCCAATGCCGCCGAATCCCATAACCTTCTCCTAATCTTTAAGCTGAATCTAATATCAATGCTTGTTTATTATGTGTCACTATAAATGACACCAATTTTAGCGAGATTTATCCATAAACGTTGAACAATACTACTAGCTAAAAACGTACCGAAATGACAATACGCTTTTAGCACTAATTAAATTTAGCCAAGCCTTTTCCGCCGAGTATATGTATATGTAGGTGGCCAACCTCTTGCCCGCCGTCAGGTCCTGTATTAATAATGGTCCGAAAGCCATTATTTAAACCCTGCGCTCGTGCCAGTTCAGGCAATTTCAACATCATATGGCCGATCAATTCTTGATGTTCTACAGCCAAACTCTCTAAGCTATCAAGATGAATTTTTGGGATCACCAATAAATGAACCGCTGCTTTAGGATTAATATCTTTAAATACAAAGATCTGTTCGTCTTCATACACGTTAGCAGAAGGGATATCGCCAGCAATTATTTTACAAAAAATACAGTCTGCCATTATTTATTCCCTGATTGATCTCGGCTGGCTTTTTCTATAATACCTGACAAGCCAAATCGACGATCAAGCTCATCAAGAACCTCTTGATGGTCGATATTATTATGAGCCAATAGAACTAAACTGTGAAACCATAAATCAGCTGTTTCATAGATGATTTCTTCTCGATTACCGCCTTTGCCAGCAATAACGGTTTCAGTGGCTTCTTCACCTAGTTTTTTTAATATTTTATCGGTGCCGGCATGATAAAGACTGGCAACATAAGAGCTATCAGGAGCAGCATCTTTACGAGACTCTAATACTTCAGCTAGCTTTTTTAATATGTCGCTCATTTGTTCGTCTCTTTTGGTTTGTATATCTCTTTTGGATCTTTTAGAACGGTTTCTGTAGTTTGCCATTCACCATCAACAAGTTGTTGATAAAAACAATGGTGACGACCAGTATGGCAGGCAATGCCGCCCAGCTGCACAACTTCTAATAAAACAGCATCACAATCACAATCTAAACGAATAGATTTAATTTGCTGTTGATTACCTGATTGTTCGCCTTTATGCCATAGCTTTTGACGTGAGCGAGACCAATAAACAGCATGACCAGTATCAACCGTGAGTTGTAATGACTCTTTATTCATCCAAGCTAAAGTTAGTACTTGCTTCGTTGAAAATTCTTGAGTAATAACGGGAACCAAACCTGCATCATTCCATTTAACTTGATCAAGCCAGGTCATTACAACCTAACCTCTAAGCCTTGGCTCGCCATTTGTTCTTTAGCTTGCTGTACGGTATGTTCCCCAAAGTGGAAAATACTCGCGGCTAAAACGGCATCAGCACGACCCAGTTTTACACCATCGGTTAAGTCTTGTAGTTTACCTACGCCACCAGATGCAATAACCGGAACGGCAACAGCATCACTTACTGCCCGTGTTAATTCCAAATCAAAGCCAGACTTTGTGCCATCACGATCCATGCTGGTCAGCAATATTTCTCCTGCACCAAAATCAACCATTTTTTTGGCCCATTCGATAGCATCAATACCCGTTGCCGTACGACCACCGTGAGTAAATATCTCCCAGCGTGCAGGCTCACCTTCACTTGAAACTCGTTTAGCGTCAATCGCAACGACGATGCATTGTGAGCCAAATTTTTGTGCTGCCTCACGTACAAACTCAGGGTTAGTGACTGCGGCAGAGTTAATACCCACCTTATCTGCACCGGCATTTAACATACGACGGATATCATCAACAGTGCGAATACCACCGCCTACTGTTAATGGTATAAACACTTGGCTGGCGACTTGCTCAACAACTTCAACCATCGTTCCTCGGTTGTGATGAGTTGCCGTAATGTCTAAAAACGTGATCTCATCAGCACCTTGTTGATCGTATCGTTTTGCCACTTCAACAGGATCACCAGCATCACGGATATCGACAAACTGAACGCCTTTAACAACACGCCCATTATCAACATCAAGACAAGGAATAATTCGTTTAGCCAGGCCCATAGTGTGATCCTAGTTTATAGCTGTACAGGCGGATTAAGACGATCAGCTAGCGCTTGACCTTCTGCTAGATCAATCGTGCCTTCATAAATCGCACGGCCAACAATCGCACCCATGACGCCCTCGCTTTCGTAGTGACATAACGCTTTGATATCATTGTAATCCGTAACACCGCCTGATGCGATAACAGGAATATTGATAGCCCGTGCTAAATCACGTGTTGATTCAAGGTTAACACCTTGCATCATGCCGTCACGACTAATATCTGTGTAAATGATCGACTCAACACCATCTTGTTCAAAACGCTTGGCGATATCAGTGACATCGTGGTGTGATAATTTTGACCAACCATCAATTGCCACTTTTCCGTCTTTAGCATCAAGCCCTACAATGATATGGCCTGGAAATTCAGCACAGACATCACCGACAAAATGAGGAACATTGACCGCTTTGGTACCAATGATAACGTAACGCACACCAGCCTCAAGATATGTTTGAATGGTGTCTTCATCACGAATACCACCACCAATTTGTACTTCAAGATCAGGGAACGTTTTACATATTTGGTGAATAATGCCAGCATTAACTGGCTTACCAGCAAAGGCACCATCAAGATCGACTAGATGTAAACGTTTAGCGCCAGCTTCTACCCATCTACGAGCAACCGCGAGAGGATCTTCTGAAAAGATCGTATTATCTTCCATGCGTCCCTGACGCAAGCGAACACAGTGACCATCTTTTAGATCAATGGCAGGGATTAACAACATAAAGATTTCTCCAAATTCATCAGCATTATTAAGTTTTAGGACTTACCGTCCCAGTTTAAAAAATTTTCAAGTAATTGTAGTCCGGCATGTTGGCTTTTTTCTGGATGAAATTGCACCGCAAACACATTATTTTTGTGAATGGCTGAGGTGAAAGCATCTGGATAAGCCGTCGTTGCCGCCGTGACATTGGCATCCTCTGGGGCTACAAAATAACTATGCACAAAATAAAAGCGACTGCCTTGTTCAATGTTGTGCCATAGAGGATGAACAGATGTCTGATGGACTTGATTCCAGCCCATATGCGGCACTTTTAGATGCTCACCATTAGTACTCGGCTTAATAGCAAAGTGACGAACATTACCGGCAATAATATTTAAACCTTCAGTGCCATTATTTTCTTCACTGTGACTAAGCATCGCTTGCATACCAAGACAAATCCCTAAGATTGGCGTGCCATTATTGATGACATTTCGAATCACATCATCTAACTCCAAGCGCTTTAATTCAGCAACACAATCACGTATCGCGCCAACACCAGGGAAAACAACATGGCTAGCCGCTAAAATACTCGCAGGATCAGAGGTCACCTCAACAATCACATCACCCGCAACAGCTTCAAGTGCTTTCGAGACTGAACGTAAATTGCCCATGCCATAATCAATAACTGCTACGCGGCGCATAAATAACCTGATAAAAGTGTGTGCGAAAAAAATCTATTTTACGGAATAAAGCGAAAACAAGATATCAGCGAATTATAACGCGCCCTTTGTTGACGGCAACTGTTCTAATGCACGCTGATCTAGTGTAACCGCCATGCGAAGTGCTCGCCCAAAGGCTTTGAAGATCGTTTCTGCAATATGGTGAGCATTACGACCTTTTAAGCAATCAATATGTAACGTAACGCCAGCGTGATTTACTAAACCTTGAAAAAACTCATAAAACAAATCGACATCAAACTCACCAATTTTATCGCGGTTAAAGGTAACGCCATATTCAAAGCCCGGACGACCAGATAAATCTAAGACTACACGTGATAACGCTTCATCTAACGGCACATATGCATGCCCGTAGCGAACCACGCCTTTTTTATCACCTAATGCTTTTTTTAATGCTTGCCCAATCGTTATACCTATATCTTCAACAGTGTGATGAGCATCGATCTGTAAATCACCATTTGCTTTTACATTTAGATCAAATAAACCGTGACGAGCAATTTGCTCCATCATGTGGTCAAGGAAAGGAACACCCGTTTCCGCAGAAAATTGACCGCTACCATCAAGGTTTAATGTCACCTCAATTTGGGTTTCCAGCGTGTTACGTGCAATAGTTGCAATGCGAGACATTATGGTTTTTCCTGAACTACTAAATAAATGAGGAATAATAACTGTTTCGGTGACCGGTTTGAAGCGGTATCATGATTAATCTCTAATACACGGGATTTGTAATGGCGCAATTGAACAGTGTGGCCCCCCTATTCAAAGATATGGCTAAGCTTGAGCATGATCACCGAGTTGCCTGCCAAGAGTGCTCACTGTATCGGCTGTGTTTACCATTAGGTTTACATAATAAGGACCTTGCGCAGTTAGATAAAATTATTAAGCGCCGTCAAAGTCATAAACGTGGCGAGGCTCTTTTTACGACAGAGCATGCTTTTAAATCCCTATATGTAGTCCGGTCCGGATCATTTAAAACCACAATTTCAGCTAGCAATGGTCGCGATCAGGTTACTGGGTTTTATTTCCCCGGCGAATTTATTGGTTTAGATGCGCTTTACCAAGAATCTTACCAATCAAATGCCAAAGCCTTAGAAACCAGTAGTGTTTGCGAGCTACCATTTGATTCCCTACAAGAACTTGGCAAGGACATGCCACAACTACAAATCCAGCTACTAAGCCGTTTAAGTAAAGAGTTATCGGGTGACAAAACCCTCATGTTACTGCTCGGCAAAAAAACAGCTGATGAAAAGTTAGCCACCTTCTTATTGTCATTCTCTAAACGCTTTAGCGAGCGCGGTTTTTCAGCTACAGAGTTTCACCTCACTATGTCTCGAGGAGATATTGCCAACCACCTCGGTTTAGCCGTTGAAACCGTTAGCCGTGTATTTTCACGCTTTCAAGAAGAAGGACTGATTACTGTTCTCGGCAAAGAAACGGTCTTACGCGACATAGAAAAAATCAAAGGTTTATGCGGCTAAAACTCATCAACATATTAAGTAAAACTCGAACCTAATAGTAAAAAAATAGACTAAGCATTCAGCTTCTAAGAATAAAGAAAAAGCTTTCAACCGTTTTATTGACCCAGATCAATGTGATTAATCACTAAGCTCGTATGATCGGTATCAAGTCATTTAGAACAGTTTTAAATTTTTCCGGAGAAGCAACAAATGCAAGCAATAAAATTAGCAATCGCATTGCTAACAGCAACAGGTATTTCATCTACCGCGACACCTGTAATGGCCTATGAAGCAGGTGACTGGTTAGTTCGTGGCCGTATCATCAATGTAAACCCTAACGATGATAGCAGTGTTATTTATGCTGGAAACTCGCCATTAACAGGAACAGGAGTTACTGTTAATTCTGATACGGTGCCAGAATTAGACATCAGTTATATGATTGATCGAAACTGGGCCGCCGAACTTATTCTTGGTTATTCTAAGCACAATGTAAGCTCTTTTGGGGCCGGTTTAGCTGACCCTAAGGTTATTAATGCTAAGGCTTTACCACCAACCTTAACCTTGCAATATCACTTTTCTCCAGACTCAAATATTCGCCCATACATTGGTGCCGGAGTGAACTACACCTATTTCTTTGATGAAGATGTGGCTGGTACTCTGGGTGCAGGTGGTGGTGTGAAAGTAAAAATGGAAGGTTCTTGGGGCTTAGCTGCACAAGCTGGGGTAGATATTGCTATAAATGACAACTGGTTTGTTAATCTAGATGTTAAATATATCGATATAAATACTACCGCTAAGTTTTCAAACGGCTTATCTGTCGATGTCGATGTTAACCCTGTTATTTGGGGCCTCGGTGTCGGCCGTCGTTTCTAAGGCTTTTCTAAGTTACAAATAGACAAAAAAAGTCCCTCATATTGAGGGCTTTTTTTTGTCTAATTATGATGATATATAACTGTTGAAAAACAGTTTTTGTACTAGTTTTCTAACCAATCTCGCGGCTTAAGAAAAACATCATACAGCTCCGCTTCTGCACTACCAGCTTCTGGTTGCCAGTTATAGCGCCACTTTACTAAAGGCGGCAATGACATCAAGATTGACTCGGTACGGCCTCCTGATTGCAACCCAAATAAAGTGCCTCGATCGTAAACCAGATTAAATTCCACATATCGACCACGGCGATATAGTTGGAAATCACGCTCACGCTCACCAAAGACGATATCTTTACGGCGTTTCACTATCGGTAAGTAAGCCTGTGTATAACTATCACCTACACTTTTCATAAAATTGAAACAGTCTTCAAAACTACCTTCATTCAGATCATCAAAAAACAAACCGCCGACGCCTCGTGGCTCATTACGGTGTTTTAATAAGAAATATTCATCACACCATTGTTTATAACGAGGGTAAACTTCATCACCAAAGGGATCACAGGCTACTTTTGCTGTTTGATGCCAAGCAATCACATCTTCTTCAAAGCCATAATATGGCGTGAGATCATAACCACCACCAAACCACCAGATCGGCTCTTCACCTTCTTTTTCGGCAATAAAAAATCGTACGTTGGCATGCGAGGTCGGTATGTAAGGATTGTGAGGATGAATTACTAATGACACTCCTAAAGCCTCAAAACTACGGCCTGCTAACTCAGGTCGACTTGCTGTCGCTGAAGCGGGCAGGCTATCACCTGTCACTTGGGAGAAATTAACACCACCTTGTTCAAAAACACCGCCATCCGTTAATACTCGAGTGCGACCACCGCCACCACCCATTCCTTCACGCTGCCAATTATCTTCGACAAATTTAGCTTGGCCATCAGCGGCTTCTAATTCTTTACAGATACGATCTTGTAAATCCATAAAATAAGACCGCACAGCCTTGATATCGGGTTGGCTCATCGGATTATATCTCCTGTTTGGGCGTTTCTTATTTCTGTCGGTTGATTTGAGCCTGAACATTGACCAGGTAAAATATAATCAACATCGTGTAAATGCCAACGTACCTGATGACTTGTTCGGGCAGGTCTTTTACCTGCTGAGTTAGCACTAGTAGATACAATTGCACCACCAAAAGCACGACATAATTCAGCTGTTTGTGGATGCGCCGTCACTCTAACAGCAATGGTGTCGTGTTCACCATGTAGATAAGCAGGCACATCTGGACTAACGGGCAACAACCATGTTGTTGGACCGGGCCACGTCGTTTCTAATTGAGCTAATATTGCCGATGAAACGGGCTGGATAAAGTCTTGCAGTTGATTAAAATCAGCAGCGACGAGGATCAATCCTTTTTGCCAAGGCCGATGTTTAATGCTTAATATTTTATTTACGGCAAGCTCATTCCAAGGATCACAGCCTAAACCGTATACCGCCTCCGTTGGATAGGCGATAACGCCCCCATCATTAATTGTAGCTACTGCTTGTCTAATATTTAACGTTGACATAGATAATCTCTATACCCTAAAAATAACGATACCGCTTCTCGGCGGTATCAATATTATAACCAAATTTACCCTACTCTAATTAGCCCCGTTGACGTTTTCTAATCATCATTTCTTCAATAAATGGCGTCAAAATAATTTCCATAGCTAAACCTAATTTTACTGCCGGTATAACCATATTATTAGGTCGCGACATGAAAGAATCTTTTAACATACTAAGATAATAAGGAAAATCGGCTTGCTTAGAATCTTTAAAGCGAATAACCACTAAACTTTCATCCGCACTTGGAATTTCACGCATCACAAAAGGGTTAGAAGTATCAATTAACGGCACGCGCTGAAAGTTAATATGTGTACGCGAGAATTGCGGGGTAATGTGGTGAATATAATCCGGCATCCGTTTAAGGATAATATCAACCACCGCTTCTTGTGAATAACCACGATTAGCACAGTCACGCTTTACTTTCTGAATCCATTCCAAATTAATAACAGGTACAACACCAATTAACAAATCAACAAACTTAGGAATATTAACCTCATCAGTTACGATAGCGCCGTGCAGACCTTCATAAAACAATAGGTCATTATCGCCATCAATTTCTTCCCAGGGCGTAAATGTGCCTGACTCTTGATTATATTTAGCAGCTTCATTTTCATCATGAACGTAGTAGCGCTTTTCACCGCTACCTGTTTCAGAATAAGTTTGAAATAAATTTTCTAAACGATCTAAACAATTTGCCTCAGGACCAAAATGCGTTAAGGCACTTCCTTTAGCTTCAGCCGCTTCTACCGCAGCCTCCATTTCCATACGATTGTATTTATGAAAACTATCGCCTTCAACAATTACAGGCTTGATTCCGCCACGTCGAAAAATATCTTCAAATGCATTTTTAACTGTCGATGTGCCAGCACCAGATGAACCGGTGACAGCAATAATCGGATGGGATACAGACATTAAGTCAGCTCCTTACAGGTTGTGTCTCAAAGAGGCCTCACGCCATTTTTTGTTCATAAATACTTTATAACCGGGCTGATACTCACTCTTTAGCCTGTATTAGATATGATAAAAAATATTTTCCATGCCAAAACCTAACTATTTTTGTTGCTCTCTTGCCACTGCGCGATAGGCAATATCAGTACGGTAATACATGTCTTGCCAATTAATGTTTGTAATTGTTTTATACGCTTTGCTTTGCGCTTCGGCAACTGTTTGGCCTAAAGCTGTTGCACATAAAACACGGCCACCGGCTGTCACAACTTCACCGTTAATTAGTGCAGTACCGGCGTGAAATACTTTCGCATCATCACTATCAGCCATATCTAAGCCGTGAATTACAGTACCTTTTTTATAAGCATCAGGATAGCCACCCGCAGCCAAGACAACACCTACAGCAGCACGAGGATCCCATTGTGCTTCTACCTCATCTAATTTCCCGTCAAGTGCCGCTTCACATAATGGAATTAAGTCAGATTGCAAACGCATCAATATTGGTTGTGTTTCTGGATCACCAAAACGGCAGTTATATTCAACTACGCGTGGTGCGCCATGCTCATCGATCATCACGCCGGCATATAAGAAGCCGGTATAAGGTCGGCCATCTGCTGCCATCCCTTTTACAGTTGGCTCAATAACTTCAACCATAATTCGGTTATAAACTTCAGGCGTAACGACAGGAGCTGGTGAATATGCGCCCATACCACCAGTATTAGGACCTTGGTCGCCGTTATCTCGTGCTTTATGATCTTGCGATGTCGCCAACGGCAAAATATGTTCACCATCAACCATCACAATGAAACTAGCTTCTTCACCTGTCATAAACTCTTCAATTACAACTCTGTGACCGGCATCACCAAAGGCATTACCAGACAACATATCTTCAACAGCAGCAATGGCTTGTTGTTCTGTTAACGCAACAATAACGCCTTTACCAGCGGCTAAACCATCGGCTTTAACAACTATCGGTGCGCCTTGTTGTTTGATATATGTCGCAGCAGGTTCGATCTCAGTAAATACTTGGTATGCCGCTGTTGGAATTTTGTGACGCGCTAAGAAATCCTTAGTGAAGCTTTTTGATGCTTCTAATTGAGCCGCTTCCTTTGTTGGTCCAAAACAACGTAACCCAGCTTCAGTAAAAGCATCCACAACGCCCATAACCAAAGGCACTTCGGGGCCAACAATCGTAAGTTCAATGTCATTCTCTTTGGCAAAAGAGACTAAACCAGCGATATCATCGACAGCAATTGCGACATTATCAACATTTGGCTCATTGCGTGTACCTGGATTACCCGGTGCAACATAAACTTGTGAGCAACGCGGTGATTGGATTAATTTCCACGCTAATGCATGTTCACGTCCACCACCACCTATAACCAAAACCTTCATAAAACCTGCCAGAATGAGTCAATAAAACGGATAATGATACCTTAGACAGGCACTTATATACTCATAATCTTTATATTAAGTTAGAAAATAAGTTATTTATTACTAAGTAAATTTATTTTAATTACTGTCATTTTCAACACCTAATCCAAGGAATATATAGATGTAAGTTCTTATGAACCTTGCTATGCATGCCGAGTATTTAGTATTCAAAAAAACGATTATGATCTTAAAACACTTTGTAGATCTAGAGCCAGCCGTGTCGATTTTTGGGGGTACTTAATTTCCTGTAAGTTCTAGTTAATATTTAATAATGTTTTTCATAATTATTTAAATCCTTACCTCTATGTCTAGCCACTCCCTAAAAAATATCCAATAGTAATTTTTAAAAAGTCGGCGTAGGATTGAATTACGCCCACATCAAACAGGAAAAAAAGATGACCATAAAACAAGAATTAGTCGATGAAATTGAATTATTGCTTCGTTATAACCTAGATAGCACACAAGAAGGTATTAAGGTTCATGATTCAGCACGTGATGGTTTGGTAAGCGCCATCAAACGTCTACACGAAAAAGGCTTAGTTGATAGTGAAGATGGTGGTTATTTAACTGATTTAGGTCATGAGGCCGCAGAACACACTCACGCTGCATTACGTCTATTATCACCTAGCTCTTAAGTCTGAAATTTAAGAGCTGCTAAGCCGAGATCTGCCACTAGGTAAATCTCGGCTTAATACTTATTAAATGCTAACTTAAAACAACTTATTTTTTTATTTTCTCGTACACAATAAAGCTATAAGCGTATTCATTTTTATCATCCGCTAGATAATCTTCTCTACTAATCTCTACCCATTCATTTTTTTGCCAAGCAGGAAACCACGTATCTCCTACTAGTGAAGCATGAACCAGAGTTAAATATAATTTGTCGGCCATAGGCAATAACTGTTCGTATAACGAAGCCCCTCCCATAACCATCGCTTCTTCTACTTGTTCACAAGCAACTAAAGCATCAGTAATAGAATGTACTACCGTGCAGCCTTCCGCTTGATAAGCTTTATTTTTAGTGACAAGAATATTTTTTCTGCCTGGTAATGCACGACCAATAGATTCATGAGTATTTCTCCCCATAAGCAGTGGTTTACCCATCGTCACCCGTCGAAAATACTGTAAATCGGCTGATAACCGCCAAGGTAAGTCATTATCTTTACCAATTAATCCTTGCTCATCTGTTGCCACAATAATAGCCAATTTCATTATCAAATCACTCTCAAAATAATCTCAAATACAGAATAACACTTGTCGTATATTATTCGGACAGTTCTCTAAATAATGAAAATATAACTTCTGTATAAACATGATATAAAATTGATCATAATCTGTGGATAACTTTTCCTGTGGATAAGTATGCTACTTATCCACAACATATCTTTCCTTAAAAATTAAGTTATCCACACTCAATATGAACAATAACAAATTGAAATAAAGACAAAATAATGTCTTACTAACATATCCACAAGCACTAAACATCAACATCAATATCTTTTAAATAACTTAATTACTATTAATGAAACTAACAATTCTACAAATTGCACTTCCATGTCCATTAAGATTATCTTTTGATTATCTTCCTAATAATGCTGAAATAACTTGGCAAATAGGCATGCGTGTAAAAGTACCTTTTGGAAGTAGAGAATTAATAGGTGTTATTGTTAATCTTAAAAAAGCTAATGAAGAGCCTAATACCGCTAAACTAAAAACAATAATTGAAGCTTTCGATCAACAAGCCATTCTTTCATCTGATTTATTATCTTTAACACAGTGGTTAAGTGATTATTACCATCACCCCATCGGTGACTGCTATCAAACAGTGTTACCAAAAAAAATACGACTTGGTGAAACAGCAGAATTAGAGACAGAGACTTATTGGCAACTTATTACCCCACTTCTCGATATTAAATTAGGCAAAAAACAACAAGCGTTAATCACTTTATTAAATGAATATTCAGAAGGTCTTAGTCAGAAATTTATTTATCAACAATTAGGTCAGTGTCGAACTTCATTATTAGGCTTAGAAGATAAAAAAATAATCAGTTCTTTTCAGCACATCAGACAACCGTTGATTAACCATAATCCCATTGAACATTGTCAACTTAATGAAGAACAGCTCACTGCAGTAGAAAATGTTTGGCAATCACGGAATGACTTTTCCCCTTATTTATTACAAGGGATCACTGGAAGTGGTAAAACAGAAGTGTATATGCAGCTTGCTGAAAAAATGGTAGCGGCAGGTAAGCAAATCTTAATATTAATTCCAGAAATTGGGTTAACCACACAATTTGTTGAACGATTCAAGCAGCGTTTAGCTGCTCGTATTGTGGTTTTAAATTCAGCTGTTTCTGATGGTGAACGAAAACAAGCCTGGCTATTAGCCAAGTCAGGATTAGCTGATATTGTTATTGGCACTCGCTCAGCAGTATTTACGCCATTACCTAATTTGGGTTTAATTATTATTGATGAAGAGCATGATGCGTCCTATAAACAGCAAGATGGTTTACGTTATCACGCCCGTAATGTTGCTTTAATTCGAGCTCAAAGAGCGAAAATACCCATTTTAATGGGTAGCGCCACTCCTTCACTTGAAAGTTTATACAACGTCGAACAGCTGCGTTATCAGCTATTAATTTTAAATCAGCGTGCTACCGGTGCCAGCATTCCAAAAATAAAATTAATTGATAGCCGAGGCCCTTCTGCTAATAGTGGAATATCTACTGTGTTGTATGAAGCGATAAAAACACAACTATCGGCAGGTAATCAGGTTTTGTTATTTATTAATAGACGTGGTTTTGCACCGGTTTTAATGTGCCATGATTGTGGTTGGCAAGCGACCTGTTCGCATTGTGATGCCAGAATGATTATGCATCAAAGACGAAATATATTGTGCTGTCATCATTGTGGCTTAATTCAACGCTTAGTCGAAAAGTGTCCAACATGCCAAGCGACTGATCTAAAAACCTATGGCGCTGGTACAGAACAAATAGAACATACCTTACAAGCTTATTTTCCAGATACACCAGTGTTACGAATTGATCGAGACAGCACACAAAAAGTAAATGCATTTGCCGATATTGTTAATAAAATTAGACAAGGCGGTGCCAAAATATTAGTGGGCACACAAATGTTAGCTAAGGGACATGACTTTCATGATGTAACCCTGGTTGGGGTACTAGATGCTGATCAAGGCTTATTTAGTGCTGACTTTCGGTCAACCGAATCCCTAGCCCAACTTATTATCCAAGTAACAGGTCGAGCAGGACGGGGGGGGAAAAAAGGAGAGGTATTTATTCAGACTAGCCAACCACAACATGAATTTTGGCAAGATCTCCTTAAACATGGTTATCCCTATACAGCAAAAAAAATATTAGCCGAAAGAAAAATTATGGCCATGCCACCAACAGGTTCGCTATGTGTCATTCGTGCTGAATCTCAAGATGAATCGTTAGCTATGAAGTTTTTAAGTGATGTTTCGGCACTTTTTCATCAAGCGACACAACAAGAAGTGATTGTGATGGGACCTGTTCCTGCCATTATGGAAAAACGAGCAGGTCGTTATCGAGCACAATTATTATTATTGTCTCAACAACGTAAACCATTACATCAATTACTTGATCATTTCATGCAAGCTATTGGAGCTTTAAAGTTAACGAGAAAAGTTAGATGGTCAATTGATATTGATCCGCTTGATTTACTTTAAGCTAAATTCTAAAGACGTTTTAAATCTTTTAATTTCTTGTTGATTCCCGCTAAATTTCAATATTACGTTCTAGATATTCATAAGCTATTAATTTTATAGAATATTAGTAAAAGTAATTTACAGCTAAATTAAGATGTAAATATAACTCATGTATAAATACTTTATAGATTTGATCATAAGCTGTGGATAACTTTAGCTGTGGATAAGTACCATAGTTATCCACAGGAGATCGGTGATTAATAATCTTATTTACGCACAGAACCTTGTATTAATAAGTTGTTAATATTAAATAGCTTTAAAAAGTTATCCACATACCCACAGGCATTAAACATAAACATCAAAGTCTTTTAAAAACTATATTAATGTTTATTTAAACTTAAAATCCCGCAAAAATTCAACGTTAAGTCATAAAAGTACTTAAAATAATTTCATCCTTGTAGCTAAAATAACCAAAAATAAAGCTTCTTCCATTTTCTATCTGTGATCCATAACTCATGATCAGTTAAAATACCCCGACTTAATTAATCTCAGGTTTTACGACATTGAAAGCCCAGCTTATAAAAATAATTCAGACTGCATTAACGGAACTAATTCAACAGGAAAAGCTTCCTCAAATTGAATTGCCAGAAATTCAAATTGAACGCACCAAAGACAAATTACATGGTGATTTTGCTTGTAATATCGCCATGATGTTGGCTAAACCAGCAAAAACTAATCCTCGCCAAATAGCCATGATATTAGTTGAAGCCATTAACAGTGCTGATTTCATTACTAAAATTGAAATTGCTGGACCAGGGTTTATTAACTTCTTTTTGTCAGCAGAATCAGCTCAGCAAGTTGTGAAAGATGTTTTAGCCTCTGGTGAACAATTTGGTCGTAGCCAAGTTGGTTCTGGAAAACGTGTACAAGTTGAGTTTGTATCTGCTAATCCTACTGGTCCACTGCATGTGGGTCATGGTCGTGGTGCCGCTTATGGTTCAGTGGTAAGTAGTTTATTAATGGCTGCAGGATTTGATGTCCATCGTGAATATTATGTTAATGATGCTGGCCGGCAGATGGATATTTTGGCAACCAGTGTTTGGTTACGATATTTAGAAGCCTGTGGAGAACAATTCACTTTCCCTAGTAATGCTTACAAAGGGGATTATGTTTTAGATATCGCCGCTACCTTAAAAGCAGAACAAGGTGAATTATTTCGTCATCCAGCGAATGATATTTTTACTAATGTACCACTCGATGAACCTCAAGGTGGTGACAAAGAACTGCATATTGATGGTTTAACCAATAAGGCAAAAGCATTATTAGGTGAAACCGGATATCGTCAGTTATTTGATCTAGGTTTAAATTCAATATTGGCTGATATACGTGCTGATTTAGCTGATTTTGGTACAGATTACGATGAGTGGTTTTCAGAACGTTCATTAATGGAATCTGGTGTTGTTGAACAAGCGATAGAAACCTTAAAAAATTCAAAAGTATTGTATGAAAAAGACGGTGCTTGGTGGTTTAGATCAACTGATTATGGTGATGAAAAAGATCGTGTTGTCGTCCGTGATAATGGTCAAACGACATATTTTGCCTCTGACATTGCATATCATTTGAATAAATTTAATCGTGGTTTTGATACAGTTATTGATATTTGGGGCTCAGATCACCACGGTTATATTCCACGTGTAAAAGCTTCTTTAGTGGCGATGAATGAAAATGCAGATAGATTGAAAGTGTTATTAGTTCAATTTGCTGTGTTATATCGTGGTACTGAAAAAATAGCGATGTCGACTCGTAGTGGTGACTTTGTTACCTTGCGTGAATTAAGAGAAGAAGTCGGTAAAGATGCTGCTCGTTTCTTTTATGTTTTACGTGGCGCTGATCAACATATGGATTTTGATTTAGAGCTGGCTAAAACACAAAGTACCGATAATCCTGTTTATTACGTCCAATATGCTCATGCTCGTGTTTGTAGTGTATTTAGACAATTAGCTGAACGTGGTTTGGCATGGGATAAAGTGCAAGGTGAAATGCACTTAAATCGTTTAGTTGAAGATCATGAACAAGCTTTATTAACTGCCTTGTCACGTTATCCAGAGATAATAGAGTCGTCAGCATTGAATCATACGCCACATATTCTGGCTCATTATTTAATGGATTTAGCCCGTGACTTCCACACTTATTACAATGCACATCATTTTATTATTGATGATCTTGAATTAAGTCAGGCACGGTTAACCTTGGTTTCAGCTGTTAAACAAGTCATTGCTAACGGTTTAACGGTTATGGGTGTTTCAACTCCGGAGACTATGTAAGTGGCAGAAAGACGAAATACACGTAATCCGGCACCGAAAAAAGCAATGCCCTGGGGGCCAATGTTTCTGAGTTTTGCTGTGGGCGCTTTTATTATGTTTTTACTGCATATTAAAGATAACCCAACAGACACAACACCAGAAAAAAAAGCAATTGAGAAAAAGGTGAGCAAAAAAAATAATGGGGTAGAACCTACCTTTGAGTTTTATACCTTATTGCCTGAAATGGAGGTTGTTGTTGAACCCCCTAAAAAGCCGCAACCAGAAGTCGTTACATTACCGACAACTCCGATAGTAAATACAGAACAAACAGTAGATAAAGTCAGTTATTTATTACAGGTTGGCTCTTTTCGTAAAGCGGCAGATGCGGATGCTTATAAAGCAAAACTCGCTTTTTTAGGTGTTGAATCCAGAGTACAAACCGTCACCATCGATAATAAAGATACTTGGCATCGCGTTCAAATTGGACCTGTTATTGGTCGAGATAAGGCCGATGCACTACAAAAACAATTAAAACAAAATAGTATTGATTCATTATTAATGCGTGCTAAGAATGGTTAGTCAAAAAAAATTGGGGTATCCTCATGCCTTTAATATTAAAGGTGAATGTAATGACTGACACAAATGAAAAAGTCTATTCTGAAGCAGAAATTTCTGAAAAATTAGCAGCAGAACTACCTAGTTGGTATTTTGAAAATGGCTGGATCCGTCGTAAATATAAAACTAGCGGCTGGAAAGGTACGTTAATGGTGGTTAATACAGTGGGTCATTTAGCTGAAGCTGCTTGGCATCACCCTGATATTTCAGCATCGTATGCATTTGTCATTGTAAAGTTAACAACACATAGTGCTAAAGGGATCACTGATAAAGATTTCGAATTAGCAAAAATGATTGAAAAAGTTGTGCAATGGCAGCCAGCCACAGAAGAGAGTAGCCCCTTTGAAGGCACTCCTTCTGATCCACGCTTTAAATATATTAAGTACGATTAAGGATACAACTATGACTGAAATGACTGATTCAGGAATGTGGATAGAAGTGTCTAGCCCATTTTGTGGTATTGCATCAGATGATCTCTCTATCAAAGTAGATGGTAATACAGTCACCGTGATCGGAAACGGTGATGCTGTAACAAAAAAAGGATTTGAGACACCTATAACAGACATGTCACCTCGCGTGAAAGGTAAGGCTGTTTCTTTAAAACATGCTGTTACCCATATTGCTGATTTATTGCGGACAAGCAAACAACCTGTTATTGCTGGTATGGCGACAGATTTAAATGGTGCACGTTCTGCAATGGCTTTGGCTGATAAAAGTCGTGCCACTGTAGATAGTATGGATTCAACCGCAAGCTTTAGAAATACCCTTGTATTACAAGATACAGGCTGGATGGTAACGACATTAACGGAAGTTAGAAATCGCGTTGATTTACTTCTGGTTGTTGGTAGTGATATTGAGGCTGACTACCCACGCTTTTATGAACGCATGGTGTGGAATGAAGAAAGTATGTTTGATCAAGATATTGAGTCACGCGAAGTAGTTTATCTTGGTAAGGCCCCATCTGGTGATTCTTCTACTTCTCCACAAGGTAAAAAAGCCCAAGTTATAAGCTGTGATGATGCTGATTTACCTGAAGTTATGTCAGTGTTACGTGCTTTGGTTAAAGGTAAAAATATTCAAGCTGAACAGGTTGGTGGAATTACTGTAACTGTTTTAAAAATATTGGCTGAACAATTAAAACAGGCTAAATATTCAGTTGTAGTCTGGTCAGCAGCAAGTTTGGATTTTGATCATGCTGAAACGACGGTGCAAACATTATGCGAGATGGTTAAAGATTTAAACTTAACAACACGCTCTAATGGTTTACCTTTAGGTGGTAAAGAGGGAAGCATTACAGCTAATCAAGTGTCCGCTTGGCAATCAGGTTTTCCAATGCGAACTAACTTTAATCGTGGCTATCCAGATTACGATCCTTATTTATCAGACACTAACCGTATGTTAGCCGCTGATGAGGTAGATATCTTATTGTGGATTTCTAGTTTTAATATTGATCGTACCCCGCCTAAATCTAATGCTAAAACAATTGTTTTAGGGCGTTCGGGTATGGCGTTTGAGCAAGAACCTGAAGTCTTTATTCCTGTGGGTACTCCGGGTATAGATCATGTAGGCCGAGCTTTTCGATCAGATGGTGTTGTATCGGTACCATTAAGAAAATTACGTGACAGTGGTTTGCCTAGTACATTTGATGTACTAACCGCCGTTGAACAAGCGTTATAAGAGGCGAACAAAAATTATGTTAAAAAAACTAACGGGTGGCCGGATTTATGATCCAGCTCACGGCATAGAAAATGAAGTCCATGATATTTATATTCTTGATGGTCGTATTGTAAAACGCCCTGACGGAATCAGAATCGATGAAGAAATTGATGTTCGTGGTAAAGTCATTATGGCGGGTGCTATTGATATGCATACCCATATTGGTGGCGGTAAGGTCAATATTGCTCGCACAATGTTGCCAGAAGATCATGCGGCAGATGTTGTAGCACGTACCGAGTTGATGCGTAGTGGTAGTGGACATGCGGCACCGAGCACTTTAACGGCAGGCTATCGTTATGCCGAAATGGGTTATACCGCAGGGTTTGAACCTGCTATTTTGCCTGTCAATGCTCGCCAAGCACATATGGAAATGCATGACACACCGATCATTGATAAAGGTGGTTATGTCATGTTGGGTAGTGATGATTTCCTACTTCGCATGATGGCTGCTAATAAAGATCAAGAATCTATTAATAACTATGTCGCTTGGACGATGAATCATAGTCATGCTATCGGTGTGAAAGTGGTGAATCCAGGTGGTATTAATGCGTTTAAATTTAACCAACGTAAACTTGATTTAGATGAAAGTAATCAGTTTTATGGTGTCACACCACGTGATATCTTATTACGCCTTGCCCGAGCAGTAAAAGAACTTGGTGTTCCTCATCCTTTGCATGTACATGGTTGTAACTTAGGTGTACCCGGTAATATGGACACAACCTTAGATACGATACAAGGTATCGAAGGTTTGCCTATGCATATGACGCATATTCAATTCCATAGTTATGGTACTGAGGGTGACTTTAAATTTTCGTCAGGATCAGCACAAATTGCTGAAGCGATTAATAAACATAAAAATATCACCGTCGATGTGGGTCAGATTTTATTTGGTCAAACCGTTACTGCATCAGGCGATAATATGCGTCAGCATGCTGCACATCCTCATGCACATCCTAATAAATGGGTGTGTATGGATATCGAATGTGATGCGGGTTGTGGTGTATTGCCCTTCAAATACAAAGATCAAAGTTATGTGAATGCTTTGCAGTGGATGATTGGTCTTGAAACCTTCCTTATGGTCGATGATCCTTGGCGTGTATTCTTAACGACAGATCATCCAAATGGTGCACCATTTACCAGTTATCCACATCTTATTAGATTGTTGATGGATAAAACCTTCCGTAACGATATTTTATCGAGATTGCATCCTGAAGCTCAAAAAGCGAGTCACTTAGCATCACTTGAACGTGAATATACTTTGTATGAAATTGCGATCATGACACGTGCGGGGGCGGCTAAATTAGTCGGCTTGGCTGATCGTGGACATTTAGGTATAGGTGGTGCGGCTGATATCACTGTTTATACTGATGATGCTGACCGTGAAAAAATGTTTAGCTCACCAGATTACGTCTTTAAAGATGGCACCATGGTCGTTAAAGATGGCCATTTAATCGATGTTACATGGGGAACAACGCATGTTGTTAAACCTGAATATGACATTAGTATTGAGAAGTCGCTAAAACCATACTTTGATAAATATCACACCCAAAAAATGGGTAACTTCAAAATTAGTGATGATGAGATTATTGATGATGGCCGAGGTAGTTTGACCGTGCAGCCGTTACATAAAGGAGGCGCGATATGATTATCAATGGCGTAACAATTGATGAAACCTTCGCCGAAGCGTTTCCAATGAAAGGGACTCGTTTAATTATCACTGCCCTTAATGCAAAATGGGCGATGATTTCAGCACAAGCCTTCACCGGTTTTGCGACTTCGGTTATTGCTTGTGGTTGTGAAGCGGGTATTGAACGCGAGCTTGATGCGAGTGAAACACCAGATGGTCGACCAGGTGTTTCGGTACTTATTTTTGCTATGGGCGGAAAAGGTTTAGCTAAACAAGTAGAGACAAGAGCAGGACAGTGTGTACTTACTTCACCAACGTCTGCATTGTTTTCAGGTCTAGAAAGTGAAACTGAAATGGCGCTAGGTCAAAACCTACGTTTCTTTGGTGATGGCTTCCAAATTTCAAAAATGATCGATGGCAAACGTTATTGGCGAATTCCAGTAATGGATGGTGAATTCTTAACGCAAGAAAAAACAGGGGTTCAAGCCTCTGTTGGTGGTGGTAACTTCTTAGTGTTAGCTGAATCACAAGCTCAAGCTTTAGCGG
The DNA here is from genome assembly GCA_963975785.1 of uncultured Methylophaga sp. Taxonomy (GTDB): domain Bacteria; phylum Pseudomonadota; class Gammaproteobacteria; order Nitrosococcales; family Methylophagaceae. The sequence goes on from CAXBIM010000001.1 coordinate 83,688, forward strand.
CTTGTGAAGCGGCAATTGAAGAAATGAGAAAGATCCCGAATGTCATTATGCCTTTCCCTGGTGGCGTGGTTCGTTCTGGTTCAAAAGTGGGTTCAAAATACAAAGCATTAAATGCTTCAAGTAATGATGCTTTTTGCCCGACGCTTAAAGGTCAAACTAAGAGTGATTTATCCCCAGAAATTGAATCAGTAATGGAAATCGTTATTGATGGTTTAACCAAAGAAGATATCGATAAAGCGATGCGAGTGGGTATTCAAGCGGTATGTGACTTAGGTGCTGAAAATGGTATTCGTCGTATTAGTGCCGGTAATTATGGTGGGAAACTAGGTCCATTCCACTTTCATTTGCAGGAGATTATGGCATGAGTACATTAACATTCGCCCTTAAAAAATCACCTGTACAACGGATTGATTGTTCACCGTTAACACCAGATTTACTTGTGGATAAGTCTACCGCTGATATTGCAGCGATTGAATTAGTTACAGGTAATAGTGCTGCCCGAGTTGATAGTTTATTTGATATTTCAGGTGATAACGCTGCTGATATTAAATTTGCTAACAGCACCGATAAACTTGATTTTGTTGGTCGAAATATGACCTCAGGCAAAATTACAGTTGAAGGTAATGTGGGTGCTTATCTAGGTTTATTCTTAGAAGGTGGTCAGATTGAAGTAACGGGTAATACAGAGATTTACACAGCCTGTGAAATGAAATCAGGGCAGATTAAAATCAATGGTGATGCCGGTGAATTTGTCGGTGGTGCTCGTCCAGGTTATAAAAATGGTATGACAGGTGGTACCGTTATTATTACTGGCGATACTGGCGCTCGTACTGGTGATCACATGCGTCGCGGCATGATCTTAATTGAAGGTAATGCTGGCGATTATTGTGCGGCAAGAATGATCTCTGGCACGATTGCAGTACTCGGTAATGTCGGTGCTCATCTCGGTTATGGCATGAAACGCGGTACGGTCTTATTAACTCAAGCACCGAAACAAGGTATTCCCGCTAACTTTAATGATTGCGGCCCTCATACCTTGGCCTTTTTACCATTATTATTTAATTCATTTTCCAAGTTAGATAGCCAATTTTCTAAAACAGAATCCTTCTCACGTGTACAGCGTTATGCAGGTGATTTAGGTGGTATTGGCATGGGTGAAATTTTAGTTAAGGTTTAAATTTTCTATCATCCTTATGTCGGCATTCGCTGGCATAAGGATGATTAAAATCTACACGTTCATATTACATCTGATGTACACAGTGGCTCACACTTGCGGAATAGGTTAACTAAAAAATAAGCATCTATAAAAACGTCATCTCTGCCTGCTCTCAGAAAAAATCCATACAACTTTTGATTTTACATCGATACGAGTACAATCAAAATGAATGTAATGACGGATCTCAACGAGTTGTATCCAAGGAGATAAATAATGTCCGATGTAGGTAAATCAATAACCCAGTTCATTATTGAACAGCAACGAATCCATAAAAACTCGACAGGAGAAATGTCGGGGCTTTTAAATGATATTGTTAGCGCCTGTAAAAAGATCTCACACCTCGTTAATCGTAGTGGCATTATCGGAATTGGTGGTGCTGCTGAATCTGAAAATGTACAAGGTGAAGTGCAAAAGAAGCTCGATATTATCACCAACGATGTCATGGTCGAGCACTTAAACTGGACGGGTCATCTAGCGGCTATGGCCTCGGAAGAAATTGAAGAAATCATTCAAATCCCTGCCAATATGCCTAAAGGACAATATTTGATTGCCTTTGATCCTTTAGATGGCTCATCAAATATTGATATCAACCTATCAGTCGGCACAATTTTCTCAATATTACGCTGCCCACAAGGCGTAACTGAACCCACCGTCGAACACTTTATGCAAAAAGGCACCGAGCAAGTCTGTGCTGGTTTTTGTGTGTATGGTCCAACAACAATGATGATTTTGACGACAGGGCGAGGTGTTAATGGCTTTACGCTTGATCGAGATGTGGGTGAGTTTATACTCACACACCCAAATATGACCATTCCCGAAGATACGGCTGAATTTGCTATTAATATGTCGAATCAACGCTTCTGGGAAGCGCCTGTGCAACGATATATAGATGAGTGTGTTCATGGTGTCGATGGTATTCGTGAAAAGAACTTTAATATGCGTTGGGTCGCCTCAATGGTTGCTGAAGTTTATCGAGTGCTTACACGAGGCGGTATTTTTATGTACCCGCTGGATAACAAGTCGACGACTCAAGGCGGTAAGTTACGCTTGCTGTATGAAGCGAACCCAATGAGTTTTATTGTTGAACAAGCAGGCGGTGTTAGCTCAACGGGCTACCAACGGATTATGGATATTAAACCTGAAGGTATACATCAGCGTGTACCGGTTATATTAGGTTCTAAAAATGAAGTAGAGCGCGTGATGAACTACCACAAGGGGTGATCCCTTGTTTTATTTTTATTATCTGATTACTCGGCAATATGGCCCGTATATGTATAGGAATTACAGGGAAACATTTTTCCCGTTAATAAAAAGTTAGGCATTTAGGAGAATTAAGTTGTTGTATCGAAAATATGATGAATACAAACAATTGCAAGAGACCTTAGATGCTTTTTGTGGGATTGTCTTATTTTCGTTTGCAAAAGATAAGTGTGAAACCAAAGATCTTATCTTGAGAAATACTGTTGCCAGAACATCTATGAGCCTAAAAGGAATTTTTGCTCAATGGGATATACAAAATTATCAAGATGGATGGTCAATATACAGAAATATTTTAGATAGATTTTTTCATATTGAACATATAGCTCAAAATAAACAGTTTCAAGAGTTCGATGATTGGTCAGTTTACCAGCAGGCAATTAAGCAAAATTTAATAAAGAGTGATGATAGATTTCAGAATCTAGTAAGCCAATCACTAAGTCCTGAAATGAAATCGAGAATAAAAAAATTATTACAAAACAAACCTTCGTGGAAAAGACCTAAAGCAAAGGATGTTGCTAAAAATATGGAAATGGATTTTTTATATAAATATGGGTATGACATGGCAACCATGCATACGCATCTAATGTCTGATGATGGAGAACAAGATTTCTATACGATCACGGGCCTTACATCGAGTAAAGGTTTCCCTGATCAAATGGTATTACTCCATAACAGCCTATTATCATTAACTTTAATAATTCAAAGCGTATTTAACTACAGCTCTTTCCGATGGATGACTATCATGTATGATTTCGTTGAACAGTTGAGAGATAGTCTGCAATCGGGAAACCAAGATTACGGGATAACATTTGTAAAAATAGCTAAGGCATTTGATGAAAGTTTAATTCTATGCGAAAAAAATGCCTAACAAGGCATTCAAAAGGACAAAAACAGTTTGCTGTTTTCATTCCTCAACATTTTAGCAAAAATTAGTCTGTCCGCTTAAAGTCTGTGACGGTTTAATTCACAAAAGCCAGTTGCTTTTATGCAACTGGCTTTCAATGTATAAACCAATAATATTTCTTACTGTATAACGCCTAATTGTTTAAATAATCCATATACATCAATAACATCCCAATGCTCAGCAAGCTTGCCATCTTCAATACGGAAAATATCTACAGCAGTAATACTGTAGCTTTTATTTGTAGCAGGAATGCCTAACCAATCGCCTTTTTGTGTACCTGAGTAGGTTCCATATACCCAAACGGTATCGCCTTCAGCCACTAGCTTGCTGATGGCATAGTTCCAGTCAGGAACAGCATTAAACCAATCAACGAAGAAATTTTGGAATCCTACTGAGCCTTGTGCAACAAGAGGGTTGTGCTGGATATAGTCTTCATTCATGTAGTTATTAAGGTTAGAGAAATCTTTGTTATCAAACACTTCTGCACCAAAATCTGCCAATAATTGTTTATTGAGTTGTATCGTATCTTGAGCCATAACTTGTCCTCCAGTGGCCAGTGAAAAAGAAAAAATCAGGGCTTTACTTACTTTGCGTAAATAGTTCATATGTTCTCCTAGTTATAAATATGACTGCGGTGTGTTGTTATTTCGTAATCAGTGGGCACATGATATAAACTATGGTTACTATTTGTAAGAAGACACTTAAAAGTTATATAGGTACCTAAAGGAAACTATTGAGGTGAGCGATAAACAAAAGGCAGATCAAGATTTGGCTTGGAATGCATACGACTCTTTGTGTCCCACACGTCAGGTGCTAAATAGAATTGCAGATAAGTGGACGGTATTAGTTGTTAGCTCTTTGGAGAAGGATACTAAGAGATTTAGTGTTTTACGGCGTGAAATTGATGGAGTATCGCAAAAAATGCTGACACAAACGCTACGAGGACTAGAGCGTGATGGCTTAGTGAATCGAAAGATCTATGCCACGGTTCCACCCAAAGTTGAATATTCGCTGACGCCTCTTGGAGGCACATTGGTCGCATTACTCAAATCTATTCGAGTATGGTCAGAAACCCATATCGAGCAAGTAATGAGTGCTCAAGAAAATTATGATAGTGAGGTTGAGGCGAGTTCTGAATCTAAGCTTTAAGCTAAAGATAGCCCTTCATTTCACTGTCTATATTGAGCGCTTAGTTAGCTGTCCTTTTCATCATAGGGAAATTTTCTGTGACCATATCTAATGGTCAGAATAGCTAAAGCAATAATTAACATAGCGGCTGCAAGACCAATCATTCTTGTTGTATCTAAGTTCTTCATATCTATAATCATGTAGCGTGCTAGTGCAACGAGTGCAATATAAAGTGGCATACGAACTGGTAGTTTTCCTGACCTAAGGTATATGCCAACCATTGCTAATACTTCTAGGTAAAGAAAGAGTAATAAAAGATCTGCGAGTGTCACGGCCAGTGCTTGAAACATTGATACTATTTCAAAACTCATTGCTATCACTGTTGCTATAGCAATAACGAATAAGCCAATATCTTCAACGACTATAAGGGCTTGATGCCCAGATTGTTTTAACTTACGCATTTATGTATTCCTATTTTTTTTACCGCTAATACTACAGTAGATAGTTTATGCAAAAAAGTCGTGCTGCTTAAGCCGAATGTGGAAGCTAAGTTTGGTCGATAAAAATAGTCATATAAAACCATTAACGTGCCTGAAAAGATCACGCTAATGGTTTTTATTATCAGGCGAATAAGTTAGCCGCGACGACTTCTGTTGCCGCCGGCTCTATGCCCTTGAGCATTTTCACCCGAGCGTTGTCCATCGCGATGACCAACATGTGGTTTCTTAGGCTTTTTCTCTTTAGCTGGGCGAGTATTCAAACGTGTTTCATACAGTTTATTGACGGGTTCAAAACCTTCGATGATTTTACGTTCAAGTAATTCGCCGATAACGCGTTCAATATCAGATAACTGCTTAATTTCATCTGCGCAGACTAATGATACGGCTTGACCTGTTGCACTGGCACGACCAGTGCGTCCAATACGGTGTACATAATCTTCAGGTACATCGGGTAAGTCGAAGTTAACTACGTGTGGCAGTTGATCGATATCAATACCGCGTGCAGCAATATCGGTTGCCACTAAGACTTGAATCTTGCCAGCTTTAAAATCAGCCAATGCTTTTGTACGCGCATTTTGGCTTTTATTACCATGAATAGCGGCAGATTTTAGGCCACTGGCATCCAGTATTTTAGTAATTTTGTTAGCGCCGTGTTTTGTCCGTGAAAACACTAAGACTTGGTGCCAATTATTTTCTGTAATTAAGTGTGTTAATAAGGCCATTTTTTTAGACTTATCAACAGGGTGAATGCACTGTTCTACTGATTTTACCGTTGAGTTAGGCGGCGTAACTGAAATCTCTACAGGATTATTCACTAAACCTTTTGCAAGGTTACGAATAGGTGTTGAAAATGTCGCAGAAAACATCAAGTTTTGACGGTTTTTAGGTAAAACAGCCAATATTTTGCGAATATCGTTAATAAAACCCATATCTAACATGCGATCAGCTTCGTCTAATACGAGTATTTCAAGTTGATTAAAACGCACTGCATTTTGCTGATATAAATCGAGTAAGCGGCCCGGTGTAGCAACCAGAATATCAACACCTTTACGTAGCTTCATCATTTGTGGGTTAATTTTTACACCACCAAAAACAATCGCTGAACGTAGTGGTAAGTTTTTGCCGTACATGGCAACACTATCACCTACTTGTGCTGCTAATTCGCGAGTAGGTGTCAAAATTAAGCAACGCACTTGATTAGCTTTTGCTTGTTCGCCCTTAGATAATAATTCAAGGATCGGCAAGGTAAAGCCTGCTGTTTTTCCGGTGCCGGTTTGAGCGGCAGCCATAACATCTTTACCCTCAAGTACAGCAGGAATTGCTTGTAGTTGGATCGCGGATGGTGTTTCGTAGCCTTTTTCTGCTACTGCTTTAAGAATGAGGGCAGATAAGCCCAGTGAGGCAAAGCTCATAGATTGTATATCTCTTAATTGTTGACTTGATAATCAACATTTTTAATGGTGTCCCATGTGATCAAATTATCATATAGAACGTGATGTGTGGTTTATGGTTAGATCAACCACGTGATGAATTCGCTATTATTTTATTAGCGAATACATCTTAAATTTTGGGGTTTTAGGCCTTCTTTAAGAATTTAGTGAGTAACACAATGCGTGTGCCATTAACGCGGCCTTCGATGTGTTCAGGATTGTCTGTTAATGAAATGCCTTTTACTAAGGTGCCGCGTTTAGCTGTGAACCCCGCGCCTTTAACGTCAAGATCTTTAATAAGTGTCACACTATCACCGGCATTTAATACTGCGCCGTTACTATCCACTGAGCTACTTTCAGCGTTAGCTTCAGTTGTTGCTGTCGCGGCCGCCCATATTTGTGTTTCTTCATCTAAATACAGCATATCAAGCAGATCTTGCGCCCAAATTTCAGTATTTAAGCGTTTAAGTTGACGCCAAGCCATGACTTGAACGGCGGGAACAGCTGTCCACATACTGTCATTTAAACAACGCCAGTGATTAGGGGTAATATTTTCTGGGTTTTCAATTTGATCAAGACAAGAATCACAAACAAGTATGCACTGATCAGCGTTGACATCAGTAACTGGCGGGACTTCATACACAGATAAATTTGATTCAGAACTGCATAATTCACATGTTGAGTTACTGCGTGCTAATAATGTTTGTTCAGTATTCATTAATAAAACCTTGATTGATTGAGCTCACTCCCATATTTGAAAAGTATGCCTTAATGTATTGCGCGCGATATTATCTCATACTGAGCAGGGGAAAAGCGGCATAAAAAGGCTTATAGCATTGGAGTTTATGCAGTTTTACAAGCTAAGTGGTATTATTAATATCAGATGTTATTGTCAAAAATGGAGATGGAAGTGAATAAAACTAAAATAATAATCGGAATAAATATTGTATTCATAGCACTTATTGTTATGGCTTTTTTGCCCGCATTAAAGAGTGGTGACGAAGGTTACAATACTAAGACGGTTGATGTGATGCCTGACCAAGAAGAGATCGCCAGTACTGAAGTTGTTGCTACTCCTGACTTACCAGAAGTTGATGATGAAGCTATGGTTGAAGAATCAGCGCCAGTAATCACCATGGTAGAAGACATGGTTGATGAGGGGGCCGCTGCTGCAGAGTCAGTCGTAAATGAGACTGTTTCAACGATTGAAGATAACGTCGAGGAAGTGAAGACTGAAATGACGGAGTTGGTTACTGAGGCTGTGGCACCCATTGTCGAAACAATAACTCCGGCTTCAACTCCAGTTGCAGTGGAAGGACTTTATAGTGTTGTCGATGGCAATAAATTGGATGCAAGTAGTTATGCCGGATTTAAGTTATACCGTAACTGGTGTGCGCGCTGTCATGGAACTTATGGCCAAGGTATGGTGGGACCAGATCTAGCAGAGAGTTTAAAGTTTATTTCAGAAGAACAATTTTACGATACGGTTGAAAATGGGAAATCTGGGACGATCGGCAGCATGCCTGCATGGAAAGCCAATGTTCAGGTGATGGAAAATAAAGATCAGTTATATGCGTATTTAAAAGCACGGTCTGATGGTGCGATTGGTGTAGAAAAGCCTAAAAAGCAATAATAAACATAGCGCCTTAAATTAATATAATGGCCTTTTAATCTAAGGCCATTTTGCTCAGCAACCATAAAGTAAACATACTATGACTGAAAAAACATTTATCAAAGGTAAAGATAGCGATTTAGAAACAAGTATCGCTACCATGCAGACTAAATTAAAGTCCTTTGGTTTTGATATTGAAGAGGCGTCATGGCTTAATCCCGTAAGTAATGTTTATTCAGTTCATATACGCGATAAAAGCTGTCCAATCATGTTTACTAATGGCAAGGGCAGTACTAAAAAAGCATGTTTAGCCAGCGCACTAGGTGAATATTTTGAGCGTTTAAGCTGTAATTATTTCTTTGCCGATTTTTACTTGGGCGAACAGCACAGCAATAATGACTTTGTACATTACCCGAATGAGCAGTGGTTTGATTCGGCAGGTGATGAAATGCCAGAAGGGTTGATGGATAAATCCTTATGGGCGCATTTTGATCCTGACGGTGAATTAACACCTGCAATGTTGGTTGATACGAACTCTGGTACGGGAGAGCGCGGTATTTGTGCGGCGCCTTATCAGCGAGTGCGAGATGGCCAATCGATTTATATTCCGATTAATGTCATTGGTAATATTTTTGTTAGTAACGGTATGTCTGCCGGCAATACTAAAAATGAAGCCCGCGTACAGGGCTTATCAGAAGTATTTGAACGCTATGTGAAAAATAGAATCATTGCCGAAGGGATCTGTTTACCCGAAGTGCCTGCTGAAGTGATCAATCGTTTCCCATTGATCAAGCAAGCTATTGAAGAATTAGAGTCACATGGTTACTCACTGAAAGTTGCCGATGCTTCTTTGGGTGGTGAATATCCAGTGATGAGTGTGACACTGATTAATCCTAAAGATGGTTCGGTGTTTGCCTCTTTTGGTGCTCACCCGAGTTTTGAAGTTGCTTTAGAAAGAACGGTCACCGAGTTATTGCAAGGCCGTAGCTTAGATCAGTTGGATGTGTTTCATCCACCTACATTCGATCAAGATGAAGTCGCATCACCTGCTAATTTAGAAATGCACTTTATTGATTCTAGTGGCTATATTTCAAACGACTTTTTCCGCAGTACGCCTGATTTTGAATTTAATGATTGGGAACATGACAGCAAAACAGCCGATGAATTTACTTATTTAAGTAACAAGATCCATGAAATGGGTTTTGATATTTATATTTCCGACTACGAACATTTAGATGTCTATGCCTGCCGGATTTTAGTGCCGGGCATGTCGGATATTTATCCTGTTGATGAATTAGTTTGGGAAAATAATAATGAAGGTGCTCTATTTCGTGAAGATTTCTTAACGCTAAAAGATGGCAATGCCGAGCAATGGCAAGACGTATTTGAACGCTTAGAAGAAGGTGGTTATAACGACCAAACGCCTGTTGCACCATTTATAGGTTTGGCACCAGATCCTGGTACTTTGTGGTCTGAGATTCGCTTAGGTGAAATTAAAGCGATGCTGTGTTTGGCAATGCAAGATGAGCAGGCAATGGACTGGATAGACTGGTGTTTGGCGCTGGATCAAGCAAGCGAGGCGACTCTTCGTCATTACCGCTGTTTAAAAGCATTGTTAGAAATTCAACAACATGAAGAACGTGAGTATGCTGAATATGAACAGGGCTTAGCGCTTATGTATGGCCAAGATAATGTCACTGATGGTATCGCGATTGTTGAAGGTAAAAAAGTTTTCCACAACTTACATTGCCCAGGCTTGAGTTTGGCTGGATTCGAACGTCATACAGCATTACTTGCAGGTTATGAAAAGCTACAGCAAGCTAAACGAGAAAATTGGAAGTAGCTTAAACTGCAAGCTCTTTCCTAGTGTTAAAGCATAAGGTGTTGCACGACCCCAATCATGAGTTAAACCTCGCCGCGATCGAGTTGGGTCGGGTTCTTGGTCCGTTGGACTATGTAACTTCAGCTTGGAGCGGCGGCTCTACGACAGAGCTTGCTTGTTACCCTTTTGACGCTGATTTTTCGCAACAACAGTTTTTGTGGCGAGTGAGCATTGCGACCGTAGCAAAAGATGGCACTTTCACCCGCTTTGAAAATACCAGGCGCAATCTTATGGTGCTTAAGGGCGGTATACAACTTATTCACGAGGGTGAGCATGAGTGCTCTTTACTTCCCTTCAAGCAGGATAAATTCAGTGGCCGCTTTCGAACCTCTGCCAAAATGTTGGAAGGTGGGGCGACGAATTTAAACCTTATGCTCAAAGACGGCTCTGACGGTGATATGCTGCATATAGCACTTGAATCAGGACTGTCCCATCATTACGCATTGGTTCACCAAGTTACAGATAGTGATACTCCGTCTAGCTTTTCAAAAGCCGTTGATTTACTTTACAACGTTGATGGCGAGATACTTATTCGTCATTCAAGCACCAAGCAAGAAATCCATCTTCGGCCAGGTGAATCATTCTTTATCAGTCGAAATAGCTCGGGCAGAAACGGGGAGGTAGTCATTCACAACTCCGGTGATACCTTGGCGAATATTGTGGCGGTACGCATTCTTCACGTTTAAGTCGGTCACCATTGGGGCTGAGTCCCCAATTTAAGAAAGGAAATAAGGAATGAAGTGTTCAGTATTTGTTGCAGCAAGTGCAGATGGCTATATATCCACACTCGATGATGGTGTGGACTGGCTTGAGAGTTCAGGCAATACCGAAGCTGATATGGGAGAGCAACCTGACATGGGGTTTAGCCACTTTATGGCCTCTGTAGATTGTATGATTATTGGTCGAAAATGTATGGAGAGAATATCGAGCTTCAATCTTTCACCCGAGCAATGGCCTTATGGCGACACACGAATCATTAGTCTCAGTAATACAGTAAAAGACGTGCCAGAGAACCTTAAAGGTAAAGTCGAAATCTATTCTGGCGATATTCCTAAGTTAATCGCTCAATTAGAAAGTGAAGGCTTGGCCCATGCTTATATTGACGGTGGTATCACCATAACATCGTTTATTAATTTACAGCTAATCAATGAAATAACCGTTTTTCAAGTGCCTGTCTTGCTTGGTGAAGGCAAGCGGCTTTTTGGGAAAATATTTAATCAGATTAAATTAGAAAAAGCTCAAGTTCATCACTACCCTAATGATTTTATTCAATTAAAGTATCAGGTTAATTATCAAAGAATAGAAAATTTCCATCATTAATTTCTAGCATAAGTAAGGATTAGCATGTTATCGAAAACACAATGGATCGTTAGCCAGTTAACCCGAACGCTTTGGGTTCGTGCATCATTATTTGCTGTGTTAGCAATTATCACTGCTCTGATAGCGATTCCTTTGGAGCACTATCTCAACTACGATTTGGATATCGGTATTGCCACAGATTCTGTTAAGGATATTCTTAACATCTTGGCATCTAGTATGCTGGCGGTCACCACCTTCTCCTTGAGTATTATGGTCTCGGCCTATACTGCAAGCTCCTCTGTTTCACCCCGAGCCACTAAACTTACCCAACAAGATACCACCACACAAAATGTACTTGCTACGTTCATTGGTTCATTTTTGTACAGTTTAGTTGGCATCGTTGCACTGAGTATTCATGCCTACGATGCAACGGGTCGCTTCATACTCTTCATCGTTACGATTGGCGTAATACTATTAATAGTGATTACTATTTTGAGGTGGATAGAACACTTGTCTCAGTTGGGGCGATTAGGCGAAACAACGGATCGGGTTGAAGCGGCAACCCTAACCGCCATTGAAGAACGTGTTTTATTTCCAAGTCTTGATGCGAAAGAGTTCGATCCTGACAACCCGCCTGACTATATTGATAATAAGCTGTTCCACAAAGACATTGGTTATATACAGCATATCGATATTGAAGCACTTAATAGTTATGCACAAGAGAATGATGCAGAAATTTCACTCTTGGTCAGCTCCGGTGACTTTATTCATTTAAACAAAGCCATTGCTTGTGCGAATATTGAGTTATCAGAAAGCTTTGTCACGGGTATTCAATCAACATTTACTATTGGCCCAGAGCGTTCATTTGATCAAGATCCCGGCTTTGGCATGATCGTATTGACTGAAATTGCATCCAGAGCTCTGTCCCAAGCCATCAATGACCCTGGTACCGCCATTGATGTTATCAACCGTTCGATTAGAATTTTGTCTGAACTGAAAAACTATAAATTAGCTAAGTCTGAGGCTGATGAAATTAGATACCAGCATGTGCGAGTACCTTGCATCGCAATTGAACAGATTTTAAATGAAATGTACCTTCCTATTGCTCGTGATGGCGCAGCAATGGCTGAAATACATATCGCAATCCAGCACGCGCTATTGGCTTTATCACAGCTTGGTAATAAGTCGCTGAATGATCATTTGCATCGTGTTTCTGGTTTGGTTAATCAATACCTAGGAAGTGTTTTGGTTATTGATGCTGACCGTGAAAAAATCAATATTATTATGCAGAAAATTAAAGAGTGCTAGAAGACTCATGATATGAGTAGGGCATTGCTTCAGAAAACAAAGCCTTTCCAATTAATGGATCAATCTTAAGAATACTAAAAGCAGCCAAGTCTCACGTTACCTATCTAAAGCAATGATCAAATATTTTAAAAACAGAAGTTGAAGAAATAAGGTTATATAAAAAGCGCGAACCAATGAATAGCGATCATCTTCTTGTTTGATGTTATAGGCTAAGGCTAGGGTGATATTTAATGTACAGCCCCTTCATAATCGTAATTGGCTTAATCTGGCACGCTAATTCTGAGCTGCCTGCCTTGTTGCGTGAGGTGTAAGTGTTTTAAGAAAGACATACCTAATAGAATCTCATCAAACTCCATTCCTGAGCTAATACTTGCTGGTACGTTTGTCATCACAATATCACCTAAGGCTAGTCTATCAATGGTGGTGGCGTAAGATTGGCTGCTGCCGTTTGCTGTTTGTGATTGAAATGCCTGACCTTTTTTTAAGTTTAATTGCGTTGCGATGTGTGCGGGTATGGCGACCAGTGTTGCGCCGGTATCTAATAAAAATGCCACTGGTTGGTCATTAATTTCACCGCTTGCCACATAGTGACCATAGCGGTTTCTTTCTAGGATGACTTCTTTTTTACCAAACTCATTGATGGTGACGGTTAGTTCCTTATTCGGATTGTTAATATCATCTAATAGGCCATTAAAAAGTACCGTTGTTACCAGTAGTAATGCAATCCATATTACGGTGATAACAGGTTTACTTAGTGTTGGGGGGCCTTCGTTATTTGCCATCAGTTAAACCAAACTGACCTTCTTCTTCAATGTTGATATACGGCATTAAAGTACCGACATCAAGCCGTGCTTTGAACAGGTAGTTCAGTTCATCACGTTGGCCCGAAAGCAGCTGATTGAGTAAACGCGCACTGCCAAATAAGTCAGGGCTCGCTTGAATGACAATATCGGCCGAACTATAACCCTCTATGCGTGGCAAGTTAGGCTCAGCACCACTTAAAATTCGATTGCCTTCAACCTCAACGGAATAACTCATCCCAATTAAAGGCAATGCAGTACGATTTGGGTTGATGACTTGTAAGCCGATGTTGAAGCGAGGGGCGAGTCCGGGTGAGTCAGGCGCTAGTGTGAAGGAGGTAACGTTGACTTGTGGTTTTTCATAATTAGGTGTCAAACCTGCACAGGCGACAAGAAGTATCATCAAGCACAATACGGATACGCGTTTAAATAGGGCCAAGTTGTTACTCCTTATTTTGATTTTGGAATTTTGGAACAGATAGTTAGTTTACCTGCATTAGATGAACCATCACTGAATTAGTTCAATAGCAATATTTGTATTGATGACTATTTATTGATGCTGGGGGTTGTTTCGTTGTTTATTAGCACTTTAAAACAAAAATTGTAACGCAAAGTGATCGTTGAACTTAATTAATGTGTGCAAAGTTGGGCTAAGTATAGGACTTCTTTTATAGAAATAGAGAAAGTTAATACGATAGCAATAGCTAATATTGAAAAAATTAACACTAACATCTTCGGTTTAATTACTGTATTATTCCCGCTTCTTGATTGGGCTATGAACGCTTAAGCAAGTAGTGTGGAGCGGTAGTTCAGCTGGTTAGAATGCTGGCCTGTCACGCCGGAGGTCGCGGGTTCGAGTCCCGTCCGCTCCGCCACTAATTGATACAAAACAAGTGTTTGAACTATGACGTGTTTTGTGAATATAAAAACCTATCACCTTAATTCGTGATGGGTTTTTTTATGGCTGAAATTCGCTGTTATCTATTTGTCTAAGTGCTGGGCGCCCTTGCTTGTTATCAGATTTAAGCGAGTGCAATAAGTGATACATAATTGGCACGAGTAATAAACTGACTAACATTGAAAAGCTCAAGCCCCAGACAACAGTGATGGCAAGGGGTTGTAACATTTCTGAGCCTTCGCCCCAACCCAAAGCCAGCGGTATCATGCCAACTACCGTGCTAAGCGTCGTCATTAATATAGGGCGTAGTCGTAAGCGAGCGGCAGCCACAATGGATGAGGTGATATCGTTTTGTTTCTCTCGCTCAATTTCAATATATTCAACGAGTAATATGGCATTATTGACCACGATACCGACTAGCATGATCATGCCGAGCCAAACGGGCATTGATAGTGGAAGTGCTAAGACATCTATTGCTAAAGCAATACCTATGGCAGCAAACGGCACACTAAGAATAATAATCAATGGGTTGAGCAAGGATTCATATTGAACGGCCATAACGACAAATACTAAAAACAGTGCGAGCAGTAATAGCAGCTCGGTTAAGCGTTGCTGATCTTGTAGTGCTTTTTGAGAGCCGCCATCGTAAAGTGTATAACCTTTAGGTAAGGTTATTTGTGAACGAAGCTTGGAAAGCGAACTTAATGCTTCGCCGAGAGTGGTGCCATCACTCAGTGTCGCGGTCAGCTCAACAATTCGCATTTGGTTATCACGAAGAATACTAATTGGCGATTTGAGTAATTCAATATTGGCGACGGTTCCCATATAAATCGGGGGCGTATTATTTTTAGCAGGAAATAATACGATTGATTCCATATCTTGGGGGCTACTTATCTCGGTTTGAGGTAGACGGAGTCGAATGTCATAACTTTTGTCATCTTCGAGATAATCGCTGACAACCACACCTTGTAATGCTATTTGAGTTGCTTGTTTTATATCTTGTAAGTTAACGCCTAAGCTGGCGGCCCGCTCACGATCTAAGGTCATTGCCAGCTCGAACTGTTCACCTTCTGCTGAGTGCGTTACGTTACTAATGCCAGGAATAAGCCGCATTTTTTCAGCAACACTGTCCGCCAGTAATTTCAGTTGAACGTCATTAGCACCTTGTAGGCGCAAGCTAATATCCTCATCACCTTTGTTTGTGCGAATACCCCGAATACCCCGCTGCGACATGCGTACTTCAAAGCCGGCTAGTTGTTGCTCGGTAATGAGCTTGTCCATCCGTTTAATCCACTCGCCGCTACTAATGAGCCGTTGTGGTAGAGGTTTTAATTGCACGGTAATACTGGCTTGGCTTGGTGTTTCTCGCTGCGAACGCCCGAAAACTGAACCACCGACTAAGGTATAGACGGTTGCCGTTTCTGCTTGGTCGGAAAATAAATCTTCAATTAGCTGTGTTTTTTGATCCATCTCAGCCAATGACACACCAGTATCACCTGAAATTCTAACGGTGATACTACCGTCATCTAAACTCGGTAGCACAATGTGTTTGCCACTGAGGAATACGGGAATGCTAAATCCTAAGCCAATAATAAAACTGAGTACAACTAACCAGCGAAGCCGTAATAAGATACTAATAATACGGGCGTAAGCTCGCTGCAAGCTGTCAACGCCATGGTCGATGGTTTGCCTGATTCGGTTGGTTTTAAGATTAGTCACCTTAGCTGCGTAGGCTGGCACTAAGGTAATAGCGATAATCATTGATGCAAAAATGGCTGCCGAAATTGTAAAGATCAATTCACTGAACAAAAGTCCAGTCAGGCCGCCAATAAACAAAAAGGGCAGGACGGCGGAAAGGTTCGTTGATGTGGAGGCGATAATAGCGCTAGTCACTTCGTTAGCACCGTCGGTGCTGGCGGCAAAAGAGTCGGTATTGTTACGTTGATGTCGATAAATATTTTCCAACATCACAATGGTATTATCGACCAGCATGCCCACCCCAAGGGCTAAACCGCCGAGGGTCATAATGTTTAGTGTTAATCCACCAAGACCCATTAATACGGCGGTGAACATGATGGCAATAGGGATTGCGCTACCAATAATGAGTGTCCGGCGTAAATTTCCGAGGAAAAGGTAGACCATCGACATAGCTAAAAAGGCACCGCTAATCGCAGCAAGGCTGGCATTTTTGAGCGATTGCACTATATATATTGACTGATCGCTGACGGTGGTCAGCGTGACATCTTCCGGTAAAATATTTTGTGTTTTTAGCCAGGAAAGCCTTTCTTTAACGGCTTCAACGACCGAGGTGGTGTTGGCGGTAGGTTGTTTTTGTATGGATAGTTTGACGCCACTTACGCCATCAGCACGTACCTTGATGCGTTCATCGACATTGGTGTCGAGGATTTGTGCAACATCACTTAAATAAACGGTGTTGCCTGCATTGTGAGCAATAGCTAGGTTTTTAATGTCTTCAATTGAGTTTAAACGACCACTAATGCGCCCGGTAATTTCATGTGCAGGCATCTGCAAACGACCCATTGCCTCATCGGTGTTTGAGGTTTGCAATGCATCAATAATATCTTTATAACTTAAGCCTATGCCAGCGAGACGTTGCTGGTCAGGAATCACTTGGATTTCACGAATTAGGCCGCCACCCACTTCAGCGGATGCCACGCCAGGCACATTTATAAACCATTTACTAAAAACATCATCCACCCATGTCCGTAGCTCGGTATCACTACGTAACTCGGAGCTAATAACAAATTCCATTACCGGAATTTGAGAGGGATCTAATTTGTAAATTGTCGGAGGGTCTATGGTGTCGGGCAAAAAGCGTTTTGCTCTATCAAGTCGGGTACTGGCATCACGTAGTGCGATATCGATGTCTTTGCCATAATCAAACGATAGATCAACCGTCGCTATGCCGCGCTCAGTATGGGACTGAATGCCAATCAAGTCCTCTGTGATTGCCAATTGTTCTTCTAATTGTCGAGTAACGCTGTCCTCTAGTACCGATGCCGGTACACCATTATCAATAATGCGAACTCGAACCTCGGGATAGATAATTTGTGGCAATAGATCTATTGCTAAGCGTGAGAGGGTAAATAACCCGATAATTACCACCGTTAAAGCGATCATGCTGACGCCTACTGGGTGACGAATTGACCAGGCAGCAATGCTACTTTTATTCATGTGGGGTTTGCTGTGCTAGCGCTGGCACATTGACGACAGTGACTGCTTTGTCGACATGAAGATTTGTATAACCACGCACTACGACAGCGGTACCCTCACTTAAGCCGCTAACAATCTCAATTTGATCATTTACATTTAAGCCGGTAACTACAGGTGTTATTTGTGCCTTTTGCTCACTATCAATAGTGAAAACATAATCACCTTGAGTTGATCGTCGAAGTGAGGTGAACGGTATCAATAAGCGTTTAGCTTGCTCAGTCTTTAAGGTAACGCGAACCAATTGACCAGGCCTTGCACCTATCGGAACAGGTGTGAGAGTGATCTCAACGGTACCAGTGCGGGTAAAGGGATCAAGATTTGGGTAGATGCGGGTAATGGTGCCATGTAATGGTGGGTCAATAGAGGTTGGATCATAAAGGGCATCAATAGAAAGTTGTGGCTTGTCACCAACATGCAATTTATTAATCAGCAATTCTGATACGGCAACTTCAGTGATTAACGAGCTTTGGTCGGAAAGTGTTAATAAGTGACTATAGCGTTCAGCAATGTTGCCTTGTTCGCTTTGTCGTTCACTAACGATGCCGGATATAGGTGCTCGGATGACGGTGAAATCTAAGTGCGTTAATAAAGCATGTTCATCTGCTTTGGCCACTGCAAGCTCTGTTTCGACACGCGTGATCTCTGTTTGTGGTGTTAAACCTTTGGCAGCCAGATTTTTAAAACGTAATAGATCTTGTTCTGCTTTGCGCCGCAAGGCCTGAGTGCGCTCCAATTGAGCCCTGAGTAAGCGATCATCTAGTTTGGCAACAATATTGCCTTTTTTGACCATATCGTTTTCATAAAAGGGCAGCGAGGTAATTTGGCCTTCTTCTTGATTATAGATTTGAATTTCACGTAGCGCTGTTAATGTGCCATTACGTTCACGCTGGATAGTTAAGGTTTGGCTTTGTGCGATGATGATTTCAACCAGATGCGGTTTAGCTACTTTTTCTGCGGGAGCAGTTTGTTCAGTACAAGCCGAGGTCATTAACATCGTGGCTGTTATAACTAATAAGAGGACATTAGGCATAGTCGGTTTACTCAAAAGGCTAGTAATCTAAGCGGTGGAAAGTCTAAGGTGAGATTTCTTTGGGTCATCCTTTCTGCCATACCAACATCAATAGCCTTGATTTAGATTACTTATAAAAGAATCATTTCAGCGAGGTTGATAGTCGTTATGTTTGTCTGTTCTTTTGCTGCAAGTTTATCTTGCTCAGTGTTGTAACCCCAGTCGGCAAAATATAATTCCACCTTAGCCAATCGATCATCATTAATTACATCGATTAGTGTAGGTAACCTATCTTCTACAAATACAATGTGTTGATCGGGGTGACGTGCTGATAAATCAGCTAATACTTGTTGTTTACTTAAATCGCGATCTAATCCATAAATGCGTTCGGCAGGAAATATAATATTATTTGCCTTTAGTATTTGACTGACAAATCGCTCTTGTTTGGTGGTAATGATGTAGGTGAATGGATTATCAAGTTGGCTAAGTTTTTCTGTAATACCCTCAAACAATGGGTTCATCATAATCCATTCATCAAGGTGAGCATGTATCCAAGTATCGCGTTCTTCACCAAAACGACGTTTTAGACCTGCTACGCTGAGTTCGTCACGCCTAATGATGGTTTTAATCTGAGTTTTAAATTGATCTAACAGCAGACGAGGCTCGATACCTTCAAAAAGCTTACGCATGATCAGTATGGCTTCATAGCCTGTTTCCATGACCGGTCTAACTTGCCGAAATTTTTCAAGCATAACCGGCGGTGTCTCGGCTGGCATATCTGGCCATAATTGGCATGCTACTTTCCAGCCAGTAATACCTGTTTCGATGGCGCTATCGCAAATAACGCCATCGAAATCGAGAGCATATAGTTTTGTTTTAGACATGAAATTTATTTCAATAAGCAGTGTTTGGCAAAGTCTGCTGCTTGGTTTGCAGTCCAGTCACCTGATGGTGTTGATTTCATATCTGCACACCATTGATCGCTACCTATTTCTGGCGAACAGGCTGTGATGGATGATAGGAAAAATAATGCCATTGAGCCTGTAATCAATCTGTTTATAGCGGTCATATGATTGTCTCGTTTAATAAGGAGGTTATCGGGTTACTCGAACTTCACCATTGAGCGTCATTAAGCGTACACGGTCGCCAACTTGGAATGCATTATTAGGTTCGTATTGTTGTACAACTGAAATGGTATCGCCAGTATTTTTACGGATGACTAATTCGACGCCCTGTTCTTTTGTGAGCGCTTCTTCAGCTGCGCTACCTGCTAAGCCGCCTGCTACAGCGCCAAGGACTCCGGCAATGATTGAGCCTCTGCCACCACCAACAGTACTGCCAGCGACACCACCAACGACGGCTCCTGCTGCTGTACCAATAGGTGTTTTGGTGCCTTCAATTACCACCATGCGTACAGCATCAACGGTGCCGTATTGTACGTTTTGTACTTGACGGGCATCATCGCGTGAATAGGTATCGCCTTTTAAACTGCTTGCGCAGCCGCTAAGAACAAGTGAACTGGATATTATGATTAATGCTGCGAATTTTTTAATATTCATTATGTATGTCTCTATTATGATTTTGAGTAATTCGGACAATTAGACAGTGATATGGTCAATTTTATCCTGCTCAAATACAAGTTTGCCATTAAATATTGTGTGACTGACCTTGTTATTGAATAACCAGCCAGAAAATGGACTATTTTTACCTGCACTGACAAATTTATTTGGGTGGCATTCATTGTAAATATTCGGGTTGAAAATACAAATGTCTGCTTGAGCCCCTATTTTGAGTTGACCAGCATCAATGCCAAGAATTTCAGCAGGGTGCGATGTCAAACTGGCAATGGCTTGATGGAGCGATATTTCCTCATCATCGACTAATTTCATCGTCAGTGCTAATAATGTTTCTAGGCCCGATATTCCCGGTGATGTTTCTGCAAAGGGGCCTAGTTTGGCATCATTATCTAAAGGTTGATGATGGGAGCAAATCGCCGAGATAATGCCTTCACGCAGACCCTGCTGTAATTGTTCGCGATCGCGGATACTGCGTAGTGGCGGCATAACATGACTGAGCGTGTCGTAATTACCAATATCATGCTCGCTAAGATGGAGATGATGGGCACTTACATCAGCGGTGACGGCTAGTCCTTTGTTTTGTGCGTCCTTAATTAACTTGACCGTTTTGCCACAAGAGATATTGTGAAAGTGAGCACGCACACCTGTTAGCTCGATTAACATGAGGTCGCGGGTTACAGCGATCGTTTCAGCTGTTTCTGGAATGCCGGTGAGACCAAGTCTGGCACTGATGGCACCTTCATGCACGCAGCCGTTACCTTGAAGCCAAGGATCGGCGGCATTGATAAATAAAGTTAGATCCAATGTCGCGGCATACTCCATCGCCCGACGTAAAATAAGACTATTTTTGATTGGCGATAGACCGTTACTTACTCCGATACAGCCTGCCATTTTTAGCGCCGCCATTTCGGTGAGTAGTTCACCTTGCAATTTTTGTGTCAGAGCGCCGATGGTATACACCATGGCGCGACGTGCTTTTTTGGCTCTATCTTCAATAAGCTCTACGACTGCCGGGGTATCAATGACGGGATCGGTGTCGGGTGGAACGCAGAGTGATGTAATACCACCGGCAACAGCGGCCCGGGTTTCACTATCAATCGTTGCGGTATGTTCTTGACCAGGCTCTCTAAGGCGAGCATTTAAATCAACCAAGCCAGGACAGACAATTAAGCCTGTCGCATCGATTGTTTTATCGGCGATGAAGTCATCAAGATGAGTGCTGATCGCGACAATTTTGCCATCACGTATAAAAATATCGTGTTGAACATCAAGTTGGCTTGCAGGATCTATTACACGCCCATTTTTTATGTGAAGGTTCATGCTGTCACCTCATGAAGTTCTGCTTGCGAACCAAGAGCCATGGACATGACGGCCATTCGAACGGCAATACCATGTGTAACTTGTTCTAAGATAACTGATTGTGGACCATCTGCTACAGATGAAGCAATTTCAACGCCACGATTAATTGGGCCTGGATGCATAACTATCGCATCGGGCTTGGCGAGGCTTAATTTTCGTTCGGTTAAGCCATAACATTGAAAGTATTCTCTGGCGCTTGGTAATAGAGCGCCTTGCATTCTTTCATGCTGTAACCTGAGAGTGATTACTACGTCTACATCTCTTAACCCCGCTTCCATGTCATGGTAGACATGTACGCCAAGGGTTTTGCAGTCGGTGGGTAATAAGGTTTTAGGTGCAATAACGCGTATTTCGCCGACACCCAATGTGGCTAGCGCTTGAATTTGAGAGCGGGCAACACGGGAATGCAAGATGTCACCAATGATAGCAACGCGAAGATCAGGGAAATGTTTTTTGTGACGACGGATGGTAAACATATCCAACATGGCTTGGGTTGGATGGGCATGACAGCCATCGCCGGCATTAATCACACTGACATGCGGGGCAACATGTTGAGCGATAAATTCAGCGGCACCGCTTTGATTGTGGCGAACGACAAACATATCGCTATGCATAGCCTCTAGGTTATGCAACGTGTCACGCAGGCTTTCACCTTTTGAAGCTGATGAGGTGTTAATGTTTAAGCTCATTACATCTGCAGATAGTCGTTTTGCGGCGAGCTCGAACGTGGTGCGAGTACGAGTACTGTTTTCGAAAAACAAATTAACAATTGTTTTGCCACGTAATAGCGGTACTTTTTTTACTTGTTGATGAGATATGCTAGAAAATTGCTCCGCTCGGTCCATGATTTCCGTTAACAAGGGACGCTTTAGCCCTTCAATGCTTAGAAAATGATGTAGCCGCCCACTCTCAGTAAGTTGATTATGCGACATCATGTTCTCCTGCTTGAGCTGTTGACAGTGTTAATGTTAAACCATTGTTATTATTTAGTTTAATGTGCTCATCGCCTGTCATGGTGAGCGACTGACCTATAATGTCTGCTTGGATCGGTAATTCACGCCCATTGCGCTCAATAAGGACGGCAAGCGTAACACTTGCTGGCCGGCCATAATCAAAAATTTCGTTAAGCGCTGCACGGATAGTACGGCCACTATATAAGACATCATCCACTAGTAATAAGTGTCGATCATCAACCGCAAATGGTAGGTCTGAGGGTGTTACTTGAGGGTGCATACCAATACGTGTGAAGTCATCTCGATAATAGGCAATGTTCAGTGTGCCAAGAGGGGCATCAAAGAAGTCAGCACTTAAAATTTCAGCGAGTTGTTTAGCTACCCAAGCACCGCCAGTGTGAATGCCAATTAATAACGGTTTTTTGCCGTCTAACGTTTGGCGTATTTCGTCGGCCATTTCAGTAAGCAAAGTTTGGATATCGTTATTTGTTGTCGGTATTGTCATTGTTGATTCAACCATGATTGAAGAATAAGTTGTGCTGAGATGCGATCAACATCACCTCGCCGCTTGGACTGCATTTTGTCACGAATACCTAGTTGTTCCAATGCCTCATAGGTGCTTAATCGTTCATCTTGCCATTCAACAGGAAGTTGAAAACGGCCGTTTAATCTATTGCCAAACTTTCGACATGCGGCCGTCATTTCCTGTTCGGTGCCATCCATATTCAATGGCAGGCCGACGATTAATAACTGTGGTTTCCATTGTTCGATAACTTTTTTGATGTCACTCCAATCAGGAATACCGTCACGCGCTTTAATAACTGCAATACCACTGGCTGTGCCGGTGAGTTCTTGTCCTACGGCCACGCCAATGTTTTTTAGCCCAAAGTCAAAGCCAAGTAAGGTACGAGGAGCTGTCATGCATGGCCCATTGAAAGCGTCATAAGATTCATATCTACCCCTAATAACTTCCCTGCCGCTAACCAGCGCTGAACGGCGGGAACCTTAAACAATATGTCCTTGTTTGCTGGCACAGTGAGCCAGCTATTATCCGCTAACTCTTGTTCAAGCTGACCAGTTTCCCAAGCAGCGTAACCAAGTGTAATTAAAAAATTGTCTGGGCCTGTAGGCATGCCAACGGCTTCTAAAATATCCGTCGAGGTCGTTAGATATATATCGTCATCTAGTGCCTTAGTGCTTATCCATTGATGAGGACTGTCATGAATAATCATCCCTTGTTCTTTTTGTACTGGACCGCCAAATAATACAGAGGTAGTTTTGGTCACAGGGGATATATTGTCGACTTCTAAGTGCGTAAACAGTTCTTCAAGCATGATTTGAGTCGGGCGATTAATGATGAGTCCCATGGCACCATCTTCATTATGCTCACAAATATAGATAACCGAACGATAGAAAAAGGAATCTATCAATGTGGGCATGGCAATAAGAAAGTGATGTTGTAATGATTGTTCCATAAGCATTAGAAAAAATTAAAACCTACTTGGAATAAACGTTCCACTTCTTTGACATAACGTTTATGTATTAGGAATAAAATGACATGATCTTCTGCTTCGATCACGCTGTCATGGTGAGTGATTATTACCTGTTCACCACGCACTATGGCACCAATAGTTGTGCCTGGTGGTAGGTTGATTTCATCTATACGACGCCCTACAACCAGCGATGAGTTTTGATCGCCATGAGCAATGGCTTCCATAGCTTCCGCTGCACCACGGCGTAAGGAGTGAACTGCTACAATGTCGCCACGACGGATATGTGCCAATAGACTACCGATAGTTGCCTGTTGTGGCGATAGTGCGATATCAATGGTGCTACTCTCAATTAAATCAACGTATGCCGCTCGGTTAATTAATGATAATACCTTTCTTGCTCCTAAGCGTTTAGCAAGCATCGCAGATAGGATATTCGCTTCATCATCATTAGTCAGGGCACAGAATAAATCGACTTTATCGATGTCTTCTTCTTGTAATAATTCTTCGTTTGCCACGTCGCCTAGTAAAACGATGGTATTTGCCAGTTCTTCAGACAAGTATTCAGCACGTTTGGGATTTGCTTCGATGATTTTGACCTGATACTCATTTTCTAGTGCTTTGGCGAGTCGCTCTCCGATATGTCCTCCACCGGCTAGCATGATACGTTTATAGGGTTTATCCATGCGACGAAGTTCACTCATGACGGAATGAATATCTTTTTTTGCAGCAATAAAAAAGACTTCGTCATCCGCTTCAATAACGGTTTTACCTTTAGGAATGATCGGATAACCATTTCTAAATATGGCGGCTACGCGTGTTGGTGTTTTTGGGATGTGGATGCGTATATCTGATAATGGGCTACCAACGAGTGGCCCGCCGTGAAAGGCCTTCATAGCAACGAGCTGAACTTTACCTTCAGCAAAGTCGAGTACTTGCAGTGCATTGGGGTGATTAATTAATCGTTCAATATAATCGGTAACAATTTGTTCTGGGCTGATTAGCATATCAATCGCAATAGCTTCGTTAGAGAACAGCTCCGGCTTGGAGAGGTACTCTGTGCTACGAATTCTAGCGATCTTTGTGGGCGTTTTATAAAGACTATGACAAATTTGGCAGGCGATCATATTAGTTTCATCGCTGTTGGTCACCGCTAAAATCAGGTCAGCATCTGCGGCACCAGCTTGTGCTAATACATCTGGATGAGAAGCATGGCCTTGTATGGTTCGAATATCGTAGTGATCTTGTAGTTTTAGTAATAACTCACTATTTGAGTCAACGACGGTAATGTCATCATTTTCGCTTACAAGAGATGCCGCTACAGAAGCACCAACTTGTCCGGCACCGAGAATAAGAATTTTCATATTACTACCTAAACTTGTTTACTATCAATATCTAAAGAGCGAAGCTTGCGATATAAGTGAGTGCGTTCCATACCCGCGAGTTTTGCTGCTTTACCTACATTACCTTCTGTTTCTTGTAATTTTTGCAATAAATAAATGCGTTCGAATTGTTCTCGTGCCTCGCGTAGGGGTAAATTGTAATTAATGCTACTTATTTCATTGGCCTGAGATTGCAGCTCAGAGGTCTCACGTAAAGTTTGATCCACTTCCGCAACATCAATATCATCTGCGTCACCAAGCACTAATAAGCGCTGAATAACATTTTTTAACTCAAGTATATTCCCTTGCCACGGATGATTACGTAAGCGGTTTTGTGCTGCAACGGTAAAGTGGCGGTAGGGCATTTCAGAAGCAGTAGTTTGCTCATCGACAAAGTGATGAATCAATTCGGGAATGTCTTCGATATGATCGCGTAATGGCGGTATTGCAAGAGTAATGCTGTTGAGCTGGTATAACAAGCCTTCAGAAAAGCTGCCGTTATTAACGGCCAAATCTAAAGAGTATTGAGTTGCACAAATTAACTGGCAGTCTGCAAGTTTTTGGGTATTAAGTAGATGAGAGAGTAGCACTTGAGCATTGGCGGGTAATAATGATAAGTCATTAATAAACAGGCAGTTGTTATGCGCTAGCGAGGTCAGTTTCAAGCTGTCTGTCGGAAAACTGGCAGGTGTTATTTCAATAAACTTACCTGAAGAAAATTTACCTAAACTATGCAAGTAATGAGCATAACAGTGTTTACCTGTACCGCCTTCACCTTGCAAAAGTATAGGCATATCGTGTTGTGCAACACGCTGTGACTGTTCGCGTAACAGTGTTATTTGAGCGCTTTTTCCTACGGGAGCTTGCGCATAGTGCTGTCTAATCGCCGTTTTTTTCTGACTGCTTTCAAGTGCTAGCTCAATACTACGAAGTAGCTTTGCCATTGACAGCGGTTTTTCAATAAAATCATAGGCGCCAAGTCGGGTGGCTTCTACAGCTGTTTCAATTGTGCCATGCCCTGACATCATAACAATGGTTATGTTGGGATCTTGTTGTTTAAATTCTTTGAGCAGAGAAATACCATCAACATCAGGCATCCAAATATCAAGTAGGATAAGGTTAGGGGCAATCGAGGAAAAAGCAGCGCGGGCATCAGTGCCATCGCCAGCAATAACAACGCGGTAACCTTCATCTTCAAGAATATCTTTAACAAGTTCCCGAATATCAGGCTCATCATCAACAACCAAAATTAACGGTTTGTCTTGACTCACGGTATAGCACCCTCCAAAGGTAATCGTATGATTATACTCGCTCCACTAGGAGAGAGGTTTTCAGCCCAAACGTGACCGCCATGCTCTTCAACAATTTTTTGAACGATAGCGAGGCCAAGGCCAGTGCCTTTTGTTTTATTACTGGCATAAGGTTCAAACAGTTTGTTTTCCATATTGGCGGGAATTCCTGGGCCATGATCACTAATGCCTATTTCAAGCCACCGTACACCATCTTGTATAACGCTTTGATAGCTAAGAATGATATCTACCGCTAAGCCTGCATCTTCGCTGGCTTCAATGGCATTTTTAAGCAAATTATGCAGTATTTGCCTGAAGCGAACACTATCAATATTAACTGATATGTCTTCAGCGCTTTTTAACAAGATAAACTGATGACTGGTGTTGCTTTGATAGAGAGCGAGTACTTCACTAATAAGCTTGCCGATAGGCTGTACTCGTAATTGTAAGCCAGGGTTCCGCGCATAATCAGAAAAGTCGTTCACCATATTCTTCATCGCTTCAACTTGCTGCACAATGGTGTTGGTGAGCTTAGTTAAGGTGCTAGATTGATCCTCTGGGAGCATCGGTAAATACTTATGCTGTAAACGTTCGGCAGAGAGCTGGATTGGTGTCAGGGGATTTTTTATTTCATGGGCTAATCGTCTTGCGACCTCGCCCCATGCAGCATTACGTTGTGCTTGTAGCAATGTAGTGACATCATCAAAAATAATGACCCAACCGGTGTCATTAGGCAGTGGGGTGCCACGACACATTAAGGTTTGTAGCGTTTTTTTCTTTTGTAACTCAATCTGTTGCTCCCAACTTTCGCCGAGTGCTATTTTTTGCTCGATAAGGTCGGTAAAAATTAATAAATGGGGAGCCTGAGAGGCCAGTCTGTCGATGGTACTTTCTAGTCGCTGTTGCAGGTTAAGGTGCAATATTTTGCTACTAGTGATATTGGCTGTACGTAAAAATAGCTTGTTATCTATAGTAATTACACCGCTGGATAAACTTCCTAAGACGGTCGTGAGGTAGTTGGTTTGCTGTTCTAATAAACGGTGACTTTGTTCTGTCGCATTACGTGCGTAGGTAAGACGTTGCGTCATTTGGTTAAATGAACGAACTAAGAAACCGATTTCATCATGTCCCGACACATCTAGTTGGGTATCGTAATTACCTGATGCGACAGACTGTGTTCCTGCTGCTAGCGCCTGTAAGGGTTCTACTATCCGACGGGAAATCCAAATAGCAAACCAGATTGAGGTCAGAATGGTAAGTAACACAATCAGGCTCAGTGTAAGGGTGAATACGCTGATTAGCGGTTTGCGTAGATAGCTGAGCTCTTTGTAATCGGTATAAGCATCTTGAACGGTTTTGCCTAGTTCACTGAGACGATCATTAACTGGGAATATAACTTGTAAAAAACGCTGATCGATTACCCCTTGTTTTGCGGGCAGTAGAACAGCTGCCCTAAGCTGTAAATTATCTTGTTCAGGATCTAGCGATATATAAGCGTCTTGTGTTTCTAGTTGGTGAAAAATTGTTTCGCTAGGACGACTAGGGATAAATATGACGGTGTTTTCCATACTTGAAGTAATAAGTTGGCCAGACATTGTCCACAGACTAAGCTCGATTGCGCCACTGAGTTTTGATAGCTCACGTAAGTTATGGTTAATATCTTGTTGTGGTAATTCACTTAACAAACCTGCCATCATTCGTGTCTGTCTAAGTAAGGTTCGCATGCGAATGCCAAAAGCTGTACGACTTAATTCTAGTGAATCATTCAGTGCTTGCTCGACTTTGACATCAAACCAACTATTAATGCCGCGATGTAAAAAGTGCATAGAAAAGCTATAAACAACGGTAGTTGAAACGAGAATGAGTAATACAAACAAGCTGACAAGACGAACCGTCAGTCTCGATCCTGCTTGGTTGCCTTTGAAATCACGATAAAGTCTAAATAAGCTGCGACTTAAGATGGCCATTAGCAAAAATAGCGTGGCGATACCAAGCCCAAAAATGATTAAAAATAAATCATTAAATCTTGAACTGTCTTGGGTAGCGGCGCTGAGTAAATATGCAAGCGGAAGCAATAAGGCCGCTAGTGAAAAATAGGGTGCCGTCCCCGCGCTAAGACGTTTGATAAAAGCTAATGCCACTGTGCTGGTGTCCAAGGGCTAGTCAGATGCCACTTACTTGAAATGAGCGCGCCCGGACGCATAGGTGTTGGTAATGCGTATAAATCAATGCCACTTCGAAGCTGCAATGTCAGATGGTCGATGTCGAGCATGTGTTCGGGGGGGAGGGTTAAATTCTGGATTTTACCCAATGCATGTAGCGTGCCTTCCAATGATGGGAAATGACGTTCTTTTCCGGTGGCTATGTCTTGCAAAATATATTGCTGTGCTAATGCGTGGTAGCGTAATTCATAGCGAATCTTAGTGTGCCATACCGTTTCTTCCCACTGCCAATACTCTCCTAAAAGAGGGGTAATGTCGAGGAGCTTAAACTCTTGGAAAAAGATGAGGGGTATGCCGTTATCTAGTGCTTCGATTACTCTCGGGGTGAGCGGGTAGTCTATTGTTGCGTTAAGTGCGTGACCATTACCAATGCTCGTGATTTGGGCGGAGGATATATCGAACGTTGTTGCATGAACAGCACTAACACTGCTCAGAAAGAACAGTAGTGTGATTACCCCATAAATTTTAGCGATGACTGAGACTGGCATAATAAAAACCATCTAAGATATTATCACCGGGCAAACGTTGATAGCCAAATGAACGACGATCAGCTGGTGCTGGTGAAATTTCATTTTCCTGTGCTTCTGGATGATGTTGTAAAAAAGACGCTACTTGGTCTTCGTTTTCTTGCTTGAGTGCTGAGCAAGTCGTGTAAATCAATACGCCATCAGGTTTAAGCAGGGGC
Source organism: uncultured Methylophaga sp. (assembly GCA_963975785.1). Taxonomy (GTDB): domain Bacteria; phylum Pseudomonadota; class Gammaproteobacteria; order Nitrosococcales; family Methylophagaceae. The sequence goes on from CAXBIM010000001.1 coordinate 113,125, forward strand.
CATAATTTATTAAGTAGTTGCTGTTGCTGCTCGGCAAGCGTCGCAATATCATCTGGTCTGCGAAGTAACTTGATATCTGGATGTCGACGAATTACGCCGGTTCCTGAGCCAGGGGCATCAATC
>CAXBIM010000002.1:0-104571 GCA_963975785.1 uncultured Methylophaga sp.
AATGTATGCGATTACAAGTATGCTTTAGAGACACTGGGATACTATTTTTCCGGCTTCTAGTTTGACCATAAACTTAAAGAGCGCTTCTTGTGTTCTAGCCCAAATAATAACGACTAGACCCCAAATGGAATAAGTAATATTCCGAACTTATTTGTAATTATCCGCGAGTAATGTCTTTTATCTCTGAGTTCTTTAGCTACATTACACAATTTTAGAAGTTTATTGTGGCATTAAAAATAGCTTGAACATCTAGAATCTACATTAACTTACGTTGCCAGTTTTATGATAAAAAAGTAGTCCTTCGATCTTATCTGATTGTTATCTCCCCCACACTTACAAAACGACGCTAAGTCATTGTGTTAAAAAGAGGATTTAGGACATTATCCTGCTTGACACACACCATCTTCGCTCATATAGTGTCTTTAAGTGGGGAATTGTGGATCAAAGTGGATCAGATAAATTGGGGATGACAAGTGTTTCGAGGTGTAGCGACATTTAATCTAGATGTAAAAGGACGGATGGCTATTCCAGCTAAGTTCCGTAAGCATCTTGACGTGTGTTGTGAGGGACGTCTTGTCGTAACAATTGATCATTCTGACCATTGTTTGCAGTTATATCCTTTGCCTGAATGGGAAGGGGTTGAGCAGAAGCTATCTCAATTGCCGAGTTTAAATCCTCAAGTACGTCGTTTGAAAAGAATGTTGTTGGGTTATGCCACCGAATGTGAAATGGATAGTAATGGCCGCATTTTACTGCCTGCTAAATTACGGGAATTTGCTGGTTTAAACAAAGGCATGGTGATGATAGGCCAAGGTAATAAATTTGAATTGTGGGATGAACAAACATGGAATGCACTAATGGATGAGTGTTTAGAAGAAAATTTTGACGGTATTTTACCAGTTGAATTAGAAAGTCTCTCAATTTAAGGCGCACTTATGACGGTTAGTCGTTCGGAACATCTACCGGTTTTATTAAATGAGGCTGTAGCAGCTTTAGCAATTAAAGCTGATGGGATTTATGTGGATGGCACTTTTGGTCGAGGCGGTCATGCACGCCAAATATTGACTCATTTATCAGATGCTGGACGATTACTCGGTTTAGATAAAGACCCAGCAGCCATTGCTGTAGGGCAAGAGTTATCACTACATGATCCACGTTTTAGTATTGAGCAGTGTTCATTTGCTGAGTTATTAACGGCAACACATGCGCGCGCGTGGCAGGGTAAAATTAATGGCATTCTGTTAGATATCGGCGTGTCGTCACCTCAGCTTGATGAGGCTGACCGTGGTTTTAGCTTTCAAAAAGATGGTCCTTTAGACATGCGTATGAATCCAGATGCTGGGATCAGTGCTGCCGAGTGGCTGGCAACTGCTGAGATGGAAGATATTGCTCATGTGATTAAGACTTTGGGTGAAGAACGCTTTGGAACACGTATTGCTCGTGCGATCGTTGAAACGCGTGATGCATCGCCGCTCACTACAACAAAGCAGCTGGCAGATTTGGTCGACAAGGCCAGTCCTTTTCGTGAAAAACACAAGCATCCTGCAACACGAACTTTTCAAGCAATACGCATTTATATCAATAATGAATTGGGTGACTTGACCACGGGTTTAGAGCAGGCATTAGAAGTGCTTGCTGTCGGTGGACGCTTAGCAGTAATCAGTTTCCATTCATTGGAAGATCGCATCGTAAAACGTTACTTCCGTGAACAAGCTAAGGGCGATGATTTACCTTCATATTTCCCTATACGAGCTGATGAGCTTCATCCACGTATTAAGTTAATTGGCAAAGCCATTAAAGCAGGCAAGGATGAATTAGCCGTTAATCCTCGTGCTCGAAGTGCAGTCTTGCGTATCGTCGAGAAATTGATGTGATGTTGCTAGACAAATTAGAGCCATTACAAATTGAATTGCCATTGTTGGTGATCATCATTGCGGTAATTATTACCTCCGTAGGTGTTGTTTATAGCAAGCACCTAGGTCGGATAGAGTTTGTTGCATTGCAAAAATTAGAACAAAGACGTGATCATCTTAACGAAGAATGGGGACGTTTATTGTTAGAGCAAAGCACTTGGGCAAGCCCAGCAAGAATTGAACAACAAGCAGAACTTCGTTTAGATATGGTTGCACCTACAGCTAACATGACGGTAGTTATCAAGCCATGAGCCGTCGAGCTAACAGCGTTACTCAGGTTGGCACTTGGCGGCTAAACCTTGTCCGTCTAGTCTTTATCTGCTTGGTGCTCGGTCTTGCTTGGCGTTTGGCGGATATACAGGTGTTGAATTCTGAGTTTTTACGTGGACAGGGTGATGCTCGCCATCTTCGTGATGTCACGGTCTCAGCACATCGCGGAATGATATTAGATAGACATGATGAACCATTGGCGATTAGTACACCTGTTGATTCAGTGTGGCTTAATCCACAAGCCATTTCGGTTGATGATGCTAAGTTACCTGAGCTTGCGAGTTTGTTAGCGATAACTATAAGTTCCGTTAAGAAAAAAATTACAGCGAATAAATCACGTGAATTTGTTTATTTATCAAGACGTATATCGCCTGAGTTAGCTGATCAGGTCAAACAGCTCAATATTACCGGTGTGGCATTACAGCGAGAATATAAGCGCTATTACCCAGCAGGAGAAGTCACGGCCCATTTAATTGGATTTACCAATGTGGATGATAAGGGGCAGGAAGGTCTAGAGTTAACGCATGACGAGCATTTACAAGGTGTGCCAGGTTTAAAACGAATGATGCGTGATAGATATGGTCGTTACGTGGGGGGGGGCGAACAGCTAGAAGCAAGTAAGGCAGGAGAAGATATTCAACTAAGTATTGATCTACGTCTGCAATATTTAAGTTACCAAGCTCTAAAATCAGCGGTTAATAAATATAACGCTCGTTCAGGATCTGCCGTTGTTTTAGATATAGAAACAGGTGAAGTGTTGGCGATGGTTAATCAACCTGCCTTTAATCCGAATAATCGACGAGGATTAAGTGCTAGTGATTATCGCAATCGTGCCGTTATTGATTTATTTGAACCTGGTTCAACAGTGAAGCCGTTTACGGTAGCCATAGGCTTGAAGTCAGGAAAAATTAATGAAGAATCAATAATTAATACCAATCCAGGCTACTTTAATGCTGGTGGACACACGATAAGAGATCACCATAATCTAGGTCAAATAAATTTAGCGACATTGATTCAAAAGTCTAGCAATGTAGGCGCAAGTAAAGTTGCATTAGCTTTAGAGCCTGAAGAATTATGGCAGGGCTTTTCTTCGTTTGGTTTAGGGCAGCCAACGGGTGCTTACTTCCCAGGTGAGGCGATGGGCACTTTACCTGATCTACAGACATGGAGAGAGTTTGATCGAGCAACATTAGCATTTGGTTATGGTCTAGCAACATCAACATTACAGCTAGCTCGTGCTTATATGGTACTTGCGAATGGTGGGATTCTACGACCTGTGAGTTTAATGAAAACTGACAATTTACCAGAAGGTCGTCGTGTTTTCTCGAGTGACACCATGAAACGTATACTTGGCATGATGGAGAGTGTAACTCAGCGTGGCGGTACTGCCGAGAAGGCTGCCGTTGAGAATTATAGAGTAGCTGGTAAAACTGGTACGGCTAAAAAAGCGACGCGAGGTGGTTATTCAGATGCAAAATATGTGTCCGTATTTGCTGGTGTGATCCCTGCAAGTAAACCCAGATTAGCTATGGTAGTGATGGTTGATGAGCCTCAAGGGAGTGTCTATTACGGTGGTTTAGTTGCTGCACCTGTATTCTCAGCAGTAATGACGAGTGCGATGCGCTTGCTGAATATTGACCCGGATAATTTACCCGAGTCACGATTACTGGTAGCGCAACAATGATAGTGACAAATAAACAGTCATTATCGATGCTGTTAGCGGGCATGTTGACTGACCCTTCTGTGCTAACCGATCTAACCGTGACAGGATTGACCTTAGATAGCCGAAAAGTACTAGGCGGAAATTTATTTCTCTCATTGTCAGTAAACAAAGAACAGCAAACTTTATATATAGAGCAAGCACTAACATTAGGTACAGCAGTTGTATTGTTTGATGCTAGCCAAGTTTTGTCAGAACAAGACATGGTGGCATTAGTACAAAACAATGTTAAGGCTTATCCAGTTAAAAGTTTGGCAGAGAAAGTCGGTGAAATTGCGGCTCGTTTTTATGGTCACCCATCATTAGCAATGACGGTGATTGCAGTGACAGGTACTAACGGTAAAACCTCAGTCAGTCAGTTCATCGCTCAGAGCTTAGAGTACTTAGGCCTACCTTGTGGCGTTATTGGTACCTTGGGTGTAGGACGACTTAATAATTTACAGTCTAGCGGTATGACTACGCCGGATCCTGTTAGCTTGCAAGCGGCATTAGCTGATTTATGTCAGCAAGCTATTAAGTATGTCGTAATAGAGGCGTCATCACATGCTCTTGAGCAAGGCAGATTAAATAGTGTTGATGTAGATGTGTCTGTGCTGACCAATTTGAGTCGTGATCATCTAGATTATCATCAGGACATGACCAACTATGCAGCTGCAAAACAGCGTCTGTTTGAAATGGATAATGTAAAAACTGCTGTGATAAATGGTGATGATGATTTTGGACAGTTATTGCTTACGCGTTTGAAGGCAAAGAATAGGCTGACTTTAATGAGCTATAGCAGCCTAGGTCAAGATGTTACGACATTACAAGCGCAAACTGTTCATGCAACGGCTGATGGCTTAAGTTTTAAATTGGTCACTGAGTCATCATCTTCCAACATTCAAAGTAGTTTATTAGGACGATTTAATGTCGATAACTTATTGGCAACAGCTGCAAGTCTACTCGCTATTAATGTGTCACTTGATGATGTAGCTAAAGCCTTGGCGCAGTGCCATTCAGTTGATGGTCGAATGCAATCGTATGGCGGTAAAAAGCAGTTACATATTGTTATTGATTTTGCACATGCCCCTGATGCATTAGAGCAGGCATTAAAATCGTTGCGAGTTCACGTAACAAATAATGGCCAATTATGGTGTGTCTTTGGCTGTGGTGGTGACCGTGACAAGGGTAAGCGTGCAGTGATGGGGCGGATAGCTGAACAATATGCCGATAAGGTCGTATTAACAGATGATAATCCACGTAGTGAAACACCTGCTGTAATTGTCAACGATATTTTATCGGGCATTGAAGTACAGGAGAAAGTGCATATTGAGCATGATCGTAAGCTAGCGATTACTTACGTAATTGCACATGCTAAAAGTGCAGATATTGTTTTACTTGCCGGAAAAGGTCATGAGCAATATCAAGAAATCGCCGGCATCAAACACCCATTTAGCGATGCTGTAGTAGTTAAGCAAGCTTTGCTTGCTGCCAATGACGCTAATAAAACATTACTGAGGTCTAAATCGTGAGTCTTCCGTTATATCTATCTCAAATTGCAGCTGTTTTAGGCTGTGATAGTCCAACTGTAGATGTTGCCATAACAGGTACGGCAATTGACAGCCGAAAAGTGCTGTTAGGTTCATTATTTGTTGCGATATCTGGTGAGCATGTTGATGGTCATGATTATTTAGCTGCGGCGAGACAAGCGGGTGCAAGTGCTGCACTTGTATCGGTAAGACAGCATGATCCTTTGCCACAATTAGTGGTGGAAGATGTGGTACAAGCATTTGGCATCTTAGCGAAATTTTGGCAACAACAATGTGATGTGAAGATTGTTGCCGTAACAGGTAGCAATGGCAAAACCACCGTCAAAGAAATGATTGCCGCTATATTACGACAGTGTGGTTCAGTTATCGCTACACAAGGTAACTTAAACAATGATTTAGGCGTACCACTTACATTAACCCGTTTAGCTGCATCGACTGATTATGCAGTAATTGAAATGGGAGCAAGTCAACGAGGAGACATTATGCGTCTTGTTGAAATGGCTCAGCCACAATTTTCAATTATTAATAATGTCGCCCCAGCTCACTTAGAAGGTTTTGGTGATCTGATGGGCGTAGCCAAAGCAAAAGCAGAGATCTTTTTCGGTCTAGCAAATGATGGTGTAGGTGTATTCAATGCTGATATGGATTTTGTAAATGAATGGAAGCAAGTACTTACAAACCGGAAAAGTATAAGTTTTGCCCTAGATAATGATGCAGACATAACTGCAAATGATTTACAGCTGGATACGAGCTCAAGTCATTTCATGGTTGAATTAGATGGTGAGTATCACTATTTCAATGTGCCGTTACCGGGTATGCATAATGTAGCCAATGCGCTAGCAGCTATAGCCATTGCTCATGCGATGTCTATTCCTGCCAAGGCAATGGTTAAAGGTTTAGCGACTATGGCTTCGGTGCCACATAGATTGCAATTACGTAAAGGATTTAATCAATCACAGTTGATTGATGATAGTTACAACGCTAACCCAGGATCATACAAACAAGCCTTAGCTACTTTGGCTACATTCTCAGGTGAGCATTGGTTAGTTCTAGGTGATTTTGGAGAATTGGGCGCTGATAGTGAACGTTTACATTCTCAAATGGGGATAGATGCGAAAAAAGCAGGTGTCGAACGTTTATGGACGATTGGTGTGCAGAGTAAAAATGCATGCGAGACCTTCGGTGATGGAGCACAACATTTCAGCGATGCAGCCACTCTTGAGGCAGCGTTAAAACAAACTATTACGAAAGATGTGACTTGTTTAATTAAAGGCTCGCGTTTTATGCAATTAGATAAGTTGGCAGACTCGCTAGCTGAAGAGGGAAATGTCTGATGTTGTTATCTCTGAGTGAATATTTAAGTCAGTATTATAGTGGTTTCAATGTATTCCAATATTTGACCCTACGTGCAATTTTGGGTGTCATAACGGCATTAGGCATCGCCTTAATCGTTGGGCCTACCATGATCCGTCATTTAAGTTTCAAACAGATAGGTCAAGTTGTTCGAGATGATGGTCCAGAGTCACATTTGAGCAAAAATGGTACACCAACAATGGGTGGGGCGTTGATCTTAGTGGCGATAGCGATTAGCACCTTGCTTTGGGCTAATTTAGGAAGTCGCTACGTTTGGGTTGCATTAATTGTAACCTTGGCATTTGGGGTGATTGGTTTTGTTGATGACTACATTAAATTAGTCCGCCAAGATACAAGAGGTCTATTGAGCCGTTATAAATATTTTTGGCAATCTGTCGTCGGTGCTGGCGCAGCTATATTTTTATATATGACAGCAATTGGGCCAGTAGAAACGCAGTTGATCGTACCATTCTTTAAAGACGTAGTAATACCACTTGGTGGTTGGTATATGTTGCTGACTTACCTAGTGATTGTAGGTAGCAGCAATGCAGTAAATCTTACTGATGGTTTAGATGGCTTAGCGATAATGCCAACGGTTATGGTGGCTGCTGCTTTAGGTTTATTTAGTTACGTAACAGGCCATGCGGAGTTTGCTCGTTATCTTTCGATTCCATATATACCGGGCGTAGGAGAGCTCACTGTCTTTTGTGCCACTATGGTCGGCGCCGGTTTAGGTTTTCTTTGGTTTAACACTTACCCTGCACAAGTATTTATGGGTGATATAGGAGCCCTAGCTTTAGGCGCAGCCTTAGGTACCGTCGCGGTGTTGATTCACCAAGAATTAGTATTGTTGATAATGGGCGGCGTATTTGTTGTCGAGACCTTATCCGTTATTGTTCAAGTGGGTTCATATAAATTACGTGGTAAACGTGTATTTTTAATGGCGCCAATTCATCATCACTATGAATTAAAAGGTTGGCCTGAACCACGGATTATTGTTCGTTTTTGGATTATCACAGTATTTCTAGTGCTAATCGGCCTTGCGAGTTTGAAAATACGATGAGTCTTATGCCTAATCAAGCTACGCATATACCGTCATATCTGATAATTGGCCTTGGCCAAACAGGCTTGTCGTGCGTGCGTTTCTTGGTAAAACTAGGTTACACAGTAGCCGTCATGGATACGCGTGAAAAACCACCGGGTTTAGTGACGTTACAGACTGAGTACCCTGAAGTTATCGTCCATGTTGGTGGCTTAGATAGCTACTGGTTAGAACAGGCCGATGTGATCGTTATTAGCCCTGGCGTTGATCCTCGTCTTCCAGAAATAGTATCTGCAAAAGCAGCAGGTATTGAGCTGGTTGGCGATATTGAATTATTTGCTCGCTATGCTAATGCACCAATAGTCGCTATTACTGGTTCAAATGGTAAAAGTACAGTCACTACATTGTTAGCTGAAATGGTTGAGCAATCAGGCCAAACAATGCGTGTTGGTGGAAACTTGGGTGTGCCTGCATTAGATCTTATTTGTGAACCAGCGCCAAACTTTTATATTGTTGAGTTATCTAGTTTTCAATTGGAAACCGTAATGTCTTTGAACGCTTTTGCCGCTACTGTACTTAACGTAAGTCCTGATCATCTCGACCGTTACGACAGTGTGCAAGATTATCAAATTGCTAAAGCACGAATATTTAACGGTGATGGCGTCATGGTGATTAATCGTGATGACATTATAGTAAGTAAATTAGTACGTCCTGGACGCAATCAAATTCGTTTTGGTTTAGAAGCTAGTCAAGGTGTTGATTTTGGCGTTATCAAACAAAGTGGCAAGCAATGGCTAGCAGAAGGCGATCAAGCATTGATTGCAGTCGAAGAACTAAAAATTGTTGGTAAACATAATACTGCCAATGCATTAGCTGCCTTGGCACTAGGTTCAGCAATGGGCTTGTCTATGACCGGGATGTTAGCAGCATTAAAACAATATTCAGGATTGCCACATCGTTGCAGATTAGTCGCTGAGCATAAACATATTCGTTGGTTTAATGATTCTAAAGCAACCAATGTAGGTGCAAGTATTGCGGCGATTGAAGGCTTAGAAGCTAGCGGTAAGATAATACTTATTGCTGGTGGAGAGGGTAAAGAGCAAGATTTTACTGCTTTAACTACCACCTTGAAACAACATGTACATGCGGTGATTTTGATAGGTAAAGATGGAAAGTTAATAGCCGATGTAGTGCCTGAAGACGTTGACACTTATTATGCAGAAACAATGCAGGATGCGGTTGTTAAAGCGCAATCGATAGCTAAAGCGGGAAATTGTGTTTTGTTATCACCTGCTTGTGCTAGTTTTGATATGTTTAGCGGATATGTTGAACGCGGTAATGTATTTGAAAAAGCTGTTAAGGCCATTGCATATGAATAATGATGCAATGACAATAGACCGCCAACTGTTATTTTCAACAATAGCTTTATTAATCATTGGCTTGGTGATGGTCGGTTCAGCTTCGATAAGTATGGCTGATAGTAAATTAGACCAACCTTTTTATTACTTCATACGTCAGTTTTTATTTGCAATAGTTGGACTAGGTGTCGGTTGGCTGATCTATTCGGTACGGCTGTCAACATGGCAGAGATATGCACCTCATTTATTAGTCTTAGGGACTATTTTATTAGTGTTGGTGTTAATTCCTGGCGTAGGTCGCTTAGTTAATGGGAGTCGACGTTGGTTACCCTTGGGACCGATTAATATTCAAGTTGCAGAGATAATTAAGTTATTAGCTATTATTTACATTGCGGATTATTTACAACGACATTACGGCCAATTAAAAACGTCATTCTTTAAGATATTCGCACCCTTGTTCTTACTTGTGGTGGCAGCTGGCTTGTTATTGTCTCAGCCCGACTTAGGTTCCGTAGTCGTTATTCTGTCAACCGTATTAGCCATGTTGTTTTTAGGCGGAGCACGTTTAGATGTGTTCGTTGCCTTAATCATGGCGCTCGGTGCTGGGTTTTGGATCATGGTATGGATTGAGCCGTATCGGATGGAGCGCCTACAAAGTTTTATGAATCCTTGGGCAGATCCTTTTAATACTGGTTTTCAATTAACTCAAGCATTAATAGCCTTTGGACGTGGCGATTGGTTGGGTGTTGGCCTTGGCAGTAGCATGCAAAAACTGTTTTATTTACCTGAAGCCCATACTGACTTCTTATACTCAATTCTTGCTGAAGAATTAGGTCTGGTCGGCGCGATGAGTGTGATCGTTTTATTCTTTATATTTGTTTGGCGAGCATTAGTTATTGGTCGTGCAGCAGAGTTAGCTGGTCAAGTATTTGCAGCACAAGTAGCTTATGGCATTGGAATTTGGATAGGTTTACAAGCCTGTATCAACATGGGCGTAAACATGGGGGTGCTTCCAACTAAGGGGTTGACCTTACCATTAATGAGTTATGGCGGAAGTAGTTTGGTGATTGCCTGCATTGCAATAGGCCTATTATTCCGTGTTGATTTAGAAACACGTCAACCAGAAAAAGCCGCAGCGAGGTTACGCCGATGACCACACGCGTATTGATTATGGCTGGCGGTACTGGTGGCCACGTTTTCCCCGCTTTAGCTGTCGCAGATGAATTACGTGCACAACAATGTGACGTTTTTTGGATGGGAACTGAAAGTGGGATTGAGGCGAGGTTAGTACCTGCAGCGGGTTACCCCTTGACGTTTATTCGTGTGAAAGGTTTGCGTGGCAATGGGTTGCTTGGTTGGTTATTGGCACCGTTTAAATTAGTAAAAGCAGTATATGAGGCGATAAAAGCCATTAAAAAATTGAAGCCTGATGTTGTATTAGGAATGGGTGGCTTTGCTTCAGGCCCTGGTGGATTAGCAGCTTGGTTGCTAAAAACGCCTGTTGTTATACATGAACAAAATGCAATTCCAGGTCTGACTAATCGTTTGTTATCAAATGTTGCTAAGCAAGTATTAGAGGGCTTTTCACAAAGCTTCAATACTTCTCGTGGTGCCGTTTGGGTGGGTAACCCAGTTCGAGTAAGCATTGAATCAATCGCTACACCTGATAGCAGATTTTCTAACAGAACTGGCCCTATACGATTGTTAGTTCTTGGCGGGAGTTTAGGTGCCAGAGCACTGAACAATGTGGTACCAGAGGCGATGGGGCTTGCCAATAATTCAGGCTTGTTTGAAATAAAACATCAATCTGGTGAACGTCTTTTAAGCGAGTGCCAACAAAATTATCAAGGTGTAAAAGTTAAAGCCGAAGTGACTGCATTTATAGACGATATGACCAGCGCTTATGCATGGGCTGATTTAGTGGTTTGTCGTGCTGGTGCATTAACCGTTGCAGAGTTGGCCGCTAGTGGTGTCGGGGCATTATTGATTCCTTACCCATATGCTGTGGATGATCATCAAACTCACAATGCAATGGCATTAGTCACATCAGGTGCGGCACAGTTAATTCAAGAAGATACGTTAACGGCTGATTTGTTGCTAAAACAGCTCAACATATTTGTTGATAATAGAGAGAAATTATTAGAAATGGCAAATGCAGCACGTAGCCAAGTTAAATTAGGTACAGCGAAAGTAGTTGCTGAGATTTGTTTGAAGGAGGTGGCGCATGCATAAGTTAACGTCAGCAATGCAAAGTCGCGTTAAACACATTCATTTCATCGGTATCGGTGGCGTGGGCATGGGCGGTATCGCCGAAGTATTACTAAATCTAGGTTATGAAGTTTCAGGTTCTGATTTAGCAAATAATGCACTAATTGATCATTTGCGAGACTTAGGTGCCACAGTGATGATTGGGCATGATCCCGACTATTTGGCTGGAGCAGAAGTGGTCGTCGTAACTACGGCAGTATCGGAAGATAATGTCGAGTTGCAAGCGGCTAGAGAACAACGAATTCCGATTGTGCCACGTGCAGAAATGTTAGCGGAATTGATGCGGTTTAGTTATGGCATCGCAATCGCAGGTACGCATGGCAAGACTACGACAACAAGTTTAGTTGCCGCCTTGTTAAGTGAAGGTGATTTAGATCCGACTTTTGTTATCGGTGGCAGATTGAATAGTGCAGGTACCAATGCAAAATTGGGTAGTGGACGTTATTTAGTGGCCGAAGCTGATGAAAGTGACGCTTCATTTTTATTTTTACAACCAATGATTTCGGTAGTGACCAATATCGATGAAGATCATATGGCTACCTACGATGGCGATTTTGAAAAATTAAAAGCGACTTTTATAGAATTTTTACATCACTTACCATTTTATGGCTTGGCGGTGATGTGTATCGATGATCCTGTCGTACAAGAGTTATTAGTCGATGTGATTCGACCAGTGATGACATATGGCACAGACGAACGAGCTGACTTTCAAGTGGTTGGATTACAGCAGGCACAAGGTCAAAGCCATTTCAGTGTAATTGACAAAAAATCTGGTCATACTTTTCCAGTTACATTGAACATGCCTGGCTTACACAATGCCTTGAATGCAACAGCTGCATTAGCTGTAGCTAGAAATTTGGGTGTACCAATCGAAGCATGCCAACGAGCATTACTCCAATTTACGGGCGTTAATCGTCGCTTTAATATTTTAGGCGAAATAAAAACCGTAGGTGGAGAGGTGTTGTTGATTGATGATTATGGTCATCACCCTACAGAAATTGCGGCTACTGTTGCAGCGCTTAGAGCTGGCTGGCCAGATAGACGTCTAGTTGTCGTGTTCCAACCGCATCGATATAGCCGTACCCGTGACTTATTTGAAGATTTTGCACATATATTGTCAACGGTCGATGTGTTGGTGGTGATGGAAGTTTATGCGGCAGGTGAACACAAAATAGCAGGAGCAGATGCTAAAAGTTTATGTCGTGCAATTCGTTTACGTGGCCAAGTTGAACCCGTTTTTGTTGAAAATAGGCAGGACTTGTTTGAAATATTACCAGGATTATTGAGTGATGGTGATGTATTGATAACTTTAGGTGCTGGTGACATTGGCAGTATGGTTCGTGAATTACCTGCAGTGTTAGAGGCAGCCACAGCATGACAACTGCTTTTCAAAATCTGCAAGGTGATTTAAGGCTGAATGAACCTTTGGCCAAACACACTTCATGGCGGACTGGTGGCAATGCAAACCGGTTTTATCGCCCTGAAGGCCTAAAGGATCTCGCTGTGTTTTTGTCACAATTACCTGAAGGTGAACCTTTATTGTGGCTAGGTTTGGGTAGTAATTTATTGGTGAGAGATGGCGGTTTTGCTGGGACGATTATTTCAACGTCAGGCACATTACAAAACTTAACTATTGATGGACAATCGATCACTGCTGAAGTGGGTGTTTACTGTGCAAAACTGGCTAAACAAGCCGCACGGGCAGGCTTAGCAGGCACAGCATTTTTAGCTGGTATACCCGGTACATTGGGCGGAGCGTTGGCGATGAATGCGGGTGCTCATAATAGCGAAACATGGTCAGTAGTAAGTGATGCTACGACCATAGATCGTCATGGTGTGATACGTGTACGTAAGCCAGAAGATTTTAAGATAAGTTATCGCCATGTTGAATTACCGGCAGAAGAATGGTTTGTTTCTGCCACTTTGAATTTAGCTGTTGGTAACTCAGAAGAAGAAGTGGATGAAATTAAAGCGTTATTAAAACGACGTAATGTCAGTCAACCGACTAATCAACCTTGTGCAGGATCGGTATTTAGAAACCCAGAAGGTGACTTTTCAGGACGTTTAATTGAAGCATGCGGTTTAAAAGGCTTAAAAGTAGGTGGTGCAAGCGTATCAGAAAAACACGCAAACTTTATAGTCAATGAAGGCACTGCAACTGCGGCAGATATTGAGGAACTGATATCTGTTGTTCAGCAAAAAGTAGAGCAGATGCAAGGTGTGAAGTTAGTGAGAGAAGTTCATATTATTGGTGAGGTCGCATAATGCGTTTCATTAAATCAGCTGCTGAATTTGGTCGCGTTGCCGTATTAATGGGTGGACGCTCTGCTGAACGTGAGATTTCACTAAAAAGTGGTCATGCAGTTTTAGCCGCTTTAGTTGAGCAGGGTGTTGATGCCCATAAAATTGATGTCAGTCTTGATGTTAGCGAGCAATTACGTGCAGGAAAGTTTGATCGTGCCTTTGTGATATTGCATGGTCGTGGCGGCGAAGATGGCGAGATTCAAGGTTTATTGCAGTCAATAGCCATGCCCTATACCGGTAGTGACATTATGGGTGCCGTATTGTCGATGAATAAAATGTTGAGCAAACAAGTTTGGCTTCAACAAGGTTTGCCAACGGCAGAGTACGAACAAGTCACAGCAGAAAGTGATGTCAATGTATTGATCGCAAAACTAGGTCTGCCACTGATCATTAAACCTGTTAATGAAGGCTCAAGTATCGGCATGAGTAAGGTCAAATCTGCCGACGATCTAATGGCTGCTATTAAATTGGCAACACAATTTGATGCAGAAGTTATAGCTGAACGTTGGATTGTTGGGCAAGAATTTACTGTTGGCATATTAGGCGAAGACGCTTTACCTGTTATCGAACTTAAAACGCCACATGAATTTTATGACTTTGATGCTAAATATCAAGCGAATACAACTCAGTACCTATGTCCTAGTAATTTGAGTGAACAAGATGAGCAGCAATGTCAGGAACTAGCATTACATGCCTTTAAGGCCCTACGAATGTCAGGCTGGGGTCGAATTGATTTCATGAGAGATGAATCGGGACAGTTCTATTTACTCGAAGCTAATAGTATTCCAGGAATGACTGACCATAGTCTGGTACCAATGGCAGCAAAACAGGCAGGCTTAGGCTTTGCTGATTTAGTATGGAACATTTTGGAAAATAGCATGAGGAGAGGCAACTAATGGCTAAGAAAATTAGCCGCGGTGCAACTCGGATCCCTGTTCGTAAGGAACGCCAAGCTATTGAATGGAAACAATGGCTTCGTCACAGTGTTGTGCTGACACTGGTATTAGGCGTTTTAGGGTGTGGCGCTTATTTACAGCAAGTCGAGTCGACACCTATTTTCCCAATCTTACATGTAACAGTAGATGGAGAATTGGCCCATGTTGATAAAAATGCCTTAGTCGAAGCGGTAACGCCATTTGCGATTGGTGGATTTATGAGTGTCGACGTGGCAAGGCTTCGCGAAGCTGGTGAAGCGATACCATGGGTAAAAGAAGTGCAGGTAAAGCGAGTTTGGCCCGATAGTTTACATTTAGTTGTTGAAGAGCAAGAAGCTATTGCGCTATGGGGCAATGATGCCTTGGTGAATAATCAGGGAAATTTATTTTTTCCAGCAAAGGCTAGCTTTCCAGAAGGTTTAGTCCAATTAAAAGGGCCAAAAGGCAGTAGCCGCATGGTTGCAAAGCAATTTTATGAGGTATCACGATTAGTCTCAACGCTAGGCTTAAGTGTGCAGGAAGTTGAAATGAATGAAAGAAGGGCGTGGACAATTAAATTGAGCAATGGGTTGAATGTAATGTTGGGACGCACTGATAGTGAGCAACGTCTACAAAGGTTTGCCGCTACTTTTAAAGCTGTACTTCAACCATATGAGAAGGATATTACTGCTGTGGATATGAGATATACCAATGGCCTATCTGTTGCTTGGGTTGCAGGTCAAAAACATGATTTTAATGGAACAATATGATGTCAAAAAGAAATGAAAGAGAGCTGATTGTTGGTCTAGATATTGGTACGTCAAAAGTCGTGGCAATAGTCGCAGCCCCTAATTTAGATGCAGGACCTAGTGATAATGCTTTAGACATTATCGGAATTGGTTCACACCCAGCCCGAGGGATGAAAAAAGGCGTTGTGGTCAATATTGAATCTACAGTTCAGTCTATTCAGCGTGCTATCGAAGAAGCTGAGTTGATGGCTGGTTGCCAAATTCATTCGGTGTATGCCGGTATTGCAGGAAGCCATATAAGAAGCTTGAACTCACATGGCACCGTAGCTATTCGCGATAAAGAAGTGACGCAAGGTGATATTGACCGAGTATTAGATGCTGCCAAGGCGGTACATTTCCCAGGTGACCAACAATTACTACATGTGTTGCCTCAGGAATACATTATTGATAACCAAGAAGGAATACGTGAGCCGATTGGTATGTCAGGAGTACGTTTAGAAGCAAAAGTACATTTAATTACTGGCGCAGTAAGTGCCGCACAAAATATTACTAAATGTATTGAGCGTTGCGGCTTAAGTGTTGACGGCATTATTTTGGAACAAATGGCCTCAAGCTACTCAGTACTTGAACAAGATGAAAAAGAATTAGGCGTGTGTTTAGTCGATATTGGTGGTGGCACAACGGATATTGCCGTCTTTCTTGATGGTGCTATTCGACATACCGCTGTAATACCAATTGCAGGTGATCAAGTCACTAATGATATTGCGGTGGCATTGCGAACACCGACTCAATACGCTGAAGAAATAAAAATGAAATATGCCTGTGCCTTAAGACAGTTGGCACGCGAAGATGAAACGATCGAGGTGCCAAGTGTAGGTGATAGGCCGCCTCGTCAATTATCGAGACAAACATTAGCAGAAGTTGTCGAGCCTCGTTACGAAGAACTATTGATGTTAGTACAAGCAGAATTGCGTCGTAGTGGTTTTGAACCATTGCTGGCAGCAGGTGTGGTGTTAACGGGTGGAAGTTCAAAGATGGAAGGTGTCGTTGAGTTAGCTGAAGAAGTATTTCATTTACCTGTGAGATTAGGCTTGCCACAACACGTGGGCGGCTTGGTGGATGTTATTCGTAACCCAATCCATTCGACGGGTGTGGGATTGTTGTTATTCGGTCATCAAGATGGCGCGAAAGTACGAAATGAAATAAACACAGGTGATGGATTTAAGTCCATGTTGGCGAAAATGAAAAGCTGGTTTCAAGGTAATTTTTAAAATTAACGCAATAAATAATATAGATAAAATTAGTTAAATCTGGGGAGAAAATAACATGACATTTGAATTAATAGATACATTTACACAAACGGCAGTGATTAAAGTTATTGGTGTTGGTGGCGGCGGTGGTAATGCACTTGAACATATGGTTGAGAATCAAATCGAAGGCGTCGATTTTATTTGTGCCAATACCGATGCACAGGCATTACGTAAGAGCTCTGCAACAACGCAATTGCAATTAGGGACTGACATTACTAAAGGCTTGGGTGCAGGAGCTAATCCTGATGTCGGCCGACAAGCAGCCTTAGAAGATCGTGAGCGTATCATGGAAGTTATCAAAGGTTCCGATATGGTATTTATCACTGCTGGAATGGGCGGCGGTACAGGTACAGGCGCTGCACCTGTAGTGGCTCAAGTAGCTAAAGAAATGGGTATTTTAACCGTAGCTGTCGTGACTAAGCCTTTTCCATTTGAAGGTAATAAACGTTTAAAAATCGCAGAAGCTGGTCTTGCCGAATTAACGCAGCATGTTGATTCTTTAATCACTATCCCAAACGAAAAGTTATTAGCAGTATTAGGACGCGACATGACATTATTGGGCGCATTTAAAGCGGCAAATGATGTGTTGTTAGGTGCGGTACAGGGTATTGCAGAGTTGATTACTCGTGAAGGTATGATCAATGTGGATTTCGCCGACGTACGTACTGTAATGTCAGAAATGGGTATGGCGATGATGGGTACTGGTCAAGCATCAGGTGAAAACCGTGCTAAAGAAGCTGCACGTTTAGCGGTATCAAGCCCATTACTAGAAGATGTTGATTTATCAGGTGCTAGAGGCGTATTAGTTAATATAACCGGTGGTCTAGATATGAGTATCGGTGAATTTGATGACGTCGGTAACATCATTAAAGAATTTGCTTCAGCAGATGCTACGGTCGTTGTTGGAACGGTTATCGACCCAGAAATGACTGATGAAATTCGAGTGACAGTTGTAGCAACAGGATTGGGTGGCGTAGCTCTAGCTAAGAGTGAAGCACCAGTAATTGCTGCTGCGCCGCAAATCGAAATTGTTAAAAAATCAATGGATATCAATTATGATGAACCGACCGTGATTCGTAATAACAAGCCAGAACAGAAAAAAGAGTTTGATAATGGTGATGTGAACATGGATTATTTAGATATTCCAGCCTTTTTACGCCGCCAAGCTGACTAGTTTAGTGACGTTGGAATTAGCGAGACTGAATGAGCCTATGGTATTATATTAAGATCTATTAAGATTTATGAGGATTAAACCGTGATTAAGCAACGAACATTGAAAAATGTGATTCGTGCGACCGGTGTTGGGTTGCATAGTGGCGATACGGTCTATTTGACCTTACGCCCTGCTGCGCCAAATACAGGTATTATTTTCCGTCGGGTTGATCTTGATCCTGTTGTTGAGATTGAGGCAAAAGCTGTCAATGTGGGTGAAACGGCTTTATCAACTACGCTAGTTCAACATGGTCAGCGCGTTTCTACTGTCGAACATTTGTTATCTGCATTTGCTGGTCTAGGTATTGATAACGCATATATTGAGTTGAATGCACCGGAAGTACCGATCATGGATGGTAGTGCTGGACCTTTTGTCTTTTTAGTGCAGTCTGCGGGCATTGAGGAGCAGAACGCTGCTAAACAATTTATTCGGATAAAAAGATCGGTTATTTTAGAAGATGGTGATAAATGGGCTAAATTTGAACCTTTTGAAGGGTTCAAAGTCTCATTTTCGATTGATTTTGAACATCCAGCATTTAAGGGCCGACCACAGCAAGTTGATGTTGACTTCTCCTCCACATCATTTGTACGTGAAGTAAGTCGAGCGCGAACGTTTGGATTTATGAAAGATATCGAAAAATTACGTGAAAATAATCTTGCCTTAGGTGGGAGCCTTGATAACGCGATTGTAGTTGATGATTATCGAGTGATGAATGAAGATGGCTTGCGTTATGAAGATGAGTTCGTTCGTCATAAAGTCTTGGATGCTATCGGTGATTTATATTTACTAGGTCACAGCTTAATCGGCTCATTTAGCGGCCATAAATCAGGACATGAAGTTAATAACAAACTATTACGAAAGTTATTGGCAGATGAAGATTCTTGGGAATTGGTCAGCTTTGAAGAAGAAAAAGACGCACCGATTATGTTTAGTCGTCCTGCGGCATCAGTTGTAAGTTAATACCTTAGGGTTTATTACGACGTTGTGCTAGTTTCTGTAGTGCTATTTTTAATGGGCCATCATCTAAGCTGTCAGCAGTTTGACTTAAGGATATGGCCGCATTATTAGGCAGTGATATAGGCTTAGTATTATTAGGTTGAATAGCCTGAAAAGAAGGTTTAACTTTGACTTCTAACTTGGTTATGTCTTGAGATGTGTGTTCAGATATTGCTTTGCACAATGTGCTTGCTTGAAAGCGAAGTAAACTTGCATAAGTAGCATTGTCGGTATGAACAATAATTGTCTGGTCATTTATATTTGCCAGCAAGCAATGTGCAGCAAACTGAGGTGGCATAACTTGTTGCAGAATGAAGTTAAGATGGTTAAGCTTCTGTGCGCGTTGAGCGATTTTATAGAGCTGGCTATTTTGTTTGTAAACAAGACTCACTTTTTCGGGTTTATTGGTCATGAATACCGTAACTACTCAGGTTGAAGAATACTATGCAGATTATCATTATATCGCCTAATAATACTAGTCACCGACATTGGCAAATCTCCCCGAAAAAATTATTTATGCTAACAGGATTCAGTATCTTGCTTTTAATGGCAAGTTCCTTTTTCATAAATCAACAGTTCAGTTTAACTTCACCTAATATCGTCCCCGTTGTCAGTTCTCAAATAGCCCCTCGTGATAAATCCACAGTAGTGCAACAAGAAGAAACAGACCTGCAGGATTATTATGCTAAACGTTTGGGCCAGTTACAGGCGGAATCTATTAGATTGACCGCGTTAACAGAAAAATTGGCAGAAATGGCCGGTGTTGATATCAGTGAGTTCCAATTAAATACATTACCTGCTCAAGGTGGTATTGATGAGATCGGAGAATCATTACTTCCGGAACTGTTCAAGCTAGAGATGTCACAGCTTA
The DNA here is from genome assembly GCA_963975785.1 of uncultured Methylophaga sp. Classification (GTDB taxonomy): domain Bacteria; phylum Pseudomonadota; class Gammaproteobacteria; order Nitrosococcales; family Methylophagaceae. The sequence goes on from CAXBIM010000002.1 coordinate 19,811, forward strand.
CCGATCGTTTTAATAGACAAGATCAGCAATTAACCACGATTCAAAATTTATTTCTAAGAGAAGATAATATTACATCAGCGATCCCACAAGGACGGCCCATTGATGGAGGTTGGTTATCTTCATCATACGGTTATCGAATTGATCCCTTCAACGGTAAAAGAACGTTTCATTCGGGTATCGATTTTGCAGCTAAAGAAGGCACTGAAGTCATTGCCGTAGCCGATGGTATCGTTAGTTACATTGGGGAACGTAGCGGCTATGGTGAACTCATTGAGCTTGATCATGGAAATGGTTATGTAACTCGATACGCCCATAATGAAAAAATAATCGTTAAAACTGGCGACAGAATTAAGAAAGGCTCAGCGATAGCGTTATTAGGATCGACAGGCCGTTCAACTGGACCACATGTACACTTTGAGGTAATACGAGAAGGTACAAAAATTGACCCCTATAAATTTGTCAATCGCTAAAGCTTGAATTTTTAGACTTGCTCCCCATCTCTATAAATATAACCTTTAGACAATACGCGCTGTGCGCGCTATAAGCACGCGATTTCATAATAATACATTTCGGACAGTAACCTCCGCTCAAATACAGGTAGTAATAAGCAATGGTAAGCAAGTTTTTCAGCAAAATCTTTGGTAGTCGTAATGAACGTTTTCTTAAAGGGCTAAGCAAGGTTGTTGGGCTAATTAATCAGCATGAAGCTGAAATAGAAAAACTGGATGATGAAGCGTTACAAGCCAAGACCACAGAGTTTCGTCAAAGATTAGCCGATGGACAAAGTCTTGATGAGTTATTGCCTGAAGCCTTTTCTGTTGTGCGTGAAGCGGGAAAACGTGTATTAGGTATGCGTCATTTTGATGTGCAAATGATTGGTGGCATGGTACTCAACGACGGAAAAATAGCCGAAATGCGGACTGGTGAAGGTAAAACACTAGTAGCAACGTTAGCTGTATATTTAAATGCCCTAGAAGGTGAAGGGGTTCATGTCGTAACGGTGAATGATTACCTTGCCCAACGTGATTCGGCATGGATGAGCCAATTATATGGTTTCTTAGGTTTAACTACTGGCGTCATTGTTTCCGGCTTAGCACCAAATGAACGTCGCGCCGGTTATGCTTGTGATATTACTTACGGAACAAATAACGAGTTTGGTTTTGACTATCTGCGCGATAATATGGCATTCAGTCTAGAAGAAAAAGTACAACGCTCATTACATTTTGCTGTTATTGATGAGGTCGATTCAATTTTAATCGATGAAGCGCGAACTCCACTGATCATTTCTGGGCCTGCTGAAAATAGCGCTGAGCTATATCAACAAGTTGATACCTTAATTCCAAACTTAACACGACAAGTTGGTGAGGAAGATGAAATCGAGGTAGAAGGTGATTACACCCTTGATGAAAAAGCAAAACAGGTTCACTTCACTGAAACGGGTCATGAAAAAATCGAAAGTCTGTTAGCTGAAATAGGTTTGTTAGACCCTATGGCCAGTTTATATGATGCAGCTAATATCGGCCTTATGCATCATGTTAGTGCCGCGCTACGTGCCCATGTTTTATTCTCTCGCGATGTAGATTACATTGTACAAAATAACGAAATTGTGATTGTTGATGAGTTTACAGGTCGTACTATGCCTGGACGCCGATGGTCAGAAGGATTACATCAAGCAGTTGAAGCAAAAGAAGGCGTAGAAATTCAAAATGAGAACCAAACGCTAGCTTCAATTACCTTCCAAAACTATTTCCGTCTCTATAATAAATTATCAGGTATGACGGGTACAGCGGACACAGAAGCCTTTGAATTACAGTCAATTTATGGATTGGAAGTTATTGTAATCCCTCCACATAAAGTGATGCAGCGCAAAGATGCCGCCGATCAGATCTTTTTAACTACAAAAGAAAAATACGAAGCCATTGTTGAAGATGTCAAGCTATGTATTGAACGCCAACAGCCGGTCTTGATTGGTACATCATCTATCGAAAGTTCTGAATATTTAGATGGACTATTGAATAAAGCTAAGATTAAACATGCTGTTTTGAATGCGAAATTTCATGAAAAAGAAGCACAGATAATTGCTCAAGCAGGTAGCTTAGGTACGGTAACAATCGCTACCAATATGGCTGGTCGTGGTACCGATATCGTATTGGGCGGTAGCTTAGAAGCGGATTATGAAGCTTTAGGTGCTGATGCTAGTGATGCAGAAAAAGCAAAGGCCAAAGAGGCATGGCAGCAACGACATGATGCAGTACTTGCGGCTGGTGGCTTACATATTATCGGTTCAGAACGCCATGAATCACGCCGTATCGATAATCAGTTACGTGGTCGTTCAGGTCGTCAAGGTGATGCTGGTTCAAGCCGTTTCTATCTATCTCTAGAAGATAACTTAATGCGTATCTTTGCCTCAGAACGAATGGCTGGTCTGATGCAGAAATTGGGCATGGAAGAGGGTGAAGCAATTGAACATCCATGGGTATCTCGTGCTATTGAAAATGCACAGCGTAAAGTAGAAGGTCATAACTTTGATATTCGTAAACAATTACTTGAGTTTGATGATGTAGCAAATGATCAGCGAAAAGTAGTTTATGAGCAACGTAATGAATTAATGGCGGCAGATGATGTCTCTGAAACAGTTATTTCAATGCGTGAAACTGTATTAACCGACGTTATTAGCCAGTATGTAGCACCTAATAGCATTGACGAGCAGTGGAATATTACTGGGCTTGAAAAAGCATTACGTGAAGATTTTGCACTGGACTTAGACATCGCCAGTTGGTTGGAGCAGGATCACGACTTGCATGAAGAAAGCTTGCATCAACGCATCATTGATGAGGCTGAAGCGGCGTGTCAGACAAAAGAACAAACAACTGGTGCTGATTTGATGCGTCATTTCGAAAAAGCCATTATGTTGCAAACTTTAGATAACCAGTGGAAAGAACATTTAGCTCAAATGGATTATTTACGTCAGGGTATTAATCTTCGTGGTTATGCTCAGAAAGATCCAAAACAAGAATTCAAACGCGAGGCATTTCAATTATTCACAAGCATGTTAGATGGTATCAAACATGAAGTAATTGCATTGATTTCACGGGTACAAGTACGTGCACCTGAAGACGTTGAGGCAGTTGAAGAACAACGTCGCAAATCTGTAGAAATGGAATATCAGCATGAACAAGCCACTAGCTTGACTTGTGATGAAGAAGAAAATATCCCGGCTGCGGAAGCGCCATATATGCGTGACGGTTCAAAAGTAGGTCGTAACGAGCCTTGCCCATGTGGTTCAGGAAAGAAATTTAAACAATGTCATGGTGCTATTAGCTAATGCCGGTCAATCTTGTTGCACCAGAAAAAGAAAATATATTACCAATAGCTGGGATTAAACTAGGTGTAGCTAGCGCTGGAATAAAAAAGGTCGGCCGAGTTGATTTAGTACTAATTGAGTTGAGTACCGAGACTGCGTCTTCAGCGATGTATACTCAAAATGCATTTTGCGCCGCCCCCGTGACCTTAGCTAAGCAACATCAGAATGAAGCATCGCCGCGATATTTATTAATAAACTCTGGTAATGCCAATGCTGGAACCGGTGATAAAGGCATGCGTGCAGCACAAGCATGCTGCCAAGCTGTGGCAGAGTTATCTGCTCTAAATAGCAATACGGTATTGCCATTCTCAACGGGTGTGATTGGTCAGCAACTGCCAGTTGAAAAAATAAAATCCGCATTGCCTGATGCCTACCAAAATTTAACAACTGATAATTGGTTTGCAGCTGCACAAGCTATCATGACAACCGATACCATCGCTAAGGCCTTATCCAAACAAATTAAGATTGATGGCAAAACGATTACGGTTACTGGCATCGCGAAAGGTTCTGGAATGATTCGACCGGATATGGCGACTATGTTGTCATATATTGCGACGGATGCTGCGATTGATAAGTCTGTGCTAGACACAATGTTGCTTAAAGCAGCAGATCTATCATTTAATAGAATATCTGTTGATGGAGATACATCGACTAACGATGCCTGTGTCTTAATGGCGACAGGTTATGCTGGCAATGCGGTTATTACCGATTTTGACTCGACGAATGCTCAAGCCATATATAAAGTTATCGCAGAAGTCAGCCAACATCTTGCCCATGCTATTGTAAGAGATGGTGAAGGTGCAACAAAATTTATCGAAATTGAAGTAGGGCAAGGTAAAAATACTGAAGAATGTCGTCAAGTAGCTTATACCATTGCTCATTCGCCTTTAGTAAAAACAGCCTTATTTGCCTCTGACCCAAATTGGGGACGAATTCTTGCTGCAGTTGGACGCAGTGGTATCAACGATTTTGATTTATCTAAAGTAGCTATATATCTAGGCAAAGTTTGCATCGTTGATGGTGGTGAACCTGCAGCAGATTACACAGAAGAGAAAGGCCAACAAGTGACGAGCCAAGATGAAATTTTGATACGAGTAGAACTTGGTCGAGGTGATGCATCTGATATTGTTTGGACCTGTGATTTTTCTTATGATTACGTGAAGATTAATGCCGAATATCGTAGTTAGTATTGAGTCATGACAGATAATACAATTACAACCTTAGGACAATTCCTTCATCAAAGTGGCTCCCAATATCGGGTATTTGATATGGGACGACGTGTCGTTAAAATTAATGAAGAAGCGTTTGCAGACTTCGAGGAAGCTAAATACCCGTATCCATACCCATTAAATAAGCAGGCCTTATTTGGTGTCGTTTTTTGGAATCCAGAGCATATTGATAAGCAGTATGTTTGGTTTTTGAAATTGCCTTTGGACGAGCAAGGTCTACTCATTCAAGCAGCAAGAGATGAATTTTTAGTCATGCTATTAGAGCGCGTCGGCGAATGTATGCTTGCAGCTGAAGATGGCAAAAACATTGAAAGCGCATTAAAAGATAGCCCATATACTTTTGAACCTCAAGAGCAAAAAATGGCAGCCTTTAATGCACAGGTGACTAAATGTCTTAATATGCCACCATCGCCATTTTATGATGCCGCATTGGCTTACTTTACTGGCGTAACGGATACCAACGACTGGCAATCACTGGCTATGCAAGGTATAGCTGATCTAGCCATTAGACTAGCCCATGATAGTGAGGAAACAGTGGACTTGATTGCAACGCTTCCTAAGTTGCCTGAAGTGCCATGGAATGCATTTTGTACCTTTTTAGAACATGCCGAACCAGTTGCAGGCATTGTTGAAGTATTAACGCAACGCTTAGACGCGGTGTTGCAGGAAGATACTCCAGATACAAATCAAATCTGTTCGTGCTTGCGTGCGGCTTCAAATAGCCCCGATAACGACTTAGTTGAGTCAATGGTCAAGCAAGTTTTAAATCATTCGTGCAGTCAGAATATTGAGGTTTTAGCGACCATTACTGGACGAGTATGGCGTGTCTTAGATCAGGACGCTATTTGCCAAGTATTTCTAGAACAATTGGCACGCAATGACGCTGGTCAAGAAGGCTTTAATCAGCTAATAATTGACGTTTTGTATCTGCCAGGCATGCGCTTGAATATTATGAAAGCTTTGCGCTCGCCACAACGCTCAACTGAGCTAAGTATAGCTGTAGGTAACCTTTTTAGTTAGATCATTGGCTGAGTACAGGAAATAAACCTTTCAGACCATTAGCGATAAATTCGATAGCAATAGCAGCCAAAATTAATCCCATAATTCTAGTTGAAATATTAATGCCAACTTCACTAATATGCTTAGCAATAAAGGGCATTACTTTAAAGATTAACCACAAGACTACGCCGAGTAAGAGGATATCTGTAGCTAAGAGTCCGTAGTGCGCTATCCCTGAGCCTTTAGATGCATTGATAATCACGGTACCGATAGCACCTGGGCCCGCTAATAATGGCATCGCCAAGGGAACGACAGCAATGGATTCACTATCATGCTGCTCAACAGTATTCCTATTTTGCTTAATGGTGCCGTGCGAAGTATTCAACATTGATATGGCCATTAGTAAAATGAGAATGCCACCACCAACTCGAAATGAATCAATACTAATACCAAAAACATTGAGAACAAATTCGCCAAAAAATAGTGTGATAAGCAGAATCAATGTGGTGGCAATGACAACTATCTGGCCGATTTTAACTCGTTGCTTTACTGTAGCATCGGCTGTAAGTGTCAAAAACACTGGAATTATGCCAATAGGATTGGATATAGCAAGTATCGCAATTAGAAATTTAGTGTATTCAGTTAAGTCGAGCATATCTCTCTCTTAGTATGAAATGAAAACAAGTGTTAGCTGGCAACGAACTGTTTAAGCCACTCTTTTTCCATCATGATCTCATAGGTACTTTCAACACGATCAATATAAACGATACCATCTAGGTGATCTAATTCATGTTGGAATACGCGTGCAATAAAGCCGGTGTATTCTTCTTCAATGTGTTCATTAGACCGTGAGGTATATTGAACCTTTATAGCCCGATGGCGAGGAACTAAACCGCGTATTCCAGGCAAACTTAAACAGCCTTCCCAGCCTTTGTCGATATCATCTGAACGCCAGATAATTTCTGGGTTGATTACAAAGGTCGGTGGCATTTCAGGTGCATCAGGATAACGTGAGTTTGGGCGAGAGCACATGATGAATATACGTTGATTTATATCAACTTGTGGCGCAGCAATTCCTACGCCATTTTTAACTAGAACAAATGCCAACAATTCATCTAGCATTTCTTGTGTTTCGGAAATCAATATCTCATTAACGGGCTCTGCACGCCGGCGAAGATGAGGATGACCTAATTCAAGTAATTCAAAGTTTTTATGGTTCATAGTCATATATTTTATAATCAATTGTTGATGTGAAACCAGCCAGAAATACTATAACGATCTCGATTTGCACGCAGAACTTGATGCGGGAACTGGTCGCTTAGAAAAACGATAAACTTACCGTATTCGGGAGAGATTTCTTCGATGATTTCTTCCGTTTCGGGATGATAGATGAGTAGTTCACCACCATCAGCAGTTTGCCAATTTTTGTTAAGGTAGAGCAATGTTGTTAGCACACGATTAGATTCACCCTTAAATGCATCAACATGGCGTTGGTAGTATGCGCCTGGTGCATAATGAGCGTAGTGGGCTTCATATTTAAATAAGCCCATATACAAACGCTGGTTGAGCTCGGTACGTAGAGTGGACATCCAATCAAGGTAGCTGGCATCAATGCCGTTATCGACTGTTAACCAGCGAGTTTCATCACTACGAATTTGTTGATTCATTTGAAACGCTTGTTTACGGCCAATACCCGCTGTATGAAAGTCCTCAGTATTAAGTTGCGTAACGCGTTGATAGAGTGAGGCTGACATTGCTTCAGGCAGTAGGGCAGGTGCAATGTAATAACCTTTGTCGGCAAGTGCATCGGCAATTTGGTCATATATATCATCAACGACAAGAGGTGAAATGTTCACTAAATCATTTTCAATAGTCGTAACAACGCAATATGCCTTGTCGGTAAGTGCATCGTCGATCTGATTTGATATATCTGTAACTGTTAGAGGCGAAATATTAACCGAATCTTCATCAATCGTTGCCATAATGCAATAAGGCTTATCGGTGAGTAGCTCATCAATATGGTCAGAGCCATTAACGGTTTCTAGCGATGAAATATTAATTGAGTCGTTATCGATAGTTGTCATAACGCAATATGCCTTGTCAGTAAAGGCATCACCATCTTGTTGAAAGACATCAACCACCACAATAGGTATTGAGCTTTCTAAATTATTTTCATGAACCGTCATATCAACATACCAAGAAATACTAAAAATTTAACTGCTATATTTTGTTCTATTGTGGCGAAAAATTCTTGATTATTATTAGGCTAGATTGCTGACTGTAAAACTCGCAGTCCTGAGAGCAAGAATGATAATAGACAGATAACCAGTTTGTTGGTATTTCTTAAGACTAGACGAATGAATTAAAGGTTGCAGTGCTAGCCAAAAAACCAATAAGCAACAACGATAGCGGCAAGAATGCCTGCAATATCAGCGGCAATACCACAGGCTGCAGCATGACGAATATTCTTAATGCCTACTGAACCAAAATATACCGCCAAAACATAAAATGTAGTTTCAGTACTACCCTGAACGATGGAGGATAAGCGACCTGCGAAGGAATCAGCGCCATAAGCCTGCATTGTATCGACCATCATTGCGCGCGCACCACTACCACTAAATGGTTTCATTAAGGCCGTTGGCATTGCATCAATAAAACGGTCATCTAAATTTAACGATAAAACGAGATGGCGTAATCCACTGGCTGCTAGGTCGAGTGCACCGCTAGCTCTAAATACACCAATAGCAACTAACATGGCAACGAGATAAGGAATGATCTTAATTGCTGTCTCAAAACCCTCTTTGGCACCATCAATAAAAGCGTCGTAAGCGTTCACTCTTTTGATCACGGCACCAGCGATAAATAACATGACTAATGAAAAAAGAATGATATTACTGATGAGTGCAGACTGAGTCAGCATGTCAGTTTGTGAAAGGCTGGAAAAATAAGATAATAGCCCAGCGATAAGTAAAGTAAAGCCACCGAGATAACTGATAATAACTTTATCAAGCAGATTGATTTTTTGTACCCATGACACAGTGAGCAAGCCGATCATGGTCGATGCATAAGTCGCGATGAGGATCGGAATAAAGACATCAGTTGGGTTAGCTGCACCCAGTTGGGCACGGTAGGTGAAAATAGTAACGGGAAATAAAGTAACCGCCGAGGTATTAATCACCAAAAAGAGGATTTGTGCGTTGCTAGCGGTATCTTTGTCTGGATTAATGGAATGCAGTTCTTTCATCGCCTTGATACCGAGCGGTGTTGCTGCGTTGTCTAGTCCTAAGGCATTGGCAGAAATATTCATTACCATTGCCCCCAATGCCGGGTGATTTTTAGGTACTTCGGGCATTAACTTAGCAAATAGCGGTGTTAAACCGCGGGTAAGCAAGTCAATAAAACCACTGCGTTCACCAATTCGCATAATACCTAACCACAAAGCCAATATGCCAGTGAGGCCGAGTGAAATTTCAAAGGCATTTTTTGACAGGCTGAACATGGCTGTCATCATTTGATCAAATATCTGAGTATCACCAAATACAAATAGCTTTATCAATGCAACGATAAAAGCGATAGTAAAAAAAGTGATCCAGATGATATTAAGCATTGTTTATTATTACATAGCCGGCAATAAAAAAGGACGCTAGATAGCGTCCTTTTTTGAGATTACTAATGAGCTGTTAATTTAGCCCCTAGTTGGTCGTTTTGATGTGTCACGTGGACGCATACGTGGTTTACCTGTTCTTCTTGGTTTACGTTCACGGCTAGCGTGTTCGAAATCACCTTTTGCTGGGCTGAGATTAAGCTGTTTGTTGTTGACCCAAACTTTGCCTAATTGTTGGAACAAATCTTTTGGCATGCCTTCTGGAAGATCGATAACACTGTGATCATCAAGGATGGTAATTCGACCAATGTCTTTACTGTCGATTCCAGCTTCGTTAGCAATGGCACCGACTAAGTTTTTAGCTTCAACACCATCAGATTTACCGACTTCTACACGGTAGCTGTCCATTCCTTGCTCTGATCTATGTTCAGATTTCTGTCCTGTTCTACGAGGAGAGCTGTCACGTTCACCTCTGCTATCGCGAGAGTTATTGCGTGGACGATCATCTCTATCTCTAAATGAACGGTCTTCGCGTGCTGGACGCTCTTGAACATGTTTAACTGGCTTCAGTGGACGGCTTTTTTGTACTAAATAAGCCAGTGCCGCTGCAACTTCTGTTGGATCTGAATCATGTTCTTGCTGATAGCTGCTAATAACCTGTTCAAAGAAGCTTAAGTCCTGTGATTCAATGGTTTCGCTAAGCTGTTGCTTGAATTCCATTACACGTTTATCAGCGACATCTTCAGTACTAGGTAATTGCATTAATGTAATCGTTTGGCGTGTTGCTTTCTCGATGGCAAATAACATGCGTTTTTCGCGAGGAGCAACAAATAAGATTGCTTCACCTTTACGACCAGCACGACCTGTACGACCAATACGATGTACATAAGATTCAGTATCGTAAGGAATGTCGTAGTTAACAACATGGCTCATGCGTTCAATATCTAAACCACGAGCGGCAACATCTGTGGCAACTAGAATATCTAATTTCCCTTTTTTGACGCGCTCAATGGCTTTTTCGCGAGCCGCTTGATTCATATCGCCATTCAAAGGCGAACATGAATAACCACGTGCTTCTAATTTTTCTGCTAATTCAGTTGTTGAATTTTTTGTGCGAACAAAAATGATCATCGCATCAAATGTTTCAACTTCTAGAATACGCGTTAGGGCATCAAGTTTGTGCATACCCGTAACTTGCCAGTAACGTTGGTTGATGGTGTCAACGGTTGAGGTTAAAGATTTAATCTTAATTTCAACGGGATCTTTCAAATATCGAGTGGCTACACGATGGATAGCACTAGGCATGGTTGCCGAAAACAAAGCAACCTGACGAGTATCTGGCGTTTCTTTTAAGATCGTTTCGACATCATCAATAAAGCCCATACGTAACATTTCGTCGGCTTCATCTAATACTAATACTTTTAACTCACCAAGCTTTAATGTGCCGCGGCGAATATGATCTAAAACACGACCAGGCGTGCCGACAATCACTTGTGGGTGACGTTCTAATTGGCGTAATTGAATACCCATGCTTTGACCACCGTAGATAGGCAAAACATGTAAACCTTTCATGTGGCGAGCATAACTTTGTATCGCTTCAGCTACTTGAATGGCCAATTCACGTGTCGGTGCTAACACCAACATTTGAGTTGATTTATTTTTAGGATCAATACGTCCTAGTAATGGTAGTGCAAAGGCCGCTGTTTTACCGGTACCAGTTTGCGCTTGACCTAATAGGTCGCGACCTGCAAGTAGCGGAGGAATGCTTTGTGCTTGGATCGGTGATGGTGTTTCGTAGCCAGCTTCTTGTACGGCTTTGAGAATAGGACTTGCTAAGCCCAATTCTAAGAATGTAGGTGTAGTTGGTTGTTGTTCTGTGGACATGTATAAACCTGTGAAAGATCAGTTTTAAAAGTAAAACTAATAGGGGGGAGAAAACAATCTTGCAATTATACGCTAGTTTGGATATAAAATACAGTTAAATCAGTCTGTTAAATATTTTTTGTCCAAGCATCCACAACCGTCAAAAATTAAGGCAAAATAAAGCTCTAAGAACTTTAAATTTCTATGTGCAATGCGAATACGGATCATTTTTAGTTGAAGTCTAAATACTGAAATAAACTGCAAGGAGAATTGAAAACATAGGTAAAGCCACATATACAGATGAGCAGTGGTGTATTTTTAACTTTAGGAACTGTATTTCAGACAATAATAAACTGTCTATGAATAACTTATTGCTAGTTACTATTTGTAGATAATATATAGACGAGTACAGTTTTTTTGTAGGGCTGTTAGATTGATTTATCTTAATGTGATTAGGAGAGAGAAATGACTGAACATACATATAAACTTATTGAATTAACTGGAAGCTCGGCTGAAAGTTCAGATCGAGCGATTCAAAATGCCATTACCAAAGCAGGGCAGACAGTTAAAAATATGCACTGGTTTGAGGTGTTAGAAACCAGGGGCTATATCGAAGATGGTGGCGTGCATTATTGGCAGGTAACCATTAAGGTGGGTTTTAGAATTGAAGATTAAGTATAAATAAACACCCGATCAAGCGATCGGGTGTTTATTGTAAGTCTTTGACTTAAGCAGACTTAGCAAATATATGCACCCAAACAAGATGACCTTCATCCCATTCCATACCTGCATGCATTCTTAATATAAGTGCTTTATACATTTCCATATTTGGGTAACCTTCAGCTTGTGCTTCTGCGTCACTCATATCGCCTAAGGTTTTTCGTTCTAGTCCCGTCACTGTAAACTCAACGCCTTCTAATTCAAAGGTTTCACCTGGGTACGCATAGATTCCATCACGGCGTTGTTCTGTTTTAGTACCCGCTAGTGTCGCTTCGACTAATTTAGGGTGTGTGACTAAACGAGAAATGTCACAGGTTTTTGCAGGATAATCTGGATGTGTTGTCATAATATTTCGCTTTATTTTATTATCTAGTTAAATGTTCAATTAAAGCTAAAGAACGGTTTTGTCCCAGCTTTTAAGCCTTCACTGCTTTGGAATTATTTTAGTACATCGGCATTAAAATAAATACGACCACGATTGATTTGATAGCGTGTGAAACTGTAACGTTCTGTGACAATACTATAATAATTTATGACTTTACCGTCAATTTGGAAAGGACATTAACTCTGTATTCAGCGGAGAAAAAGTTTTTTGAAGGTTTAGATTTTTCGAATGGTTATTATCTTGCCATTGGTGGTGAGTATTGCTGGCGGAATGAAGTTTCAAAATGAAGTTTCAACGGGAAGGTAATTCTTAAATAGCTGGGGATGATTAACGTATAAGTTGTTTGGTCAATATGGAGCTAGAAAATACTAGCTCCATATACAAATAAAATGTTCGTTATTATTTAAAACCTTGGCTTATCAAATAATCTTCATAAGTACCGCGGAAATCAATAATGCCGTTTTCAGTCATATCCAAAACACGTGTTGCGAGTGAGGATACAAATTCACGGTCATGACTGACGAAGAATAAGGTACCTTCGTATTGCGTTAAAGCCATGTTGACGGATTCAATGGATTCCATATCCATGTGATTAGTCGGCTCATCCATAATCAAAATATTTGGTTTTTGTAACAGTAACTTGCCAAACATCATTCGGCCTTTTTCACCACCAGATAGTACCTTCGCTTTTTTATCAATCGAGGTGCCTGAGAATAATAAACGACCTAATGTGGCACGAATAACTTGTTCATCGTCAGATGGTTGCCCCCATTGTTGCATCCATTCAAACAAAGTGAGATTGTTATCAAATAAAGCTTCATGATCTTGTGCGTAATAGCCAATACTGGCATTTTCAGACCATTTTACAACGCCTGATTTAGGTGGCAATTCAGTAGCTAAAGTCTTGACCAGTGTTGATTTACCGATACCATTAGGGCCGATAATTGCGATTCGTTCACCCACTTCAACCATAAGCTTTAGATCTTGGAATAATGGCTTTTCATCATTATAACCTTGGGTGATGTTTTGTACTTCTAGGGCATTACGGAATAATTTTTTATCTTGGTCAAAACGAATAAATGGATTAACACGGCTTGACGGTTTGATGTCATCAAGTTGAATTTTATCGATTTGTTTAGCACGTGAAGTAGCTTGTTTTGCTTTAGAAGCATTTGCTGAGAAACGACGAACAAAGTCTTGAAGCTCAATAATTTGTGCTTTTTTCTTAGCGTTATCAGACAGTTGTTGCTCACGAGCTTGAATCGAAGCCAACATGTATTCGTCATAGTTACCAGGATAAACACGCAGTTCACCAAAGTCCATATCAGCCATATGTGTACAAACACTGTTTAAGAAATGGCGATCATGCGAGATGATAATCATCGTGCCACTACGTTGATTGATCATGCTTTCTAACCAACGAATGGTATTGATATCCAAATGGTTAGTAGGTTCATCTAGTAGCAAAATATCAGGATCGGCAAATAAAACTTGTGCCAATAAAATACGTAATTTCCAACCTGGTGCGATTTCACTCATTGGGCCGTAATGTTGCTCTGTACCAATGCCTACACCTAACAATAACTCACCAGCACGAGATTCAGCAGTGTAGCCGTCTAATTCAGCATATTCGCCTTCAAGATGTGCTACTTTTATGCCATCATCTTCCGTCATTTCAGGGAGGCTATAGATGCGGTCACGTTCATGATGAACTTCCCACAACTCTTTGTTGCCCATGATGACGACGTCAATAACACGCTGATTTTCATAAGCGAATTGATCTTGCTCAAGTACGGCATAAGTTTCATGTGGATCGTAACTGACGTTACCAGCGGTCGGCTCTAGCTTTTTAGAGATGATTTTCATGAACGTGGATTTACCACAGCCATTCGCACCGATAAGGCCGTAGCGATTACCTTCGCCGAATTTAACCGACACATTTTCAAATAATGGCTTTGCGCCGAATTGCATGGTGATGTTTGCAGTAGTAAGCAAGATGGTGTTCCTGTTGTATGGGAGCTTTGAAAAACTCACCATTATACATGACCTTACTGATTTTCGATAAGAGTAATCTTTGCTTTTCGTGACATTTTTTTGATCGCTGCTTCACGTTTAGACGCGCTACTACGGTCAGGGTGCGGTTCTTGATAAACTATCTGCTTGGCGGCACTAGTATGAAAAAAACGTGCGCCGCCTTGTTTCGTTTGGTGTTCTGTTAATCGTCGCGCTAAATCAGTAGTAATGCCAGTATATAAATGACCATTTTCTGCTTCGACAATATATACAAACCAATCACTTAACGTCATTCTTCTTTTTTAAGAAAATTTAAGGCGACTGAGTTAATGCAATAACGTAAACCCGTTGGTGCAGGGCCATCATCAAAAATATGTCCTAGATGGGCGTCACAGTGGCGGCAACGAACTTCGGTACGGTCCATGCCATGAGATAAATCAGCATGATGGCTAACGACGCCATGTTCAATTTGCGATGAGAAACTTGGCCAGCCGCAGCCTGAATCAAATTTATCGCTAGAAGAAAACAGTGCTTGTTGGCAACACACGCATAAATAGTCACCGCTTTCATGATTATTTACATATTCACCCGTAAAGGGTTTTTCTGTGCCTGCCTGACGAGTGACTCGATACTGTTCATCGTTGAGTAATTCGCGCCATTGCGAATCGGTTTTATCTACTTTTGAGGTCATAAATTCTGCTCTAGCTAGAAGTAATTTGATTATGCCTTGTTGTGAACAGAGTCACAAGAGTGCGGTTTACAGCTTATTTCTTCGGATGTAGTTGCTGTCATTTCCAATATATTTCTAAAACAAATGACCGGTTTGGTTACGGAAGAACTTTTCTATTGAAATCACTTGCTAAACAGCCTCATCACGAGACATTTTGATTATGTTTTTAGGAGAGAGTTGTTTGTAGATCTTTGGATTTAGCGGCAATATCATTGTTTGGCTGACACACGTTTTTGGTAAGTTTTAACTTTGCTGCCTGACTCTCCGTCGCATGTGTACAAACTGGACACTTGCCGTTAGCCAGCTCGCAATGGCAATAGACCACCACACACCATAAATATCCGTCTCCATAAGACTTAAAGCAATGGTGATAAAGCTTAGCGGAAGCAACAGTTGGCGTACAATATTGAAGTACATGGGGATCTCGGGCTGTTTCATTCCCTGTAAGACAGCACCAGATACAAAGGCCAGAACATAAGCCGGCAAAATAATCGCCTCCACACGTAAATAACCAACGCCAACGTCAATTACAGCAGGATTATCAGTAAATAATGAGATGAGAGGGCGGGCAAAGCTAAAAAGCAGTATGCCGCCAAAAACCATCAGTGCCGTGCCTATGGTGATTGAATCGAGTGCCACTTTTTCCATACGTTGATACTGTTTAGCACCAAAATTAACACTGACTAAGGACAGCACAGCAATGTTGATACCAATGCTGGGAAGTAAAACAAGTTGCTCTATACGAAGTGCAATCCCTAATCCTGCCACAGCATCTTCACCAAATCGAGTGACTGCTGCAGTCACAATGATTGATCCCAATGCGATCAAAAACATATTGCCACTAGCAGGTAATGATTGTCTAATTAGTGCACCATAATGCGATAGGTTAGGCGATAAATTAGTGACTGTGAGGCATTGTCCTAGTTTACTTTGTCTTACCTTAACCGTTAAATAGATCGCACTGCCTAGCTGCGTTAAAGCCGTTGCAGTAGCTAGCCCATATACTCCCCATCCAAAACCGAACATCAGAAGTGGATCAAGTAGGATATTGGCTAAAAATGCCACGACTAAACTATTACGAAAACTTGTGGTGTCACCCAATGTATTAAGTATGCCATTGGCAGCCATACCATGCGCTAGAAAAGCCAGGGTGGGCAAAATTATAGAAAGGTAATTCAAGGCATCACCTGAATAATCGCCATCAGCACCCATAATTGTGAATAACTTGGGCGCCGACAATAAGACCAATAATCCAATACTTAATGCACAGAGCCAAGAAAATGATAGTGCGCTACCGGCAATTTGTTCTGCTTCTTCTTGTCGCCCTCCACCAAGCGAGTTACCCACTAAAGCACTGGTACCTTGACCGACACCAATTGAGATAGCAAGGCCCATAAAATAAATGGGTGCCGCCAGCGAAATACCTGCTAAAGCAGTCGATGACAACATACCGGCGTAGAAGTTATCAACCACGTAGTACATGGTGTTGAAAAACATGCCGACACTTGCAGGAATGGCAATTTTTCTAAGCAAATGTGGGATTGGATCATGGGCCAGGTTCAAATTTTATTCCTTGCTAACACGTTGGATTAAACGTGGCCATAGTATAAGGCTACTACGGTCAATATCATATTTAGCAGAATATGAACGGTCAAAAACTACCTGCATAAACTGATATTATTCTGAATATTACTTATCTAGATGAGGATTTTTTATGGCTTTGCAAAAAGCACCTAGCTGGCAGCAAGCATTAAATGCAGAATTTGAAGCTGCCTATATGCAAGGTTTATTGGATTTATTGGCTGCAAAAGAGCAACAAGGAAAAACAATTTACCCTCAAAAATCTGATTGGTTTCATGCATTAGAAGCAACATCATTGGACGATGTGAAAATTGTCATTTTGGGTCAAGATCCTTATCACCAACCGGGGCAGGCGCATGGTCTTTGTTTTTCTGTGCAAGCAGGTGTCAAAGTGCCGCCTTCTTTAGTTAATATATATAAGGAATTGCAGACCGACGTAAATATTACGCCAGCAAATCATGGTTATTTGGAAAGCTGGGCTAGGCAAGGCGTATTGTTGTTGAACGCTGTGTTAACGGTCGAAGATTCCAATGCCAATGCACATCAAGGTAAAGGCTGGGAACAATTTACAGACAAAATAATTAATGTGGTTAATGAACAGTGTGACCATGTGGTGTTTATGTTGTGGGGGAGTTATGCCCAAAAAAAGGGGGCAATGATAGATGAATCACGTCATTTAGTTTTAAAGGCACCTCATCCCTCACCATTATCTGCGTATCGTGGTTTTTTTGGTTGCCGACACTTTAGTCTAGCCAATAGCTATCTTGTCGAACATGGTAAGCAGGCGATTGATTGGCAATTGCCCAATGTGACCCATAGTCAAGGATCATTACTGTAAAACCGATAGTCGAACAGTATTTGTAATTCAGCAATGATGGCTTGCTCCCTGATACAATGCGCGCCATGATAAAACTAAATCAACTTTCTATTCGTCGTGGCACAAGGCTATTATTTGAGTCTGCTAACCTGACAATTCATCCGGGACAAAATGTCGGGCTGACCGGTGCTAATGGCACGGGAAAGTCGAGTTTATTTGCCTTATTTCGTCATCAATTACATGCCGATCACGGCAGTGTATCGATTCCAGCTGCATGGATAATCGCACATGTGGCACAAGAAACGCCTGCGGTTGATATTCCAGCCATTGAATATGTGTTGCAAGGTGACGAAGAATATATGCGTCTGCAACAGCAATTATCGGTGGCGGAAGCTGAACATGATGGTCATCATCAGAGTGAATTGCACGACAAATTAGCCGCAATTGATGGTTACACTGCGCGCAGTCGTGCTGGGCGATTGATGCATGGCTTAGGCTTTACTGCTGAACAAGAGCTGCTGCCTGTTACATCATTTTCAGGTGGTTGGCGTATGCGGTTAAATTTGGCGCAGGCACTGATGTGTCGCTCCGATTTATTATTACTTGATGAACCTACTAACCATTTAGATCTAGAAGCTGTTTATTGGTTGGAAGAGTGGTTACGTAGTTATCAAGGTACGTTAGTGTTGATCTCACATGATCGTGACTTCCTCGATCGCGTAGTGACTCAAATTGTTCATATAGAACAACAGAAAATGAAAGTTTATACGGGGAATTATTCTGCTTTTGAATTAGCTCGAGCAGAACATTTGGCCCATCAACAGTCTGCGCATAATAAACAACAACGTGAAATCGCCCATATTCGTAGTTTTGTCACTCGCTTTAAAGCACAAGCCACCAAAGCTAAACAAGCACAGAGTAGAATTAAAGCTCTAGAACGTATGGAGTTGATTGCGCCAGCACACGTTGATTCGCCATTTCACTTCCAGTTTTATCCACCGACACGCTTAGTAGCACCGTTATTAAGTTTAGATAAAGTGGCAGTAGGGTATAATGATAAACCTTTGATCTCGGGAGTTAATTTATCACTCGCACCGGGTGACCGTATAGGTTTGTTAGGACCGAATGGCGCAGGTAAATCAACACTGATAAAACTTATCGCTGGTGTATTGCCAGCGTTGAAAGGGAAACGTAAAGAAGCGAAAGATATTAAAATCGCCTATTTTGCCCAACATCAATTAGAACAGCTGACGATGGATGAAAGCCCATTACAGCATTTACAACGTTTAGACCGACTGCGACCTGAAGCTGAGTTACGCAATCATCTTGGTGGTTTTGGTTTTCAGGGAGATGATGCCCTTACTCCGGTTGGCCCATTTTCTGGTGGTGAAAAAGCCCGCTTAGTTTTAGCCTTATTGGTCTACCAAAAACCAGCGTTACTATTACTTGATGAACCTACAAATCATCTTGATTTAGATATGCGGTTAGCCTTGACGATGGCACTGCAAGATTTTGAAGGTGCTTTGGTTGTGGTCTCACATGATCGACATTTATTACGCACAGTGGCTGATGATTTATGGCTAGTATCGGATGGTCAAGCGAAGGTTTTTGACGGTGACCTTGATGATTATCGACAGTGGTTAATGGATAAAGATAAACCTACTAAGACGTCAGTAGAAAATAGTAATACTGCCAACAAAAAAGATGATCGACGCAATGCGGCAGAAGCACGTAAAAAATTACAACCGCTGCGAAATACGGTTAAAAAAGCTGAACAGAAAATGGATACCTTACAAACTAAGCTGAATGATATCGAGCTGCAATTAGCGGATAACAGTCTTTATGACAGTGCGGCCAAGGATAAATTAAAAGCCTTATTAGTCGAACAAGGCAATTTAAAAACAGAATTAGAAACAGTAGAAATGGACTGGTTAGCAGCCAGTGAAGAATTAGAATTAGCTGGGCAAGAATAAAACTTAGCTTAGGTATAAGAGGTAAAAACTTTGGCGTTATTGTCATTAAAACAAATTACTGTCAGTTATGGCGGTCCAAATTTATTAGATAAAGTTGATTTTCAACTCGATCAAGGCGAACGAGTGTGTCTAGTCGGCCGTAACGGTGCTGGCAAATCAACCTTAATGAAATTGATTGCAAGTGAAATCAAGCAAGATTCAGGTGAAATTAGAGGTCAGGGCTTAAAAATTGCCCGCCTAGAACAAGAGGTACCTGCGGGTACTTCGGGTAGTGTATTCGATGTGGTGGCACATGGCTTAGGTGATATTGCCCCTATTTTAATTGCCTATCACGATGTGATTCATCGTTTAGAAACTGATAGTTCAGACAAGATTTTGGCTGAGCTTGAAAAAGTTCAACATAATCTAGAAGCAGTTGATGGTTGGACTGTAGAGCAGCGTGTTGAAAGCGTTATATCTCGTCTATCATTAGATGGTGACGTTGATTTTTCTGGTTTATCTGGTGGGATGAAACGCCGTGTTTTACTTGCTCAGGCTTTGGTGAAACAGCCTGATATTTTGTTACTCGATGAGCCGACTAACCATTTAGATATTGCATCGATAACGTGGTTGGAAGAGTTTCTGAAAAGCTATGGTGGTACTTTATTATTTATCACTCATGATCGAACATTCTTACAAGCTTTAGCCACACGTATCGTTCAGTTAGATCGTGGTAACTTAGTTAGCTTCCCTGGTGATTATGCAAATTTCTTAGAGCGACGTGAGGCCTTATTGTCAGATGAAGCACAACAAAATGCTTTGTTTGATAAAAAGCTGGCTCAAGAAGAAGTGTGGATCCGCCAAGGTGTTAAAGCGAGAAGGACACGTAATGAAGGTCGTGTACGAGCCCTAGAACAATTACGTCGCGAACGTGGTCAACGTCGTGAAGTATTGGGCAATGTCAAAATGAAATTGCAAGACTCTGATCGTAGTGGAAAGTTAGTATTTGAAGCTGAAAATTTAGGTCAAAGTTTCGATGGTCGTGTTTTATTCAAAGACTTTTCGACCGTTATTCAACGTGGTGATCGTATTGGTATTATTGGTGCGAACGGCTGTGGTAAAAGTACAATGCTGTCTATCCTACTAGGACGAGCTGAGCCTGAAACCGGTACGGTAATCCGTGGTACTAAAATCGATGTCGCGTATTTTGATCAACTTCGTAGCCAATTAGACGAAGAAAAAAGCGTAACAGAAAATGTCAGCCAAGGTAGTGACTTTGTCGAAATTGCCGGTGTTCCGAAACACATTATTGGCTATTTACAAGACTTCTTGTTTACGCCTGAGCGTGCACGAACTCCTGTTAAAGCCTTATCTGGTGGCGAACGTAATCGATTGTTATTAGCAAAGCTATTTACTCAACCTGCTAATTTATTGGTAATGGATGAGCCGACGAATGATCTTGATGCAGAGACGCTAGATTTATTAGAAGACTTGTTGATGAACTACAAAGGTACTTTATTGCTAGTTAGCCATGATCGTAGTTTCTTGAATAATGTTGCTACAAGTACGATAGTATTTGATGATGATGGTGTAGTACGTGAGTATGTCGGTGGTTATGATGATTGGCAGCAGCAACGTCAACAAGATAAAGACTATGAAGCACAAAAAAATAAAACCGTCACTAAGTCAGCTAAGCCGATAGAGAAAAAGGTAAATAAGAAATCTAATCTTACTTATCAAGAGCAACTTGATCTTGCTGCATATCCTAAAAAGATAGAAGAGCTTGATAAAATTCAAACTGAGCTACACGATGTGATTGGCCAACCAGCATTTTATAAACAATCAGAAGATAAGATTGCCGCCACGCAAGCTGATTTAGCTAAAGTGACAGCAGAATTAGATGCCACATATGAAAAATGGGAAGCGTTAGAAGCTAAACAAGACGCCTAATACAGTTAACTGACAACCAAACAATAAAGCACATTAATGTGCATCTTGGAGTGAAAGATAATGGATATACTGGCATTAATGACCGATCTCATTACAAAACTTAATAGTATTGTTTGGGGGCCTTTAATGTTGGTGCTTATCTTGGGCACCGGTTTGATGTTGATGATTGGCCTAAAAGGCATGCCTATTGCCAAGTTAGGCTATGGTTTAAAGATGCTTTGGGCGGGGCGCGAAACTAAGACCCAAAAAGGTGAAGGTGATATTGCCCCTTTTAATGCCTTGATGACCTCGCTCTCAGCAACGATTGGAACAGGAAATATTGCCGGTGTTGCAACGGCAATATTTTTAGGTGGTCCAGGAGCTTTATTTTGGATGTGGATGACAGCCTTAGTCGGCATGGCAACTAAGTATGCCGAAGCTGTTCTGGCGGTTCATTTTCGTGAAACCGATGAAAATGGCAATAAAGTCGGTGGTCCAATGTATTACATCAAAAATGGTCTGGGCAAACGTTTCGCTTGGCTGGGTACAATCTTTGCCGTATTTGGAGCATTAGCCGGATTTGGGATTGGTAATACGATTCAGGCCAATTCTGTAGCTGATGTTTTATCGTCTAGTTTTGGTGTCCCACCATTGTTAACAGGATTAGTGATTGCCACTTTGGTTGCTTTGGTGCTTATTGGCGGTATTAAACGTATTGCTCATGTTGCTGGAAGATTAGTACCCTTTATGGCAATAGCCTATGTTTTAGCTGGTATTGCGATATTAGCTGTACATGCAGACATGATACCTGCTGCCTTTAAATTGATCTTCACTCATGCTTTTACTCCGATTGCTGCAACTGGTGGATTTGCCGGAGCAGCGGTGTGGGCAGCTATTCGTTTCGGTGTGGCACGAGGTGTATTTTCTAATGAAGCTGGTCTAGGTAGTGCACCGATAGCTCATGCCGCTTCCACAACTAATAGTCCGGTGAGACAAGGTACGATCGCCATGACGGGTACTTTTATCGATACGATCATTATTTGTTCGATTACTGGACTGGTGATTATTGTATCGGGTGTGTGGACTAGCGGTGAAACTGGAGCAACCTTATCTTCACTGGCTTTTGAATCTGCATTGCCAGGCTTAGGCGGCTATATTGTGACATTTGGCCTCAGCCTTTTTGCTTTTACCACCATCTTGGGTTGGAGCATCTATGGTGAAAAATGCGTGGCGTATTTATTCGGTGTAAAGTCAATTACGCCATTCCGAATTTTATGGATAATCGCAGTGCCAATTGGTGCGGTGTCTAATTTATCGTTTATTTGGCTAGTAGCTGATACCTTGAATGCTTTGATGGCATTACCTAATCTAATAGCCTTGTTATTGCTTAGTCCTGTGGTATTTAAACTGACCAAAGAATACTTTGCTAAGCATTAGGTTGCTTGAGCTATTAAACGGCTGAAAACTAAAGAATTAAGTCATAAGGTTCTGGTTTGTGGGCACTGTTTATTAGTCTATTGATAACAGCGAGTTATTCAAGTGACGTTAATAAAACCTTTATTTCGGTTCTTACGGAGTCAATAGCTTTCACCATGGTATCTACCGAGTCTTGACTCGTTGCCACTGTATTCCAATTTTCTGACCAGTATTCTCTCAACATAGTTGATTGTTTCTCAACGGCATCATCTGTGAGTGTACTTAAATCTCCGATTAGACCAACTTTGACCCATCCTATTCGAGGGCTACTTTCTGCCGTGTTGCCGTCGTAGTAGGCGGTATAAATCAATTGTTCTAAAGAAGATAGGTTTACCAGCATCTCAAAACAGGCTGTTCGAATATTATTATTTTCTTCGGAAACCTCCATTCGCCAGACATTGTATGAAAAACCAATTAAAGAAAATAACACGCTAAATATAACCATCATTTGATACAGCTGAAATTTTTTATAAAATTGATTATTCATATTTAATCTGCAAATGAAGACACCGACCGTTATAGAGCGAAGCCTATGTAGTAGCTAGTAATTTAAAGGCAAAATAATCAAGACTTGTGAGATTATTCATCTAAAAGTGCATCACGTAGATCACTACCTTTGCGTGGACGAATCCACATTTCATACATTGAAACGATCCACATGAACGCAAAAGATAAAGCCATGGCTCCACCGCCGATTATTACCAGCCATGCAAAGTTAGGGTTAAGTTTAGTTAGCCACCATGATGAAATATCGATGATTAGGAATACATAGGGAGTCACGATTACCGTGGCTTTTAAATACCTAGGGACACCTGCGGCTAAACTAAAGATAAGGCCTACAAACATAAAGATAAAGGCGATACCAAATAAATGAATGTGAGATACCCGTGCTAATGATGAAAAACTGGCGCCTGTATCTGTTTCAGTACGTTTAGCTATATTCTCAAATTTAGTCCAATCAGGGATCTGCATGCCTGAATTGGCACTGTGGCAGGCAATACAGTTGGTCTCGAAAATTTTACGAATCCCCGTATCATTATACGATTGTTCATCAGCCCCTTTGTGTACCCAGTTGATTATTTTTAAACGGTCTGCTTCTGGTGCCATGACTTGCATTGAGCCATTAAGTTTCGCTTCTAGTACTGAGCCTGAGCGCTTTCCATAATAGCTGTAAACAATATCGTCAACTGATAAGCCTAGTTCGCCATCAGCCATACCGTGAGTGAATTGGATTTGTACAATGGCCATTAAATAACCAATAGCGACGACGACTAAATAACCACTGAATAAAGCTTTAAGGGCAATACCTTGACTACTGAGGTTAATTTTATGTGATTCAGCCATTGTTGATTCCTAATGTTATCCGTAAAAAATGAGTGGTTATAGTATTACAGAATGAGTTTGAAGAGTAGATTTATTCAGTTGCCGGTTTGTTCTGAGCGTTGAGAGCCTGTTCATCTTTGAGGCCATAAAAGCTCCGTAGGTGGATATCTCGCTGTGGAAAAGGAATTTCCAAATTGTGGCGAGCAAGTGCAGTATCGAGTTCCCAAGTATAGGTGGCAATGACACGACCTGGTAATTTAACGGCTGCGGGTGTTAACCAAACTATAAGTTCAAAGTTAAGACTGCTATCACCAAAGCCTGTCATCCAGACTTGAGGCTCATGTTTAGGGTTACTGCTTTTTAAGGTGAAATCAACGGCATCAGCCGCCTCTAAAGCCGCAGTCCTTACTTCATCTTTATCTGAACCATACGCCACGCCGAAAGGAATGTGTACGCGGCGGAATGTTTCATACATTGTCCAGTTAGTAACTTGACCATTCACAAAGTCAGAGTTCGGGATGAAAATGTCGATGTTATCGTTGGTGACAATATGAGTGCTACGCATATTGATTTGTTTTACTTCGCCAGCAAGTCCAGAACCAAACTCGATGAAATCGCCTACTTTCAGGCTTTTTTCAAATAAAATAATCAGGCCGGCTACAAAGTTACTGACGACATTTTGTAAGCCAAAACCAATACCGATAGAAAGGGCTGAGGCGAGCAGGGCAAGCTTACTCAGATCAACACCAATACTGGATATAGCAACCAGTAAACCAATGACTAAAATGATGTAGTGCAATACTTTTTGTAAAGCATAAATAGTGGAATTATTACTATTTTTACGATGAGACATTAGCCGGTTTAAACTGAAACGTACGGCACGTGAAATTAACCATGCAATAAATATAATCATGCCAACACGTAATAAACCTAAGGTGGTGACAGGTGTTTCATTGATTTCAAATAGTGTGGTTTGAAATGTGTTTTTACTGAATGTCGAAAAGTTAGCAATAAATGATTTGCTATGACCAATGAAGGTAGCTAGTTGTCCTTGCTGTGCCTGCAATCGTTTTGTGACCAGTTCGAGTAAGTATTGGGCTTGATCAAGACGTTCTAATTCATCCAGTTGTTTTAATGTATCGAGCGTAGCGTCTAATCTTGCTTGGTGAATAGCTTCGTTATTGTCATTCTCGTTAAGCAGTAAACTTTGACGAGCGCTATCGCGTTCTTGTTGAGTTGATTTTCGCCAGAGTTTGTTTTTGTTGGCGAATTCATCTAATTGTTTTTCATCCGCTTTAAGTTGGGTCAAGAACTCCGCTGTATTGGGTAACACATCCATTACAAGCGATAATTTAAATTGACTTAATATAACGCGCACTTCTGCATTAGCAATACGAACTTGCTCTGTCAGTTGCTTCTGCCGATTGAGTTTGCTCTGTGGATTATCATCGGTAATGGAGATGAATGGTTCGAAATACTGATTTTTTATTTTTGCAAAGTATTGTTCAGAGGATTGAAGATTTTTCTGATATTCAGCTCTCGTCTTGCTATCCGTTTCGATAGATTGTTCGGCACTTTCTAATGCATTATTTAGAAAAGTGATTTGATTGCTGCTCTCTTTAATACGTTGTTTGAGTAATAAGAGCTGTTTATTTGCGATTTCTAGATTCAGTCGAGATAAGATAATGTCTAAGCCTAAGGCAAGTTTTTGAGGAGCATTGTTTTCTAGTTTAAGATAATAGATTTTTTTATTATCTAATTGTTTATCTGCAGACTCCTTGCTGTAAGCTAGTTGTTGTTGCTCATCTTCACTGATTTTTTTGTTTAACAGTCGAGCGTTCAACTGGTGATGTAACTCAAGGAGTTCATCTAGACTGTAGCGAGGCTTAACAATCTGTCGATGGCTGTCGCTTTCTATAACTTTACTGCGAATGACAAGGTAGTTGTTCAGCGCAGTAATAATATTGTTCAATAGTGGTGACAGGTTTGTTTTTTGTTCACCTTCAAGTTGCTGCTCAATATCAATTAGCGTTTGGCGAAATGTCTTTTCACGATCTTTAAATTCATCACCCTCAACCGAAAAGTATTGCCACCAATCAATCTTAAGACCCTGTGGACTGGGTACTTTTGTGGCTGATTTAGCGGCTTCTTCTATTGATTCTTCTGCCTGTGAAAGCCCAGAAACAAACAATGAAATGCATAATATAAATAGAAAAATCCAGTTTTTTTGTGGCATTAGAGCTTCCATATAGGCGAATAATATTATTTTGAAGCGAACACTTGTTTTAATAATTCGGTCGTTCTTGCCGCAGGATTTTCACGAATTTTTTTCTCTTCTACTGCGATCATTGTAAATAAGCCATTTAAAGCTTGCTCAGTAACATAGTCTGGCAAATCAAGATTAACCTCTTTGCCAACTAATGGTAATGCTGCGACTTTCCCAGTTAGATCGTTGTAGTATTTGGTGGTGCCAACTTGGTTTAAAGAGGCATCAATAGTTGGTCTGAACAAGCCAGTTAATTGCTCTGTTGTTTGTCCTTTGAAGTATTCGGTCGCCGCATTATCAGGGCCTTGTAAAATAGCATTGGCATCTTCAATACTCATATTCTTGATGGCATTAACAATGATATTAGTTGCTTCTGGTGCTGCTTTTTCTGCTGCATGATTCATGCTTTTCTCAAATGCATCAGCTTGACCACCTAAGCCAAACTTACGCATTAAGCCACTAACTTGTTCTAACTCTGGAGGCATAGCAATATGAATGAGTTGGTTTGTCAGGTATCCATCAGGCTTACTTACATTATCGATGGCATTACGTGCGCCGACATCTAATGCTTCTTTTAAACCAGATACGATGGTGCTGTAATCTAGGGTTGAGGGTGACGTTTTACCCTCTGATGATAATAATGCTTTACCTTTGGTGGTTACATCGTTTAATAAGCTGCCCCAGTCTGCGCTAACAGGGCTAATGTAAAGGGCCGTAATCATACAAGCAGCTACAGTGTATTTATGTGCATTGGTCATAATGAATTCCTTTGGATGATGTAGTTTTAGCCTAGTCTTTCAGATAGCTTAGGATAGCAAACTATTTGTTTAATAGTGTGCTCGTTATTTGGTGAGACTTGCAAATAGCGCTGGCAGTTTCTCAGGTAATTTATTGACGTTATCAATTACCATATGCTTATTACCAAATATATCTCTTACATAGTCATCGGCGCGAGGATCTAGGCTAATGCAATATGTATAGATGCCTTTTTGGTCAAGTTCTTGGACTGCTTTGTGAGTATCTTGTATTAATAAAGTCTCATCAGTTACATCAATATCTGCTGGTTCGCCATCAGTTAGAATAAGTAGTAATTTTTTAGCTGATTTTTGTCCTTCAAGATAGTGGGCAGCATGGCGCATTGCTGCCCCCATGCGTGTTGAATAGCCTGCTTTCATGCCAGCAAGTCGGCCTTTAACATCATCATTCCAGTTTTCGCTAAAGCCTTTAATATGATGGTAACGCACATCATGACGGGTATTAGAGTGGAAACCAGCGATAGCAAATTTATCACCTAGTTGTTCTATTGACCATGAGAGTAACAATACGGATTCTTGGCATAGTTGCAAGATGGTTTGCTTACAACCATGTGGAATGTCATTGGTTGATTCCGATAAATCAAGTAACAACATCACTGCAATGTTACGACTATCGTGTTTATGACTCATATTTATGCGTGGATCAGGCATGCTGCCACTTTTCAAATCAATGAGTGATCTAATCGCTACATCCAGATCGAGTTCTGAACCTTCTTCTTGATAACGCACACGAACATAATTTTGAGGTTTGAGCATTTCCAGAATTCGTTTCATACGTTTAAGTATCGCACCGTGCTTTAGCAGTAGTTGGTCGATATCTTTAGGATTACCTGCTGGGTGTAATGCTTCATAAACGCTCACCCAGTCTGGTCGGTAGCTTTGTGAGTGATAGTCCCACTCTGGATAATGACGTGGTGGTAAGCCTTGGGAGTCTTCTTCTGCGTGTGTTTGTGGTGCATCACTCCGAGTGTCTTCTTCATCGCCTTCTTCTATAAATGTCCACATATGCCGATTATCATCGCGGTAATTTATTTCGGTATCGTCAAAAAAGACATTAGCAAGTTGATCACTTTGACGGCGTGTTCGAGCAACATAAGATAAGGCAATACTGGCTATATCCTTGCTTGATGATTCGCCCATTGCCATAGATTGATGAAAGCGCTCGACAAATTCTAGGAGGTCAGGATCAGTATACACATGTTCAGGATCTAGTAATGCTCGTGACAACATGGCTAGGCGATGGCGTAAGCAAGATTGCATTTCTGGATCACACGCACCTTCTACTGGATTGGGATGAAGACTCAAGAATAGTTTTTTTAGCCCAGGGTATTGTCGAATAGCCAGATTATCGACACGGCAATCTTCAATGAATTCAATAGCCATACGTTGAAATGGACTGTAGTTATCGGCTATGAGAGGACGAGACCAACGCTGATGTGCCGCCATGTGGGCAAGTGTCGCCCGATAACGATCAATTCCTGCGACATCTGACAGATCATCATAAACATCGGGAATACGCATGCCCAAGTCATCAAAATAAGGTTGTGGTTTACGTAACTCGTCAAAGCCAATAGAATAGGGCACGAGTTGTGGATCTGTATCCCACAGTCCTTGCATATATAAGTTGAGTTTACGTTCATGGTCATAAAACAACACACCATGTCGTTCTTTTTGCATTACAGCCAAACTGTCAGCTGATTGTAGGCTGAAAAAGTCTCTTTGGCGCTCTGGATGAGTGCTGTAATAACGGACACCGTAATCAATCCAGCTTTTTAAGCCGGTCAAAGATAATTGGCTGATTAGATATGGCATTTTTTCTAGAAGATTAGGTAATGCTGGGCTGGGAATGGTGGCATGATTACCATGAATAGACACGGTGGTCGCTGTCATCATGTTGAAAATAATCTCAATGTATTTTTTCAGTGCTTCAACATCAGTCAGCTGACGGGATACCGCAGCTAGCGTGTCTAAAAAAATAGGAATCGATTGGCCATTAGGCGTGCGAGATATTTTCCATACAGTTTCGGATATTAGCTTTAATACGGATTCACCTAATTGGCCAGCAATGGCCGGCATATCTGCCATATAACTAAGGACCGGCTCAACCCCCCGACCCATCATGCAAATCAGTGATGCACCTTCGAGATATTCTGTAATACCTTGTTCGCTCATGTAAAGCCGAGCTTCTACCATGCAGTCATCAAATACAGCGTCGATTTGTTCGAAGCCACATTTTAGTTTTGGGCGATCTGGGTGTTGTTGCAGCTCGCTAAATTCACTCATTAAAGTGTATCGTACGCTTAGGAGAATACAGCACTGATGGCGTGATCTAAGGTGTCACGAATATCAGCATCATCGGTAATCGGTCGTACTAAGGCCATTCGGCATGCGGCTTTAGCTTCAACACCATTATCCATCAAAGTGGCTGCATAGGTTAATAGGCGAGTAGAAATACCTTCATCTAAGCCATGGCCTTTTAAGTTGCGAGCAGTAGTTGCTATTTTAACCAGTTTATCTGCTATATCAGCTGAGATGCCGGTTTCTTTTTGTAAAATGGATGATTCAATTTTGGCAACAGGGTAGTCAAATTCAAAAGCGGTGAAGCGTTGCTTGGTTGATTGTTTTAAGTCTTTCAACAGACTTTGATAGCCAGGGTTGTAGGAAATCACTAATTGGAAGTCTGGGTGTGCTTCGATCATTTCGCCTTTCTTATCCAAAGGTAAAGTACGACGATGATCGGTTAGAGGGTGAATAACAACCGTAGTATCTTGTCGTGCTTCAACGATTTCATCCAAATAACAGATAGCACCAATACGTGCTGAAACTGTTAATGGACCATCTAACCAGCGTGTGCCGTTGGCATCTAATAAATACCGGCCGACTAAATCAGAGGCAGTCATATCTTCATTACAGGCTACAGTGATTAATGGTTTGTTTAGTTTCCATGCCATATGTTCGATAAAGCGTGACTTACCACAACCTGTTGGTCCCTTGACCATGACAGGTAAACGGGCTGCATATGCGGCAGTGTAAAGCTCAACTTCATCGCTTTGAGACTGATAAAAAGGCTCTTCTTTAATCAGATATTGGCTAATGTCATTCATCGCTATGGTCTTTGATTGT
Source organism: uncultured Methylophaga sp. (assembly GCA_963975785.1). Classification (GTDB taxonomy): domain Bacteria; phylum Pseudomonadota; class Gammaproteobacteria; order Nitrosococcales; family Methylophagaceae. Next base: position 50,000 of record CAXBIM010000002.1, read on the forward strand.
TGAAAAAGAATTTAGGAAAACGAAGGCGAATGGACAGCATTGGTTTTACTGAATGCTTTTTGAAAATTTATCAACAACGCGATGTGTGCTGTCAGTTGAGAGGTGATGTACTCCTCGCTGGTACGGGCAAGGAGTACCCTTTAATTTATTGGCTTTTAGGCTTACTTATGTACGCCTAATCTTTCACGCCAGCCTGGGAATATTTTGTCAGCATCACCTGGGAAAGATTCAAATGCACGAGCAAATTCACGATGGTCTTTAGCAAATTCAATTGGATCAGCGCCGGCTTTCCAACATTCAAATGCTTGGCGTAAGGAGGTTGCTCCAGCAGCAGGGCTATCAATATGACCGTAAGCACCACCACCAGATGTGTTGATAACATTACCGTGACCTAGATTTTCGAAGAAACCCGGTAAACGTAATGCATTCATGCCACCAGAGATAATGGGTGTTGTTGGTTTCATCCCATACCATTCTTGATGATAATAAGGGCCATCAGCACTATCTCGCTCAATCATGTAGGCAATGTTGCGATCATCTGCGCCACCTTCCATTTTACCGTAACCCATTGTACCCACGTGGATACCCGATGCACCTTGTAAACGTGAAATCTTAGCTAATACAAATGCTGTGTAACCTCGAACAGACGATGGTGATGTAACTGCGCCATGACCTGCACGATGATAATGCAAATATTGACCAGGGTAGTTACGGCGAGCAGTGGTAATCATACCTGGGCCACCGACGTAACCATCGACCAAAAAGGCAACTTTATCAGCATCTGGACCAAATGTTTCTAGGATGAAATCAGCTCGGGCTAACATTTCGTAATGATCATCGGCGGTGATGTTAGCTGAGAATAATTTAGCTTCGCCAGTCTCATCTTGTGCACGTTTCATTGCATCAGCAACTAATGGGATGACTTTCTTCATTGGGCAGAAGACTTGATTACCTTGTGGCTCATCATTTTTGATGAAATCACCACCTAACCAGAACTGATATGCCGCTTCGGCAAAAGGTTCAGGGCGTAGTCCTAGTTTGGGCTTGATAATCGTACCTGCGATGTAACCACCGTCTACTAGTGGACGGCCAAGAAGACGCCACATGTCAGTGATATCTTTGGATGGACCATCAAACAATTGCAGCATACGTGGTGGAACATAGAAATCTTGTATTTGAGCACATTTAACATCGCCCATACCTTGGTTATTACCAATAGCCAAAGTTAGAAATGAAACAATCATTGCTCGACCATCAATGATATTACGGTCAAATAATTCATTTGGATAAGCTACTTTCATCACGCCTTTAGCTTCATCGATGTCATATACCATGGCATCAACACCCTTGGTAAAGTCATCGGTTGTCGAAACTTCAACATTGGTGCCTGTTGATGATTCTGCTGCAAGATGTGCAGCCGTTGCTAAATATCCATAACCATCAGCTGGGGTCATATGGTAAACGACGAGAATATGACCACCGTTGGCAATAAGATCCTCTTCTCTCAAACTAAGATCAGCGTAACGTGATGATTGATCCATTATTAGTACCTTCTATTTAATGAGTGGTGCGTGCCGTAGCCCGTATTTCACAGTCGGTTTATTTTTGATAGTCTGAGTGTCGACATCTTATAAGTGTAGGACATTTTTGATATAAATAAAACTCAATTATTTTGATTTCATACATAAGATATGCTTATGATGTGAGCTATGAACATAACTATCAGACAGTTACAGATCTTTGAATCTGTTGCCAAATATTTGAGCTATACCCGTGCAGCTGAGATGCTTTACTTGAGCCAGCCGGCTGTCTCAATGCAAATTAAGCAATTGGAGTCTGAACTTGAGATGCCTCTGTTTGAACGAATGGGGAAAACGCTTTACCTGACGGATGCAGGGCTAGAGTTGTTAAATTATGCTCGTAATATCTCACAGCAATTAATTGAGTTAGATGATGTGATGACTGAGATGAGAGGGAGTCAACGAGGTCGTCTGGCCATTGCAGTAGCATCAACGGCTAATTATTTTGCATTGAAGTTGTTGGGTGAATTTTATAAACGCTATGCTGGGACGATGATTAGTCTTGATGTGACCAACCGAGAAAATTTGTTAAAACACCTGAATGATAATACGGTTGATATGGTCATTATGGGACAACCGCCTGAGGGAATGGATGTTGATGCTACACCATTTTTATCAAATCCCCTAGTTGTTATCGCTCCAAAAGGTCATGTTTTAGAAGGGGAAAAAGACATTCCACTGTCGGTGTTACAGCAAGAAACTTTTATCATGCGAGAGCAAGGTTCTGGAACACGGATAGCAATGGAACGATTTTTCGAGGAAAACGGCTATAGCATTAGTTCAGTAATGGAAATGAACAGTAATGAAGCCATTAACCGGGCGGTTGAGGCTGGTTTGGGTTTAGGTATAGTATCTCGGCATACACTCGAATGGGAGTTAGCTCTAGAACGAATAGCTATTCTAGATGTTGAATCGTTTCCAATTATGCGACATTGGTATTTAGTGCATCGTAGTAGTAAACGTTTTACAGCATTATCATCAGCCTTCAAGCAGCTGGTTATTAAAAATACTGCCACTATATTAAAGGGATAATTGCTCGGGTGTGAGCCACTTCACTTGTCCAAAACCAGCGATTAAACGTATTTTAACAAGCTTTAGTAAATAAAAATGAAATCCAGGGAGGCTTAAAATCATTCCTGCATCAGGAAATTTGTCCAGATAAGCTTTTCGTAATTGCGTTTCTTCTTCAGAAAGTTTGGCCTCCGCTAAACATGTTATTCGTTGCCCTGCAGTTGGATCTTCAGCATCCTTAGGATCAAAAATAGTCAGAGATACTTTAGGATTAACTTGAATGTTGTGTGTGTGCTCAGCCAAGAGGCTAATACAAATCGCGATATCACCATCAGCAGTAATAATATAAGGTGTGATTGAGCCGAATGGATAACCTAACTCGGTTAATGAGTGTGTTGATAACACCCCATAACGTTGCTGTCTGATAAATTGGCTTGGTAGAAGTGTCGTCACGGTGTCGATATCCAGTTAATCTCTTTGGCCGTTGATTCGCCGACTATGCAAAAGCGTAAATATTTTGGCATACGCGATTGAGTTTGGGATAGAGGAATACGTCCTGCCATAATTTCTGAAAAATGCTGTGGATAGAGAGGATCCTGCTCGGGATGTGCATAACCTGAAGGGTAAATGGGCTGATTGTTTTGGTAGGTGTATTTATCACTAGCGCCGACAGTATGAAGTATCTCATGTGCCATTATAAGCGAATTTTGCGAGTTAGAATCTTGGTCTGCATAAGCGTGGATGATACCAATTAACCCTTTTTGAAGGCCAAGTGAATGCGAGAGAGCTTGATTTTCAGAACCTTGATGATAAAGCACATATAAGCGGATTCGATTTTTGTTAGATTTATCATCAGGCGTATTGACGTAAGCCCAATAGCGAAGTTGCATACTCCAGATGATTATTTTTAATGTTGCATTACGGTCTGCTGGTGGAACTGGAGGGGAGTTATTAATTGAGGTCCCCAGTACACTGATGATTGGTTTATCAACGATAAGGCTGTACCTTTTTGCCTCACGTATAAAGAATGAATCAATATCTTGAAAGTTTTTAGTGGATAGCTGTTGGATATAACGTTCTGTATTAGTGCTGCCATCACCATTGATTGGGAAGATAGTGACTTCGATAGGTTGATACCATGAAGTGGTATTAAGGCGTTGGTCTTGGGTGTAAATAGCTGCTAAGGCTAATAAGGACAGCAGAATAACAATTCGAATATTTTTAAAGCTTATAACTTTCATTAGTAGCTGGTCACCATAGATTTAATCTTACGTCACAAATTATAGGCAATAAAAAAGGCCGGTGGAATAATCCAAACCGGCCTTCTTTAAATTTTGCTTTCGGACTAACTAGCCAGGAATAACATTCTCAGCTTGTGGACCTTTAGCGCCTTGAGTAACTTCCATCGTTACTGCTTGGCCTTCTTTCAATGATTTAAAACCATCTGATTGAATTGCGCTGTGATGTACGAATACATCTGGACCACTTGCTTGTTCAATAAAACCGAAACCTTTAGCATCGTTGAACCACTTAACTGTACCTGTAACTTGATCTGCCATAACTACCTCAATATTTTTCTTAATTTCTTGCTTACTAATTTCTTAGAAGCTAACTTGTGTAACTCCTAAAAGAAGCTAAGTGCATTATACGCATTAAAAATTAATTAGCCTTTGTATTTGTTTAAAAAACAACATTTTTTGTATTGATTGATAATGATGACCACATTTATAGTGAGAGTTGTCGTTATAACGTATTGTTATTGCTGTGTTTTTGTATGTTAGTCGCTTAATTTTTTTATTAGCAATAATATTGTTGACAATTTTATCGTTGATGCGCTATTTAGAGTTTCTGCGCAAATAAGCGTGTTTTAAGTTATTTAGCTACAAATTCTTTAGGCAGGCTTGAGCCTTCACCAAAGAAAAACTTATCAAGCTCTTCTTTTAAAAATGATTGTGATTTTGGATCAGCTAATGAAAGACGGTACTCATTTATTAGTATCGTTTGTTGGCCTAACCACAATTGCCATGCTTCTTTCGATACTGATTCATAGATTTTTTTACCTAGATCGCCTGGATAAGGGGGAAAGTCTAAGCCTTCTGATTCTTTATTGAGTTTTACGCAATGAACGGTATGTGCCATGAGAGTCCTCTTTTACTGTAATGATTCTATGAGTGATTTAACCGGTGCCGGCAAACCAAGTTGTAATGCATCGTTTATTTTATACCAAGATAGCTTTTTATTCTCGGCGATATGGTTACTATTCATCTCACATGCGATCAAATGCGGGTAGATTTCAAGCTTAAAATGACTGAAAACATGTTTAATATATTTAAGCGGTGTGACGTTAGTAGCGTTTAGGCTTAATTGATTAGAACACGTGTAATCAATATCAGCAGCACGATCTAATTCTGGAAAACACCATAAACCGCCCCAAATTCCCATTGATGGACGTTGTTCTAATAATAATTCTCCTGTTGTTGCTTGGGCTACTATCCAGTGAGACTGACGAGTTGGAATACGTTTTTTTGGTTTAGATGTTGGATAGTCAATAGGATTACCATTTAGGTAAGCTTGGCAGTCAGTATTCAATGGGCATGCAGTACAGTTTGGTTTGCTACGCGTGCACAAGGTTGCCCCTAAATCCATTTGTGCTTGAATATAATTGGCTATTCTTGCTTTTGGTAAAAGCTGTTCGGCAATTAGCCAAAGTTTATTTTCAATCTGCTTATTCCCTGGCCAACCATCTATGGCAGAGTGACGTGCTAATACTCGTTTAACATTACCATCAAGAATCGGAAAATGTTGATGATGCGCCAAAGCCATGATTGCCCCCGCCGTTGAACGCCCGATACCTGGTAGTGCGATCAGTTCTTCTAATGTTGATGGCATTTGTCCTTGATGCAACTCCATCATGATATTGGCAGCTTTATGTAGGTTTCGCGCCCTGGCGTAATAACCTAAACCCGTCCACAGAGCCAGCACATCATCAACAGGCGCTTGTGCAAGTGCTGAAATATTCGTAAAGCGTTCAGTGAATTTTTGATAATACGGAATAACGGTGCTAACTTGAGTTTGTTGAAGCATTATTTCTGACAGCCAAACATGATAAGGCGAAGGCTGTTGCTGCCACGGAAGATCTTTACGACCATGTTGGTCAAACCAATTTAGTAGTCGGTCACTAAATAGTGGACTAGTCATAAGGATTCACAATGTATTTATTAAGGTTCAGAGAATAATGTTTGACATTATTTGGAGCAAGATGAAAAGCACTTCTAAAACTCAGTAAGTATTTAGGAGTGCTTTATTGTCATCTATTTTCGGTTAAGTTTAGAAAAAGCCTTTTAATTTATCTGAAACTTTATCTTTTAATTGCTCTTCTGGCGTTTTTGCTGGTGCAGGTTCGACAGCTGAATCAGCAGGAGCCGTCTCTGTTGTTGGCTCTGTCACTGGTGTTGCCGATTTCGGAGCGAGGGCGCCACCCAATAAACCACCTAAGTCACCACCCAATTTCTCTTTTAATTTGTCTGCAACTTTAGCTTTGACTTCATCCGTAGCTCTTTCTTTAAGCATGCTTGCTAAGTCAACGGTTGGTTTTGGGTTGCTAAGTGTGCCAGTAATTTTAACGGGAATAGTTAAACCTTTTAAATCAGCTAATGCCTTGCCACCTTGACCTGCTGATGTTTCAACGATGGATACTTTAAGGCCATAATCAATACCTTCATTAGGTAGGTCAATTTTACCTGCGCCGTTGATGCGTAACAGTGGCGACATTGCTAGTAGATCTTGGTTGTCTATAACGCCATTAGTAGCAGTGAAGGAGCCACTTAGATTTGAAAAGTCAGTTTGCAGAGGGGCATCTGATGCAGGTAGTGTTTCACCTTTAAGAGTAGCTTTAGCTTTACGAATACTTTCGGCAATGTTTATACCTTTGACAGCACCATCGGTAAAAGAAAAATTACCGTTGCCAGATAAGGTTTGTTTGATTTGCATCATGGTTGCGCCGTTACCCGTTAACTTCGCTTGTGCATTGGCGATGCCTGACAACTTGTCATCCCCCGTGAAGTCTTTTAGCAGGGGGCCGACTTTTACTCCTTTTAAACTCTCATTAAGACTTAATTTCAGTGTTTTACCGCGAGCATCAAGACCAACATTACCTTGGTATTGACCTTCGTACATATTGGCACTCATGGGGCTTAAATTAATTAAGCCATTAGTAGCGTTAATTTCAACGTGAATTTTTTCACTATGAGTACCGCTGATTGTTAATTTCCCAATATCAACCGTGCCTTTTGCATTGATTTGACGTAAGGCTTCTAATGGGAGTTCATTAGTAGCAGCTGAAGTATCTGCTGGGGCAGTTGCTACTGCTTTAGATTCTTCAGTTTTAGTTACAGGTGGCAGATAACGATCTGCATCAATTTCATCAAGATTTAATTTGAAGTCGAATGCAGGTTTCGCGAAGTTATTAATGGCTAAACGACCTGATAATTTACTTTGGTCTAATGTCACATTAAGTTGTTTGGCGTTAATGTGTTTGGTTGAACCTTCAAATTCCGTGGTGAGTTGAATTAGTTTTAAAGTACTGTCATCGGCCATTGCAGGTAATTCAACGTTAAGGTTGTTAGCAAGTTGTCTTAAGTTGAAAGGTTTAACAATAATGTTACCAACAAAGTTTGGATTATCTGATAATAACTTACTGGTTTTAATATCGCCGTTGATTAAGATGTCATAGGCATCGATCACTAAGGCTGACAAGGTCATAGTTTGTTGTTTCATATCAGCGGATATATCAGCAGTCATATTTAACTTAGCTTTACCACTTGGCAATGTAGCATCAAGCATCTCTGCAGATAAAACCAGGCCTTTTATGCTTGTTTTTTGAGTCGCTAAATTTGATGAGATTTGAGCAGATAATTGGGCATCAATAGCTTGTTTGTCGCTGTTTACTATAGCGGACAGCGCCAAGTCATCAATGGTCACCAACTGTTTCAACATATCAGCATTGATATCGCCACTTAACGTTACATTAGCTTGTGAAAATGGCAACTCTTTACCCGATACTAAGGTTGTTAAACCTAAACCAGTCAGCGTGTAATGTTGATTTTCTAAATCAACCATTACTTTAGTGTCTAGTTTGATATGGGCTTGAGCTTGAGGCTTGCTGCTGGCGACATCAAACTCCATCTCTAGAGCCGTTGGTTTTCCTGGGACAAGAGGAGCAGTATTGAGGTTGAAATTATGTAACTGGTAACTTTCAGCAGTAGTGGCATCAGACCATAAAACATTAGCATTAGTTAACTTAATACCTGCAATGCTTATAGCCGCTAGAGCCGGAGCATCGTTAGATGAATCATCAGATTTTTTTGGGTCGTCTGTAGATGTATCGTTCTTGGCGACAAGATCGTCCCAGTTGGTTTTTCCAGTTTTGTTTTTTTCAAGATTTAATGCCAAGCCATCTAAAATGACGGTATCCATTTCTAGTTGTTTTTTTAGTAATGGCATTAATTTAATGCGAATTTCAGCGGCTTGAACTTTTGCGAAAGAATCGCCTTTGAAGCCGTCGGCATTGCTTAATGATAACTGACCTAGTTCAAGAGCAACCCAAGGAAAAACAGATAATTTAATATCTCCATCTAAGGTTAGGGTGCGTCCAGTTGCTTTTTCTACCTGACTTGATATTTCTTGTTTGTAATCATTCGGATCAACAATAAAGGGCAGGGCAATAAGACCTGCAATGACCAGAATAACGATAAAAATTATAAGTTTAAATAGAATACGCATATTATTTTCCTTGAAGTCTTTTAAATTAGGACCTTTTCACGAGTCGTCTTTATATACCTGCTTTTGCTTTGTCCTGACGAAAATTTTTGTTGTGCAAAAGTCTTAAATAATACTGTAATTCAGAAACTGAGCTGACAGTAGAGTTATTACATTATGAACGAGCTTGGCGTTTAAAGCTAAATTGTTCATGTGACCGAACACTTTAAATGAGTATCTATTAAGTCATCGCGAAAACAATAAAGTTTCATTTTGAAACTTATCTTTAAACGTCATCTTGTTGCAGTTCAGCAATGCGGATACGTATGGTTTTAATAGTGTTGTCCGTAGTTTGTACTACCTCGATGACATAGTCTTTAATCCGTAAGCTGACGCCGGGTTCAGGAATCGTTTCTAATATCTCAAGAATTAATCCATTAATTGTTTTGGGGCCTTCGGTGGGAAGGTGCCAATGATTGTTACGATTAATATCCCGAATATTAGCCGAGCCATTAATTAGATAACTACCGTCTTCTTGAGGGTGGATATCTTTATCTTCATCAAGCGAACCCGCTGTAAATTCACCAACAATTTCACGAAATATGTCTTCTAATGTGATTAATCCTAGAATGTCACCGTACTCATCAACAACAAGTCCCGTTCGTCTGCGATGTTTTTGAAATTGAATTAACTGAGTGTTAAGTGCTGTGCCCTCAGGGACAAAATATACGTCTTTGATAATACCGTTCAAACTTTCTTTCGTAAGGTTGTCCTGAGCTAATAAATGCAATGCTTTTCTAACATGAATAATACCAATAATGTTATCCATACTATCTTCATACATAGGTAAGCGCGTATTACTGCAATAAGATAGCTGTTTAATAATGTCTGGCATTGGGCCATTGATATCAATGCCTTCTATCTCATTGCGAGGTACCATTACGTCATTGACGGTCACTTTTTCTAGGTCAAGGATACTAACCAGCATTTTTTTATGGCGTTTAGGAATAATGCTACCGGCCTCCATTAAGGCCATACGTAATTCCTCGCTATTTATCGCCGCAGATGAAGAATCTTCAGGTGAAACGCCAAGAAAACCAAGTAAACGATTGGTGATTGCATTGGTAAACCAGACTAATGGAAACAATAGTACCAACAGTGGCTTGAGCAGCATGCTGGCAGGAAACGCAACACGTTCAGGATGTAACGCAGCTAATGTTTTTGGTGTTACTTCGGCAAAGAGTAAGACGACGAGAGTAAGGATAAATGTGGCGATGACGATGCCATTTTCACCGTAGAGTTGGACCCCAATCACTGTGGCGATAGCCGAAGCAAAGATATTAACAAAGTTATTGCCGAGTAGAATTAAGCCAATAAGTCTGTCGGGACGTGCTAATAATTGACTTGCTCGTATTGCACCAGCATGACCTTCATGTTCCAAATGGCGAAGGCGATAACGATTGAGCGACATTAATGCTGTTTCTGCGCTAGAGAAGAAGGCAGAAAATAACAGCAATATAAATAGTAATGTAAACAATAAAGTGAGTGAGTGAGTATCAGCCATGAGTTATTAAAAATTCCAGAACAAATTTGCTGCCAAAATAGGCGAACACTAAAAATATAAAGCCAATCAATGTCCACTTGATGGCCGTTTTTCCTCGCCAGCCATGGCGTAATCTACCTTGTAATAGGGTAGCAAATACACACCAAGCGATAAGCGATAACACTGTTTTATGAATGAGATGTTGAGCAAAAATATCTTCAATGAAGAAGAATCCTGCCGTTAAACCTAAAGTAAGTAAGATAAAACCAGCTAAAATCAGTTGAAATAACGTTGTTTCCATAGATTGCAATGGCGGTAATGTTCTCATGAGACCGACTAGATGGCGTTGACGTAATTGCTGCTCTTGAATAGCTAAAATAACAGCTTGTATAGCGGCTAAAGTGAATAAGCTATATGCAGCTAATGAAAGCAGAATGTGCCACTCTAAAGCGGGATTGACTAGCGTGGTTGTAGGTACGCTAGGAATAGATGTCTTGAGGATTAGGCTTAATGCGACTAATGGATAAATGATAATCCCTGGATGAGCATACTTTTGCTTAGCACCTAAAATAAGCGCGATAAAAGCCATTAGCCATGAGGCAATTTCTAATGTACTGAAAAGACTTAAATCCCAGCCGTCTTCCATAGTTAAAAATATATCTGCGCCGTGAAAAATAAGTGCCAAAACAGTCATGATGCCGATTGGAAATGATATCGAGCTTTGTTGATTGCGTTGTACAAAGTTACGGATCAGAATGACGCTACAACTAAGATAAAGTAAGAAGGCTAATGAATTAGCGATGGCCATGTTGGTTCATTCCTTAATGTACTGATAAAGTGATTTGAACATAATTATAGATAATACGCGATGTATTCATTATCAGTTATAATTCTAAATCTTAAAAATTTATATTTTCGGTATATTTGGGCTGAGTTAACTCAAGGTGAATCATGTTTGATAGTTTGCAGGAAAGATTAGGCGGTACTTTACAAAAACTTCGAGGCCAAGGCCGGATCACCGAAGATAATGTAAAAGATACGCTACGTGAAGTACGGATGGCATTGCTTGAGGCTGATGTCGCTTTGCCAGTAGTGCGTGAGTTTATTGAGCGCGTAAAAGAGCGGGCAATGGGTCAGGATGTGCTTCGCAGTTTAACGCCAGGCCAAGCATTGGTAAAAGTAGTTAACGATGAGTTAGTTGCGGTAATGGGGCTAGCGAATGAAACCCTAAACCTTAATTCACAACCGCCTGCAGTTATTTTGATGGCAGGTTTGCAAGGTGCAGGTAAAACAACGAGTGTCGCAAAATTAGCCCGTTGGTTAAAAGAGCGTGAAAAAAAATCTGTGATGGTAGCGAGTGCTGATGTTTATCGCCCTGCGGCGATTGAACAGTTAAAAACACTCGCCAAGGAAGTAGATGCGCAGTTTTTTCCTAGTGAAGCCGATCAAAACCCTGTCGAGATAGCAAAAGCGGCTGTTGCATACGCTAAGTTACAGTTTGTAGATGTAGTGATCATTGATACTGCAGGTCGCTTACATGTTGATGATGACATGATGAGCGAGATTAAACAGATTCATGCGGCGATAAACCCAATCGAAACCTTGTTTACTGTTGATAGTATGACGGGGCAGGATGCTGCTAATACGGCGAAAGCATTTAATGATGCTTTGCCGCTAACAGGCGTGATACTAACCAAAACGGATGGTGATGCACGAGGTGGTGCGGCCTTATCTATTCGCCATATCACGGGTAAACCAATTAAATTCATGGGTGTTGGCGAAAAAACGTCGGCACTAGAACCCTTCCATCCAGATCGCGTTGTTTCCCGAATTTTGGGAATGGGTGATGTTTTGTCGCTGGTGGAAGATGTTCAGCGTAAGATGGATAAAGGTGCTGCTGATCAATTAGCGAACAAACTGAAAAAAGGTAAAGGTTTCGACCTTGAAGATTTCAGAGATCAGCTTAGACAAATGGGACAAATGGGTGGCATCGGTTCGATGATGGAGAAAATGCCTGGCATGTCGAATATCCCCGCGGCGGCAAAACAACAAGTAAATGATAAAGAATTAAGTAAATTAGAAGCCATAATTAATTCGATGACCAAAAAAGAACGTCAACGACCAGAAATAATTAAAGGTTCGCGCAAAAAACGTATTGCCGCAGGTTCTGGTACGCAAATTCAAGATGTGAATCGATTGTTAAAACAGTTCGCACAAATGCAAAAAATGATGAAGAAAATGACGCAGAAAGGTGGCATGGCTAAGATGATGCGTGGTTTGGGTGGTAAGTTACCCATGGGTGGCGGTATGCCATTTTAAATATAAAGGCGAGATAAGCTTTTCAATTACAAGATATATGCGTAAAATGCATCTGTTTTTCGATCCAGTTTTTCAACAGGCACAAATAATGGTAAAAATTAGAATGTCACGTAGCGGCGCAAAAAAGCGTCCTTATTACACTGTCGTAGTAGCAGATTCACGTAACAAACGTGATGGACGTTGCATTGAGCGTGTAGGATTCTTTAATCCACTAGCTCAAGGACAAGAAGAAACTTTGCGTTTAGATCTAGAGCGTATTACGCACTGGGTTGGCCAAGGCGCACAAATTTCAGAGCGTGTTACTAAGTTAATCGCTCAAGCGAAAGCTGCTTAATTTAACTTAAAAATAAGGTTTCAGTTATGGATACTTCCGTGGAATATGTCCCGGTAGGGAAAATATCTGGTGCTTTTGGGGTTAAGGGATGGGTAAAAATCTACTCATTTACAGATCCAAGAGATAATATTTTAAGTTATTCACCATTATATCTGTCACGAAAAGGTGCTTGGGTAGAGGTGAAGGTAGTAGAAGGTCGCTTACAAGGTAAAGGCGTAGTAATGAGTTTGGACGGGGTTACTGACCGTGATCAGGTCTTACCGCTAGTCGGTGTAGAACTTGCTATTGCTAAAACGCAGATAAAACCAGCTGGAAAAGACGAGTATTACTGGTCAGATTTAATCGGTATGTCTGTTGTTAATTTACAAGATGAACAGCTAGGACAAGTGGATAGCCTGCTAGAAAATGGCGCTCACGATGTATTGGTTGTTATGAATAAAGATAAAATTGAACGACTGATTCCTTTTGTACTGGATGATATCGTTGAACTCGTAGATTTGAATAACAAAGTTATTCGAGTTGACTGGGAATTGGATTATTGAGGAGGATGCCATCATGCGAATAGGCGTGGTGTCTTTATTTCCTCAAATGTTTGATGCAATAACGCAATATGGTGTAACTGGCCGAGCTGTGAAGCAAGGTAAGTTAGATATTGATTATTGGGATCCGCGGGATTTTACGTCGGATAAACATCGAACAGTAGATGACAGACCCTATGGCGGCGGCCCTGGTATGGTGATGAAAGTTGAACCATTACAGCAGGCTATTCATGCAGCTAAAAAGGTTTTAGGTCAGCAAACTAAAGTGGCTTATTTGTCACCGCAGGGTCGAAAGTTAGACCAGCAAGGTTTGCAAGAATTAGCAGCAAGAGATGCAATGATTTTTGTTGCAGGACGTTATGAAGGTGTTGACGAACGTCTTATTGAACAAGAGATTGATGAGGAATGGTCGATAGGTGACTACGTTCTCAGTGGTGGTGAACTTGCAGCGATGGTCATGATTGATGGCGTGGCAAGATTATTACCAGGTGTTTTGGGTGATGAAGAATCTGCACAGCAAGATTCGTTTATGGCTGGTTTGTTAGACCATCCGCATTACACAAGACCAGAACGATTATCTAGTCAAAATGTGCCTGAGGTACTTTTGGGTGGCGATCATGAGGCAATACGAAAGTGGCGCCTTAAACAGTCTTTAGGACGAACTTGGTTAAGGCGGCCTGAATTGTTAGTAATGGAAACATTATCTAATGAACAGAATGCGTTATTAGAACAATTTATTGCCGAATTTAGGCATGAAGAGAAGTAGGAATTAGGAGTAGAACAATGAGCAATATAATTGAACAGCTAAACGCTGAACAAATGAGACAGGATATTCCTGCATTTTCTTCAGGTGATACTGTTGTTGTAAAAGTAAAAATAAAAGAAGGCGAACGTGAACGTGAACAAGCGTTTGAAGGCGTCGTAATTGCTAAACGTAACCGTGGTTTACATTCAGCATTTACAGTACGTAAGATTTCAAATGGTGTTGGTGTTGAACGTGTATTCCAAACACATAGCCCTGCAGTGGCAAGTCTAGAAGTTAAACGTCGTGGTGATGTTCGCCGCGCTAAACTTTACTACTTGCGTGACTTAACGGGTAAAGCAGCACGTATTAAAGAAAAATTGGGTTAATACGGGCTTAGCAGAATCGAGTGTTGATTCTGACTGCTTAAAAGGGGCGCGGCTGTTTTCAGTTGCGCCCTTTTTGTTATTATGATTAGCCCAATTTCTGAAACAATATTCATGTCACCAGTCGGGCTGATCTTGCTCCGATCCAGTGAAACACATCTATACGGCGTTGAGTTATTAATAAGTAATGATGATACTGTTCAGGAGAGTGTGCTATCAACACTTACTCAGGAAGCGGTTAATCAGCTCCAATCCTATTTCGTTGATGCACAAATTAAGTGGACACTGCCACTTGCTGAGCAAGGCACAGTATTTCAACAAAAAGTGTGGCAATACTTACAAACAATTCCACTAGGTGAAACACGGACATATTCTGATCTTGCTCAAGCCTTAGGGACGTCAGCTCGCGCAGTAGGTAATGCCTGTAGAGCGAATCCTTTTGCTATTGTTGTACCTTGTCACCGCGTAGTATCGAAATCTGGGGTTGGCGGCTATTACGGCAAAACAGATGGCAGTGAAATCGATTTAAAAACATGGCTATTGGACCATGAACGTCGAGCATTGTCATGAGCTCTGAGAAGTCAGAACTAGATATCGATCGTTACCTTCAACCTTTTTTAGATTCATTATGGTTAGAATCAGGTTTAAGTAAGAATACTGTTGCTGCTTATCAACGCGATCTTGTTGCTTTTTCAGCTTGGTTACATCAGTTTGATACCGATTTAATAGCCGCTACACGCAACGACATTTTACGTTATCAAAGTGTACGCATGCGTGAGGGCCGAAAAGTACGTAGCGAAGCACGCTTATTATCAAGTTTAAGACGTTTTTATCGTTACTTATGCCGAGAAGATATTCGGGATACAGATCCAACGGTGCAGATTGAATCGCCCCGATTGGGTCGTTCATTGCCCAGTAGTTTAACTGAGGATGAAGTGGAAACGCTGTTAGCTCAGCCTAATGTCAATGTTGCTTTAGGGCTACGTGATCGCACGATGTTAGAAGTGTTGTATGCCACGGGCTTGAGGGTATCTGAATTGGTCGGCTTAACTAATGAGCAACTAAATATGCGACAGGGACTGATACGTTGTATCGGGAAAGGTAATAAGGAAAGATTAGTGCCTTTAGGTGAAATCGCCTTAGATTATTTGCAGCGTTATTTAGCCGAAAGTCGACCACAATTATTAAAAGGCGTGATGAGTGATGACTTATTCCCAACGCAACGTGGCAAAGCGATGTCACGTCAAGCCTTTTGGTATTTAATAAAACGTTATGCAACATTAGCTGCGATTAAAAAAGACTTATCGCCGCATACCTTGCGTCATGCCTTTGCTACCCATCTATTGAACCATGGTGCGGATTTACGTGTAGTGCAATTATTGCTTGGCCATTCAGACTTATCAACGACGCAAATTTACACCCATGTTGCTAAAGAACGCTTGAAAAGTCTGCACACATTGCATCACCCACGGGGCTAAAGCTGGTATCTCAATGACACATGAAATGATAAACTGTCTTCATAATATTGCTGAATTTTAGGAGATAGAAATGCCCTCATTTGATATTGTTTCAGAAGTTGATAAACACGAATTAACCAATGCGGTAGACCAGTCTAATCGAGATATAAGTAATCGTTTTGATTTCAGAGGAACTGATGCCCGTGTCGAGCAGTCAGATAAAACATTGACGATGCATGCCGGTAGTGATTTTCAGCTGGAACAAGTTTTAGATATTTTACGAATGAAATTAATTAAACGAGGCGTAGAAATTAGTTGCCTTGAGATTAAGGATTCTGTGGGTAACGGAAAAATGCGTAAACAGGATGTTATCGTGCGTGAAGGGCTCGACAAGGATCAGTGCCGGATTACGGTGAAATTAATTAAAGAAAGTAAGATTAAGGTTCAAGCGGCTGTTCAGGGTGAAAGTGTTCGTGTAACCGGTAAAAAGCGCGATGAATTACAAGAAGTCATGTCATTATTACGTGGCAACGAGGCGATAGACATGCCACTACAATTTAATAACTTTAGAGATTAGGAAGTATAAATGTTGAAACGACTTTACTTGTGGTTACCAATGCTCGCTTGGATGGGATTAGTGCAAGCTAGTGACGCAAGCGATATTAAGGCAAAACTAACCGAAATGATGCCAGGAATAGCGATTGAAAGCATCGAACCATTAGATAATACGGGACTGTATGAAGCCGTTATTAATGGTGAAATCATCTATTTTAGTAAAGATGCTCGTTATGTGTTTCAAGGAGATGTTATTGGTTTAGAAAAGCGCCAAAATATTACTGAGCTAAAACGGGGTACTTTAAGGCAGCAAGCACTAGTATCTGTCGATGAGGCAGATATGATCATTTATAACCCGAAAAAAACTAAGCATACTATAACGGTGTTTACCGACATTGACTGTGGGTACTGCCGAAAGTTACATCAGCAAATGGCTGAATATAACGCACTAGGTATTCGCATTCGTTATATGGCATTTCCTCGTACGGGAGTTGACTCCGAGTCTTTTCTTAAAGCCGAGGATGTCTGGTGTGCTAAAGATCGCAAACAGGCATTAACGGATGCTAAAAATGGTAAAGAAGTAACGTCAGAAAGCTGTAAGGCACCGATACAAGCGCAATATGATTTAGGAAGACGTTTAGGCGTTACTGGCACGCCGGCTTTATTCTTAGAAAGTGGTGAAATGCTACCTGGCTATATACCACCAAAGCGTCTGAAAGAAATACTTGATGAGAAAGCGTTAGCCGATTCTTAATACAGAGTCACTTTCTGAAATGCGGTGATCACTTAACTTGAATTGGTGGTCATTGCATTTTAGAGTACTTACTTTGTTCTCCCAATCGCCTAATACGATGCGATAAGCGGGTTTATTTGCGAGTGTAAATGTGTGAATTTCAGGACGATGCGTGTGTCCGTGAATCAAATACTGCACATCATACTCTTGCATTATTCGACACACTTCAATTTGATTTACATCCATAATCATAGTTGATTTATATTGCTTTTGTTCGCGGCTTTTCTGTTTTATTTTATCTGATATGCCTTGACGGAAACGAACAGGTAGATGCAAAAAACACCACTGTAATAACTTATTTCGAGTTTTGCGACGATAACGTTGATAACTAACATCATCAGTACATAAACTATCACCATGGATCAGCAGTGTTTTTATACCGTAGAGATCTATAACTGTCGGATCTGCAATTAATTGACAACCACATCGCTGTGCAAACTTTTCCCCCATCATAAAATCACGATTACCTACCATTAAGTAAGTCTTGATGCCTGTTTGGTGAAGTTGTTGTAATTGAAGAATGAGCGGTTCAAATTCGACAGGTACGATGTCATCACCCAACCAAGTATTAAACACATCTCCTAAAAGGTAGAGTGATTCAATATCCTTAGTTTGAGTGCTAAGAAATTCGGTAGTGAGTTGAATTAGCGTTTCATTCTCTGGGCTGAGATGAAGGTCGGAGATAAAAAGAGTGGTCATAGCAGGAAGAAAACTACCCTCTCATATAGCGAGAGGGTAATCTCAATGAATAATACTATTCAACAACAGTTGCGCTGTTGATCATAACTATTTCGTTAGGTACATCGCCATGACCATTTTGATTGCCTGTGCTGACAGCACGGATGGCATCAACAACTTCCATACCTTCAATAACTTGACCAAAAACAGCGTAGCCCCAAGCAGCACCACTTTCACCACGGAAATCAAGGAAGTTATTATCAACAGTGTTAATAAAAAACTGTGCCGTAGCAGAATGCGGGTCGCCAGTACGTGCCATCGCAAGTGAGCCACGGACATTACTTAAACCATTATTAGCTTCATTTTTGATTGCAGCTTTAGGTGTTTTTTGAACAAATTCTTCAGTAAATCCACCACCTTGAACCATAAAATCTTTGATGACGCGATGAAAAATCGTACCATCATAAAAACCATCATTAACGTAGCTTAAAAAGTTAGCGACTGTATTAGGTGCTTTTTCAGCATTTAATTCAATGACGATATCGCCGTAATTTGTTTCTAGTTTAACTTGTGGCAAAACATTGCCTCCTTCAGCGTGAGTAGAGAATGATAATACTGCTAACAGTAATGGTGCCAAATAGCGGAAAAATATTTTCATAAGATTTTGGTTCCAATAATTAACAATAAAAGTAACATGATAATAGAAATAACAGCTTAAGTAGAGTGCTTTATCTACTTTTCGTTACCTACTTACCGTAAAATGTTCAATAAGTTTTTGATAAAGAGCATCACATGTTACAGATTCACAATAGCCTAACTAAGCAAAAAGACGTTTTTACACCTATCGAAGCCGGCAAGGTCAAGTTATACGTTTGCGGGATGACAGTATATGACTTATGTCATGTGGGTCATGCCCGCGTGATGGTTGTATTCGATGTGGTGACGCGTTATTTACGTGCCTGCGGATATGAGGTGACTTATATTCGTAATATCACGGATATAGACGATAAAATTATCGCGCGTGCAAATCAAAATGGTGAAAGCATACAATCGTTGACCGAACGATTTATTGCTGAAATGCATCAAGATGCCGATGCTTTAGGTGTTATTAGACCAGATCTTGAACCTAAAGCGACGGAATCAATGGCTGAAATTATCGCCATGATTGAGACCCTGATTAGTAAAGGCTTCGCCTATGCAGCAGATAATGGTGATGTTTATTACGATGTTAGTAAATTTGATGGCTATGGCAAATTATCTGGACGTCATATTGAAGAACTGCGTTCAGGCGAACGTGTCGCGGTCAATGAGGCTAAAGATGATCCTTTAGATTTTGTACTATGGAAGGCTGCCAAGCCGGAAGAGCCCGCTTGGGAGTCATCGTGGGGTAGAGGTCGTCCTGGTTGGCATATTGAATGTTCAGCGATGTCGGCGACTTGTTTGGGAGAGCATTTTGATATTCATGGTGGTGGACAAGATCTACAATTTCCTCATCATGAAAATGAAATTGCGCAATCTGAAGCCGCGCATGGCTGTCAATCAGTCAATTATTGGATGCATAATGGTTTTGTGCGGATTGATGATGAAAAAATGTCAAAATCACTCGGTAACTTTTTTACGGTGAGAGAAGTATTAGCGCGATACTCGCCGGAAATTGTGCGTTATTTTATTTTGACTAGTCATTATCGTAGCCCACTTAATTATTCCGATGAATCCTTAGAACAAGCGAAGTCTGCATTAACACGCTATTACACTGCATTGCGAGATGTCGATGCCCAGACTGGAGTTGTATGGCAAGACGATAAAGAATTCGGCACTCGTTTTAGTACTGCAATGGATGATGATTTTAATACAGCCTTAGCCTTATCAATTATGGCGGATGTGCGTCAGGCGCTTAATAAAGTGTCGAATGACGACGAGCGAACTTGTTACTTAGCGGGCTTATTGCGTTCATTTGGTGATGTGTTGGGTTTATTTCAACAAGCTGCAGAGGAATTTTTATTGGGTGATACTGATAATAATGATCTTGCGGTTAAAGTTGAAGCATTAATTGATGGACGAAATAGCGCTAGAGCGAATAAAGATTGGGCTAAAGCAGATGAAGTGCGTGATGAGTTGGCCGCTATGGGAATTGTATTAGAAGATACTGCCGGCAAAACAACATGGCGGAGAAGTTAGACCAAACTCATTCAAACAATGAAATCTAACTGTGCCCTCACACTCTGTGCGAGGGCATAATTCATTAGGCTTTATGCAATTCCTCAGCGGCATATAACGTATTCTCCATTAATGTCGCTACCGTCATTGGTCCAACTCCACCAGGTACTGGCGTAATCCAAGCTGCTTTTTGTTTAGCGATATTAAACTCAACATCGCCGGTCAATGTGCCGTCTTCAAGTCGATTAATACCCACATCAATAATGATAGCGCCTTCTTTTATCCATTCCCCAGGGATGAAGTTAGGTTTACCAACGGCGACCACAAGAAGATCTGCTCTGCGAACGTGAAATTCTAAATCCTTAGTCCAGCGGTGACATACGGTCGTTGTACAACCTGCAAGCAGTAGTTCCAATGCCATAGGTCGGCCAACAATATTTGATGCACCGACGACAACCGCTTCTAAGCCATGTAAATCAATTTTTGTCTTCTTTAATAGGGTCATTATCCCTTTTGGTGTGCATGGACGTAGTTGAGGATTGCGCTGGGCAAGTCGTCCGACATTATAAGGGTGGAATCCATCAACATCTTTGTGCGGAGCGATGCGCTCAATAACTGCCTCGGTATTGATATGCTTAGGTAATGGCAATTGCACCAAAATACCATCGATTTCATTATCTGCATTAAGTTCATCGATTAGCGCTAGCAATACCGCTTCAGACGTATCAATTGGCAAATCGTGTGAATCAGACTTAAAACCAATTTCTTCACAGCTGCGGCGCTTGCTGCCCACATATACTTGAGATGCCGCGTCGCTACCGACAAGGACTACGGCTAAACCTGGACGACGTTTTCCTGAAGCTAATCGTATATCGTTTGCTTTTTTCAGGCTTTGTTTAAGCTCTAAGGAAATGGCTTTTCCGTCTAAAATTTGAGCGGTCATTAAATAGTATCCAGACAATCAAAAAAACGCTATAGTCTCATGTTGCGCAATTAACGGCAAAAAAATCAAAAAGTGTTTGACTCAGTAGGAACATGGGCGTATTATTTCGCCTTCTTCGAGGACATCTGCTCTTCGGAATGTCGGGGTATAGCGCAGTCTGGTAGCGCATCTGGTTTGGGACCAGAGGGTCGGGAGTTCGAATCTCTCTACCCCGACCAATTAAAAGCTAAGACACCTCCCCGAAATTAGACTAAATACACAATGCGCCCGTAGCTCATCCGGATAGAGCATCGGCCTTCTAAGCCGAGGGTAACAGGTTCGAGTCCTGTCGGGCGTACCATTTTCTTGTTATTCATCTTAGAGTTTGATGGTGAAAACAATCTAGAAAGTGTGATTTAGTTTATCCAACTCGTCTTATCTCACATTGCTAACTCAACTAGGCTACGCTTTACAGCTTTACGAAACCATCCAAATGTCATTTTTATGATAAAAACTCAGTGTCAATGCGAAAATCAATTCCTAACAACGATCTTGTTGAGCTCATTTCTATGAGTATCTATTGATATATAGCAACAAAAACCTCTGCGAACACGATGGAGAGCTTACTACCTGTTTTCACAGACATGTTCGTTATGATTTTATAAAATGCTTTAGAAACGGTATAGTCAGTAAAAATAATAAACAGGGGAAGTAAACCGCTATTATGTTGAAGGATGTGATTGATAGTTTATTGGCGAGTCCAAGGAGCATAAAAAGAACGATTACTGTCGTAGTAGATTTTGTTGCCGTTGTTTTTTCTTTGTGGCTTGCTTTCTCCTTACGCTTTAGTGAAATATATATTCCACCTCAGTCACAGTGGTGGATCTTTCTGGCTGCCCCCGCAATAGCTATCCCTATCTTTATTAAATTTGGCTTGTATCGTGCGATTATTCGTTATTTGGGTATGCAAGCAATCTGGACCGTTGTTCAAGCGACCCTGTTTTATACAATATTGTTTACTGTAATAGTCTTGATATCCAATGTTTCTGGTGTACCGAGAACGGTATATGGCATTCAAGCACTGCTATTGCTAATGATTGCTGGCGGCACAAGATTGTCTGCACGTTGGTGGATTAATAATGTGCAAAATGGATTTAGTCACTTAGCTAGAAGTAAGCGGTTAGTTCCACCTGTCATTATTTATGGCGCAGGGGCATCGGGAATTCAGTTAGCTGCTGCATTAAAGCAATCACATCAATACAACCCAGTTGCCTTTATTGATGATGCGGTTGAATTTCACAAACAACAAATTAATGGTCTGACAGTTTATCCATTCACACAACTTAGTCTTGTGATTGATAAATATGTGGTTTCAGAGCTATTGCTGGCGATTCCTTCAGCTTCACGAAGTCGACGCAGTGAAATTATTCGACTTTTAGAGCCTTTTCCTATTCATGTGCGTACTTTGCCAAGTTTAATGGACTTAGCCGATGGCAAAGTTAAAATATCAGATATTCAAGAAGTTGATATTGCTGATTTGTTAGGCCGTGAGCAAGTAGAACCCATGCAAGATTTACTTCGTGCCAATATTACTGACAAAGCTGTAATGGTGACAGGGGCGGGGGGCTCGATTGGTAGTGAGTTGTGTCGGCAAATTATTAAATTAGAACCGACATCATTAGTGCTTTACGAACTGAATGAATTTGGCGTGTATGACATCGAAAAAGAGCTACTAGAGCTGAATCTAAATATACCTATTGTTGCTGTCTTAGGTTCGGTATTGAATCAAGCTAGAGTGGAAGCTATCTGTCAGCAATTTAATATTAATACTATTTATCATGCCGCTGCTTATAAACATGTGCCGATGGTCGAAAAAAATGCAACAGAAGGCATTCGTAATAATGTTTTTGGTACATTGGAATGTGCGAAAGCGGCGATTGCAAGTAAGGTCGATACGTTTGTTTTAATTTCCACTGATAAGGCAGTAAGGCCTACTAATACGATGGGTGCAAGTAAGCGTTTAGCAGAATTGGTGTTACAAGCTTTGGCAGAAGATAAAATTAAAAATCCTTGTACACGTTTCACCATGGTGCGGTTTGGTAACGTACTTGGTTCATCCGGATCCGTTGTTCCGCTGTTTCGCGAACAAATTGCAAATGGTGGGCCTTTGACCGTCACAGACAAACGTATTATCCGCTTTTTTATGACGATCCCTGAAGCTGCTGAGTTAGTTATCCAAGCAGGTGCGATGGGGGAAGGGGGCGATGTATTCGTATTAGATATGGGCGAGCCAATTAAAATAGTCGATTTAGCCAAACGCATGATTCACTTGAGTGGTTATATTGAAAAAAATCACGAGCGTCCTGAAGGTGATATTGAGATCGTTTTCACCGGCCTACGTCCAGGTGAAAAACTTTACGAAGAGTTGTTGATTGGGGACAATGTCTCCGATACAAGGCATCAGAAAATCATGCGAGCACAAGAGAAAGTCATTCCATGGACTGAATTAAGTGAGATCTTGTCGCGATTAGAGTTATTAAATGATGCTAATGACTGTGAAAAAGTCAGAAGGCTACTGCTGGATTATGTTGATGGCTTTAAGCCGCAATGTGATAATCAAGATTGGTTAAAGCCTAACTTAACTTACAGCTAGTGTATAATTCCACCTTTAGTTTTATGGATTAGCTGAGCATGTGTGGAATTGTCGGTGGTATTGCAGAAAGAAGTGTGACTCCAATTTTATTAGAAGGGCTAAGACGCCTAGAATACCGAGGTTATGACTCTTCTGGTATTGCCTTGTTAGATAATGAAAGTATTATCCAGCGGGTACGTGCTCTAGGAAAAATCAAGCAGCTCGAAAATAAAATAGAACATGAAACCACTTCTTTTTCAGGCAATATAGGCATTGCTCACACTCGTTGGGCTACTCATGGTATTCCTTCTGAAAATAATGCCCACCCACATATTTGTAATAATAAAGTGGCCGTAGTTCACAATGGCATTATTGAAAACTATCAAGTCTTAAAACAAGCCCAGATAACAGCAGGTTACCGCTTTACATCGGAAACAGATACTGAAGTTGTAGGTCATGCAATTCATCAACACTTAGAACGTACGAATGACTTATTGCTAGCGGTAACTCAAGCCTTAAGTGAATTTGAAGGCGCTTATGCATTGGGTGTTATTGCCATTAATGATCCTGATACCTTGGTTGCTGCCAGAAAAGGCAGCCCATTAGTGATTGGCGTAGGTATCGGTGAACACTTTATTGCCTCTGATGTATCGGCGTTATTACCCGTCACCCAAAATTTTATCTTTTTGGAAGAAGGTGACGTAGCTAAACTGACACGTCAATCTGTCGAAATTTATGATGTAAGTGGTAAGCGAGTAGAGCGTCCTATTAAGCAATCTAGCCTGAGTGTGACTGCAGTAGAGTTAGGTGAGCATCGCCACTACATGCACAAAGAGATCTTTGAGCAACCGCAATCTGTTATCGACACTTTAGAAGGACGCATAACTCAAGATAAAGTGCTTGTTTCTAGCTTTGGACCACAAGCCGAAGATATCTTCAGCAGTATAGAGCAACTTCATATTATTGCCTGTGGTACGAGCTACCATGCAGGATTGGTTGCCAAGTATTGGGCAGAAGATATTATCGGTTTACCTTGCCAAGTCGAAGTTGCCAGTGAATTTAGGTACCGAAACCCCGTCATCCAAAACAACACCTTGTTTATAACGATTAGCCAATCAGGTGAGACTGCGGACACCCTCGCAGCACTAAAACAAATCAATAAAAAGCGTAAGGCAAGAAACATTCCCACATTAACCATCTGCAATGTGGCTGAAAGTAGTTTGACAAGGGAATCGGATCTTAGTTATTTAACGCATGCCGGACCTGAAATTGGTGTGGCATCAACTAAGTCGTTCACCACCCAATTGGTTGCCTTAGCCTTACTAGTTACTAGTATAGGAAAAATAAAAAAAACGCTTGATATGAAGCGAGAGAGTTTGATTGTTAATGGATTACAAAAATTACCTAATCTAATCGCGAATGCTCTTACTCATGAAAAAGAAATAGAAACCATTGCCCAGATGTTTGCAGATAAACAGCACGCTCTTTTCTTAGGCCGTGGAACCATGTATCCGATTGCAATGGAGGGAGCGTTAAAACTGAAAGAGATCAGTTATATCCACGCTGAAGCTTACCCCGCTGGCGAATTAAAACATGGCCCATTGGCATTAATAGATGAAAATATGCCGGTGATCGCGATTGCTCCACTTGATGATTTGTTAGATAAGTTGAAATCAAATTTGCAAGAAGTTAAAGCGCGTGGCGGTAAAATGATCGTATTTGAAGACGAAAAATCGGATATTAGTTCTGAATCAGGTTTTAAAGTCGTTAAAGCCACAACCAATGTCGGTCGGATCACCGCGCCAATAACCTACAATATTTTGTTGCAACTTCTAAGTTATCATGTTGCTTTGATTAAAGGTACAGATGTTGATCAGCCGAGAAATCTAGCTAAATCGGTTACGGTGGAATAAATTAAAAGAACTATGATCATGAAACATAAGAGTTTTTTAGTGACTGGTGGTGCCGGCTTTATAGGCTCTGCCGTAATTAGGCATTTAATCAACGATACCGACCATCACGTCATTAACATCGATAAGCTAACCTATGCCGGCAATTTAGAATCGCTTAACTCCGTCAGTGATAACCCGCGCTATTGTTTTGAGCATGTTGATATCTGTGATGCTAAAGAGATTCAACGGGTATTAACTCAACATCAGCCAGACATTATCATGCATTTAGCAGCAGAATCACATGTTGACCGCTCTATCGATGGTCCGGATGAGTTTATTCAAACCAATATTGTTGGTACCTATCACTTGCTTGAACAAGCTAGAATCTACTGGGACAATCTAACCGCAGAAAAGAAAGCTGGTTTTTGTTTTCATCATGTCTCCACCGATGAAGTCTATGGTGACCTAGAAGGAACCGGTGACTTATTCACTGAAGCCACGCCGTATGCCCCAAGCTCACCGTATTCAGCCTCAAAAGCGAGTTCCGACCATCTAGTTCGCGCATGGAACAGAACTTATAACCTGCCGACCCTGGTTACGAACTGCTCAAACAACTATGGTCCGTTTCATTTTCCTGAAAAGCTCATTCCACTGATTATTCTTAATGCACTAGCAGGCAAACCCTTGCCAGTTTATGGCAAAGGCAATCAAATTAGAGATTGGCTATTTGTTGAAGATCATGCGAGGGCCTTGGTACTAGCTGCCACCACAGGAAAAATAGCAGAAACCTACAATATTGGCGGTCATAATGAAAAAGAAAACATCGATGTGGTCAACACTATTTGTGACTTACTAGAAGAATTGGCACCCAACAAACCGCAAGGCATCAACCATTACAAAGAGCTGATTACCTTTGTAACAGATAGAGCGGGTCATGATGTCCGTTACGCCATTGATGCTAACAAAATAGCGAGAGAATTGAACTGGATACCACAAGAGACATTTGATAGTGGAATTCGCAAAACAGTACAATGGTATCTAGATAACCAAGATTGGTGTCTGCATGTGCAAAATGGTAGTTATCAGCGTGAAAGACTGGGAAAAAAATAATGAAAGGTATTATTCTCGCAGGTGGTTCTGGCACCCGTTTGTACCCCATCACACAGGGAATATCAAAGCAGCTTCTGCCGATTTACGATAAACCGATGATCTACTACCCGTTGTCTGTGCTGATGCTTGCCGGAATTAGCGAAGTGCTGATTATATCGACACCAGAAGATCTGCCTAACTTCCAAAAACTACTAGGTGATGGCAGTCGATTTGGCATACAGCTTAACTATGCTGAACAAGCTAATCCCGATGGCCTCGCTCAAGCCTTTATTATTGGCGAGAAATTTATTGGTAGTGATAGCGTTTGTCTGGCATTAGGTGACAACATCTTTTATGGACAAGGCTTTAGTCCTAAATTACGTGAGGCAGTGAAATGGACCGAGGCAGGACAAAGTGCCACAGTGTTTGGTTATCAAGTTAAAGACCCAGAACGTTTTGGTGTCGTTGAGTTTGATGCCAATAGGCGTGCTATCAGCATCGAAGAAAAACCTAAAAATCCCAAGTCACACTTTGCGATAACGGGTTTATATTTTTACGATAATGATGTTATAAGCATTGCCAAACAGGTTAAACCTTCACACCGCGGAGAACTGGAAATTACGTGCATTAATCAAGCTTATCTACAGCGTGGCAATCTAAATGTTGAAATACTCGGACGAGGTTTTGCATGGCTCGATACAGGCACCTATGAAAGTCTGCTCGAAGCCGGATTGTTTGTTGAAACCATCGAAAAACGCCAAGGTTACAAAATTGCCTGCCTAGAAGAGATCGCATGGCGTAATGGCTGGTTAAGCGATGAACAAGTCATGCAAACTGCCAAAGCGCTTTCCAAAAACAGCTATGGGCTATATTTAGCCGATTTATTAAAAGGTGAGTTCAAGTGATACCTGTCACTAAATCTTATTTACCCAACAAACAAAAATACCAAGCTTATGTAGACCGTATTTACGAAAGCGGTTGGTTGACCAATAATGGCTGCTTGCTAAAAGAGTTAGAACAGCGTCTCGCTGAACATTTGGGCGTTAAGCACCTTATTTGTGTTGCCAATGGTTCGTTTGCTTTGCAATTAGCCTATAAAGCATTAGATTTAAAGGGTGAGGTCATTACCACACCTTTTAGCTTTGCCGCCACCACTAGCACTTTGGCATGGGAAGGGTTAAAGCCGGTGTTTGCAGATATCAATACAGGCACGTTTAACCTTGACCCTCAAAATATTTCGCCATTAATCAACGAAAATACCAGCGCAATTGTGCCAGTTCATGTGTTTGGCAACCCCTGTGATGTCGAAGCTATTCAGGCGATTGCGGATAAGCACAAGCTAAAAGTAATTTACGATGCGGCACATGCTTTTGGTACACAATACAAAGGCCAAAGTGTATTAAATTATGGAGACATTAGCACCATCAGCTTTCATGCCACCAAGCTGTTTCATACTATCGAGGGTGGAGCGGTCATTACCAACGATGACGCACTGGCTAAAAAAATTCGTTTGCTGATAAATTTTGGTATTACCGGCCCAACAACTATTGAATCGGTTGGCACTAATGGCAAAATGAACGAATTTGAAGCGGCAATGGGCTTATGTGTATTAGATGAAATTGACATCATAAAAAACCAGCGGGTCCAAATTTGGCAAGCCTACCAACAAGAACTACTAGGCATGGTGGCATTTCAACAATGGAATCCAAATAGCCAAAATAACCATGCCTATGCGCCGGTGTTATTTAAATCTGAAGAACAATTGCTAAAAGTTGAAGCTAAACTGAAAGAAAACCAAATTTATCCCAGACGCTATTTTTATCCAAGCTTAGACACCTTAGATTATCTACAAAGCACACAGGCCTGCTTAGTTTCAAGAATCATTGCCAGTCGGATACTTTGTTTGCCGATTTATCCGGGGCTCAAAAACATTGAGCACGAGAAAGTAGTTAAAGCTATAAAGGTGTGTTTATGAATAGGATTTTAAACTTTTGTTTCAAGGGTTCTCGCAATTATGTACAAGGGCCAGACATTGTAAGTGAGATTTTTAAAGCTTTTGTGCAACAAGATATTAAAGAGATTGATATAAAATTTAATGGCATCACCCAGACTAATCTTAATCTACTTGAAGGTCATGACGCACCTGATGCGAAGGTTAATATAAGGCTAAAATTAGCGGGCTTAGACAAGACATTTCAGTTGATAGAAAATGGCGAGGTGATTGATTGCCGTTATGAATATGATGAAAATAAAATTTTAGAAAATTGTAATTTAGATTTAGCAAATCAGCAAATTGCTCTTCAAAAAGTATCGGGCTTCACCCTGTGTGAAAACTTTGTTGCCATGAATAAAAATCTCTTGCAAACCTTGTTTCCTGAAGAGCAGGGTAAATGGTACTTTACGCGATTAGAACAGAAAAGAATAATTGATAATGATGAGTTGATTACCGTTAAACTTATTAAAAACTTTAATTTCCGTTTAACGAAAAGTGATATTTTAGTGGGTAATGAAGTAATAAGTAGTGTCTACTTCACCATGGTGAGGAGTTAATTGTGATTGCGATTACAAACATAGGTTGTTACATTCCTGAAAAAAAAATATCCAACTTTGATTTGTTAGATAAGTTTGAAACTGATGAGAACTTTATTACTAATAAAATTGGTGTTGTGCAGCGAGCAAGAAAAGAGCCAGAGGAAAAAGCCTCAGATTTGTGTATTAAAGCGTTTGCAAACTTACAAAGTAAAGTAACGATCGATTTATTAGAAATTGATTGTTGTGTTGTCGTCACGCAAAATCCGGATTTCAATATTCCGCATACTTCCGCCATTGTCCATGGAGCCTTGGAATTGACTGAAAGATGCGCTAGCTTCGATATTTCATTAGGCTGCTCAGGTTATGTCTATTCTTTATCTATTGTGACGGCGTTTATGCAAGCTAACGGTATGAAAAAGGGCTTGCTATTCACAGCGGATCCTTACTCCGATATTATTGATGAAAACGATAAAAATACCGCTTTAATTTTTGGTGATGCTGCAACGGTGAGCTTGTTAGATGCAGAACAATCAGGTCTAGTCCCTTTAGGTTTTGATTTTGGCTCTAAAGGGGCCGGCCATAAAAACCTAATGAATGAAGATAAATTGTTTATGAATGGCAGGGCAGTTTTTAATTTTACGGCTGCAACAGTGCCCATCTCAATCAATAAATTATTGGATAAGTTAGATTTAACAAAAGAAGATATTGAACGTTGGTATTTGCATCAAGGTAGTAAATATATTGTTGATACGATTAGTAAGCGTTTGGGATTAGAATCTGAGAGAGTTGTTTTTGATATGTATGAATATGGAAACACTGTTTCATCTTCGATACCGTTGTTATTGAGTAAAGATATCGAAAAGCTCCAAATCGGCCAAAAAATTGGTTTAAGCGGTTTTGGAGTTGGACTGTCTTGGGCCTCTACCGTGTTACAGAAGAATTAAAAAATTATAGTATAGGAAAAATAAAAATGAGTAATGTTACAGTTGAGCAAATTCTAGAAGCTATTGAAAATACAAGTCTTGTATCAGATGTTATGGCATTAGACTCCGATAAACCATTGAGGGACCAAGGAATTGATTCATTGGACTTTTCTAGTGTACTGTTTAATATCGAAGAGGAATTTGGAATTGAAATACCTGATGCAGACATTGATGGTTTACAGACGATTAATCAAATCGTTACTTATGTGAACTCTAAGCCTTAATTGTAATGTTTTCACTTGATCTAAAGCAACCGTACTCTTTGAGTGACTTGCAATCTTTATTGCGTGGTTTGAATATAGCTAATACGTTAACTTCAGATGAACAGTTTGAAATAAACGCCATAAGCGACGGGCGTCGACCTGTAGCCAGTAGTTTTTGTTTTTTAGATGATTTAGCGGGAATCATTACCCAAAAAAAAGTTCTTTATATTACTTCAATATCTTTAGAGAATGCCTGCTGCTTACTCGTCGAAGACCCTAGATATGTTTTTATTAAATTATTAGCGTATTTACAAAAAAAAGATCATGTATATAGTCTTTCTCCCAGTCATAGAAATGTAGGTATCCACTCAGCTGCAATCATCCATAATAGTGCCATTTTAGAGGAAGACGTTGTTATTGGAAATGGGACGATTATTTCGGCAGGGTGCGTTATTAAGAGGGGAACGGTTATTGCTGAAAACTGTATTATTCGTGAAAATACGGTGATTGGTTGTGAAGGTATAGCTTTATATAAATCTAAGAATGGTGAGGTTTTGCGTTTTCCACATCTTTCAGGCGTAGAGATTGGATCTAATGTTGAAATTGGTGCCAATGCTGTAATTGTTCGGGGCACTTTAAAACCAACTAAAATCGAAGATAATGTGGTAATTGGTAATCTTTGTAATATTGGCCATGGTGTTGTTGTAAAAGCTAAGGTTTGGATGTCGGTGGGCACCTTAATCGGCGGGAACTGTAATATTGCAAACAATGTAACCATTGGTTTAGGTGTTAACGTTAAAGATAATCTAGAGATAGGCGAAAACTCATCGATTGGTATGGGCTCGGTCGTTACTAAGACGGTAGATGCCTGCTGCTCTTATTTTGGAAACCCCGCTAAACCATTACGTGGCTTAAAAACAGGGCCGAAAAGGTAGTTGGTTGAGTATTAAACGTAACTCCATCGCTAATTACATCGGGCAAAGTTATACGATTTTAATCGGTATAGCCATTACGCCTTTGTATTTGCAATATCTAGGCGCAGAAGGCTATGGTTTGGTGGGCTTTTTTGCATTGATGCAAGCTTGGATGGGTTTGTTGGATATGGGCTTGAGCCCAACGCTAGGGCGGCAGGTGGCCTATGCGCGAGGTCAAGAAAATGGCTTTGATTTTTTTAAACGGTTGTTAAAAAGCTTTGAAGTAATTTTTTTAGTTATAGCTGCTTTAATTATCACTTGTGTTTTTCTGTTCAGTGATTGGATTGCCCAAAGCTGGATACAAGCCGAAACACTGGACACACAAACTATTATCTATTGTATTAGTTTAATGGGGGTAATGATCGGCTTGCGTTGGTTTGCAGGGCTTTATCGTAGTGGCATCAATGGCATGGAAGATCAGGTCTGGTTGAATGGGGCTAATATTGTGCTGATCTCCCTAAAGTTTATTGGTGCTTTGATCCTGCTGGCGTTTATAAGCCAAGATGTCCGCCACTTTTATGAATATCAATTAGTAATTAGTTTAATTGAACTGTTGGTGTTTGCAGTACGCTTTTATCAAAATATGCCCGCAACGCAAAACCCACCAGGCTTAGTCTCTTTTGACTGGTCTGCTGTTAAAAATGTGGCACCATTTGCATTGGGCATTGCTTATACCGCGGGGATTTGGATAGTGATTACGCAAACCGATAAATTGATTTTGTCGGGTGTTTTAAGTTTGGCGGAGTTTGGTTACTTTAGCCTCGTAGCTTTAGTCGCTGGTGGAGTAACGTCATTGTCAGAGCCCATTGCGCGAGCGATTATGCCAAGGATGACCTTATTATTGTCTCAAGGAAAAAAGGATGAAATGCTTATAATCTACAGACAGTCTAGCCAGGTTGTTACAGTTGTCGCTCTTTCTGTATCGTTAATGATTGGACTTTATGCCCTGCCGCTAATTTACGCTTGGACGGGTGATCGTGACGCTGCGAGTTGGGGAGCTGAAGTATTACTTTGGTTCGCCTTAGGCAATGGTATTCTGGCTTTGAGCGCATTTCAGTATTATCTACAAAATGCTTATGGGCAACTTAGGTTGCATGTGATTGGCTCGACAATCTCAGCGGTTATTCAACTGCCTATTATCTATTTTTCGGCTACAAACTATGGTGCAGTAGGAGCAGGCATGGCTTGGTTTTGGTTTAGGTTGCTTTGGTTTTTATGGTGGACGCCGATTGTGCATAGTCGTTTTGTGCCAGGGTTTCATCTTGTTTGGTTATTTAAGGACTTACTTCCAGTTGTAGCAACCACAATTATCTTAGCGTTAGTTATAAAGGCAATCGCCCCGTTGGATCTTACTCAATCAAGAGTTATGCTATTTGCTGAAATGTTTACACTTGGAATATTAGTTCTAGGCGTTTCGTCATTAAGCCTCCCAATTTTAAGAACATATTTAAAATCAAAATTTATTAAGACAACTTTGTAAGAAAGCTAAAAGTAGAAGAAATCATTGCTAATTTAAGGGGATTATTAATAACTCGTTGTGAGTATTTTTTACGATGAACTTACATCGAAGAGGCGCGAGAAGACTTTCTAATCCAAAAAGCAGATTTTCTATAACCGATACTCAATTGTTACTGGAAAGGCAGCAGCTCCGGATTTTAAAATATATGTCTCCATTCTTTTTTGATTTAAAGTTCAAACATGAAATAAAAATTAAGGTAAAAATGCTGAACTCAAAGCGAATTACAAGTGTTTTTCAAATTGGTTATAGCTTAGTCCTAAGATACTTGCGATCAGTTTATGCTTTGTTCGAGCGTAAGAACTTCTCCATTAGACGATACTATAACGGCACATATTTATGTTAGTTTCATCTGGTTATCGGTCTGATAGAGATGGGCGCTAGAGGAATTAATTTTCACAGCAACTTACCTATTTTCCTTTTGCGTTAAACTTTTGACTCACGCTTAAGTGATTACTTCGATGAACAGGATTATTGGAAGTTCCGCCTATATCGCAGTAACTTGGACATTACTAGCTCAATTGGATAGACTATTCGGTTATCATGAATAATTAAGGTTATTTCCTTTAAGTTGTTGTAGTTGTTAATGAACGGTGCTCTTAGTTGATGGTCATGATTATAGTGTCATTGACCGTCGCGATAGAACTCTTCTCTACAGTGTTAATTAATGCTTGGAAGGGGATAAGGCCATTAACTAGGTCAGTGAGCAATTGGCTCGTTTTGGTTAATTCAACAGTCAATGCTATCGTAAAAACCATATTTCGTGTAAGTTTTTTGCTGTGTCGCATAGGGTGGTGCGGCTGTTTTCTAGTTTGTGTTTCGCATGGTCTGTTTCTTTATTTGGCCGATGATTACTTGCTTATAGCTAGTTTTCGCGAATGAACTAGAAACATAGAAGAGATACATGGCTATGTATTTCCCTATATTAGTAACTAAAATATGATATATAAAAATGTTTTTGTAGCTTTTTAAGAGATCTAACTTTGTGAATGACAATTCATTGGATGAATTTTTGAAATATCCTCTTCCTACGCAAAAGGAAATTACGGTTTCGTGGAATGGTATGCTGCCAGTTGTTAGCATCATATGCACCACTTATAACCATGAACAATATATTGAAGATGCTATTCGTGGGTTTTTGATACAAAAAACGACTTTTCCTTTTGAAATTATTATTCATGATGATGCCTCAACAGATGAGACTAGGAATATAGTCGACAAGTATGCTAAGCAATACCCTGGCTTGATAAAAGCTATTATTCAAGAAGAGAATCAATACTCAAAAGGAACTAGGGTAATGCTGCTTGCAGCAAGTTATGGAACAGGACAGTTTCTTGCCTTATGCGAGGGAGACGACTTTTGGATATCTCCCGAAAAGCTTCAGACTCAGGTTGAGTCTTTAGATAAATTCTCAGACTGCGAGATATGTTTCCATTCTGCGATTAAGACTACCCAAGGGAAGCCAGATAAACAGCTTTTTTGTAAAAGAGCCAATGACATGGCGCTTTTCGATGTTCCACCAATCATACGTTGTGGCGGTTCATTTATGCCAACGGCGTCCATGCTAATCAAGAAGACATTTTTCGACCGTGTTTTACAAGAGAATTACTCATTTTATAAAAAACATTTGACTGGCTACTATTATCAAATATTTTGTTCGCTCTCGGGAGGTGCACTGTATATTGATCGCCCTATGTCAGTATATCGCAGTTTTTCTTCAGGTTCTTGGACAGAAAAAATGACTGATAATCAAGAATTTTATAAACGCTGGCTATCAAATTACATAAGCTCATTGCGTGAAGCTAATGCAATAACTGAGTATAAATATTCTGAGGATTTTCTTGCCTCTATTAAACGCTGTCATTTAAGCGTTTTGAATAACCTTTCCCTTGACCTTAAATTTCGCCAGGACTATTTATTAAATAATAGAGAGGAGATTGGTATTTATGGTATAGCGCTGTGGAAGGCTATTTTTCAGTATCCAGTTATGCATAAAGTCGTTAAAAAAATAAGATGGTTTTGTTATGTATATATTCCAGCTAAAATTAAACTATGAGTAAGCATAAAATACTGTCTGTGGGCATCCACAGCACATATAATCTCGGTGATGTAGCAATTATGACGATGGTTCATAATATGTTTACAGACGGAGGGTATCAGGTTGAAAAAATGGATTTTAATTTTCGAGCTGTAGTTGAAAATACATTTCCATTTTTAGCTCAAAAATTTACATCCAGTGAAGTTAGTGACAGCGTAAAGATATCCAAGCACAATTACCTTAATAATCGATTATTTAAAACTCTTAGAAATTGTTTGAAGCTGTTTTTTTATTGGCCATTGGTATTGGCTATTTTTTTACGTAAATCTAGAGGGTGTTCTAAAGTATTTATTGGTGGTGGAAATTTGCTCATGGGTGTCGAGTATGGATTTCCATTGCAAGCTCTTACTTATGTGTTACTTAGCAAGCTTACCGGAAAACGAGTCAGCTTCCTTTGTGTTGGTGCTGGGCCGTTTACTGCTCCTGGTGTTAAGTTCTTTCTAGGTTATGCGTTAAGATTATCTGACCGAATAATTTGCCGCGATAGCGAGAGTATGAAATTAATTGAGAGAGAGTTTGGTTCGGACTTTGTTAAACTTGATGTGATACCAGACCCTGTACTGTTATGGCCAAAAGTTGGGAAAAAGAGCTGTAGATATGATGTTTTGATTAATGTGCTACCTCTTTTTTCTGTATCTATTTTTCCTGATGGTGATCAGCAGAAGGCGAACAATTTTAGAGTAACTATAGAGAGGCTTATTGATGAGCTAATCAGCAGAGACTTAACTGTTGGTCTTTTTATCACTGATGCTACGGTTGATGCTCAAATTGGAAAACAAATTGTAGAAGGGGTTTTAGCAAATACAGGAACCCAATTGACATTGGAAATTCCAAACAATCCAAACGAGTTGGCAATGTTATGCAATGATACTCATGTTATTTTTTCCTCTAGGATGCATGGTGCTATTATGGCTCTTTCACAGCATATTCCAGCATTGTGCATATGTTGGCAACCGAAGATTGAAGGGCTGTATTCTGAACTCCAGATGGAAGACTTATTGGTTAAGCTCGATGATATAGGTCAGTTCTCAGTGTCAGATACTGTCAGGAAAATTTTTAAGGTTCATACAAAGCGACAGGCTTATATTGATTATATTGAGCTAAAGCTCGATAAGATTAAATCTCAGTATATTGAATTATGGGTCACACTGTGACTTATGATTGTTGGTAAATCGTATATGGAGGAGAGCTTTATTGAGATTAATTATTCACGCAGTTAATGTTCATCAAGGTGGAGGAAAAACATTATTAAAGGCTTTGTTGGAGGACATTCCTTCAGAACTAGATACGGTGGTTTTGTTAGATAGTCGTCTCAGTCTTACAAAAAATATTCCTGAAAATATTAGTATTCATCGTGTGCAGCCTACAATTCTAAAACGAGTTTTGGCGGAATGGTGGCTGTTTAGGAACTCCCTATCATCAGATAAGATATTCTGCTTTGGCAATCTACCCCCACTGTTTAACTTATCGGGAAATACAACTGTTTTTATACAGA
Organism: uncultured Methylophaga sp.; assembly: GCA_963975785.1. Classification (GTDB taxonomy): domain Bacteria; phylum Pseudomonadota; class Gammaproteobacteria; order Nitrosococcales; family Methylophagaceae. The sequence continues at coordinate 86,187 of CAXBIM010000002.1, forward strand.
ATCGTTATTTGGTTGAAAATATCACGTTGGCTGGCACCCCAATTAAAGTGAGATTACGTATTATTCTAGAACGATTTTGGCTATTCTGGCGTTCGCGTATTGTTGATGAATTTGTGGTTCAAACTCCCACTATGAAGAGAGCACTAAGAGCATCTACACACGTGGCGATACATGTTTTGCCATTTTATGGGATTACTGAAGATGAGTATGAAGCCGTAAATAGAAATAAACATCAAAAAGGGCCTAACCAATACGATTTTGTCTATGTTGCCTCTGGCGAATCTCACAAAAACCATCGTCGGCTAATTGATGCTTGGTGTTTATTAGCAGATGAAGGGATATTTCCAGCGTTGTGCTTGACGATAGATAGTGATTCATTCCCTCAGTTGCATGACTATATTAGTGAACAAAAGCAACGATATGCATTGAAGATTAATAATTTAGGAAATGTATCTCATAGTCGAGTTTTGCAACTCTATTCCGATACGGGAGCATTAATTTATCCATCTTTGATGGAGTCATATGGTTTACCATTACTTGAAGCAACACAAGCTGGTTTGCCAGTAGTGGCTGCAGAGCTTGATTATGTATGGGATGTGGCGCGGCCAGTCCAAACTTTTGATCCTAACTCGACCATTTCCATTGCGCGATCTGTGAAACGCTACATGGGAATTGATGAAGCTCGGTTGTTATTGACTCCTAGGGAATTTATACAGCATCTTATCGTATAATGTCACATGCATTTAACGGCGGCCCTTATTTTTGATTAAACAAGCTCTTTTATTTCCCGTAGCAGCAGCAATTAATTTTTTTTCTGTAACTGGGTTGTTGATCATCGCTGGCCTGCTCGAAAAACAAAACTTGGCCGCTGAAATTGGAATTATCCAAGGAGCGATTATAGCTGTATTTCTTTCTTTATCAGGAAATGCACGTAGCCTTATTTTAGCTAATAGTTCTGATGATGATGAGCGAAACCTGTTTTGTTTTAGACTGTTGTTCATTTTCCCCGCTGTGGTAGCTGCATTTTTATTAGCTACCAGTATTATTGATGTATCAATATACTTAATTGTAGGACTGATGCTTCGGAAATGTTCAGAATGGCTCGCTGAATTACAGCTTGCTAATAGAGAAAAACATAATGATATTCACTTTGCGGATAAATATGTTAGGGTAAATACGACTGGTTTCTTGTTTCTTGTCCTAATGCTGACCTTTTCATGGATGGAACTTTTTTATTTTCTCTTATATGTTTGGGCGATATTACCTGTTGTTTTTTTACTTCCTTACATTAGATGGATTTATGATGATAAGAAATTCAAGCTTAGTTTAACCAAATTTATTCCGCACATCGGATCGAGTTCGGTTATCGGAATAACTACGTATATTTTTCGTATCTTAATTGTCATTCTGGCTGGCAAATCCCTATCTGGACAAATGTTTACAGCTTATGCATTAGGTGGTGTAGTCAGCGCCTTATATACATATGCACTTGGGCCCACCCTCTTGTTACGAGGTGAGGACTCTAATGCTCCAATATTTTTATTTACTATACTAAGCATATTGATGGGCAGTGGAGTATGTTTGTCAGCACTGTTGCTAGGCGTAGAGTTCTATTCTTCTTTATTCGTGTATGCGATTGGGTTTTCATTAATGGGGGGCGGACTCATGTTATTGGCGCAGCGAAAACGCATGTATATCCTGCAAGTAGCTAAGAACGATGTATTTGTACCTGATGCACTTATAAATATATTGATTACAATTTCCGTACCATTTTCTTATTATGTGGTTGGTCAAGCATCTCTTACTCTTTTCTTTTTGTGGGCAGCAATACTAAATTTATTGTTTTATTCAACACTTAGTTTTAAGGGCCGTATTGGAAATATTTAAATGCCAAAATTAAGTGTAAAAAACAACAGTAATGTAACAATAGAAATTAAGCAGGCACTGCTTTTATTTTTATTTTTTATGCCCTTATTTTTTCAATTGTCAGGTTCAGTCTTTACATCAGACGCCTTCAATTATAATGCACAAGGTAAGCTACTGCTCTTACCTTTGCCGATTGCAGCCATTTTTTGTTTTATAGGAATTGCTTTTTTATTACGCCTAGAAAAAAGACATTTTGGCATGGGTATTATTTTTTCGATATTCACGTTAATGATGCTGAGCATAGTCGTTTCATCAGGTGAGTCAGGTAAGGTCGAACTAGCTAAATTTATATTGCTAGTTCAGTTTACTTTACCTACGTTCGCACTAGTATTGGGAGGGCTTTATTTATCTCCTAGATTAGATTGCTTGAGATATGAGGCGGTCATTTTGTATGTGCTTTTGTTAGTAGTACCCTTAGAAGTTATCGCTACAGTCATAAAGGGAAATGGATTACTGTCTCCAGACGTATATATTTTCAGCCTATATCAGCATTTACAGTATTTGCCGGTAATTTTTGTGGGGCTTTATTTTCTTACAGTAAACTCTCTTTACGAAAATAACAAACTTCGATATTTGGTTTTGTTTTTGGCTCCATGGATGGGTATTTACCTTGCCGCATCACTCTCTATTCTAGCTGTGATTTTGACTGTGTTAGGAATGTTGGTGTCATCTTGGTCTTTAAATAAAAATGACAAAAGGTGGTACGGCCTAGTCTTGATTGTTATTTTATGTTCATCTTTTATATTTTATTATCCAAATATACAGGCAACAAGCACTTATGCATTGAAGTTCAGTCCTGAGTTACACACTGATGTAAAAGAACCTAGATTAGTCAAAAAAAACAATATCCAAGAAATCCCTTACATGAATAGATTTATTCATGTGTTACCAAATAACTTAAAAGAAAGGTTTCACTACTGGAGGTTTTATGGGAAAGGAGTACTAGAAAGCCCTAAAATATTTTTATTCGGTCATCAAGTCCGACCAGACAGGAATAAATATCCTAGTGCGCATAACTATTACCTTGACCTGATTTATCATTTCGGTGTGATAGCGTTGTTTCCTATTATCTATTTGATTTATGTTACTGTTCGTAATTGTTCGCGAGTCATTAGAGCTGGAACTATTACCCCTGATTTGTTTATGTTAATAGTGCTGGTTGGTTTTTTTGTATTTGTAGATAATTTTTTAAAGGTCAGTTTTCGTCAGCCTTATCCTGGAATGGTCATGTTTTTTCTCTGGGGCTTATTACTCACTAACTTGTCTACGACACTTGCTAGTAGAAATGAGATTAGAGCTAGTTGATGCATATACTTATAGTAAGTCAATATTTTTGGCCTGAATTTTTTATTATTAATGATTTGGTCCGAACTTTGGAGTCCCAAGGACATAGGATTAAGGTTCTAACTGGCAAGCCAAACTATCCAAGTGGAAATATATTTAAAGGATATGCTCAGAATGGTGTACAGGGGGAGATGTTTGCTGAAAAGACCTTTGTATTTCGAGCGCCATTACGTCCTAGGAAAACGGGGGGCGCTATAAATCTGTTTTTAAATTATTGGTCTTTCATTTGGAATGGAATGCGATTCTTTCCTGCTGCAGTAAAGAATGAGCATTATGATGCGATTCTTGTGTTTGCCCCATCTCCAATAACAATGGCAATTCCTGCGATTTATTTGAAATGGAAGTTAAAAACGCATTTGGCTATTTGGGTGCAGGATTTATGGCCTGAGAGTTTGAGCGCAACTGGATTTATAAAAAACAGATTTTTATTGGCGCTGGTCAGGTTAATGGTTCGAGGTATTTATTCTCAGGCAGATACGTTACTGGTTCAGTCTGAAGGATTTATCAAACCCGTTTCTCGTTATGCAGATGTTGAGAAGATTGTTTATTACCCAAATTCTTATAAAGATGAGTATCTTGGCGTTGATCAAAATCTTACACAACCAAAAAATAATGCTTTACCTATGAATTTAACTCATTTATTAGAGCAGTTTTTTTGTGTAACGTTTACAGGAAACTTGGGTACGGCCCAGTCATTAGAAACAATTGTAGATACAGCTGCTAAATTAAAACATTTACCTAACTTACGTATAGTCTTGGTTGGTAGTGGAGCTTTGTCTGATTGGTTGTTAGAACAAAAAGTAAATCGGAAACTAGATAATCTAGTCTTGGCCGGACGTTTGCCATCAGAAATGATGTCACAAATATTTATGCGTTCGGAAGCTTTGTTAGTAACCCTTAAAAAAGAGGAGATATTCAGTTATACCATTCCTAGTAAGATCCAAGCGTATTTAGCTTCGGGGCGGCCTATTATTGCAGCCTTGGATGGTGAAGGTGCTAAAGTAGTCGCACAATCAGGTGCTGGATTGACTTGTGATGCTGAAGATGTCGATGGATTGGTTAGTTGTTTTGAATGTTTATGTAATATGACGGATGTAGAAAAACAAAAAATGTCTGAATTGGGTAGAAATTATTATTTAGAGCATTTTGAGATGGGCTTACAAGTGAAGAATTTGATAGATATTTTGAGTAACAGAATTTAAGTGATGGACACAAAGAAAATGAAGGTTTTAATTTTAGGTGTTACAGGCATGTTGGGTAGTGCTATTTATAATGATTTTTCTCAACATCAGCAATTTGAAGTATGGGGCACTTTACGAAGCAATTCAGGAAAGAATTATTTTCCCATTAATACGCATACACACTTAATTTCAAATATTGATATATTGGATAATGATTCATTAATTGCCGTAATGTTAAAAGTAAAACCTGATGTTGTCATTAATTGTGTTGGCTTAATTAAACAATTTGCAGATGCAAATGATCCCTTATTAGCTTTACCATTAAATGCTATGTTGCCGCACCGTATAGCTAAATTGTGTTCATTAATTAATGCTCGCTTAGTTCATATTAGTACTGATTGCGTATTTAGCGGTAGCAAAGGAATGTATGCTGAGGACGATGTTTCTGATGCTGAAGATTTATACGGAAAATCAAAATATATTGGTGAATTGCATGATTTACCTCATGCCGTAACATTACGAACTTCAATCATTGGCCATGAGCTTAACACTAGCAGTTCGTTGGTTGACTGGTTTTTATCACAGGCAGGACAGGTCAAAGGCTATAAAAAAGCAATATTTTCTGGCCTACCCACCATTGAGTTGGCAAGAGTGATTCGGGATTTTGTTATTCCAAATGTGAATTTACGCGGTTTATACCATGTCTCCGTAGCCCCCATTGATAAATACTCACTATTAAATCTGATTGCTGATGTTTATGGTAAGAAGATTGATATTGAAGCGGATGAAAAAATACAGATTGATCGATCTCTGGATTCGACTAAGTTTCGACGAGCAACAGGGTATGAATCACCAAGCTGGCCAAAATTAATTGAAAAAATGCATCACATGCATGAAGGAATGTAGAAAACCATGTTCGATAACAAAATTTTAATGATCACCGGTGGCACAGGTTCTTTTGGCCATACGGTGTTAAAGCGCTTTCTTGATACGAATGTAAAGGAAATCCGTATCTTTAGTCGTGATGAGAAAAAGCAGGAAGACATGCGCATCGAATTGGCTAACGATAAAGTCAAGTTTTACATTGGCGATGTGCGTGATTATGACAGTGTTTCTCAAGCAATGGTGGGGGTGGATTATATTTTTCATGCGGCGGCTTTAAAACAAGTTCCTTCTTGTGAGTTTTATCCGATGGAGGCTGTTAAAACAAATATTATCGGTACTGAAAATGTTTTGAATGCATCTATAGCAAATAATGTTAAAAGAGTCGTTTTTTTGAGCACAGATAAGGCGGTTTATCCTATCAATGCCATGGGGATCTCAAAAGCGATGGCTGAGAAAGTAGTGGTAGCAAAATCACGATCAATTCCTGACGGTGGGCCGGTTGTGTGTTGTACGCGTTATGGAAATGTCATGGCTTCCCGCGGCTCAGTGATTCCACTGTTTATTAAGCAAATGCAAGCTAATGATGTTTTGACGGTGACGGATCCTAATATGACTCGGTTTTTAATGTCTTTAGAAGATTCTGTAGATTTAGTGTTGCATGCATTTGAGCATGCACAGCAAGGCGATATTTTTGTACAAAAAGCACCTGCATCCACTTTAACTGACTTAGCTCAGGCTTTGAAAGAGTTGTTTGATAGTAATAGCTCAGTAAAAGTAATTGGTACTCGGCACGGGGAAAAACTATATGAGTCATTAATTTCACGTGAAGAGATGGCAAAAGCGGAAGATATGCAGCGTTATTACCGTATACCAGCTGATAATCGAGATTTGAATTACAAAAAATACTTTGTCGAAGGTGAAACTCATATTTCGGAGGTGGAGGACTACACTTCACATAATACGGAACGACTTAATGTTGAGGGGGTAAAATCATTGTTGCTGAAGCTGGATTATGTCCAGGAGAAACTGAATGCTTAAAGTGATGACATTGGTTGGTACTCGCCCTGAACTGATTAAAATGAGCCGAGTGATTGCAGAGTTAGATAAACAAGTCAATCATATTTTAGTCCACTCAGGGCAGAATTATGACTATGAATTGAATCAGGTGTTTTTTGATGATTTGGATATTAGAAAACCGGATCACTTTTTAAACGTAAGCGGTGACACGGTAGCAAAAACTATCGCGGATATAATTGCTAAGGCTGATGACATATTTGAGTTGGAAAAACCTGATGCTTTACTTTTGTATGGTGATACCAATACCTGTTTAGCAATCATGGCGGCGAAGAGGCGAAAAATACCAATCTTCCACATGGAAGCAGGTAATAGATGTTTTGATCAACGTGTTCCAGAAGAGCTGAACCGTAAGGTCTTAGATCATTTAAGCGATATTAATATGGTTCTAACAGAGCATGCCCGTAATTATCTACTTGCTGAAGGTGTTCGTCCTGAGACCATTATTAAAACAGGTTCGCACATGGAGGAGGTCTTAAATCACTATATGCCTCAAATTCAGGCATCTGAAGTTTTGAAAAAGGAAGGTCTTGAGCAGGATAAGTTCTTTATAGTGAGTACGCATAGAGAAGAAAATGTTGATACACGAGAAAATTTAAAAGATTTACTGGAAACATTGAGAGTACTTGCTGAAACCTATCAATATCCGATAATTGTTTCGACACATCCGAGAACAAAAAAACGCTTAGAAGAATTAGATGAGCATGTTGAACACCCATTAATTCGGTTTGTAAAACCATTCGGCTTACTGGATTATATAAAACTTCAAATGTCTGCTTTCTGTATTCTTTCTGACAGTGGAACAATAACAGAAGAAGCCTCATTATTAAATCTACCAGCAGTGACAGTTCGCAATGCACATGAACGTCCAGAGGGTATGGATGAAGGTACGCTAATTATGAGCGGTCTCAAAGCAGAACGAGTCCTTGAATCGGTTAGGATTATAACAAGTCAACATCAGCGAGATACACGGGTAATGAAAGTGGTGAGCGATTATCAAGGAGGCTCGGTATCAAAACAAGTTGTAAGAGTTGTACTTAGTTACACTGATTATATTAATCGAACTGTGTGGTCGAAAATATAGAAGCGATAAAGAATGGAAGCGGTTTTGTACAAAAACATAATAAGAACTATATCTAGATATACTTATCAATGATCCCCGTCATCATGTCCGGCGGCAGTGGCACACGACTATGGCCGTTATCACGAAAATATAAACCGAAACAGTTTTTAGCTTTGTTTAGCGACAACACGATGTTTCAAGACACGCTATTTCGCTTGACGGGTTTAGACGATCTACAGCCGCCGATCATTGTGTGTAATAATGACCATCGGTTTATGGTAGCTGAGCAGTTACAACAGTTAGCTGTCATAAGTCCCACCATTCTACTAGAACCTTTCGGCAAGAACACCGCCCCAGCATTAGCCAGTGCAGCCTTACAAGCTATGACATCGGGTGATGATCCTATTTTATTAGTGCTTGCTGCCGACCATGACATCACAGATATTACAGCCTTTCATCACGCTATTGTTCTTGCCAAAATTGAAGCCGAAAAGGGGTTGTTGGTGACCTTTGGTATTGTTCCTACCTCGCCAAATACTAGTTATGGCTATATTCAAGCTGATGCAAACAATACCGTTAGTAAGGTTATAGCTTTTATTGAAAAACCAGATTTAGATACGGCTATTAAATATGTGACTTCAGGTGATTATTATTGGAACAGTGGTATGTTCCTCTTCAAGGCATCAACTTTAATAACTGAATTAGAAAAATATTCCCCCAATATTGTCATCAGTTGTCGTGATGCTCTCGCTAAAGGTCAAAACGATTTAGACTTTATTCGTTTAGATAGTGATGCCTTTGAAACTTGTCCTGCTGATTCCATTGACTATGCGGTGATGGAATACACTGATAAAGCAGTAGTTGTACCTTTGGATGCTGGTTGGAATGATGTTGGTTCATGGCCATCATTATGGGAATATGCCGAGCAAGATAAGAATAGCAATGTCCTCCAGGGTGACGTTATGATTGATGACGTGCAAAATTCATATATACATAGTGAACATCGCCTAGTTTCTGTACTGGGTTTAGACCATATTGTGGTTGTAGAAACGGCTGATGCGGTGATGGTTGCCAGTAAAGATAGCGCCCAAAATGTCAAAGAAATCGTGAACCGTTTAAATAAAGCAAACCGGCCGGAAGCTAAAGCCCATCGCTTATGTTATCGACCTTGGGGCCATTATGATTCGATTGATCATGGCGAAGGCTTTCAAGTAAAACGTATTACGGTCAAACCTGACGCCTCATTGTCACTGCAAATGCATCATCATCGTGCCGAACATTGGATTGTGGTGAGAGGTATCGCCGAAGTCACCTGTGAAGATAAAATAAGCTTATTATCTGAAAATGAATCTACCTATATTCCTGCGGGGAAAAAACATCGTCTCCATAATCCAGGCAAGGTCCCGCTTGAAATAATTGAAGTACAATCAGGCAGTTATTTAGGTGAAGATGACATTGTTCGCTTTGATGATAATTATCATCGTTGTTAAGCTAAAAAATACATAACATGAAGAAATACAATAACAATGAATATATATATTAACGAACTTATGGTCAGTAGCAGTGCGCACTTTGGCACCAGTGGTGTTCGCGGCTTAGTTGTGGAGGTGACGGACCAGGTTTGTTTTGCTTATGTCACAGCATTCTTGCAATATTTGAATGAAAAAAACTGCTCCCAATAGATAAAAAATGGTATTGCAAGTCATGAAATTAGTATTAGACATGTTGTTGGTGAGAGCATGAATTTTTTTAGGATTATAGAGTATGAAGATCTTAGTCACTGGAGCAAATGGATTTGTTGGTAATGCATTAGTTAGACAATTGCTTGCCGATAATTATGAAGTGACGGGTACTGTTAGGTCTACAGAATCTAGATTGCCTGAAGGTGTATATAGATTTCTCATTCCTAACATCCTAGATGTAACCCATTGGCATACTATATTAGAAAGTGTGAATGTAGTTATTCATACCGCAGCACGTGTTCATGTTATGGATGATTCGGTAGCAGATCCATTGCTTGAATTTCGTAAAGTAAATGTGGATGCAACATTAAATTTAGCAAGACAGGCCGCTGATGCTGGCGTTAAACGCTTTATATTTATTAGCTCTATTAAAGTAAATGGAGAACTGACTCAGTTAGATCAGCCATTTAAGCCGAATGATAATTATATACCTACCGACCCTTATGGCTTATCTAAATATGAAGCGGAACAAGGGCTATTAGACATTGCTGACGAAACAGGACTAGAAGTTGTAATTATTAGACCGCCTCTTATTTATGGGCCTAATGTTAAAGCTAATTTTGCTTCAATGATAAAGTGGGTTAACAAAGGTATACCTTTGCCATTAGGCGTGATACATAATCAACGCTCTTTAGTCGCCTTAGATAATCTAGTGAGTTTTATTATTCACTGTATTGATCATTCCAAAGCAGCTAATGAAACATTTTTAATCTCAGATGGGGAAGATGTTTCAACGACGGAGTTATTGCAAAAAGTGGCGAGCGCTTTTGGTAAGAAAGCGCGATTAATTCCTGTATCTGTTAGCTTGATGACTTTTATGGCAAGGCTAGTCGGTAAAGGTGCTATGGCGACGCGATTATTTGGCTCCTTGCAGGTGGATAGCTCAAAAGCAAGGAAGTTACTTGATTGGCAACCAGTAATTACGATGGATGAACAGTTAAATAAAACAGTGGAAGCATATTTAGAAAATGAAAAGACTACTTGATCTTGTATTGGCTTTGATTGCCTCCAGTATTTTACTGACCCCTATTGTCATTGTAGCGGTATTGGTCAAACTGACATCTAAAGGACCTGCATTGTATTGGTCTGATAGAGTTGGTCGCGACAATCAAATATTTAAAATGCCTAAATTTCGAAGCATGAAAGTTGACACGCCTGCTGTAGCAACGCACTTATTGCTTGATCCAAAAAGTGCTTTGACGCCGATTGGTCATTTCTTACGCAAATCGAGTTTGGATGAATTGCCTCAGTTATGGTCAATCATTAAGGGGGATATGAGTTTTGTCGGGCCACGCCCAGCGCTATTTAATCAAGATGATTTAGTGGCACTACGTACTCAGCAAGGTGTTCATATACTGGTTCCTGGATTAACAGGTTGGGCACAGGTCAATGGCCGCGATGAGCTGCCTATACCTCAAAAAGTGATGCTGGACGTTGAATATCTACACAAGCGATCCTTGTGGTTAGATATTAAGATAATTGGTTTAACTTTTTTAAAGGTTATTAATTCGCATGGTGTTTCTCATTAACGTGAAAAATATCGTTACTTTGCTAGTTATTAGCTAGATTGAGAGTACATAGGGAATTATTAAAGTAATATAAATCAAAAGATATGCAAGCTTTCAACAATTATTCAGTCTTAGTCACTTTGTTTTGAAGCTGACTATTAGTAATAATAGCGAAGGTGAATTCTCGTTCTCATAACGCTTTATAAGTAATGTTCTTAAACAGTTAAGCATAAGTTTATTGCAATAATCTTCAGATGAGATTATGCTTCTGTGTACTGCTAGCATGGCAGTTTTACGTTAAATAACAGGGAGTAAGGACTATGTTTAAAAAAGTACTAATGTCATTATTTTTGGCAATGGTGTTATCAACAGGACTTGTGTATGCAATGGACAAAGTTAATCTCAACACCGCAACAAAATCAGAGTTGCAAGCTTTGAATGGTGTGGGTGAGGCTACAGCTGCTGCGATTATTCAATATCGTGAAGAAAATGGCATGTTTAAGTCAGTGGAAGACTTAGTTAATGTTAAGGGGATTGGCAGCAAGAAAGTAGAAAAATTAACGGATAGTGTGACTGTTTCCGAATTAGAATAAGCTCAAAGTTTTAATAATAGGGCGCAATTGGTTTCACTAATTGCGCCTTTTTTACGACTGAAAATAAGTAAGCTCATGTCAATAAAGTTCTAGTGAGAAATTAGAAGTTACTAGTTCAACTTAATTATATTAAAGCATCAGTTAATTTCTGTTGTAGATTATCTTGTTCAGCGGTGTCTAATGGCTCGCCAGAGAGCGTGGATACATAAAATACATCTTCAACTTGGTCACCTAAAGTGATGAGTTTAGCGTTACTAAGTTGGATATCCTGCTGTAAAAAAACTTGGGCAACCGACGATAAAAGCCCCGGCCTATCATGAGTTTTTAGTTCCATCATCGTGTGGTTCTGTTCTTCATTCGTTTGAAATTGAATGCTAGGTGTAGTTTCGAACAATTTCATTTTTCTAGGTGTGATCACTGAGCTATGAGTTTTGATTTCATCTAAGTTATTAAGTTGTTTTTCTAAGGCTTGGGTAATGTCTATTTGGTGTTGGTTTAAGCCATTTACTATGTAGGTATTGAGCGTATGGCCATCCGAGGTAATGCTGATTTTAGCATCGAGAATATCTAACTGTAGTTGTTCGAGACAGGCAGTTGTTGCGGCAAAAATTCGAGGTCTATCTTGGGTGCAAATAAATATTTCGAGCATATTTTCTTGATCATGTTTTCTGCTGTTAACGAGTGTTGTATCCGTAGAATTTTGGATACGACATGCGGATTGCCAGCAGATCTCATCGACAGTATGGCGTAGAAAATAATCAGACTCATAATGTTGCCATAAATCGGTTATTTGTTGTTCTGAAAAAGATTGTTCAGTAAGTGCCTTTAATGCTCCAGCTTGTTGACGCTGACTTTTTTCTGCCGTACTTTTTGCCACTTCATCGTGATGAACTAACCATTGCTTAGTAGTGTGATATAACTGCTTCAATAAGGAATCACGCCAACTATTCCATAGATTGTTATTCGTAGCACGAATATCAGCAACGGTTAATAAGTAGAGATAATTAAGTCGTTCGACAGTGTGTACTGTTTCTCCAAATATTTTGATAACATCAGGATCATGGATATCAAATTTCTGTGCCGTCGCAGACATGGTGAGGTGTTGGCGAACTAAAAATGTCACAATGTCATTATCAAAGTCACTGAGACTATGTTGAGTACAAAATGCAGCGGCATCAACGACACCTAATTTACTATGGTCGCCGCCGCGGCCTTTGGCTATATCGTGAAATAGCCCTGCGATAAATAACAATTCTGGCTTTGGAAGTTGTTCATAAACCTCGGAGCAAAGTGGAAACTCTGCTTGGTATTCTGGGCATGAAAACCGGCGTAAATTCCTCACTAAGAACAAAGTATGTTCATCGACGGTGTAGACGTGAAATAGATCATGCTGCATTTGCCCAACAATTTGGCCAAAAGCAGGGAGGTATGCGCCTAAAATCCCCAATTTGTTCATATGACGGAACTCATGGGTAAGGCCTTTAGGCTGGCGAATAATCTCCATAAATAGACTGCGATTTTTGATATCAGCTCGAAAGCGTTTATCAATAAGATGTCGGTGAGCATGTAATTGACGAATGGTATCGGCACGAATACCTTTGATCTCGGGCTGCTGCTGTAATATTAAAAATACTTCCAGCATGGCATAAGGATAAAAAGCAAATATCCCTGAATTTATCGTTTCAAGATAACCATTATGGATTTGGAAACGTCTATTGATAGGTTCAATTTGAGGCGTTTCATTGGCGAGAATAATGTTCTCTTCAAAGAGTTGCAACAACAGTTCATTCATTTGACTGACAGAGCGAGCACAACGGTAGTAGTCTTTCATGAAGTGCTCGACCGCAAGTCGGCTATCTGTTTCTTGATAACCTAGTTGTTTGGCGACTTCTCGCTGATGATCGATCATTAACTTTTCTTGTTTGCGATTAGCTACAAGATGAAGTGAGAAACGAACACGCCACAAAAAGCGCCGAGCTTTATCTAAACGCTGATATTCACTATTCGCAAGGAAGCCTTTTTGTTTTAGGCCTTTTAGACCTGTGACATCGAAATGTTGCTGAGCAACCCAACTAATAACTTGCAAATCACGTAAACCGCCAGGGCATTCTTTAATATTCGGTTCTAGATTGTTGATGGAGTCATTGTATTTGAGATGGCGTTGTAATTGTTCCTGTTTTTTTTCTTGATAAAAGCGGGATGTATCCCATGTCTTGTGGTCAATAGTGAGTTGTTGTAGTGCGGAATATAAGGCTTTTTCACCACATAATAGACGAGTTTCGAGTAAGTTTGTAGCGATAGTAATATCGTCTTCTGCTTGCTGACGGCATTCTTGAATGGTGCGGACACTATGACCAATTTCAAGACCTACGTCCCAAAGTTGGGTCAGAAATGTAGATAACTCAGCTGGCGGTTGTTCTGAAACAGACTCATCGAGTAATACTAATAAATCGATATCAGAATAAGGGTGAAGCTCACCGCGACCATAACCGCCTACTGCGATAAGACTGATCGGCGTGTTTGGAAAAATATGATGTTGCCATAAGTCTTGTAATACTTCATCAATAAAAACAGCACGCTGCTGAACCAGATTGATGATATCTGCTTGCTCTTCAAACTGCTGTTTAAGATAAGCTTGGCCTTCTTGAAGAGCGTTACGATAAAAACCTATATTTAGCGTGTCCAAATTAGGTTTTTGATTATTACCTATCTGCCAAAGTGATAATAATGAGCTCATCATAAGTTAAATCACTTCATCCTTACGTAATGTTAGTATTTCATGCCCTGTGTCAGTCACTAAAATGGTATGTTCCCATTGTGCCGATAAAGATCGATCTTTGGTCACGACAGTCCAATTATCAGGCAGTTGTTTGATGTGTCTCTTTCCTGCATTGACCATGGGTTCAATGGTAAAGGTCATGCCTGCTTCTAGAGTAAAGCCTGTACCCGGAGTTCCATAGTGTAATACTTGAGGATCTTCATGGAACACTAGCCCAATTCCATGTCCACAATATTCTCGTACAATTGAAAAGTTTTGTGCTTCAGCATGAACTTGTATCGCGTGACCAATATCGCCTAATTGGACACCAGGCTTGACCATAGCAATGCCGATTAACATCGCCTCGCGAGCATTTTCGCATAAACGTTGGGCAAGAATGGACGTTTTACCGACATGAAACATCTTACTCGTATCACCGTGATAACCGTCTTTAATAACGGTAATATCAATATTGATGATGTCACCATCTTTAAGTTTTTTGTTACCAGGTATGCCGTGACAAATAACGTGATTTACTGAGGTGCAAATCGATTTTGGAAAGCCGTGATAGTTTAGTGGGGCAGGTATTGCTTGCTGAACATCAACAATATAATCATGACAAATCTTATTTAATTCGTCGGTGGTTATACCGGCAACTACATGTGATTCAATCATTGTCAGCACGTCAGCAGCTAGACGACCAGCGACACGCATTTTTTCGATTTCTGCTGTTGTTTTGATACTAACGGCCATGATTGAGTAGTTTCCTTTTATGGTAGATGGGATAATCTTTACACTTAGGTGCTAGTGTGCCGGAAAATCATTGAAACGACCAGTAAATTGATGAGGAAAGATGCTACTTTATCCCAATTTAAATGCGTCTCTGGTCATGCGTTTAAACTAGTGAATATCGGTGGACCTAATTATAAGTTGAAATATATTTAGTAGGAAAGGTCGTTTTTCTAGTGTTGATGGCGATAAACAGATTGATTTTACTTTGTTTTTATACGTGATTTGTGGAATAATATGCGCGCCTAATATAAGGCACAAATCACACATGCACCGGCACAAGTCTCGGGGTGCTAACAGCTTAGTCAGTTAGTCGATACTTGGGGTGTGTGGAGGTTTAACCCCACAATTAATATAAAGGTTTTAATTAAAATGGCTAAAACAACAATGCGCCAAATGCTTGAGGCAGGCGTTCACTTCGGTCACCAAACTCGTTACTGGAACCCAAAAATGGGTCCATTTATCTTTGGTAAACGTAATAATATCCATATCTTGAATCTTGAGCACAGCTTACCAATGTTCAATGATGCATTGAACTTCGTTGGTAAATTGGCTTCTAAAAAAGGTCGCATCCTATTCGTAGGTACAAAACGTGCGGCACAAGATCCTATTCGTGAAGATGCAGAACGTGCAGGTATGCCGTATGTAAATCGCCGTTGGTTAGGTGGTATGTTGACTAACTATCAAACCGTGCGTAAATCAATCAAACGTTTAGATACTATTCAAGAAATGATCGAGTCTGGCAAATTAGAAGGCTTGAAAAAGAAAGAAGTTTTAAACTTGACACGTGAGCAAGAAAAACTAGAAAAAAGCATCGGTGGTATCCGTAAAATGGGTGGTTTACCTGATGCACTATTCGTTATCGACGTTGACCATGAACGTATTGCTATTCAAGAAGCTAACAAGTTAGGTATTCCTGTTATTGCTATCGTTGATTCTAATAGCAATCCAGATGGCGTTGACTATGTAATTCCTGGTAATGACGATTCTATGCGTGCTATCAAACTTTACACATCAAGCATGGCTGAAGCGATTTTAGATGGTCGGGCTGCTGTTGCTAATGGTGCTGAAGAAATGGCTGACGTAGTTGCTGCTGAAAGTACTGAAGCGGCGGCTGAGTAACATCACCTAGTTAAATCAAGTATGCAGGCTCACTAGTTTAGTGGGCCTGTATTGTATGTACGGCTAGATTTTTCTGGCTAAGCATAGTTCAAAGATATAAAGGGCTAAACAAATGGCAATTACTGCTGCATTAGTAAAAGAACTGCGTGAGCGTACTGGCTCAGGCATGATGGAATGTAAAAAAGCGCTGGTAGCATCTAACGGTGATATCGAAGTTGCAATTGATGAAATGCGTAAATCTGGTTTAGCTAAGGCTGATAAAAAATCTGATCGCATTGCTGCTGAAGGTGTAGTTGCAATTGAAATCAGCGCTGATGGTAAACAAGCGGTTATGTTAGAAATCAACTCTGAAACTGATTTTGTTGCTAAAGCAGAAGACTTTATGGCATTTGTTAGTAATGTTTCTAATACAGTGTTGGCTGCTCAACCTGCTGACCTTGAAGCGTTAATGGCTTTACCATTAAATGGCAACGGCGAATCAATTGAAGTTGTTCGTCAAGCATTGGTCGCTAAAATCGGTGAAAACATCAAAGTACGCCGTTTTGCACTAATGGCAACTGACGACGGTATTATTGGTTCATATCGCCATGGTGATCGTATTGGTACGATGGTTAAGTTGACCGGTAATGACTTAACTTTAGCAAAAGATTTAGCGATGCATGTTGCTGCGAATCGTCCTAGTGCGATTTCTGCTGCTGATTTGCCTGCAGAATTGCTTGAAAAAGAACGTGATATCGTTGCAACTCAAGCAAAAGAAAGTGGCAAACCAGACGCGATTGTTGAAAAAATGGTTGAAGGTCGCATGAGCAAGTTTGTTAATGAAATTAGCTTGATGGGTCAACCTTTCGTTAAAGATCCTGATGTAACTGTTGAGCAGCTTGTTAAAAAAGCAAATGCAGCAGTTGAGGCGTTTGAATTTTTTGAAGTTGGTGAAGGTATCGAGAAAGCGGTAGATAACTTTGCTGAAGAAGTAATGGCGCAAGTGAAAGGTAACTAAAAAATGACAGAAACAGGCAATAAACCAGCTTACAAACGTGTTCTACTTAAATTAAGTGGTGAGGCGTTAATGGGGGATGCTGACTACGGCATTCAGCCCGAGGTTATTGCCCGTTTCGCAACAGAAATCTCCGAGCTCAGCGCACAAGGTGTTGAGCTCGGGATTGTCATTGGTGGTGGTAATATATTTCGCGGGGCAGGCTTAGCTGCTAGTGGTATGGATCGTGTTAGTGGCGATCACATGGGCATGTTAGCTACCGTTATGAATGCATTGGCACTACAAGATGCTTTAGAACAAAAAGGTTCGTTTTGCCGCGTCATGTCAGCAATACGAATAAATGAAGTGTGTGAAGATTATTTACGACGTCGTGCCATTCGCCATTTGGAAAAAGGTCGCATTGTTATTTTTGCGGCAGGTACAGGAAATCCATTCTTTACCACGGATTCTGCTGCCAGCCTTCGTGCCGTTGAAATTGGCGCTGACTTGCTGATAAAGGCTACACAAGTCGATGGTGTTTATACTGCCGATCCTAAGAAAGACCCTAATGCAGTCCGTTATGATGAACTGAGTTATGACGAAGTTATTACGAAACGTTTAGCCGTAATGGATACAACTGCCGTGGTTATGTGTCAAGAACAGAAGATGCCCCTACGTGTATTTGATGTGCATAAAGAGGGTAACTTGACCAAACTGATTTATGGTGAAAATATTGGTACTCTAGTTAGATAGTCTATTGGGTTAGATAAACTTTTCTGATTTAAAAAAACATAGAGTTCAAGCTCGTCAAGTTATTAAGTAGGATACAAATACATGATTGAAGATATCAAAAAAGATGCGGCAGATAGAATGCAAAAAAGTGTCGCCGCACTCACAACTGCAATGGCCAAGATTCGTGCTGGTCGTGCCCATACCAGCTTATTAGATCAGATCGTAGTGCCGTATTACGGATCAGATGTGGCATTAAGCCAAGTAGCGAATGTGGGGATAGAAGATTCTCGTACATTAACGGTTACACCTTGGGAAAAAAATATGTTGTCTGTGGTTGAGAAAGCCATTATGACCTCAGACTTGGGTGTTAATCCTAATAGTGCTGGCATGACAATACGCATTCCAATTCCACCTTTGACAGAAGAACGTCGTAGAGACATGGTTAAAATAGCTAAAAATGAAGCCGAAGGTGCTCGTATTGCTATTCGTAATATCCGTCGTGATGCAAACAGTACATTAAAAGATTTGTTAAAAGAAAAAGAAATTTCAGAAGATGAAGAACGCGGCGCTGAAGAATTGATTCAAAAACTAACTGATTCAACAATTAAACAAATTGACGGCGTGTTAACCGAAAAAGAAGTTGACTTAATGGAAGTGTAAGGACGGTTCTTACCGCCATTAAATACTCATGTCTG
>CAXBIM010000003.1:0-87137 GCA_963975785.1 uncultured Methylophaga sp.
CAGACATTCCATTGCTCCTTTGTTAGTTGGATTCAATCGAAAATTGTTGTTCATTTTAACCAAATAAAGCCTCAATAGATAGACTATAGGCTTTTAATCACGTCAAAGTTGAAATATCAAGCCGTATCCCCTACCACTTTAACCGGAAGATCATCACCGCAAAGTAAGTATATCGTATGCCTATTACTGAATTTAGAAATCATCTATTCATAATTCAGAATCTATATTGAACGTTTGAAAAAACATGCTAAGTTAATAGTTAATCATCAATTAACCGATGTTCGTTCAACAAAAACTACACAGGCTAATGTTAAATTATAGCTCTGATTTTATTTGATTATTATCAGTCGAAAAAGCAACTCAAAAAAAACAGTAAGTTTCAGATAATTAGGAATAGTTTTGTTGTAGGAAGTTCTGTGTGAGATTTACTACAACGTATGTAATAAATGCCCCGCGATGCCGTTACGAACGAGGTTCTTGAACCAGGAGATTCAAGTGGTGACATCAATAAGATTTTGGGCTTCCCATCAAGTGGGCTTGCACACCAATCTCATATCAGTCTCCGAGCAATTTGCTTATCGGCACAAGACACGCTGTCGCTATCGAACACCGCAGGGACTGAATTTATAATACGCTTATTTTATGTTCAGATCTTATTTTTTATAGTTCAAGCTGGCGTGCTTCTTCTAAAAAGTCGCTAACTCTATCTTTCATCTGCAAAATACTTTTATTGATTTCATCAGTGCCGCTACCTTGGTTATTCTGAAGAGTAATCAATTCGTGCGCTAAATTAAGTGCAGCAATAACAGCAATTCGATCTAAACCTACAATTTTTCCGGTCTTACGAATTTTATCCATGTTGTTATGAACCATTGCCGCAGAAGCAATCAGCGCAGCTTCCTCATTTTCAGGACAGGCAACCTGATATTCTTTACCAAGGATACTAACCGTAACAGGAGAGCTCATAATTCATCATCCATTTCTTTCAAGCGAGCCATCATTTTTTCAATCCGGTTACGCGCAAGGTCTGTTTTTTCAATCAGTTGCGCCCTTTCAATCAGCCATGCGGCTTGTTGAGAACGTAGTAACATGTTCTCTTCACGCGAACGACGACTCACGCGAAGTAGCTCTTCGACGTCTCGTTCTAACTGTTGAATTTCGCTCTTTTCCATTAATATGTTCTTAGCTGTGCAAAAATAATGCACTAACTATAGTCGCGCCCTGCCAATGGGGTCAAGCTGACCATAATAAATTTTTTAACTTTAGGTCCTATCATCATGTCTGAATTATATTTTCCATCCACATCTCCCGACGAATCCAATGACGATGGCCCAAGCAGCGCCGCTGAGTTACAAGGCGCATTATGCGGCCTGTTGTGTATGGATGCTGAAGCCAACCGCGCAAATTGGCATAAAAAGATATTTGTCGACTATGCGCCTAATGAAGATGACTTACTTGATTTGACCATTTTGTTTGACGACACAATACAATCACTAAATAGTCTTGATTTTGATCTGCAACTTGATCTGGCTGATGATTCTGCATCCCTGCCTTCGCGCTTAGCTTCCATGACTAACTGGTGCCAAGGTCTCATTTTTGGTTTAGGCGTATCCGGACTAACAGATGAAACCGAGTTATCTGCTGAGAGCCAAGAATATATTGCAGACGTCATTAATATTAGTCAGATCCGTGAAGCAGATCTTGAAGAAAGCGAAGAAGACGAATCTAATTTTGAAGAATTAGTAGAATATTTACGCATGGGCTTATTTTTATTACATGGTGAGCTACAACCTGTCACACAACTAGACGACATCACTGAACACTAAAATGAATAAAAAACAATTTGCTAAACACCGCCAGCAACTTATGGCAATGATGGGTCCGGATAGTATTGCTGTATTGCCTAATGCAGCTGTAGCTGTTCGTAATCGCGATGTCGACTTTCCTTACCGCAGCGATAGTAACTTTTATTACCTTAGTGGCTTTGAAGAGCCTGACTCGGTCATTGTTATCGTGCCAGGCCGTCCACAAGGTGAATATTTATTATTTTGCCGCGAACGCGATCTTGAAAAAGAAATATGGGATGGTTATCGCGCGGGCCAAGAAGGCGCAGTTGAACTCTATGGGGCTGATGACTCCTACCCCATTTCAGATCTTGATGATATTTTGCCCGGTTTAATGGAAGGCAAAGAACAGGTGTTTTACACCATGGGAAATCTGCCAAGCTTTGATCAACGGATAGTTGGTTGGATGAATCACCTGCGTAAAGCTTCTCGTCAAGGCAAACATTCACCCACAGAAATTATCGAATTAGAACATTGCTTAAATGAACTACGATTATTCAAAAGCAGTGCTGAAATTAAAGCCATGCGAACAGCGGCTGAAATTTCTGCACAAGCCCATATTCGCGCCATGCAATTTACTCAAGTGGGTCAATGGGAATATCAAGTTGAAGCTGAAATTATTCATGAATTCATGAGTAATGATTGCCGTTCTCCAGCCTACCCTTCCATCGTAGGTGGCGGTGAAAATGGCTGTATTTTGCATTACGTCGAAAATAATCACCGTTTAAAAAATAATGATTTATTACTTATCGATGCTGGGGCTGAATATAAAAACTACGCTGCAGATATTACACGTACATTTCCTGTAAATGGAAAATTCACACCAGCCCAAAAAGCATTATATAACGTCGTCTTAGATGCTCAAAAAGCGGCTATTGCCGAAGTTAAACCTGGCAATCATTGGAATCAACCGCATGAAGCGGCTGTGCGTGTATTAACCGAAGGCTTGTTGAACTTAGGTTTACTCAAAGGCGAACTCGAATCATTAATTGAAGATGAACACTACCGTGATTTTTATATGCACCGTACTGGTCATTGGTTAGGTATGGATGTTCATGATGTTGGCGACTATAAAGTCGGTGGTGAATGGCGGGTATTAGAGCCGGGGATGGTACTGACTGTTGAACCAGGTTTATATATTCGTGACTCCGCACATGTCGCAAAAAAATGGCATTTTATCGGCATTAGAATCGAAGATGACGTACTGGTGACCAAAACGGGCCATGATATCTTAAGTAAAGCGGCACCTAAAGAAGTGGATGAAATCGAAGCTTTAATGGCGGCGACAAAACACTAAGGGAACGGCAATGACGACTGAAACCAACTATGATCTAATTATTGTCGGCGGCGGTATGGTCGGCGCTAGCTTAGCGGTCGCATTAAACAATAGTGATCTACGAATCGCAGTTATTGAGGCCATTGCTAATAACTCACCTCAACAACCTAGTTATGATGATCGTGGCATTGCCTTAGCCTATGGTTCGCAGCGTATTTTTGAAAGCATGGGAATTTGGCCCCAACTAGCCCAGCACTGTACTGCCATTAGCGATATACATATTTCCGATCGGGGTCATTTTGGTGCCACACGTTTATCTGCTGAAGATGAACAGGTTCCTGCATTAGGTCAAGTGATTACAGCTCGTGCAATGGGGCAGGTATTGAACTCGGCTTTATCTAAGCAAGATAATCTATCATTCATCTGCCCATCTAATGTTATAGCATTACAACAACATGATAGTTTTGTTGAACTCGAATTAGATAACCGTCAAACACTCACCTCTAAATTACTAGTTGCTGCCGATGGGTGTCACTCAAGCATCCGTCAGCTACTTAAGCTTGATGCCTTGGAACACGATTACCAGCAAACAGCGATCACCGCTAATATCAGCACTGAACGCCCGCATAACGGCAAAGCATTTGAACGTTTTACAGATACCGGTCCCATTGCATTACTGCCAATGTCTGATAATCGCTGTAGTTTAGTTTGGACGGTCACTAGTCGCGATGAATCCTCCCTACTTAATGCCACTGAACACGAATTTTTAAGCCAATTACAAGATCGCTTTGGTTATCGACTCGGTAAGTTTTTACGCGTCGGACAACGTCACCATTATCCATTGAAACTCATGCAAACTGACCAACCTGTACAACAGCGGGTTGCATTGATCGGTAATGCTGCCCATAGCTTGCACCCTATCGCCGGTCAGGGTTTCAACCTTGGCTTACGCGATGTAGCCGCACTAGCTGATGTCCTAACTAATACAAACGCCAATAAAGACTGTGGTGATGCTCGTTTATTACACGACTACCAACAATGGCGTCTTCAAGATCAGGACAATGTCATCGAAGTAACGAGTAATTTAGTCAATTTATTCAGCAATAATAACTTCTTACTTGGTCATTGCCGTGGTGCTGCATTGAGCATAATTGATGCTTTACCTCCCGCTAAACATTACTTAGCACAAAAAAGCATGGGGCTAGATAGAAAACTGCCGCGATTAGCGCGAGGGGTTCCCTTATGACTACACATTATGATGTCATTATTGTTGGCGCCGGCATGGTGGGTTCAACGCTTGCAGTTGCTTTAACTGCACAATCAAACATCAAAGTTGCATTGATCGAAGCACATCAAACTACGACGATGTCAGAAAACGATCAACCAGAATTGCGTGTCAGTGCCTTAACCCGTGCCAGCGAATTATTACTGAAAAATTTAAATATCTGGTCACTATTAATGGCAAGTAGAGTAAGCATCTTTACAGATATGAAGGTATGGGAGAACACGGCAAGTGCCTTGCATTTTGACAGTGCCGACATCGGCGAACCCTTATTAGGTCACATCATCGAAAACCGCCACTTGCAACAAGCTTGTCTTGCTCGATGTAATCAGATAGCTAACATTGATGTCCTATGTCCTACAAAACCAGTATCTCGCACCGATAACACACTCGTTTTAGAAGATGGCAGAATATTAACGGCTGATCTAATTGTCGCTGCTGATGGTGCACAATCACCCTTGCGTGAATGGGCAGGCATTGCAAGTAAAGGCTGGGATTATCAACAAACGGCCGTAGTCTGTACTGTGACTACTAAAAAAGCTCATAACCAAACAGCTCGCCAACGCTTCCTACCTGAAGGACCTTTGGCTTTTTTACCCTTATCTAATCCACATCAGTGTTCAATAGTTTGGTCAAATTCTACCGAGGAGGCAGAGTTACTGTGTCAACTTGATGATGACCGCTTTAAAGACGTATTAGGTAAAGCCTTCGAATCCAACTTGGGTGAGATTGTTGATGTAAGTCTAAGGGCTAGCTTTCCGCTAAAACTTCGACATGCGGATCATTATATCGAAGTAGGCTTTGCACTTGTCGGTGATGCTGCTCACACTATTCATCCCCTTGCAGGTCAAGGCATGAATATTGGTTTATTAGATGCTGCCACTTTGGCTGAAGTTGTGTTAGAAGCACATCACGCAGGCCGTAGTATTGGCAGCTTGCATACACTTAATAAATATCAGCGTCGCCGTAAAGCTGATAATCTAATGATGCAGCTGACTATGGATGTCTTCAAACGCGTATTTGGCAGTGAATTGCCGCCCATTCGTTGGGCAAGACGCTTTGGACTACAAACCGTTAATAAACATGGCTTATTAAAAAAACTATTTATGCGTCAAGCAGCAGGATACCGTTTTGCCAATCCAGTATTAACAAAGCATTAGATATTTAAAATCGTCGTTATTGATTTAATTGCTGCTGTATCGTTTGCCGTTGTTGATTTGCCGAATCATTGACTAACTGCTCAACAGTTTTCGCTTTATCAATCATATCGGTTTGTTCTTTCCAGGCATGATCCTTGCCCACTTTATTCGGTGCATCTGAATCATTACATGCAGAAATAAACAACGTTAATACAATAATATAGATTCTTTTCAACATACTATCCTCACTTCAAACCTATTCTAATAATTTAAAGATTATTTGCATCATTCTGTTCATTTTATATAGGTAAAAAGACCATAGAAGCGGCTGTAACGACTACATTTTTAATTAACCGTCCTGATTTATGGGACATAATCGTTGCTAAATTATCTTGAGTTGCAATGATTTGGCCTATAAGACGTTGATAACTTAGATTACGTCTTTCCTGCTCCAAACTATCACTCAGCAATAATAATCGACCATGAACATCCCTATTTTCAGCCAACATCCAAGCTGCAATCTCAATATTTCTAGCACTATTATAAAGTTTTTGTGCATCAATACTGGTTAAGTAAAAAAACTCAGTATGGTTATCATATGATGCCATGATCATTTTTCGTAAACCGACAATAAAAGGTAAGATGCGGTCACTGCCTTGATAACTTTCATCTAATGCGATCCGCACTATATCTGTCGCTTTAATTGACTCCCACTGCGGGTAATAGTCATCATTCGAATGCGAAAAGGTTAGGTTTACACTTGCTTCTATCGTTCTAAGCTTAACGTCATGTCGGCCTGCAGGATTTCGGTAATATAACTTCACCATTAATTCTTTCAGATTTTGCATCGCGGCACGCTGATGGAACTCGATCACTTCATCCATATCGCTTTTCCCCCATCGGGAAACAGCATAGCTATCAGGATTAACGGCTACTGTATTCTGATTAGGTAGCATAGTGGTGCAAGCCGATAGATTAAAACACAGCGTGATAAGAATAATATTAAACAGTTTCATCTAATATACTTTGCTGAAATTCGTGGCTAGTGGCTGCCACTTGTAAATATTGCTGAACGCCATTCGGCAATTTTTCGACACTAGTATGCGAAGTCGTATCTTTATTATTCAAAGGTGTAGGTAGTGTCGAATCAGTGGCAGAGAAAAAACGTACAAACTTCGCTTGCTGTTGATCATTAAACATAATCGATGCTTGACTGGGCGGCTCGATTTTAACCGGATATGAGCTGAATGAAGCAGCATCAAGTTCTAAACTAGGTTTTACATCGATGATGACCGGCTTGCGCACATTATCCTGAAGCTCTAATAACTTCGGTGGAAAGACTGTTGCAAGTTGGGCACCATTGATCTGCATTAAGAATGAACCCAATTAACCATTATTAGTGGACTTACGTCTAGGTGGATATGACCGTTTATTTGTATCCCCTTGCTTCTTATGCATTGGTGGCGCGGGTCTTTTTTCTGGCTTTTTTGCCGGCTGAGGATGTTCTAATATCTCATCTGAAGCCATGGCCACAGGTAGTTTATGTTTGATATATGCCTCTATATCTGGCAAAGAAAAGGCATAATCTTCACACGCAAATGTAATTGCTATACCACTAGCGCCAGCACGGGCTGTACGACCAATGCGATGCACATAGTCTTCAACATCTTGTGGCAAATCATAGTTAAACACATGGCTTACTTCAGGAATATGTAAGCCACGCGCCGCAACATCTGTGGCCACTAAAAATGGAAATTCGCCATTCTGAAAGTGCTTCAGAAGACTTTCACGTTTTTTCTGTGGTACATCGCCTGATAATAATGCAGCCTTATGACCATTACCTTCTAAATATCCCCAAACCCTATCTGCTGCGCGCTTGGTATTAACAAAAACAATTCCTCTTGGCGGAGCTAAGCGTTTAATGATGGCTAATAATAATGGGATTTTTTCTTCATTCGCAGGGTAATACACCGTTTCTTCAATACGATTGGTCGATGCTCTAGCAGCTGTTATTTCAACCTTCTCAGGGTTATTCATATGTTCATAGGCAAGCTCGGTGACTTTATAACTCAAAGTAGCAGAGAACAACATGCCTAAACGTTCTGAAGGTGCAGGCACTCTTCGTAAGAAATAACGCACGTCTTTGATAAAGCCTAAATCAAACATACGATCTGCTTCATCCATCACCACAGCTTGAATAGATTTCAAATTAAAGACGTGTTGTTTGTGGTAATCAAGTAACCGGCCAGGCGTGCCAATTAAAATATCAACCCCATCGGTAATCGCTGTTTTTTGCTTTTCATAATCCTTGCCTCCGTAAGCAACAACAATGCGCAAATTGGCATCTTTGTTAAGTAACACCGCATCTTTTGCAATTTGATTTGCGAGTTCACGGGTAGGCGCCAAAATAAATGCACGAGGTTGCTTGCCATCCCAGTTTTTAGGTGGCTCTGTAGTCAATAAACGCTGAAAAGTCGCCAATAGAAAAGCGATCGTTTTGCCTGTTCCAGTTTGCGCCTGTCCAGCCACATCTTGTCCTGCTAGCAACAAAGGTAAAGATTGTGCTTGAATTGGCGTGCAAAACTCAAATCCCGCGCTACGTAAGCCACCTTGAAGTGTTTCATGTAAAGGTAACGTCGAAAAAGCCTGTTTTGTTAGATGTGCACTCATAGAAATACTTGCATTACCTTTGATGATAGGAAAAAATGTCGTTCAATATTGGAATGTGAGTATAGCCTTCCAATACTTTATATACCACTGGAGATAAAACATGAGCGAAAACGTCACCCAAGTGACTGATGGCGGTTTTGAAAGCCAAGTACTGCAATCTGACTTACCTGTATTAGTCGATTACTGGGCTGAATGGTGCGGCCCATGCAAAATGATTGCCCCTATTTTGGAAGAAATTGCTGTTGAATACGCTGGTAAATTAAAAGTGTGCAAACTCAATATTGATGAAAATGCAGAAACGCCACCTCGCTATGGCATCCGCGGTATTCCTACCCTTATGTTATTCAAGGATGGTGAAGTTGAAGCGACTAAAGTCGGCGCATTAACTAAATCACAACTTGCTGCATTTTTAGATAGCAATATCTAAATACTTAAGCGATTCCTAGATGTAGGAATGCTTAACCAAAAACGCTAATCATTAAAACACTGGTCATGATAATCATGGCCGGTGTTTTTCTGTTTTATACCTAACCTAAAACTCGCAACAAATAATACTATTAAAAATATTTCCTTCCGCTAAGAAAGCAGCTATTTAGGATACTTTAAATCGCATTATTTACTCCGAGCCTAACGCAGTAAAAAAAACCTGAATGGATGTTTCTGAATTACTTGATGGCCTCAATAAACCACAACGCGAAGCAGTAGCCGCGCCTCTTGGTCATACCCGAATTTTAGCCGGTGCAGGCAGTGGGAAAACGCGCGTATTAGTCCATCGCATAGCGTGGCTTATTCAGGCAGAAGGTCTATCGCCAGCCAATATACTTGCCGTAACCTTCACTAATAAAGCCGCTAAAGAAATGCGTGGCAAGATCGAAGATAGTCTTGGTTATCCTATCGGCGGAATGTGGGTCGGTACCTTCCATGGTTTAGCTCATCGCTTATTGCGCGCTCACTGGCAAGAAGCTGACTTACCTCAGAGTTTTCAGATTCTAGACAGTGATGATCAACTCCGAATGTTGAAACGTATTATTCGTGCGATGGAACTTGATGAAACATTATGGCCGCCCAAACAAGCACAATGGTTCATCAATGGCCAAAAAGATGAAGGCTTACGCTCAGAGCATATCCAAGTAGGCAACGATCCTTATTCACAAAAAATGTCGGCTATATATCAAGCTTACGAACAAGCCTGCCAGCGAGCCGGGGTCATTGATTTTGGTGAGATATTACTACGTAGTCATGAGTTATGGCTCAAACGCCCCGATATTTTGGCCAATTACCAGCAACGCTTTCAACAAATTCTGGTCGATGAGTTTCAAGATACCAATGCTATTCAATATGCGTGGTTACGCCTATTAGCAGGCAATACTGGTAATTTATTTATTGTCGGTGATGATGATCAATCTATCTATGGCTGGCGTGGTGCAAAAATTGAAAATATTCAAAAGTTTCACAAAGACTACTCTGATGCCAGCTCTATTCGTCTCGAACAAAACTATCGTTCTACAGGCAATATTCTAGCTGCAGCCAATGCCGTCATCGCAAATAATAGCGAACGTCTAGGTAAGGAACTATGGACTGAGGATGCTGATGGCGAACTCATTCAACTTTATAATGCCTACAATGAACGTGATGAAGCTAGCTACTTAGTTCAACAAGTCAAAACATGGGTAGATAAAGGCGGCAAGCGAGCCGAAAATGCCGTGTTATATCGCTCGAATGCGCAATCACGCATTATCGAAGAAGCCCTAATGCAAGCCAATATGCCCTATCGAGTTTATGGCGGCTTACGCTTTTTTGATCGTGCTGAAATTAAAGATGTGCTGTCTTATTTGCGTTTAGTAGCAAACCGTAATGATGATGCTGCTTTTGAGCGTGTGGTGAATACACCAACACGTGGTATCGGTGCTGCCACTCTGACTCAATTACGCCAGCATGCACGTGAAAATAATCAAACCATGTGGCAAGCGGCTGTTGATTTAATCAATGCTAAGTTTTTTGCAGCCCGTGCAGGCAATGCACTCGTTGGATTCTTAACACTTATTGACTCTCTGACGCCAGAAGATCCGGACTTGCCCCTACATGAGCTCACTTCCCTAGTTATTGAGGAAGGAGGTTTGCGTTTACATCATGAAAAAGATACCTCAGAAAAAGGTCAGGGCCGGATTGAAAACTTAGATGAATTGATCAACGCCACTCGTACATTCGAGCCTTCTGATGAAACGGAAGACATGCCACTACTTGATGCCTTTTTATCTCATGCCGCACTCGAAGCGGGTGAAAACCAAGCTGATCAATGGGAAGATTGTGTGCAATTGATGACCTTACATTCAGCTAAAGGTTTAGAGTTTCCCGTGGTGTTTATGGTCGGCATGGAAGAAGGTTTATTTCCCGGTCAAAAAACGAGTGATGATCCTAGTCGACTCGCCGAAGAACGCCGACTTTGTTATGTAGGTATGACGCGAGCTAGAGAGAAGTTATATTTATTAAATACCGAATCGCGTTTCTTATACGGTCAGACCATGATGCCAACACCATCAAGGTTCTTAAGAGAAATCCCAGCGGAACGCATTGAAGAAGTACGCGCGCGGAAAACCGTAGTCAGCAGCGGTAATTCAAGTTTTGCAGCCCCTAAACATAGCAACAAGGGCAATGAAACTGGTTTAAATCCCGGTCAATCGGTACATCATCACAAATTTGGCCTAGGTATAGTCATTGATACCGAAGGTGCTGGTAAAAGTGCCCGTGTCCAAGTCAATTTTAAACATGCCGGTAGCAAGTGGCTTGTACTCGCTTACGCTAATTTAGAAATCGTCTAATTCAAGGTGACACCATGATTCATTCCGCGCTCTTACGTATATTATTGATCAGCACTTTAGCTACACTATTAACTGCTTGCGGGTCGGAAGACGCATCAAATACAAGTGCACCCACTAGTGAAAATAGTAAAAGCTATAACTGGAAAATGGTCACCACATGGCCTCCAGCCTTTCCCGTTTTACAAGAAGGGGCTGAGCGTTTTGCAAAAAACATCCAAACGATGTCTAACGGTCGCTTAAATATTAAAGTCTATGCTGGTGGCGAACTCATCCCTGCATTACAAACATTTGATGCCGTTTCACAAGGTACTGTGGAAATGGGTCATGGCAGTGCATATTACTGGGCAGGCAAAGTACCTGAAGCACAGTTTTTCTCGACTGTACCTTTTGGCATGACAGCTCGCGGCATGAATGCTTGGTTGTACAGCGGTGGAGGTCTAGAATTATGGCGTGAAGTGTATAAACCTTTCCACGTTGTGCCCTTTCCTCTCGGTAATACTGGGGTACAGATGGGCGGCTGGTTTAATAAAGAAATTAATTCTCTAGCAGATATTAAAGGTCTAAAGATGCGTATTCCTGGACTAGGCGGTAAAGTTTTTGCTAAAGCAGGTGGTAACCCCGTGTTATTAGCAGGCGGTGAGGTTTATACGGCGTTAGAACGTAATACTATTGATGCCACTGAATGGATTGGTCCCTACCATGATCAACGTTTAGGATTATATCGCGCAGCTCAACATTATTATTACCCAGGTTGGCATGAACCTGGCTCAGTGCTTGAACTAACGATCAATCAAAGAGCATGGGATTCTTTACCTGCTGATCTTCAAGCAATTGTTAGCAGTGCGGCAATGGCTGAAAATGTGCAAATGCTATCAGAAATGGAAGACAAAAATCTTTCGGCATTACAAGAATTAAAAGAACGTCCCGAAGTTCAGATTCATCGTTTCCCTGATGATGTGTTAGCCACACTACAAACACTCACTAATGAAACGCTTGCTGAAGAAGCAGCTAATGATCCTAAGTTCAAGCGCGTGTATGATGCTTATGAAGCATTTCGAAAAAAAGATGATGCTTGGACTGACATCTCTGAAAAAGCCTATTTAGCTATCGGAAAATAATTATGATCTACCTTATTTTTACACAAGAAGGGTTTGCTGAAGCAAAAAGTGATATTTTAGAGGACAAGGCTGACTTATGGATCAATGTTGATATGCTATTACCAGAACAATTAGCGGAGTTAAGTGCTCATGGCATCAGTATTTATTTTTTACCAGACCCAGTCAATCCTAACAATGAAAAAGCCATTCTTGCCGCACTTGACTACGTTGAACTGCAGTCACCCAAAGAAGAAATTCTAGTCGAATATCCATAAACACATACGACGATTCATCAACATGACTTTTTTTATAAAGCACCGTCTTTTTATTATGCTAAGTCTACTACTGGCACTCATTGCCAGTGCAATCGTGACACTCAGCTATACGCAAGATAAAGAACACTTACACGCAGAAGAAGAACAGCTCGCCCAAAGCTATTTTTCAGCCTTTGACATAGCCTATCAAGCGAACAAAAATCATGTAATCGGTATTCACCACGCCGATATTGATGCCCAAACTGACAATAAATTTTCTTTTATTTTTAAAAGTCTCACTTCAGAGTTTGATATTGATGCTGCCATCTTAGTAGATGAAAACTATGTACCTAAGAACACATCGACAGCGGTCACACAACAAGACCTAAACAATGCCCCTGCAGTAAATGGGCTAGTCATTGCAGAAACGACCAGTGACCAAATCGAGTCATTAACAAAGATCATCGCAGACCACCATCATATCAATCATCAAAACTCACTGATTGATGTTGAAATTCGCTCACTTAATAATCACACTTATCTCTATTCAAGCAAGCCATTACAAAACTACCTAGATAATGAGGATTCTGTTCTCGGCCAGATCGTCATCTGGCAAGATATAACTGAACGCTATGCCCAATTGAACAATCAGCTAACAATGGCAGTTTATTATGCTATCGCAGGATTTTTATTCGTTGAGCTATTCGTAATACTCTTACTCAGACGACTATCTCAGCGCTTAAATCACGTCATTGGACAACAATCTATCGAATTAAACTCTCGTAACGAAGTACTAGAACAACTGGTTCAAGGTCAATCGCTTGCCACAATATTAGAATCAATCGTACTCGCTATAGAACAAATTGATACCGAAGCTTCATGTAGTATTTTATTGTTAGATAGTGAAGGTAAACACTTGATACATGGTGCCGCCCCTAACTTGCCTGACATATACAATGAAGCCGTTGATGGTGTCGAAATAGGATATGGCGCAGGCAGTTGTGGCACAGCAGCTTTTACTCAATCCCGTGTCATTGTTGATGATATTCAATCGCACCCTTATTGGGTCAACTATAAAGAAATCGCTAGCAAATCTAACTTGGGAGCCTGCTGGTCAGAACCAATTATAGGCACCAACAATAAATTATTAGGCACCTTCGCCATTTATCACCATCAGCCGATGTCTCCTACTGATGAAGCATTGAAGCTAATTGAGTCAGCAGCACAGCTTGCTGCGGTGGTCATTGAACACAAAACGGCGAATGATGAACAACTGTTGCTATCACGAGTATTTGATGTCGCCCGTGAAGGTATTATGGTCACTGATTCACTAGGCAGAATTATCACCGTCAACCCGATGTTTTCTGAAATTACAGGCTTTAGCCGTGATGAAGCCATTGGCAAAAACCCAAGTATTCTTAGCTCAGGCAGGCATGAGGTAGAATTTTATACTGACATGTGGCAAGCAGTTGAGAATCAGGGATATTGGCAAGGTGAAGTATGGAATCGCAAAAAAAATGGACAACTTTATGCTGAGCAGCTGACTATTTCATCATTATTAGATGCAGCAGGAAAGCCCCGCCAGTATGTCGGCTTATTTTCCGATATTACTCGTAGCAAAGAGCAACAACAATCACTCGAATTAATGGCGCATTATGATGTACTGACTAAGCTGCCAAATCGCGCCTTATTTGCCGACCGCTTTGAAAGATCAATTGCCCACAGCAAGCGAAATAAAACATTGCTCGCCGTTTGCTTTCTCGACTTAGATGACTTCAAGCCTATCAATGACAACTATGGACATGAAGTAGGTGACCAATTATTAATTGAAGTGGCAGTTCGATTAAAACTCGCTTTAAGAGATGAGGATACGGTTTCTCGCCAAGGTGGTGATGAATTTGCACTACTACTTTCTAATTTTGAATCTATCGAACAATGCAAAGTACTACTCAACCGCATTCATCGCTCTCTTGCCCAACCCTATTTAATTGAGGGGGAAACACATTACATCAGTGCCTCGAGCGGTACTACTATTTATCCACTTGATGATGCCGATATCGACACTTTGATTCGTCATGCCGATCAGGCCATGTACCAAGCTAAATTAGCCGGGAAGAACAATTATCGCCTATTTAATGCTGGTGATGACCAAAAAATAATTACCCAACATACCAAATTACAAGAGATTAAACTGGCATTAGAAAATAATGAGTTTTGCCTGTATTACCAACCGAAAGTAAATATGAAAACGGGTAAAGTGTTTGGTGCCGAAGCTTTAATTCGTTGGAAACACCCTGAAAAAGGTCTAATTCCTCCTTTATCATTTTTGCCAGCGCTTGACGGCACTCCCCTTGAAAATGAGTTAGGGGATTGGGTTATCAATACAGCACTTAGCCAAGCCGCTGCATGGAAAAAACAAGGTATCGACCTTGAAATTAGTGTCAATATATCTTCCGCTCATCTGCAATCTGCTTCTTTCATTACACAACTTAATGAAGCCTTACTTCGTCACCCGACAGTTAAAGCAAAGCGTCTCCAATTAGAAATTCTTGAAAGCAGTAATTTAGGTGATGTAGAGACCATGCGTAGCATCATCCAAACCTGTCGTGAATTACTCGACGTAAATATTGCCCTTGATGACTTTGGCACAGGCTACTCATCCTTAACCCACTTACGAATTTTACATGTAAATGTTATCAAAATAGATCAAAGTTTCATCCATGAAATGTTAGACGATCCGAATGATTACGCTATTATCGAAGGTATTATTAGCCTAGCTCAATCATTTAATCATACAATTATTGCTGAAGGTGTAGAAACGGCAGACCATGGCATTACCTTGTTACTCATGGGTTGTAATGCAGCACAAGGCTATGAAATTTCACGACCTTTACCAGCTGATGAGATCCCAAATTGGTTACAAAACTATCAGCCAAATAAAGACTGGATTAATTGCGGTTCATTAAAACAAACGCCAAAAGAAACTAAAATAAAATTAATGCTGTTGTCTACACAGCATTGGTACGAGACCTTTAAACGTAAACAAGGCGCACCTTCTACACATAATATTAAATGGCCTTTAATGAATCCCAAGCTTTGCCAGCATGGAACATGGCTTAAGCGCGTACGCGATGAACAACTCTTCGATGAACAATGGCTACAAGCCTTAGAGCAGTCACATAAAAATATGCATATGATTGCCACTGACATCATGATTAAACATCAAGATAAACGTGCAAAGGTCACAGCAGAAGACCTTAATAAATTACATCAGGCCTTCGAAAGCGTGATGCTTATTTTAAAGTCAGACAGCAAAATTTAATTAGCGTAAGAGACTAGATGAAAATTTATTTATTTTTAATAATTCAGCTATTTTCGCTCAGCAGCTTTGCCGCTGAAACAAGCGATGTAGATATCAAAGTGTATCGTAATCCTGACTGCCAATGCTGCCACAAATGGATAAACCATTTAGAGGAAAATAAGTTTAATGTTCTGGATATACTCACCCCTGATATGGCGAGTGTTAAAGAGGCTGTGCACTTACCTAAGAAAATGACATCTTGCCACACCGCTACTATTGAAGGTTATGTTATTGAGGGACATGTTCCCGCCGCGGATATTCGCCGCCTGCTGACTGAAAGACCTGATATCGCTGGTTTGTCTGTTCCACAAATGCCAGTCGGTACGCCCGGCATGGAAATGGGTGAGCGCAAAGATAACTTTATCGTATTTCAATTTAAGAAAGATGGAAAGTACGGCATATTTAGTCGTTACGAGCTAGATGAAAATAATAACTATCAAACTCACCAGCACACATCAACAGAACAACAATAAATGGAATTACTGGTCGTTTTGGGACGATTAATCTTTTCGTCATTTGCCAACGTTTTCCAGAAAAAACTAGCCCATCAAGGACTACACCCATTTTTTATTGTAATGGCATCCTATCTGGTACTCAGCATCATCTGTCTACCGCTATTATTGATATTAAACCCTTCTGAGCTCAGTCCTAAATTTTGGATAAATATTTTCTTTGCAGCACTGCTAGATATGGCTGGCACCTTGTTTTTAGTAATGTCACTCTCAAAAACAGACTTATCTGTATTTGGACCGCTCAACGCATATAAAGTCGTTATCTCCATGTTTTTAGCGATGATCTTTATTGGTGAAATACCTAGCCTACAGGGTTTTATTGGCGTCGGAATTATTGTTCTAGGCAGTTATTTTCTATTCCCAGTTAGCGGTAATATCAACTCAAACAGGTTACTGGAACTAATACTAGAAAAAGGTGTGCAATATCGTTTTCTATCCATCCTACTCTTTTCGATTGGTACATTACCGCTCAAGCAAGCTGTTGTAGCAAGTGATGCACTAGCGACTACCGTATTTTGGTGTCTAATTGGTTTTCCATTGGCTATTATCGCTCATACCGTCTTTTTGAAAGATAACTTTAAGACAGACCTTACACAATCGAAAAATAGTCTTCCCCAGTTTATTTACCTTGGTAGTCTTATTTTCTTAATGCAATACATGACCATGATTGTATTATCACAGCTATTAATCGCTTATTCTTTGGCACTGTTCCAACTGGCTATGGTGTTACAAGTGTTTCTCGGTTATCGCATTTTTAATGAAAAACATATTTTGCGGCGTTTTGCAGCCAGTATGGTAATGATCGTCGGTAGCTTGTTAGTACTCAAAGCTTGATTCGCTATAAGCCCAAGACTAGGTGATGAATCATCTGAACAATATGCTCTGACCCAGAAATATTGGGTCAGAGCATACATAATCACATGTAATTAACTAACATCATCCAAGGAGATACCTAAGGCTTTAGCAACACCTTCGCCATAAGCTGAATCGGCTCTAAGACAATTACGAATATGGCGCTTTTGCACTTCCATATCAGCTCCGCCCACTCCTCGAGCAGTATTTTCAAACAATACTTGTTGCTTCTCAGGTGTTAATAGACGAAATAAATCACCTGGCTGCTTATAATAATCAGCATCATCTTCACGAAAATTCCAATGATCGGCAGCACCATTAATGGCTAATGGTGGCTCTTTCATATCAGGCTGTTCTTGCCACTCTCCTAAACTATTTGGTTCATAGCCTTTGGTGCTGCCATAGTTACCATCTACACGCATCGCACCATCACGGTGATAACTATTCACAGGACAACGTGGCTTGTTAACAGGGATCTGTGCATGATTGACCCCTAAGCGATACCGCTGAGCATCACCATAAGAAAATAAACGCCCTTGTAACATTTTGTCTGGTGAAAAACTAATTCCAGGTACAACACTTGCCGGATTAAAAGCTGATTGTTCCACTTCTGCATGGTAGTTTTCAGGGTTACGATTAAGCTCAAACGTACCTACATCAATAAGAGGGTAATCTTTATGCGGCCATATTTTAGTTAAGTCAAAAGGATGGATATCATAGGTATCTGCATCCTGTTCTGGCATGATTTGTACTTGCATATCCCAACGTGGAAACTCACCTTTTTCAATACTTTCATACAAGTCTTTTTGATGACTTTCGCGATCTTGCCCAACCAGTACTTCAGCTTCTTGATCCGTTAAGTTTTCAATCCCTTGCTGACTTCTGAAATGGAACTTGACCCAAAAACGCCTATTGTCAGCACTAATAAAACTGAAGGTATGGCTACCAAAACCATGCATATGACGATAACTACGTGGTAAACCTCGATCACTCATCAAGATAGTCACCTGATGTAATGCTTCAGGTAATAAAGTCCAAAAATCCCAGTTATTTTGCGCACTACGCATATTAGTACGTGGATCACGTTTTACAGCATGGTTTAAGTCTGGAAATTTCAAAGGATCACGAATAAAAAAGACAGGGGTATTGTTACCCACTAAATCCCAGTTACCTTCCTCGGTATAAAACTTAAGAGCAAAGCCACGTATATCACGTTCAGCATCAGCTGCGCCTCGTTCTCCGGCTACTGTTGAAAATCGGGCAAACAGTTCTGTTTTTTTACCTATTTCCGAAAATATCTTGGCCTTAGTATATTGGCTTATATCATGGGTTACAGTGAAAGTACCATAAGCCCCAGAACCTTTAGCATGCATCCGTCGTTCAGGGATTACTTCACGATCAAAATGGGCCATTTTTTCCAAGAACCATACATCTTGTAACAACATAGGACCTCTAGGTCCCGCAGTCATCACATTTTGATTATCCGCTACAGGTGCCCCACCAGTGGTCGTTAATTTAGGCTTATCACTCATACTGAACTCCTTGATTAATTAGTTAATTATTATCAATACAATACTCTGTTTTAATTACGAATAAGATAATCAAAACTTCCTAACGCCGCTTTAGCGCCATCTCCCATCGCCATAATAATCTGCTTATAGGGAATAGTCGTTACGTCACCCGCGGCAAACACACCTGCCATAGATGTCATTCCATGTGAATCAACTTCAATTTCACCATATTGGCTCAATTCAACCGTGCCTTTTAACCAATCAGTATTTGGCAATAAACCAATCTGAACAAATATGCCGGCTAGTTCAATATGATGCATTTCATCATTTGCGCGATCTTTATATTCAAGCCCTGTCACTTTTTGTCCATCACCAACAACTTCTGTTGTTTGGGCATTAGTTATCACAGTGACATTATTCAGACTAAATAACTTCTTCTGCAAAATCGCATCAGCACGAAGCTCGTCTGCATATTCAAGCAAAGTAACGTGGGCAACAATACCAGCTAAATCAATTGCCGCTTCGACACCTGAATTACCGCCACCAATTACGGCAACATGCTTACCCTTGAATAAGGGGCCATCACAATGCGGACAATAAGCAACACCATGGTTACGATATTTATGTTCACCGGGTACATTCATTTCACGCCAGCGAGCTCCCGTTGCTAAAATCACTGTTTTACTGCTTAACGTGGCACCACTTTCAAGCTGAACATCAATAAGGTTTCCATTGACCTCTAACTTGTTGGCACGCTGCAAATTCATCACGTCTACATCGTATTCCTTAACATGCTCTTCTAATGCAGCAACCAACTTAGGCCCTTCTGTTTTTTTTACAGAAATAAAGTTTTCAATTGCCATGGTATCCATGACTTGCCCACCAAACCGTTCAGCAACAATACCCGTACGAATCCCTTTACGAGCAGCATAAATTGATGCCGCAGCACCTGCCGGCCCACCACCAATAATTAAGACATCAAACGAATCTTTATTATCGATCTTATCTGCCGCACGCTTTATTGCACCCGTATCTAATTTGGCAATTATCTCAGGTAAAGTCATTCGACCTTGGCCAAACACCTCTCCATTCAAATATACGGTAGGCACTGCCATGATCTGGCGTTTATCAATTTCATCTTGATATAACGCACCATCAATCATGGTATGACTGATATTTGGATTGAATACCGATAATACATTCAATGCCTGTACAACTTCAGGGCAGTTTTGGCATGATAACGAAATATAGGTTTCAAATTCAAATGGCCCTTGCAAAGATTTAATTTGCTCAATTACATCAGCTTCAATTTTCGCTGGGTGGCCACCTGTGTGTAACAATGCAAGCACCAATGAAGTAAATTCATGGCCCATTGGAATACCAGCAAAACGAATATTTTCAGCGCCATTTGGTTGTGTCACCAAAAAAGAAGGTTTGCGTTCATTATCGTTTTTTTCAATATAAGTAACTAATC
Source organism: uncultured Methylophaga sp. (assembly GCA_963975785.1). Lineage (GTDB taxonomy): Bacteria > Pseudomonadota > Gammaproteobacteria > Nitrosococcales > Methylophagaceae. The sequence continues at coordinate 20,092 of CAXBIM010000003.1, forward strand.
CGGTCATTGATGCGATTTCTTGTAGTAACTCACGTATTTCACGTGATTTGTCACCTTCATCTAGAGAAGCTATTAATTCGATTGGTCGCTTCAAATTGCCAAGATAGCTTTTTAATTGTGCTGCTATTGCTGCGTCTAACATAAAATTCTGTCCTTTATAAGGCTAGAAGAGTGCCTGGGTAAAAACCCAGGCACTGGTTGAATATAACTTAAAATTTGGGCTTATATTTTGCCGACTAGATCTAGTGATGGCGCCAATGTTTCTTCACCTGGCTGCCAAGATGCTGGGCACACTTCACTAGGATGTGTCGCGGTATATTGAGCCGCTTGAACTTTACGAACCAATTCTTTAGCAGAACGACCAATACCTAAATCGTGAACTTCCGATACTTTGATTTCACCTTCAGGGTTGATAACAAACGTACCGCGAAGTGCCAGACCTTCTTCTTCAATCATCACTTCGAAGTTACGGCTAACCGTGCCAGTAGGATCACCGATCATTGGGTAATTGATTTTTTTGATCGTGTCAGAGGTGTCGTGCCATGCTTTATGTGTGAAGTGAGTATCTGTAGATACTGAGTAAACTTCTACGCCCATTTCTTGAAGTTGTGGGTAGAAATCAGCAAGGTCACCAAGTTCTGTTGGACATACAAATGTGAAATCTGCTGGGTAGAAAAAGACAATGGACCACTTACCTTTTAGATCATCTGAAGTGACAGGTACAAATTCACCGTTGTGATATGCCGTAGCACTGAATGGTTTTACTGTAGTGTTGATTAATGTTGACATAGTGTCATCCTCTTTTAGTTTGTTGAAGGCATTGTCTTAAGCGACAAATCACATTCTAGAGAAACACATTAATCATATCCAACGATTAATACCTATCGAATTGACAGGAAAAAACGATTACATCTCATCATTCCAAACATATTCGGCAATCATCTTCATGAATAGTAGGCAGATAATCAATTGAAGCATCCTCTAACAACTTAGGCTGAGATAGCTAATACCTTGTTACAATTATTACTTTTATATTTCAGCATTCCAGCCATAATTTCAGCACTGAATTGGAGCAAATAATCACACAATGCCTTTAAACACTTTACTTATCTAATGGAAAGCTTGTCTGAACTAGGATTATGGGGACTCGGCCTATCGGCCTTTCTTGCCGCAACTATATTGCCAATAAGTTCTGAACTTGTACTATCAAGTCTGCTGATTGCAGGTGAAAACCCAATTTCACTACTTATTATTGCTACCAGCTTTAATGTATTGGGGTCATTACTTAATTATGCTCTAGGTCGCTGGGGTGCAGATGCGATTTTGCATCGCTGGCTCCAGCTAACAACCGAACAAACTAATAGAGCCGAACAACAATTCAACCGCTACGGCAAATTAAGTTTACTGTTTGCCTGGGTCCCCATTATTGGTGATCCGCTTACCTTTCTGGCTGGTATTTTAAAAGTTAATATAGGGCTGTTTTTGGCGCTAGTCACAATAGGAAAGTTCGGCCGATATTGGGTAATCAGCCAAGCTATCTTAGCCAGCCAGAGTTAATTTGAAATGTCCGCTCAATAAAACACAACAATTAAGCACTTGTTTCTATTAGCTTCACCCAGTTGCTCAGTATGTTCAATTGTCCTGCGGCCAGTTTGATACACACCAATAAAGGAACAGCTAATAACACGCCCGCGGGTCCCCACAACCAGCCCCAGATCAGTATCCATAGAATTAATATCAAAGGATTAAGCCGCATGTGACGCCCAAGTACTGTCGGTGTTATAAACTGGGCTTCTAACATGTTGATCCCAAAATAAACGGCAGCTGGTAGCAATGCAACAAGCTCCATACCGTACTGAGTAACACCAGCAAGGCTCAGTATAATTAAAGCAATGAAGGGGCCGACATAAGGGGCAAAGTTGAGCAAACCAACTAATGCCCCCCACAACAAGGCATCGTCTACACCTATAATCCAAAACACACCAGCAGTGACTACACCCAAGCCTATGTTGATAATAGTTACCGTAACAATATAGCGTGATAACTCTTTCTGGAGCTTTCCTATCAACACAACAGATCGGCGCTTATTTCGTTCTAAGGGGAAAATTTCTAAATAACTATCATATAAGCGTGGGCCAAAACTCAGTAGAAATAACACCAGAATAATGAACGTTATAAACTGAGCAATAACTACAGGTGTTGCGCCTAAAATAGAAATTATTTTTTCTATGCCCCCTTGCATAACACGGGCTGAAAGTGCGCTATTACCAACAGCAGTAGTTTCCTCTGCCGCTATCGGCTCTTGATGATTACTGAACCAGCCAAACACGTTAAAGCTTGCTTCTTTGCGTGGCAATGGTCGAGCTTTTACTTCAGGCACAGAATCGGGGCTAATCACCATACTAAGATTATCTAGTTCTTTAGTTAGTTTAGTAGATAGTTGGGGAAGTTGTGCCAGCCATTTTTGTGCAGGTGTCGCTAGCTCGATAGCCAATATCGTTACAGGTCCACCAATCATAGCAAGGAGTAAAATTGCAGATAGTGTACGTGGTATGTAGAAACGCCTGAATAGTGTCACCATTGGGCTGAGCAACAAGGAAAATAGCAAAGCCACGAGTATAGGCATTAACAATGATTTAGCGAAAAATAAGGTATACAAAAGTGCTAATGAAAGTAGCCCGTAGATAGCTACCTTATATACTGCGGGGTTTGGCTCTTCATCCATAATTGCTGACTTGTTGGTGGCAACCGAGTCTATTTCAGCATTATTCATTACACATACTCATCAGCTGCAAACGTGCTTATTAGAAAAGGGTAAAAACTAAAACCCATACCCACAAATGAATAAATATTGCGCCAGCCCACGACATTAGTCATCACTCCGGCTAAAAAACCAGCACCGATCATCAAATAAGGATTAAGTTGCTGAAGGGCCATTTTTGATTGCTCATTAACAAGTTGAAAATTCGTCTGAGTCAAATTTAAACGTTGGTTTACAATTTCGATTTCACGACATAAGGATTTACGTGTCACTGTTCTCTCTCCGTATAAGCCGGCGAATATTTTTCCTAGTGAGCGGCAACGATAAACTTTTTCTATAATAATTCAAGCCTAAAATAATACTCACTAAACCCAAAAGCTGAATAAGAAAAAACGCAAGTAAACCCTGTGTTACAGACATGTTTAATAGGTGAACTTGCCATGCGAGAAACACACTAAAACCTATCCATGTCAGCATGAGCATAGGAATAAACAGCACCACTAGTACTAATAAACGCTTGCTGTCAGAAATCGCAAGCCTTACTTCAAGTTGTAATAACTGAAAGATATCTGCGCTAAGGACCCCTGCTTGCTCTAGCCAGCTAGACCAAAGTTGTAACTGATCAATCTGCTCGCTTTTATCTGCCTTATTTTCTGGGCTTTCTGTATTCGAACTATCGTTCATTTACGCGAAAATAATTGTGAGAGGACATAGCCCGTCAGAAAGGCTATTCCTATAGTAGCTAGCGGCTTTTCACGAATATAAGTCGATGCTTGCTCACCTAGCTCTTCTGTTTTGGCTCGACTTTTAAGTAATTGTTCTGTTGCTTCATCTTTTATATCGACACCTGCCGCTTCTGCTGCCAATTTAAAGTGCTCTTTAGCTTCCAATAATTTATCGTAAGCACTTAACACTGCTTCTTTACTTGCAGCCAATTCCTCTTCTCTAGTATTACTTTTACTTGTTGCCACTTTGCTCTCCTTCAAGGTTATTCTATTTTGTCAGGAAAATACTACATCACTGTACTATAGTCCTTTATTTATATCACGTGAGCTAATTAACATATTTAGCTTCAACAACTGTTCAAACTAATCACATTAACTTTATAATTTAGATCCATCTCTTGGTTATAATCAGCCATAAACAGCATGGTATAAAATTGAGGGTATTATGAATTTTGAGGTTGCATCACTTACCGATGTGCCAGAGTTATGTAAATTACTAGATTTACTTTTTGAACAAGAGCTAGAGTTCAAACCAAATCTTGAAGCACAACTTCGTGGCCTAAAATTAATTATCAATAATCCAAATATCGGTAAAATTATTGTTGCTCGTGATAATGACGAAATAATAGGCATGGTTAATATGCTTTATACCGTCTCAACGGCACTGGGGGAGCGAGTGGGTATGCTCGAAGATATGGTCATTACAAAATCTGCTCGTGGTTTAGGTATCGGTTCGAAATTAATTGAATTTGCATTAGGGTATGCCGAGCAGCAAGGCTGTAAAAGAATAACGCTACTCACAGATCATGATAATGAAGCCGCTCATAGCTTTTATCAAAAACATGGATTTTCTCGTTCATCTATGATTGTTTTTCGCAAATCAATGGTCGATAAAAACATCTGACAACTCAACGACTATCTACTCGATGTCATATCTGAATATATCACTATAAACAACACGATATATAGAGATGGTGCTATCAAAAAATTTCCAGTACTTCATTTGACTTCCGTCATTTTTCTTAAACGTGACAGTAAAATATAGACTATGCAATACTTTCTTCACCCTACGAGAACCAAGATATAGATTATGAAATGGCGTAATAGAAGAGTAAGCAACAATATTGAAGATAGACGCTCAAACTCTGTGAGAAGAAGCGGTGGTAAAAAAAGTGGCATAGGTATTATCGTTGTCGCATTAGTCGCGATGTATTTTGGTGTTGATCCTAAAATAATCATATCGTTAATTGACGGTGCATCTCTGACTCAAACAACTAGTCAAGTTAATCCTAATTACAAAACCAGCGCTGAACAACAACAGCTTGCACAGTTTACCGCTGTAGTATTAGCTGACACTGAAGATACATGGCACCAATTATTTGAACAAATGGGTAAGCATTATGAAGAGCCTAAGTTGGTATTATTTACCGATGCAGTTCGTTCAGCCTGTGGTCATGCCGAGTCAGCAATGGGTCCGTTTTATTGTCCTCGCGATAAAAAAATCTATATCGATTTAGGGTTTTATCAACAACTCAAAACCCACCATGATGCGCCCGGTGACTTTGCTCAAGCCTATGTGATTGCACATGAAGTCGGTCATCATGTACAAAACCTGCTTGGTATTTCAGGGAAAGTCCATCAAGCACAACAATCTATGAGTAAAACGAAGGCCAATGCCCTGTCTGTCAAATTAGAACTTCAAGCAGATTGTTTGTCTGGCGTATGGGCTAACCACACAGAAAAAGCTAAACATGTGCTTGAACAAGGTGATATTGAGGAAGCACTCACCGCTGCCAGCGCTATTGGCGATGACCGTTTACAAAAACAAGCGCGAGGTTATGCTCTGCCTGAATCATTTACTCACGGAACATCACAACAACGTATATTTTGGTTTAAGAAAGGCTTTGCCAATGGCATAATACAAAGTTGCAACACACTATAAAAAGTTGCCCAGTGTTTAATATCAGCTTATACCTTTATAGAACAAGATATACTTTACATCTTTTTATTTTCCCATCATAAATGATGGATTGTTTTTTCTTTAAATTTGGAGTTATTTATGTCAGATGAAATTTGGTTCAGAACCGGTGAAGCCACCGTATTTGCTAGTGATGATCAAGGTACAGATGCAATGCCTGAGATTCTTATCGGCAGCGTCAGAGGTCCAGCGGGTCACGCTTTTGCTAACTTAATGGGTCAAACTGAAGGTCATACTCGGATGTTCGCCATTCGCGCAACAAACCAACAAGTTAAACCAGCAACGATTATGGTGCCAAAAGTAACGATCAAATCAAGCGCTTATGTTGAATTATTTGGTGGCCCAGTGCAATCAGCCATCGCAGATGCAGTATTAGATAGCGTAATCGAGGGTGTTATTCCTGCTGATCAAGCCAATGACTTATGCATTGTAGCTATGATTTGGATTGCACCTGATTGTGCAAAAAATCCAGATGTTGATCGTAAAGACTTATATCGTACTAACTACGAAGCAATGAAACTGGCTATTTCTCGTGCGATGAGCAACTCACCAACGATTGAAGAATTAACCGCTAACCGTCATAAAATTGCTCACGAAATGTATGATCCAGAAACAGGCGAGTCTCAGTGGTAGATTATAACTAACGGCAATATTGATTTCGCCTTCCTTAATAGTTTTCACTAAAGTTAAAACTATAAACAAATAAGCGGTAGTACTAGATATTGTTGTTTTTCATTGTTGATGCCATTCCCACTACTGTGGGAATGGCTCACAAATGAAATCCGGATGTCCCTCAAAATCGACGTAGTCTGTTAGCTCATAGACAAAACGAACCAAGCTGAGACTATCTAAATTAAAGCATCAAGTAAGTTCACATAAAAGTTCCCTTCATTTAAATAAATATTAAGACTTAGCTTCCACAGTCTTAATCACCACGGTATCATTAACGTTTTTAAGTACTACCTTAATAATAAGGCCTTTCCATGCTGAAGCAGCTGCAACCCAACCATCTAACAATAACGACACTGATTTTCAGTTTGTTATTATTCGCATTCCCACAAATTTCATTTGCTTCTGGTGACGTGCCTATATTAGATCTAACTAATCACTGGATTGGTTATGCTTCCTTAGTCATCTTCGTATTAGCCTACGCTTTGGTTATTGCCGAAGAAAAAATCCACATGCGAAAATCTAAACCAGTCATGATCGCTGCCGGCATTATTTGGGCAATGATTGCCGTTGTTTATGCACAACAAGCTGACACCGCATTCCATCATACGGCTGAAGTAATGATTCGCCACAATCTGCTTGAGTATGCAGAGTTATTATTATTTTTATTAGCAGCCATGACCTATATCAACACCATGGGTGAGCGCGGAGTATTTGATGCGCTGCGCAGCTGGTTAGTTAATCAAGGTTTCTCACTTCGGACCATTTTTTGGCTAACAGGTCTTTTAGCTTTCTTCATTTCACCTATTGCTGACAACTTAACTACTGCATTACTGATGGCAACGGTCGCCATGGCAGTAGGCGGATCTAACCACAAGTTTGTTGCCCTAGCCTGTATTAATATTGTCGTAGCTGCTAATGCAGGTGGTGCGTTTAGCCCATTCGGTGACATTACAACATTAATGGTATGGCAAAAAGGTGTGCTTGAGTTCACTGAATTTTTCGCATTATTCTTACCTTCAGTAATCAACTGGATTGTTCCTGCAGTGATCATGTCATTTGCAGTAGCTAATGAACGGCCATCGGCACAAAATGATACGGCCAAAATGAAAGATGGTGCTTTAGTTGTTGTTGGGCTATTTTTGCTAACGATTACTATGGCAGTATGCGCCCATAACTTTTTACATTTACCACCGGTTATTGGAATGATGACGGGTTTGGGTTTTCTTAAGTTGTACGGCTACAGCCTTAAAATGCGTGATAAAAAAATCTACTCAACACTTACTCAACAGGGCGACACTTCACTGGCACTCGAAAGCGCTGCCCCCACTAACGAACCTTTTAACATTTTCCAACAATTAGAACGTGCCGAGTGGGATACATTAATGTTTTTCTACGGTATTATTCTAAGTGTAGGTGGTTTAGGTACTATCGGTTATTTAGCGCTTGGCTCTGAATTTTTATATGGTGATTTAGGTCCGACTACAGCCAATATCTTAGTCGGCATAATCTCAGCTATCGTCGATAACATTCCGGTGATGTTTGCCGTTTTATCAATGATGCCTGACATGAGTAGTGGACAGTGGTTACTCGTCACTTTAACAGCGGGGGTGGGCGGCTCATTATTGTCCATTGGGTCTGCAGCTGGGGTTGCAGTAATGGGGCAAGCTCGCGGTATTTATACTTTTGTCGCTCACCTGAAATGGATTTGGGCAATTGCCTTAGGTTATGCAGCTAGTATTGCCGTTCACTTATGGCTCAATGCTGACAAATTCATCTAAAACATCGTTAAAACTTCAACCTCTTAATTAAACTTAAGGGGTTGAAGTAACAATGTACTTTCCTAAAAATAGAGTCTGATAACGGTTTCTGCAACACATGCTAGTCTTGTGCTGTTATCAATTTCAATTCTCACTTCACGTACAACTTCCAGTCCCCGTTTCATTGGCACTAGCTTGATCACACGGCTTCGAGCCCGAATACGCTTACCTACTTTAACTGGGAATGGAAAATGAACATGGTTAAGCCCACAATTCACAACCATTCGAGCTTCAGGGTAAACACTCTTATCAGGATCAACACTATCTGTCAGGAAGGGAATTAATGCCAAGGTTAAAAATCCCTGAGCAATTGTTGTTTTAAATGGAGATTCCTTACTCGCACGGACCGGATCAGTATGAATCCATTGCTGATCACCAGTAACATTTGCAAACTGTTCAATACATTGTTGCTCAAGAGTAAACCACTCACCAACATAAGATTCTTCACCAAGTTCCGCATTTAAGCGGTTATAAACCAGTCTTAATGGTTCGCACTGTTTTAATAATACTTTTTGATCGTACTCGTGATCAAAGAAATGTAAATAAGACTCTAAAAATTCAGGGACATTTAATGTGCTGATAAATTTTTTATTAAAATTATTTGGCCAGTGACGGATTTGTGACTCAAATTTATTGATTAATTCGCCACGTGTTACTTGGTATTTATCATGGTTTTTCTTAATTGATTCTACAATGCCCATTACAGACTCCTTAATTCATCACGATAGTATATTCCTATACCAAATTAATACTTAGATATAAATCTGAATTTCATCCAAAGAAATCGTCAAAATGAGTTCTTAACTTTATCTATGCAGGTTTGCCCCATCAAACATAGTAGAAATCACGTTCAACTAGTATAATGTTGGATTGTAATATTTCTGGGCATAATGTTTCATGCTATACAACACTGATGATTTGCGTATTACGGGTATGCAGGAAGTTTTGCCGCCAATAACACTACACCAAGAATTACCTATTACTGATCTTGCCTCTGAAACTGTGTTTAACGCTCGTTCAGCCATGCAAAAGATTCTTCATGGTAAAGATGATCGTCTTGTAGTAATTATCGGTCCATGCTCAATTCATGATCCTGATGCTGCACGTGAATATGCAAGCCGCTTAAAGCCACTTATTAGTGAATTAAAAGGTGAGCTACAAATCATTATGCGGGTCTATTTTGAAAAACCCCGTTCTGTCGTTGGGTGGAAAGGTCTAATCAACGATCCCTACCTAGATGGCAGCTTCAAGATTAATGATGGTTTACATTTAGCACGAAAATTATTACTCGATCTTGCAGAAATGGGCGTACCTGCTGGTAGCGAATACCTAGATCTAATTAGTCCCCAATATATTGCTGATTTAATTTCTTGGGGCGCCATTGGTGCTCGCACGACAGAAAGTCAAGCTCACCGTGAATTAGCCTCAGGCCTATCATGTCCTGTCGGTTTTAAAAATGCTACTGATGGTGGGTTACAAATTGCGGTTGATGCTTGTTTATCAGCTTCAAAGCCACATCACTTCATGTCTCTGACTAAGGCTGGGCATTCAGCTATATTCTCCACCACTGGTAATCCAGATTGCCATGTTATTTTACGCGGTGGCAAAACACCGAATTATGATTCCGCCAGTATTAACGAAACAGCAGAAATTATCGGTCGTACGGGATTGAAACCACACTTTATGGTTGATTGTAGCCATGCAAACAGTGGCAAGAGTCACATTCAACAAGAAGTAGTCTGTCGTGATGTGGTTAATCAAATTGCTCATGGTGAAAATCGCATAATGGGATTGATGCTTGAAAGTAACTTAGTAGCCGGCCGTCAAAATGTAGAAGATGGCAAAGCACTGGTCTACGGACAAAGTATTACTGATGCATGTATGGCTTGGGACAATAGTGACGTACTATTACGTGAGTTAGCTGCCGCTGTTCGAGCTCGACGTCTAAAATAGCTAATTCAGGTTTTAATATATCCTTATACTAAAACCTGCTAAGCCCTTCATAAGAAAGCATTAATATCGATATTAACGCTACGAAAATCACTCTTTATCAGCTATAATGACAGATGAAAATTTGCCGTCATTTTTAGCATCATAGTAAAAATGAACAAATCCCGATTAAATCAGTAGGTTATTGCATGACAGATTATGCGCTCATATTAATTAGCACCATTCTGGTCAACAACATTGTTCTAGTTAAATTTCTAGGACTATGTCCATTCATGGGTGTTTCTCGTAAATTAGAAACAGCTATAGGCATGGGATTAGCGACCACTTTTGTGTTAACACTTTCATCGATCAGCAGTTATTTGATCAATGAATACATACTCGCGCCCCTAGGAATTGAATTTCTACGTACGATTAGCTTTATCTTTGTTATCGCCGTTGTCGTGCAATTTACCGAACTCGTAGTGCATAAAACCAGTCCGATACTTTATCAAGTATTAGGCATATTTTTACCGCTTATCACCACTAACTGTGCTGTATTAGGTGTTGCACTGCTGAATGTTCAACAAGGTCATGGCTTTTTAGAGTCAGCTCTATATGGCTTTGGTGCCGCGATTGGTTTCTCAATGGTACTAATCATCTTTGCTGCTATGCGCGAACGAATTGCTGTAGCTGATGTGCCTGTTGCCTTTCAAGGTGCAGCCATAGGTCTTATCACAGCAGGTTTGATGTCAATGGCATTTATGGGCTTTGCTGGTCTGGTTCACGTTTAATGTTGACTGCAATTCTTGCTATAACGCTGTTAGCGTTAATTCTTGGGCTCGTATTAGGCTTCGCCGCAATTCGCTTTAAAGTTGAAGGCGATCCTATCGCCGATCAAATTGACAAAATATTGCCACAAACGCAATGCGGACAATGTAGCTTTGCCGGTTGCCGACCTTATGCTGAAGCAATTGCTGCTGGTGAAGCGGACATTAACCGCTGCCCGCCTGGTGGCGAAACAACTATTCACGCTTTAGCCGATTTATTAGAAGTTGAATTCAAACCACTTGATGAAGAATGTGGTGTTGAAAAACCTAAAATGCTTGCCGTTATCGATGAAGATCGCTGTATCGGCTGTACTTTATGTATTCAAGCTTGCCCTGTTGATGCCATTCTTGGTGCGGCTAAGCACATGCATACGATCATCGCCAGTGAATGTACTGGTTGTGAACTATGCCTGCCACCTTGTCCTGTAGATTGCATAGATATGGTTGAAACTAAACCTAACCCAAATACTTGGCGTTGGCCCGACCCTGCACATATCGATTTAAAACTAGGCGATCAGCCATGACACAAAAACTCGGCTCATTTCCAGGCGGTTTAATCCTAAATGGTCAGAAAAAACGCTCTACTCAAGTGGCTATACGTAAAATGACATTGAGTAAAAAGCTCATATTGCCATTACAGCAGCATATTGGTGAGGCATCAACTCCTATCGTTGCTGTGGGCGACAAGGTACTAAAAGGCCAAAAAATCGCCAAAGCTGAAGGTCATGTATCCGTACCTTTACACGCCCCTACATCTGGAACCGTCATTGCGATTGATGAGCAACCCATCCCTCACCCATCAGGTTTATCTGCACTTTGTATTAGCATTGAAACCGATGGTGAAGACAAGTGGATTGATCGTCAGCCAATAAATGATTTTACTGAGCTGTCTGCACACGAAATCCGCCAGCACATTCGTGAAGCCGGTATTGTGGGCTTAGGTGGCGCTGGCTTTCCAAGTTTTATCAAACTAAATCCTGGCGTTCACCATACCGTTGAAACATTAATCATTAATGGCGTGGAGTGTGAGCCTTACATCACCTGTGATGACATGATCATGCGTGAGCGTGCTGAAGGCATTCTTGATGGCGTTGAAATCATGCGTTTTGCGTTACACGTAAAAGATTGTGTGATTGCTATTGAAGATAATAAACCTGAAGCCATTTCAGCGGTAGAACTCGCCTTGGGAGCACGGCCACATCTTCAAGATACAAAAGTGGTGGTCATTCCAACTCGTTACCCGACAGGCAGTGAAAAACAACTGATACAAGTCGTCACCGGTAAACAAGTCCCGACACGCGGCCTACCGATTGATATTGGTATTGTTAGTCATAATGTTGGCACAACTTACGCTATCGGTCGCGCGATAAAACATGGTGAACCACTGATTTCTCGCATTGTTACCGTCACAGGCAGAGAAGTTAAACACGCAGGTAATTTCGAAACCTTATTTGGCACACCAATGCACGAGTTATTGGCGTTTTGCGGCACTCAACGTCAAGCTGATGAACCGTTCATTTTAGGTGGTCCGATGATGGGCTATAATTTATCCGGTGATCACTTACCTGTCACCAAAACAGCCAACTGCATACTTGTTGGCGTTGATGATGGTGCAAAATCATCTACACCATTGCCTTGTATTCGTTGTGGTGAATGCGCAACCGCCTGTCCTGTGAGCCTGCTACCTCAGCAGCTCTACTGGTATTCTCGCGCCAAAGATCTCGAAAAGACCAATGAATACAATCTCTTTGATTGCATTGAGTGTGGTTGCTGTAGTTATGTATGCCCCAGCGAGATCCCGCTGGTACATTATTTCCGTTTTGCTAAAACAGAAATAATGAATCAACAACAAGAGCATGAGAAATCTGATATCGCACGTGTTCGCCATGAAAATAGGCTTGCCCGTCTCGAACTAGAGCAGCAAGAAAAAGAGCTTCGCCAACAGCAACGAAAAGCAGCTTTAGCAGCAACCCAAGCAGCAAAAGCAAAAAAAGCTGCTGAGTTACCAGCTGAGCCCCCCACTACTGATAGTCAGGAGACACAGTAATGCCATTAAGTCGGCTGTCATCACCCTTTTTATCAGGGACCAACCGTGTAACCTTGCAGATGTTGCAATTATTAGCCGCGCTTATTCCTGCAGTCATCGCCATTGTGTATTTTTTTGGTCCAAGTGTATTAATCACAATGACCTTGGCCATTATTGTTGCATTATTGGCTGAAGCCTTAATGTTAAAACTGCGTAATCGACCACTGAAACCATTTTTAACCGATGGCAGTGCTGTCGTTACAGCGGTACTCCTTGCTATAGCGATACCGCCTTTGGCCCCATGGTGGTTAACCGTAACCGGTATTTTATTTGCCATAATTTTTGCTAAACATATTTATGGTGGCCTAGGCTACAACCCCTTCAATCCTGCAATGGTGGCTTATGTATTGTTGCTCGTCTCTTTTCCATTAGAAATGACAACATGGTTGCCCGTAGCAAGCTTAAGTGAACATCCTCTCGATACAAGTTCTGCTTTGCAATTCATTTTTAATGGCCAACTGGCGAGTAGCATTGATACTGTATCTGGTGCGACACCTCTCGATGCTATGAAAACTCAAATCGGTTTGCATCAAATACCTGCACATATTTTTGAGCAACCCGTGTTTGGTCTATGGAGTGGTAAAGGCTGGGAGTGGATTAATATTTGGCTAGCCGTTGGTGGCGCATTTCTTATCTACCGTCGCGTTATTAGTTGGCATATTCCTGTTGCAATGTTACTAGGTCTAAGCGTTATTAGTTTTGTGACTTGGTCTATAACACCTGAAATGACGGCATCACCACTCTTTCATTTAGTAAGTGGCGGCACCATGTTAGGTGCATTCTTTATTGCCACGGATCCGGTCACAGCTTCAACAACCGTTAAAGGTAAAATTGTCTTTGGCGCTGGTGTCGGATTATTAACATATATTATTCGTGTATGGGGTGGATATCCCGATGGTGTTGCTTTTGCAGTATTAATCATGAATATGCTTGTACCGTTAATTGATTATTACACCCAGCCGAAAGTGTATGGGGCGGTGAAATAATGAATCTCATTCAGAAGCAAATATTGAGTGTTGGCATCATGTTAGCCGCATTTGCCGTGGGTGCAACAAGCTTAGTCGCTATTACAGAAGCTTATACACACGATAAAATTATTGATAATGAACGACAATCATTACTATCAGCCATTAATGCTTTGGTGGATAGTCACGAATATAATAATGAAATATTAACCGACATTATCACCCTGCCAGAAACTGAGCAGTTAGCAACTAAAGCAAATACCACTGTTTATCGTGCACGCAACGATGGTACACCTGTTGCTGTCGTATTCACTAGCATTGCACCTAATGGTTACAGCGGTACAATCAAGCTGCTTGTTGGTGTTTATTACGATGGTACTTTAGCGGGCGTTCGCGTAATCAATCATAAAGAAACACCCGGGTTAGGTGATAAAATTAACGAGAAAAAAACGGACTGGATCTTAAAATTCAAAGGACTATCTTTAACTAACCCTATTGAATCTCAATGGGCAGTGAAAAAAGACGGCGGTGAATTTGATCAGTTTACAGGGGCAACCATCACCCCTCGTGCAGTTGTGACCGCAGTAAAAAAATCATTACAATATTTTGAACAAAATCGTGATGATTTATTTAAGGAGGCTAAATAATGAACGAAGTCTACGGCCCCATTATTCGTGATGGTTTGTGGAAAAATAATCCCGCATTAGTCCAGTTACTGGGCTTATGTCCATTACTTGCAGTAAGTAACACGACCATTAATGGTTTAGGTCTAGGCTTAGCGACCATGTTAACTTTGGTTGCTTCTAACGGCCTAGTATCATTGTTACGCAAACAAATCCCTGATGAAGCGCGATTACCTGTATTTGTAATGATTATTGCCTCAATCGTAACGGCGATCGAATTATCGATGAATGCGTGGTTTCATGAGCTTTATTTAATTCTTGGTATTTTTATCCCTTTAATTGTAACCAACTGTGCAATCACCGGTCGCGCAGAAGCGTTTGCTGCCAGAAATCCTGTCGGCCCAGCGATAGTTGATGGTTTAATGATGGGCATAGGGTTCACAGCTGTCCTTGTTTTGCTTGGTGCTATGCGCGAACTTATTGGTCAAGGTACGATTTTAAGTGAAGCACACTTAATGTTTGGTGAAGGCGCACGTAATCTTACAATTGTGTTGTTTGAAGATTATCGTGGTTTCCTGATGGTTTTATTACCACCTGGTGCTTTTATTGGTCTAGGATTAATTGTTGCCTTAAAGAATGTAATTGATGCACGTGTCAAAGCTAAACAAGCCAAAGTTACCGTAACGGAAGCTGTGCCTGCTAACGCATGAATCAAACACAAAGGCATGAATTTTTCAGCATACTTAAGGCGCATAATCCTGCGCCTACAACTGAACTTAATTCCACCAGTACCTTTGAGTTATTAATCGCCGTTATTTTATCGGCGCAGGCGACGGATGTCGGCGTTAATAAGGCAACAGCTAAACTTTACCCCATTGCTAACACGCCACAAGCTATATTAGATTTGGGTGTTGAAGGCTTAAAACCTTACATTAAAACCATCGGTCTATTTAACAGTAAGGCTGAAAACGTCATAAAGACCTGTCGGCAATTACTCGCACTACATAATGGTGAAGTGCCTGATGATCGTGATGCGCTAGAGGCTCTGCCCGGCGTCGGTCGTAAAACAGCTAACGTTATCCTCAATACCGCTTTCAAACATCCAGTCATCGCTGTTGATACTCATTTATTTAGATTGGGTAACCGTACAGGCTTAGCCAAGGGAAAAACAGTCAGAGCAGTTGAAGATCGCTTAATGAAAGTTATACCTGATGAATTTAAACAAGATGCTCATCATTGGCTGATATTACATGGACGATACGTCTGCACAGCAAGAAAACCTCATTGTGGAACCTGCCTAGTAGCGCATCTATGTGATGAGTTTCGCCGCCAACAAAAAAGACAAATAACGATTGAAAAATAATCATTTCATTTGAGTCTCACCCGCTTTGCCGTAGAATATGCAGCACTAAGTAAAGTGGAGATGACCATGTTAGATGCAAAAAAAATTGAAGAAATCGTGCAATCATTCACCAATGCGTTGCCATCAGGCATTACAGCCATTCAGGCCGATGCTGAGAAAAATATTCGTTCAGCACTAAGTGCAACATTTGCCAAATTAGATTTAGTTACACGTGAAGAATTTGATATTCAAACACAAGTACTACATCGTACTCGTGAAAAATTAGAAACCTTAGCGCAGCGTGTCGCTGAATTAGAATCCACACCTAAAAATTAAGAGAATCCTATGTCTGAATTTACCAATGTCACTATCACTCGTGAAGCCAATGTTTACTTCAATGGCAATGTCACTAGCCGCGCCGTTACTTTTGCTGATGGCTCAACTAAAACTCTCGGCATTATGATGACCGGTGACTATACCTTTGGTACAGCTAAAGCAGAGTTGATGGAAATATTAGCTGGCGCACTAACATATCGTTTAGACGGCACAACCGAATGGTTAAGCATTAAAGGTGGCGAATCATTTAATGTGCCTGCCAACTCATCGTTTGATTTGAAAATTTCTGAATTAGTAGATTATTGCTGTACTTATTTGGATTAAATTACGTTAGACAGAGGAAAAACGTGTTTACACTTTGATACGCAGAGGGACTTATAAAAGGATTTATTTGGAAATGGATATCCAATGAGTATTGCTACAGTTTATAGCCGAGCTATTACAGGAATTGATGCACCGGTAGTTACTATTGAAGTTCATATTTCAAATGGTCTGCCTAGCCTCTCGATTGTCGGAATGCTTGAAACAGCGGTTAAAGAAAGTAAAGATAGAGTGCGTTCAGCTCTATTAAATTCGCAGTTTAATTTTCCGCAACAACGGATCACAATTAACTTAGCGCCAGCAGATTTACCTAAGGAAGGCGGTCGTTTTGATTTACCGATTGCCTTAGGTATTTTAGCCGCATCTAATCAGTTACCCCTAAGCAGTTTAGTCAATAAGGAATTTATTGGTGAGCTGGGTTTAACAGGTGAATTGCGAGCGGTACGTGGTGTATTACCGTCAATACTTGCTGCAACACAGGCTAACAATGAACTTATCTTACCCTTAGTGAATGTCGATGAAGCAGCATTAATTAATGGTGCTACTAGCTATGGGGCAAGTCATTTATTAGAAGTCTGTGCACATTTATTTGGGCAACAACATTTGCCTCTGTCGGTAAACAAACAAGAAAATTCTGAGGTCATTTATCCTGATTTAGCCGATGTTCGCGGTCAATCTCATGCTCGGCGGGCATTAGAAATTGCTGCAGCAGGCTCACATAGTGTTATTTTTAGTGGCCCACCAGGAACGGGGAAAACCATGTTAGCCAGTCGTTTGCCCAGTATATTGGCAGAAATGACCGAACAAGAGGCAGTAGAAACCGCCACTGTACATTCTATTTCGTCTCAAGGTTTTAAAGTGGAACAATGGCGGCAACGTCCTTTTCGCTCTCCTCATCACACGGCATCAGCTGTAGCGATGGTAGGTGGCGGCAGTCAACCTCGTCCAGGTGAGATATCCTTGGCACATAATGGTGTTTTATTTTTAGATGAGTTACCAGAGTTTGATCGTAAAGTGTTAGAAGTACTTCGTGAGCCCATTGAGTCTGGTAAAATAACGATTTCGAGAGCAGCCAATCAAGCTGAATTTCCAGCTCGTTTTCAACTCATAGCCGCAATGAATCCATGCCCTTGTGGCTATTTAGGTGAAGCTCGCTGTCATTGTACTGAAGATCAAGTACGACGCTACCGTGCTAAAGTATCTGGCCCATTAATGGATCGCATTGATATGTTGGTCGAAGTACCACCCGTTGCCAAATCAATGTTACGTCCTACGCAAGAAAAAGATAAAGAAGAAGATAGTGCGACCGTTTGCAAGCGTGTAATACAAGCACGGAAAAGACAAATGGATCGTGCAGGTAAAACAAACGCCATGTTAGATAATAAAGAATTAGACGCGTATTGCAGCTTAAGCGAAAGTAATTATCTGCTATTGGAACATGCCATTAGCCGTTTTGGTTTATCGGCCCGCGCTTACCATCGTATATTAAAAGTCGCACGAACAATTGCTGATTTGGCTAATTCAGATCAAATTCAAACAGCACATCTCAGTGAAGCAATAGGCTATCGACGCCTCGATACAAGGAATACTTAAATTTAATGCATGATCTGAATCCACCGCAACGGGAAGCTGCGCGTCATGTAGATGGACCTTTACTCGTATTAGCTGGTGCTGGCAGTGGTAAAACACGTGTTATCACCCGAAAAATAGCCTATTTAATCGAACAATGCGGCATCAATGCTCGCAATATAGCTGCCGTAACTTTCACTAATAAAGCAGCACGTGAAATGAAAAGCCGCGTCGCTGAAATGATGGCATCTCGCAATGCCTCTGCTCGCGGTTTAATGGTCTCAACTTTTCATACTTTAGGCTTAAACATCCTGCGTAAAGAACATGCATCACTTGGCTATCGCCCAGGTTTTTCGATCTTTGACGCCCAAGATAGTTTGGCAGTATTACGTGATTTAATGGGCCGAGATTTTGCTGCTGATAGTGAACATGCTGAAAAGTGTCAGTGGCAAATATCAGAGTGGAAAAACCAACTTATTCTACCTGCACAAGCAAACAGCATTGCCGAAGATGAACAACAAGTATCCGCAGCTAAAGTGTATCAACGTTATGTAGATGCATTGCAAGCATATAACGCTGTCGATTTTGATGACTTAATCTTAAAGCCGGTTTTATTGTTTCGCGAACACCATGAAGTCTTAAAAAAATGGCAAGCACGCATACACTACCTCCTTGTCGATGAATATCAAGACACTAATGGCTGCCAATATGAATTAGTTAAACAATTAGTCGGTGTACGTGAAGCCTTAACGGTGGTTGGTGATGACGACCAGTCCGTGTATTCATGGCGTGGAGCTAGACCAGAAAATCTCGTACAATTACAAGCAGATTTCCCTCGCCTCAAGCTTATCAAACTAGAACAAAATTATCGTTCTATGGGCCGAATTTTACGAGCTGCAAATACCTTAATCAGTAACAATCCCCATATTTTCGATAAAAAATTATGGAGTGCGATGGGCGAAGGAGATCCTATTCGTGTCATTGGTTGTCGTGATGACGATCATGAATCTGAAAAAGTCGTCTCTGAATTGCTTTATCACAAGCTTAAAAACCAGGCCGATTTTAGCGACTACGCTATTTTATATCGCAGCAATCATCAGTCACGTCCAATTGAACGTGTATTACGTGAACATAATGTGCCCTACTTCCTGTCTGGCGGCACGTCATTTTTCTCACGCGTCGAAATCAAAGATATCATGGCTTACCTGCGTCTACTGGCAAACCAAGATGATGATAATGCATTTTTACGCGTCATAAACACACCGCGACGCGGTATAGGTGCCAGCACATTACAAGCCGTTGGTAATTACGCGGCTAAACGTAAAACCAGCATGTTTGGTGCTTGTTTTGAAATGGGATTGGCTGAACAGTTATCCGAGAAAGCGATGTTCAAACTCGAACATTTTACTAAATGGTTAATCGATATTTCTGATCGTGCTAAACGCGGCAATCTAATGGAAGCTATTCGCGATATGATTGAAGAGATTGATTATCGAGCTTGGTTAGAAGAAGTCACTGGTGATCCAAACCAGGCTACTCGTCGTATGGATAATATCGAAGAGTTATTAACATGGATTGCTCGTATCATTGATAACGATACGGTCGAACAAAGTATCGGTGATATTGCATCTCGTTTGACCTTAATGGATATTCTTGAACGGCAAGAAGATGAAAATCAAGCGGATGCAGTACATTTAATGACCTTACATGCCGCTAAAGGATTAGAGTTTCCCCATGTCTTCATTATCGGCATGGAAGAAGAAATTTTACCTCATCGAACCAGTATTGAAGAAGATGGCATTGAGGAAGAGCGTCGCCTTGCCTATGTAGGGATCACCCGTGCTCAACGCAGTTTGGTATTTACCTTAGCTAACTCACGTAAACGTTATGGTGAAAAAATGGAATGCGAGGAAAGTCGGTTTTTACGCGAATTACCACCTGAAGATTTAGTGTGGATGAGTGAAAAATCAAAGGTCGATCCAGAAGAACGCAAAGAACGTGGTAAAGCACATTTATCAAATATTCGAGGTATGTTGAAGTAGATTACTTGTATCGGATAACAACAAGCCAAGCGTTATATAGATTAAGGAACACATATGATCATAAAAATATTTACAACGGGTGGGACGATCGATAAGACCTACTTCGATCAAAAAGATACCTATCAAGTTGGTGAGCCGCAAATTGCTGGTATATTGGAAAGAGCCAATGTCGTTGTTGATTTCAAAGTAAGCTCACTAATGAAGAAAGACAGTCTGGATATAGATAATGCTGATCGGGCAATAATTAGAGATGCCATCTTATCAGAACAAAGTCACAATATAATCGTTACTCACGGAACAGATACGATGATTGCAACAGCAGAGTTTCTGCAGAATATCCCCGATAAAACGATCGTGTTAACCGGTTCAATGTACCCTGCTCAGTATAGGGATAGTGATGCTGTTTTTAACGTTGGTTGTGCTTTGGTTGGGGCTCAGACTCTACCGCCCGGCGTATATATTGCCATCAATGGTCGAATATTTGATCCTGTAGCTTCAGTGAAAAATGTTGCACTTAACCGATTTGAATCTAAGTGACATAACAAACACATCGAACTCGTCCAATCATATGGTTTATATCTATTTTTTTTAAGTAGTTCAAGGGGACCGATGCCCCTTGAACACGAACTATTCAACCTATCTTGACAGAACTTCTTTCAATGCCGCTGTAGCTAGCAAGACATTTTCCTTTCTTGCCGAATGGCCCATCAATCCAATGCGCCATACTTTTCCTGCTAAATCTCCTAAACCTGCACCGATTTCTAAATTGTACTCATTGAGTAATGTTGAACGCACTAATGCGTCATCCGCACCTTGAGGAATCCACACAGTATTCAATTGTGGCAAACGGTCTTGCTCTTTCACCACAAAATTAATACCCATGGCTTCTAAGCCTGTTTTAAGTGTTTCATGCTGTTGTTTATGACGTGCCCACGAGTTTTCAATTCCTTCTTCCATCAACATCACTAAAGACTCATGCAGGCCATATAGTGTATTAACCGGCGCAGTGTGATGATAAGCGCGTTTTGCACCTTTTCCCCAATAGCCCATCACAAGATTAAGATCTAAAAACCAACTGGTTACAGGTATTTTACGATTGGATAATTTTTGTATGGCACGCTTACTAAAACTAATAGGTGAAAGTCCGGGTGGTGCTGACATACATTTTTGAGTACCAGAATAAATAGCATCAATACCCCAGTCATCAACGCGTAATTCAGTTCCAGCCAATGAGGTAACTGCATCAACTATATTCAAACAACCATATTGATCAGCTAAAGCACAAAGCGCTTTGGCATCTGATTGTGCGCCGGTAGACGTTTCGGCATGAACAAACGCAAGAATTTTAGTATCGGGATTTTCTTTGAGTGCTTGCTCAACTTTATCAAGCGTAACAGCTTCGCCCCACTTATCTTCAACAACAACCGCTTCACCACCAAACCGAATGACATTCTCTTTCATACGGTTACCAAACACGCCGTTGATACAGACGATGACTTTGTCACCAGGCTCAACTAAATTGGCAAAACATGTTTCCATTCCCGCAGAACCCGGTGCAGACACTGGCATAGTCAATTCATTTTCGGTTTTAAATGCGTATTTAATCGCTTGTTTGGTTTGATCCATCATCTCAATGAAATAAGGATCAAGATGCCCGATAGTTGGGCGGGCCATCGCTTGCAAAACACGAGGATGAACATCGGATGGGCCAGGCCCCATAAGAGTACGTACAGGTGGATTAAATGATTGCATAATTCTACTTATGGTCGTTAGTTAGAGAAGTCATTATAATTATACCTATGTTGATTACTCAAGAATTATCAGAGTCACTCCCAAAACACCTAGTCCTTCAAGGTGATGAAATGACTCGTCCTTTTGAGTGTGATGCCTTGAGTATGTACCGACAAAAACCCTTGGCGGTAGTATTACCAGAAAATATTGAGCACATTAAACGGGTTATTGAATTATGTAAGTTCCACCATACCCCAATTGTTACTCGAGGTGCAGGAACAGGGCTAGCCGGTGGCGCCTTACCTTTAGAAAACAGCATTGTATTGGGTTTATCCAAACTCAATACAATCATATCCATTGATCCCGTCGCCCAAACAGCTATTGTCGAGCCAGGTGTTCGTAATATTGCCATCAGTGAAGCTGCCGCAGAATATGACTTGTATTATGCGCCTGATCCCTCATCACAAATTGCATGCACCATCGGCGGCAATGTTGCTGAAAATTCCGGTGGTGTTCATTGTCTAAAATACGGCTTAACCATACATAATGTGGTCGCCATAAAAATGCTCACGATTGATGGTGAAGAACTCGTCTTGCATCGTGATGACGACGGACTAGGGCTATTAGCATTAATGAATGGTTCCGAAGGTTTATTAGGCGTTATCATTGAAGTAACGGTAAAGCTCACGCCTAAACCCGCAGCGGTCAGACTGATTATGGCTGGGTTTGAACATGTAAGGGATTGTGCCAATGCAATATCAAATATCATTAAAGCAGGGATTATTCCTGCAGGTTTAGAAATGATGGACCAGTTTGCCATTGGTGCAGCGGAAGATTTTGCACATGCAGGCTACCCTCGTGATGCTCAAGCACTACTATTATGTGAGCTAGATGGTGATGCCATCGATGTGCAACAAGAATTAGATAAGGTGCTATTGTTATTATCTGGTGCTTCAATCATCAAAGTGGCTAATAACGAGCAAGAGCGTTTATCCTTGTGGCAAGGTCGCAAATCAGCTTTTCCTGCTGTCGGCCGGTTATCACCTGATTATTACTGTATGGATGGCACTATTCCTAGGCGCTATTTAGCGGATGTACTGGAAAAAATAAGTCATTTATCACTGCATTATGGCCTGCGTGTAGCTAATGTATTTCATGCTGGTGATGGTAATTTGCACCCCTTGATTCTCTATGATGCCAATGTGCCTAATGAACAAGAAAAAACCGAAGCCTTTGGCACCGAAATACTAAAACTCTGTGTGGATGTCGGTGGCAGCATTACTGGCGAACATGGTGTAGGTGTTGAGAAACTCAATGCCATGTGTCACCAATTCACGTCCGCTGAACTTGGTATTTTTCATCAAATAAAGAGTGTGTTTGATCCTCAAGCCTTACTCAATCCTGGTAAAGCTGTACCGACACTTCATCGCTGTGCTGAGTTGGGTAATATGCATGTGCATCATGGCAAATTACCGCACCCAGATTTAGAGCGGTTTTAAGTCGATGAATATAGAACATATACAACAACGCATTCTGGATGCTGAACAACTACAAATCATCGGCAATAATAGTCAGCTTAAATCCACTGCAAGTAATACCTTAAATATGTTGCCTTATGCGGGTTTTATTGGTTATCACCCAGACGAATTAGTGATGACAGTGAAAGCAGGTACGCGAGTCACAGAAATAAAAAGCGTACTAGAACATAAGGGGCAGATCTTACCGTTTACGGTGCAAAACAATGATAGTGCGACTATCGGCGGCGCCTTTGCCATTGGTAGCCCTGAACTGCGAGATGCAGTGCTAGGCGTGGGCAAGGCCAGATCCTGACCTTTGGTGGTCAGGTCATGAAGAATGTCGCAGGCTATGATGTATCTCGTTTATTAGTCGGCTCTAAAGGAAGATTAGTCGCAGTCTGTGAAATCAGTTTTAGAGTCTTACCCAAAGCTTACGAACACACTGTCAAAACAACAATTGCAGCTAATATTCATTCTCAGTCACATGTGAAATCACGCATAGAGCAAGGACTTAAAAATGTCTTCGATCCGAAAGGAGTCTTTATTTAATGCACGCAAAATTATCTGTGACAGGGATTAAAGCTCCGCAAGCCAAAAAAGCAGAAAGCATTCTGAGGTCATGTGTACATTGTGGTTTTTGCTTATCCACCTGTCCTACCTATCAGCTAACAGGTAATGAATTAGACTCGCCTCGAGGTCGTATTTACCTTATAAAGTCTGTTTTAGAAAATAATGTATTCACTAGCAGTACTATTCAACATCTAGACCAATGCTTGACCTGTCGTGCCTGTGAGACGACCTGCCCATCGGGTGTGAAATATGGCGAGCTGGCGGATATAGGTCGCAAGATGATCGAAGGCAAACGTCCTCTTTGGCAGAAAGCATTACGAGCGACAGTTCGCAAAC
Source organism: uncultured Methylophaga sp. (assembly GCA_963975785.1). Lineage (GTDB taxonomy): Bacteria > Pseudomonadota > Gammaproteobacteria > Nitrosococcales > Methylophagaceae. The sequence continues at coordinate 44,239 of CAXBIM010000003.1, forward strand.
TTTTGACCACCCCTTCATTAGTTAACATCGCGGCGGCGTTACTGAGGCAGGGGCATATTCAAACAGCAACTAAACAGCAAAATGGTAGCAAAGGAAGAGTCTTACTATTAAGTGGTTGTGCTCAACCGGCTTTCACTCCCAATACCAATCACGCCACCATTAATGTACTGGCAACCTTAGGTTATGAAATAATTGAGACTGCTCAAAAAGAATGTTGTGGGGCAATTGACCAGCATCTTTCTGCACAGGATGATGCCTTAATTAAAGTTAAACGTAATATTGATCAATGGTCAGCCATGCTTGAATCTGGCGTTCAGAGCATCATCTCAACCGCCAGCGGTTGTGGCCTAATGGTGAAAGACTACCCAACACTCTTTGAAACAGGTGATGCTTATTATCAAAAAGCACTAGGTGTGGCAGCTAAAACCAAGGACATTGCTGAATTTTTATGCGAACAGGATTTGTCGTCGTTGTCTGTAAGAAAAGAAAAAATTTCCTACCATGCACCCTGTTCCTTACAACATGGTCAGAAGTTACCAAACTTGGTCGAAGACCTACTAGAACAAATAGGTTATGAGCTAACGCCCATCGTTGACAAGCATTTGTGTTGTGGCTCTGCCGGTACCTATTCGCTTTTTCAGCCAGAAATGGCAACGCAGCTAAGAAATGACAAGCTTAATAAACTCTGCCACTCACAACCAGATTTGATTGTTACATCAAATATTGGCTGCCAGATGCATCTTGCAAAAGGCACTAAATTACCCGTTAAACATTGGATTGAATTATTAGATAATTAACGCGTTGATTGGAGATATTATTCGTATCAAAATTAATGCCCTTTTAGCCTGTTACAGCCAAAACCAACCACCCTCTGCGATAAGCAGGCATAATAAATTCGCAATTTGTGGGTCCAGCTTTAACTGTTGCCAATCTGTAATCGTGAGTTCGTTTTGTTCGGTTAACCTTGCTAAATGCATGACAGATTTCACACTAACGGGATAAGCTTCACCTGCTAGAAATAACTGACCACCTTGTTCATTAGCCGTCCATGCAAAGCGGCAATAGACATTTCTTTGTAAGATCTCACCCAGCTGAAACTGCTGAGTAAGTTCATCAATTGTTAATAAATCAGTAAAAGACTCCTCAACTATCGCCGATAGACTGGGTTTCGTCTCGGTCACAAATTTACCCAGTGCACTTGCCAACACAGGCTCAGCATCATCAATAGCTTGATGTAACATGGTCTTTAATCTGGCTATAGCCTGAGCATCAATCTCAGCACTATGTGGTGTTAACGCCAAATCTGAATCGTTATATCGTATTTTTCCTAAGCCTTGTTCTAGCATGGCGTTGACTACGGCATCCAGCATATCCACTTGTGATGGCGCACGAAAACCAATTGAATATGTCATACAATCATTCATTGCCACGCCGTGATGAGCAAAGTGTGGTGGCAGATATAACATATCTCCAGGCTGTAAATCCCAAGTTTGATCAGGTGTGAATTCACTTAAGATCTGTACACCTAGACCTTCGATTATAGTCGCCCCCATTACAGGCATATCACTGATTTGCCAACGACGCGTTCCCAATGCTTGCAATAAAAACACATCGTAACCATCAGTATGTGCGCCAACAGTGCCATGTTCAGGCGCATAACTAATCATTAAATCATCACGACGCCAATCAGGAATAAAATGAAAGGGTTTTAATATAGATTGCAGTTCTGGCAAATGCTTATCTACATCTTGCACTAGCATTGTCCAGTTTGTGGCTGGCAAACGAGCAAAATCATCTTCTGAGAATGGACCATTTGTTACTTGCCACGGCCCATCTTGACCGTTTTCTTCAATAAGGCGAGACTCAATTTCTGGCTCACACGCTAAGCCAGCTAAATCTTCGGGACTAATTGGTGATTCAAAGTCGACAAATGCCTGCCTAATCAATAAGGGCTTTTTTTGCCAATATTCATCTAAAAACTGCTGTTGGCTCATGCCCGTATTAAAGAAGTCGCTCATAATATTTATTTAACAATCTCAATCTGAAAGACAACATTATTGACACTGACAATTTTTACTTTGGTGCCTGCAGGACAATCTTCACCTTCAACTTTCCATGTTGAATCATCTACTTTCACTTTACCTTGACCATCTTCAATAGGCACCTGTAGCGTGATAACTCGACCCACATATTGTTCACCTCGACGATTAAGTAATGGTTCGTCAGAGCTAAGTGGATTGTTTTTATAATAAATTTTCCAAATAACTATACTAACTACTGATAATAAGGCAAAGGTAAATACTTGATATTCCCACTGTATTTCTGGCAAAAAGTACACGGCAAGACCGGTTATAAATGCAGCAACGCCCAACCACAAAGCAAAAAATGCCGGAGCTAATATTTCGATGATGATTAAGGCGACAGCAAAAATCCACCAATGCCAAAAATCAGGTGCAAATAATTCCATAATTAACCTTCCTTCTTAAAGGCTTCTTTCGCCAACTCCGCGATACCGCCTAAAGAACCAATCACACTACTTGATTCCAGAGGCATAAACACCACCTTGCTGTTCTCCGCAGAGGCCATATCTTTAATGGCTTCAACATATTTTTGAGCAACGAAATAATTAATTGCTTGAATATTACCTTTAGCAATGGCTTCTGATACCACAAAAGTAGCCCGTGCTTCAGCCTCAGCAGAACGTTCTCGAGCTTCAGCATCACGAAAAGCCGCTTCTTTTCGACCTTCAGCATCTAACATTATCGACGCTTTTTCACCTTCAGCCTTTAAAATAGCTGATTGACGAAGTCCTTCAGCTTCAAGGATATTAGCGCGTTTAACGCGTTCGGCTTTCATTTGCCGCCCCATCGCTTCTACTAAATCAGCCGGTGGTGCAATATCTTTAATCTCAATACGCGTTACTTTAACGCCCCAAGGTGTCGTTGCATCATCAACTACATTTAATAAGCGTGCATTAATCTCATCACGTTTTGATAATAGCTCATCCAAATCCATCGAGCCCATGACTGTACGAATATTAGTTTGCGTTAAATTCAAAATCGCATTGTGCAAATTATTTACTTCATACGCAGCTTTTGCCGCATCAACTACCTGAAAAAATACCACGCCATCAACGCGTACCATCGCATTATCTTTGGTGATAATTTCTTGAGACTCGACGTCAAGTACTTGCTCCATCATATTAATCTTTGCGCCAATACTATCTAAAACGGGGACAATTACATTAAACCCTGGTCGTAAAGTACGAGTATATCGGCCAAAGCGTTCAACGGTATATTCGCGTCCTTGCCGCACCGCCTTCACGCCCATCAGTATAATAATAACGGCGAGAACTAGAAAAAATAGTACAAATGCTGAAAAACCTGCCATGTTGTGTCTCCTTAACTTTGATGACAAAAGTTGTAAGCTTGATAATAACGCAAAATGATAATTCTTGGACTTTTTCCGCTTAAAGCCTGACAATAAGAACACACTAAATAACCGTACTTTAGCCATGAAACTACTTTCAGCCAAACGCTTTATCACTGCATTTATTTTATTGCTGACCAGCCTCCAGTCTTATGCCGATCAGTGGTATCACGTTGAATTGGTCGTATTTGAGCAACTTAGCACAACCACTGATGAACAATGGCCACAAATGTCGGACGGCATAACAGCGGGATCATTAACGCCTGGGATGGCATCACCACTTATTCAGCCAGCGACTAACAATAGCTTGAACAGTATCGCCTCACGGTTAAGCAGTTCATCACAGTATCGCGTCCATTATCATCAGTCTTGGCAGCAGTATATTATGAGAAAAGGTAGTGCTAAAGCCGTTAATATCATTTCAACTGATGGCTTAATTGAAGGTACTATTCGACTTGATAAAGCCACCTATTTACATGCTTCAGTCGATTTGTGGTTAAAACAAAACACTAGTCAGGTAAATAATTGGTCTGATACCCCCTCTAATGGCATAGATATCAATGCACCACGTAACCCTCATTTAGTAGAATCCCGTCGTATTCGTAGTAATGAATTAGATTTCTTTGATCACCCAAAAATGGGTGCACTATTAAAAATAACACCAATCAAAACGCCAGCTGCGGTGGAAGCTAATTAATGGTTGTTAGTAAAATTTCAACCGTTCTAAGCAAGGTCTAGTGTGAACGAATAAGCTCTGCGAGTATCAATTTAACCTGAGCCATTCCGCCAGCTAATGTTTTATCAATCTGATCCATAGTGATCAAACCATCACTTAAGCCTGCAGCCCAGTTCACCATTAAGGCACAAGTGGCATAAGCAATATTAAGCTCTCGTGCCAATGTCGCTTCAGGCATTCCCGTCATTCCGACCATCGCGCAGCCATCTTGTGCCATGCGCTTTATTTCAGCAGCACTTTCTAATCGAGGACCTTGAGTTGCACCATAGGTTCCGCCATCAACAATCGCAATTTGATTCTTGAGCGCTGTCGTTAGTAGTGCTTGACGGAGACTTTCATCGTAGGGATAACTAAAATCAATATGCTTATCTACTGAAAAATCGTCACTATAAAAGCTTTGCTCTCGACCGTAGGTATAATCAATAATTTGATCGGGAACAGATAAAACACTAGGCGCTAAATCATGGCGTATGCCACCGACAGCGGCCACAGCGATAATGCGATCTACACCTAAGTGATGCAAAGCCCATATATTGGCTCGGTAATTAATTTTATGTGGTGGAATAGTATGTTTAGCGCCGTGACGAGGTAAAAAAAACACCGTCTGACCATGCAATTCACCTTCTAAAACATCGCTAGATGGACCTCCAAATGGTGTTGAAACACTATGTTGTTGGATAATATTTAAACCATCTAAAACACTTAAACCTGTACCACCAATTATGGCTAGATTACCCATTAGTCATCTTCCTTGACGGCGTATATTCCCGGCGCATTTCGCCAGTAACCTCGATAGTCCATTCCAAAACCAAATACATAACGATCAGGTACCGTTAATCCAACAAACTCAGGTGGCGTACCCACTTTATTATCATGTAATTTTTCAATCAATGTCACACACTTGACTGTTTTAGCCCCCGCCTGTTCGCAATAGCTTCGTATATTCTTCAGGGTGATGCCTTCATCATAAATATCTTCAATTAACAGCACTTCTCTACCCTCCATCACTGTAAGCGGCGAATGATGCCAAGTTAATTCACCACCTACCGTTTTATCACCATAACGGCTAGCATGAATATAATCTAACTCTAAGGGGAAAGGCAGTTTAGGTAATAAATGACCCGCGGTAATAACCGAGCCATTCATCACACAAAGCAATAAAGGATTAACATCTGCATAGTGTGAGATTAATGTTGTTGCCACGCGTTCTAAGGCCGCATCAATCTCCGTCATTGAATACAAACATTCAGCTGTATCAAAAACTTGCTGTAACTGTTTCATATATTTCTCAAGGTTTCCTGTAGATCAGCTATTATAATGGGATTTTTTGTCTTTAAGGGGTTAAAAAATGCGCCGATTTTGGCCGCTTTTTTTATTTTTGATTATTTTTGTCGTGGCAGTAGTTGGTGTTAATTCTCCATCGACCTCTAAATCTTCCTTCAATCAATCTCCACAGCGTATTATTAGCCTTTCTCCTAGCATTACTGAAACCCTATTTGCATTGGGTTTAGGTGACAATGTGGTCGCGGTGACAGATTATTGTGACTTTCCAGCAGAGGTAAACACGCTTCCTAAAATAGGTGGGTTTATTAGTCCTAACCTCGAAGCGATTATTGCCCTGCAACCTGATTTGGTTATTTTGCTCGCGAATCAACAACGCGTTGTTGAACAATTACAACAACTCAATATTCCAAGTTTGCCTGTCCTCAATACCTCATTGAAAGATATAAAACAGACTATAGCCACCATAGGTCAACAAACAGAACATCAGCAACAAGCCACTGAGTTACTTAATAAAATCAATCATAAGATAGCCTTTATCACTGAAAAAACGAAAGGCTTAGCTCGACCGAATGTGATGATAACGATGGGTCATAGCCTAGATTCCGAACACATGAAACAAGTCTTTATTGCTGGTCAACATGATTTTTACAATGATTTAATCACCTTAGCTGGCGGCCAAAATGTTTATCGAGCTCAGCAACCCAGCGTGCCATCTCTATCCGTAGAGGGCATCATGCAACTCAATCCACAGATTATTATTGATATTTACCCAGAAGCAGATGACCACAGTTCAGATCTTGAACAAGTCATGAAGCAATGGCATAGCTTAAAGTACGTCGATGCCATAAAAAATAATCGCATTCATATCATCGAACAAAACTATGCCACCATTCCTGGACCACGTATTTTTTTGTTGCTCGATGAATTAGCTCGCTTAATTCATCCCGAAGTTGATTGGAAAGCGAGTCAATCATGAACGGCATGCTCAAAATTCAACAACTCACAGTCGAAGTGGCCAGTAAAATCTTAATATCAGATATCAGCTTTGATCTTGAACAGGGAGGTTACTTGTGCATTTTAGGTCCTAATGGCGCAGGTAAAAGTACCTTATTAAAAGCATTAATGGGCATAGTCGAAACAACGTCAGGTGAAATCACACTCAATCAACAAGCAGTGTCACGACTTAGTCAAAAACAGCGTGCACAACATATTAGCTATGTACCACAGGCGCATGGCCGTCAACTAAACTTCAACGTTGCTGACTTTATTAAGATGGGACGTTTTCCTTATCATTCAGCTTTCTCAGATTGGACATTAAAAGATCAACAGGCAATGGATCGCGCTATCGAGATCACCAATGTCACTGATTTTTTATCGCGACAAATGCAAACCTTAAGCGGCGGTGAGTCTCAACGTGTAATGATTGCTGCTGCTTTGTGCCAGCAAACACCTTTATTATTATTAGATGAGCCGACCAGCTTTCTCGATCCGCATCATCAAGTTGAGGTGCACCAATTGATTCGCCAACTTAATCAACAACACAACATCAGTATTATCGAAGTCAGTCACGATTTAAACCATGCCGCACATCATAGTAAACATATATTGGCACTCAAAAATGGCAAAACGCTATGGTATGGAAAATCACCGGAGTTATTACAAGCATCCCATCTTCAAGAACTTTATGACCAACAATTTGTATTTACCCCCCATCCACAAACAGGGGCTATGGTCGCTTTACCCTGCGAACTTTCTAGTGATGCGTCATGAAACCGTTTAATACTTTAATATTAATTCTAGTTGCGACACTTTCGATATTATTGATAAGTCCCTACTTGGGACTCAACAACACAACAAACCCTGAAATTCAGCAACATATCCTCACCCAACTCCGCATTCCTCGGATCTTATTTGCCTTTATAGCCGGAGCAGGCTTAGCAGCATGCGGCATGGTATTTCAAGCCATGTTTCGTAATCCTCTCGCCACACCTTTCACCCTTGGTGTGGCGAGTGGCGCTTCTCTCGGCGCTGCGCTTTATGTGTTCCTCGGCTTTAGCTTTTCTGTAATGAGCATTGACGGTAGTACTTTTGCCGCCTTTATAGGCGCTCTAATTGCTATTAGTTTTGTCTATAGCATTAGTCGATTACGCAGTGGATTTTCAACAGAAACCTTATTGCTAACGGGTGTTGCCATCAGCTTCTTTTTCTCTAGCCTTATTTTGTTCACCCAATATATGAGCAATGTCAGTGATTCTTTTAGAATTTTACGCTGGTTAATGGGCAACTTAACGACAGTCGGCTATCGTGATGTTTTGCAACTGCTACCTTTTATGACTGTCTGCATTGCGGTGATTTTATGGTTAAGCCGTGAGCTTAATTTACTGATGGCAGGAGATGATATCGCTCTTAGTCGTGGGCTTGCCGTTCAAAAAACACGTTACCTATTATTCTTTGTTACCTCTTTATGTGTCGGATCAATAGTTGCACTATGTGGTCCGATAGGCTTTATTGGCATGATGGTGCCACATATATGTCGTTTATTAATAGGCAGTGATCACCACTGGTTAACACCCGCAACATTGCTTTTTGGCGGCAGTTTTCTTATCGTATGTGACACCATCGCCAGACTCATTATTGCTCCAGCAGAAATCCCTGTTGGTGTCATCACCACCCTACTCGGCGGCCCTTTCTTTTTATGGTTATTAATTAAGTCTAGAAATAAACCCTTTTAGATTTATACACATCAAATATCAGGCTACTACTTTAGAATAATTAGCCTGAAAAAAACTGCTATCATTAGTCGAAAATTACTGAATCGAGACTATTATGAAAACCACTCCTATTCGCCTCTTAAGCCTACTCGTTCTACTGTTACCCGTTTTAGCCACTGCTGCCAGTCCCCTTTTAGTTCCCGCATGGCATACTGAAACAGTGTTCCAACAACCAGAATCCGTTGTCTATGACTTGCAACGTGACTTGCTTTTTGTGTCTAATATTAACGGCGGCCCTACTGACGAAGATGGAAATGGTTATATTTCACAATTATCAGTCGACGGTAAGCTTATCGAACAACATTGGCTAACCGGCCTTAATGCACCTAAAGGCCTAGCCATTGTCGGTGACACATTGTATGTTGCAGATATAAATCAATTTGTCGTCATCGACATAAAGCAAAAGAAAATCATTAAACGTTACCCTGTCAGCGACGCTAAATTTTTGAACGATGTTGTTGCTGATACAGCTGGTAATGTTTATGTATCGGACATGTTAACCAATACCATACATCGTTTAAATCAAGGAAACTTTGAAGTCTGGTTACAAGATGCCGCTTTAGAATTTCCTAATGGCTTGTTAATTGAAGGTAATAAACTAATTGTGGCAAGTTGGGGAAATATGACTGATGGTTTTGCAACCGATATTCCCGGTCATTTAAAAACAATTGATATTACTAGCAAAAAGATTCAAAGCCTTGGTAACAAAACACCAGTTGGCAATCTTGATGGCTTAGAGTCAGATGGTAACGATAACTACTTTGTGACTGATTGGATGGTCGGAAAATTACTACACATTTCACCTGACGGCACTAGCAAAACATTAATTTCACTCGACCCAGGCAGTGCCGATCTCACTGTATTGCCACAACATAAACTAGTAATCATTCCGATCATGTTATCCAACGACGTTGTCGCCTACCGTATTAAATAAGTATCTAAACCTATGACTTTTGATGACCTTTTCCTTGATGATGCATTATTAAATGCATTAAATAGTCTCGATTTTAAAATACCTACAGCAGTGCAAGAGGCTGCGATTCCTTTTATTTTGCAAGGCAAGGATGTTTTAGCAGGCGCAGCAACCGGTACCGGTAAGACCGCTGCTTTTGTATTGCCAGCTTTACAAATGCTGATTGATACCCCAAATCGAGAAAAAGACCGATTTCCTCGCATTTTGATCTTAGCACCCACCCGAGAATTAGCATTCCAGATTCAACATGTCGTCAAACAGTTAAGTAAACAACTCGACATCAATACATCTATTGTCACTGGCGGTTTTTCACAATATAAACAAGCCGAATTTTTACAAAATGCCTGTGATATTATCATCGCAACACCTGGCCGCTTATTAAACTTAGTCGCTGATGAAGCTATCGATTTATCTGATATAGACATGGTCATTATTGATGAAGCTGATCGTATGCTTGATATGGGACAAGGCCCCGACGTAATGACACTACTGGGCACCATATCCAATGGTTTCCAAGCCTGCTTATTCTCAGCGACGCTTGCTGGTTCAGGTGTAAAGATCTTTGCTGAAGAAATACTCACTGATGCTGAAGTCGTTCAAATCAATGCCGCCAACGAAAAATCAGAACAAGTTACTCAACTTGTTTATTTTGCAGATAATAAAGAGCATAAACAGGCTTTATTACTTGCCAGTATCAATGAGCCAAACTGTACAAGTGCCATAGTATTTTGTAATAAAAAAGAACGTGCAGAAGAAATTACGCAATGGTTACAATCAAAAAATGTCTCAGCCCAAGTTATGCATGGCGACTTCAATCAGGCGACACGTCTAGATAAAACACGAAAATTTCGTATCGGCCAAATAAAAGTAATGGTGGCTACTGATGTTGCATCTCGTGGCTTAGATTTAACCAATATCAGTCATGTTATAAATTATGATCTTCCTTTCAGGGGGGATATTTATATTCACCGTATTGGTCGAACTGGTCGTGCCGCTCAAACAGGTGTTGCCATCAACTTAGTTGAACATAATGACAAAGATCGCTTGGATAGAATCGAATACCATCTTCAGTATAAATTGACCGTTGCAAAAATGAAGGGCTTGGCCGCCCAATCTAAAAGCGGCAAAAATAAGATTAAAAAGAAAGATGACTCAAAACCGCGTTATGTATCTAAGAAAGATCGAGTGGAAACGGCTACAGACAGCGAATAAGGCATGACGGCGCAACAGTTACGTTGGTTATTAGTTGTCGCCTCAATACTGCTACTAGGCGGCTTTATCAGCCCGATAATGACCATTACTCAGTTAGTATGGATTGATCATTCATTTTCCCTAGTATCTGGTGTTTGGCAGTTGTGGCAAGAAGGTCATTTCACCCTGTTTGTTGTGGTTGCAGGATTTAGCATTCTCCTGCCGATAGCTAAAATAATATTATTATTTAATTTACTTCATCCAAAAACCACGCAAGTTCATCACCGTAAAAAATTACTGCAACTTATGCATAACTATGGTCGCTGGGCTATGCTCGATGTCATGGTTGTTGCCATGTTAATTGTGAGTGTAAAACTAGGTGCGATTGCTAGCATCCAAATTCATGCAGGCTTATATGTGTTTGGTGGTGCAGTATTACTGATCATGTTAATTACGCATCAAGTTGTAAAGCTTTACGAAGACAAATAGATAGCCAAGTAACTTTTTAACAGGAAAGTTGGCTTACCGTTTTTCCAATGAAGGAATAAAGCCTTGTTCCTGCTCAGTTGCAACATAGCCATTTGCATAAGCGTATCCAACCACAGCAACCAATACATCTTCACAAAATATTAGGGGAATACGGTCACGCTGCCAAGTGGGAACCTGCCATTGTTGGAATAAGTGTTTAAGGCTTTTATGTTGTTGCTGCCCCGCCAAAACGATCAATTCGCCACCATGACGAAAATGGATAGTAAGCCTAGATGACAAGACTTTTGGTGATAAGCCCTCTCCGTATACCATTTGCCAACTTAAGGTCTCACCAGTAGATAAACTGACAGGTTCTAGACCATTAGATGTCATCGTTTCTGCAGGATTATGCATCGATAAAGGTGACATGAAATAAAGATCATCTTGATGTCGCCGTACTTCGATACCTGTCCACGACACTAATGGTGTTTTATCTCCCGCCGCTAAACATACTTCATCAATGATTCGCTGTAAGTTCGTAGTTGAAGGCAAAGTATAATTCAACGACTCAATGTAATAACGTAAGACGTTACGTTGCCTTGCTGGCGATAATACAAGCAAAGCTGAAATAGATAACGTGCGTTTTTGAGTCAATAATAATGACAAATCTTGCTGGGCAAGTTCCATCATTAACTCATTAGCTTCAGCGCAATGTTGCGCTGAACGGCTCAGCGTTTTAGCAGCACTAGGCCAGCGATGTTCAATTAGTGGCCAGAGATCATGACGAATATAGTTGCGATTCCAGCGTGTTTCAACATTACTTGGATCTTCCATCCATTGCAGTTCATGTTGTTTCGCATACGCAATGATGTCGGCTTGTGCTACTGCTAATAAAGGGCGAATTAATGTAACAGAATTAAGTTGCGATTCACTTGCCATCGCTGATAAACCTTTAGGTCCAGCACCGCGTAGCAGCTGTAATAACAGGGTTTCAGCTTGATCGTGCTGATGTTGTGCAGTCAAGACTACATCTTCTGGACCAACTAAGGCTGCAATCCCATCATAGCGCGCTTTACGAGCTGCCGCCTCCAATCCTAAGTCTGCAATCTCGGTAACATTCACCGTCAAGCACTGAAAGTTTACTTTTAAAGCTGCACAGACTGAAGCGCAATGCTGCGACCATTTTTTTGATTCAGATTGTAAGCCATGATCAATATGTATCACTTCGAAACCTACTAATTCCGAAGCCTTACTGGTAGCTAATATATGTAGTAATACATGTGAATCAATACCGCCGCTGTAGGCTAGCCAGATTTTTTTATCTTTAGCTAACCTTAAAATATCGGCAATGACTGACTGTGAATTCAGCATTAGTTGAAATGGGTGGCTTAGCCCTCAAACTCACCATAACTAAGTAATCGTTTTTGACGCTTTTCAACCAGACTATCAATAGGCATAGCTTCTAATTCGCGTAACTTAACTTCGAGCGCATCTCTCACTCGTTCAGCCATTTCATCAATGTCGCGATGAGCACCACCAAGTGGTTCAGGAATAATTCGATCAATCAGGCCAAAACCTTTAAGTCGGTCAGAAGTAACACCTAATGTTTCAGCAGCATCGGCAGCTCTTTCAGCGCTCTTCCATAAAATAGAAGCACAGCCTTCTGGTGAAATCACCGAATAAACACTGTATTGCAGCATCATTAAATGGTCACAAACACCGATAGCTAATGCACCACCAGAACCACCCTCACCGATAACCGTGCTGATAATGGGCGTTTTAAGTTGAGACATTTCAAATAAATTACGTGCAATCGCTTCACTTTGACCACGTTCTTCTGCGCCAATACCTGGATAAGCACCCGGCGTGTCAATAAATGTTAAAACAGGCAAACCGAAACGTTCAGCCATTTTCATCACGCGCAGGGCTTTTCGGTAACCTTCAGGTCGAGGCATACCAAAATTGCGAGCAATTTTTTCTTTAGTATCACGGCCTTTTTGATGACCAATGACTACTACAGAACGTCCATTTAAGCGACCAATACCTGTAATAAGTGCCGCATCGTCAGCATAAGCACGATCACCATGTAGCTCTTCAAAATCAGTAACAATGCGATGAATATAATCTAAGGTGTATGGACGTTGTGGATGACGAGCCATTTGAGTCGTTTGCCACGGTGTAAGTGATGAGAAAATTGACTTAGTCAATGACTCACTCTTTTCTTTTAACTTTTGAATTTCCTCAGTAATGTTTAAATCACTGTCGTTACTCATGTAACGTAGCTCATCAATTTTTGCTTCTAATTCAGCAATAGGTTGTTCATAGTCTAAGAAATTTACTTGCATTTTTGTTACCTTAAATTGAAATCTTTATACAAAGAATTATACACGCTTAATCCTTGAGCGCTTTATCCCAATATCAGTTCATTTGTATCATCATCAGTGTCACCGGCTCCCATACGAATGGCTAAGCTTAAATCATTCTTAGAATCAGCATTACTGATGGCTTCTTCAAGTGTAATTTTACCACTGAGGTAAAGTGCGAGTAATGCTTGATCAAAGGTAACCATAGATTCATCGCTACTTTCAGTCATCGCTGTTTTGATTTCTCCCACATCACCTTTCGCGATTAACTCTGCTATATAGGGTGTATTTAACATCACCTCTACCGCAGGAATACGCGTTTTATCTTTTGCTCCAATTAATAAGCGCTGAGAAATAATGGCACGCATATTAAGCGACATATCCATCATTAACTGGCGATGTGCGGCTTCAGGAAAGAAATTCATAATCCGGTCTAAAGTTTGGTTTGCATTATTTGCATGCAAAGTAGCCAAACATAAATGCCCTGTTTCAGCATAAGTAATCGCAAATTTCATGGTTTCCATATCGCGAATCTCACCAATTAAAATAACATCCGGTGCTTCACGCAGAGCGTTTTTCAAAGCATTGCCATAAGACAATGTATCGATACCTACTTCACGTTGTTGTACGATAGATTTCTCATGGTTATGTATAAATTCCAGCGGATCTTCAATAGTTAAAATATGAGAAGCTGAATTTCGGTTTCGATGACCAATCATTGCTGCTAGTGTGGTTGATTTACCTGAGCCTGTTGCTCCAACAACCAATACTAATCCCCTTTTTTCCATAATTATATCGCCCAATACCGGCGGTAAATTCATCTCTGTAAAAAGTGGGATATGGGCTTGAATATAACGGATAACAATTGAAACTTCACCACGCTGAAGAAATATATTCACCCTGAATCGACCAATGCCCTTTAACGGAATCGCGAAGTTCATTTCCAAAGTATCTTCAAACTCAATGGCTTGCTCAGAAGACATGATGCTATAAGCTAATTCTTTAACATCACCTGGCGCCATCTTTTGTGAGCCAACAGGACGAATTGCCCCTTCAATTTTAATCTGTGGTTCGGTCCCCGTGCAGAAAAACATGTCCGAAGCACTTTTGTCGGCCATCAATTTTAAATAAGGTGTTATATCCATGCCAAATTCTCTTTTAGATTAATCCAATTGTATGCGATAACTACTGCCAAGGATAACACTTTGGCACTCGCGCTTAATTGTGCATTATCTGTCAAAGGTATCATACCTGATGATAATGAATACTGACGAATATCCGCCGTATCTACTCAGATTTAAGTATCGATAACGCCGTGTTTATGCCCGCAGTAAACTCAGGCTTTCCCGACTGCACAAGTTGTATCGACTTTTCACCATCGCTCTAAGTACTTATAATTCCTAAATTTTAGGTGTTAATAGGTCATTCTTACGCCACTCACCGCAGCTAAAGCTGATAGTTGCGTAATTAACTCATCACTTGGTGATACCTTCCAATCATCCCCTAGTCGTATTAAAGTCCGTGCTGCTTGGTTTATATACTCCAATTCAACCGTAACCAATCCTTCTTTAAATGGCAATAATGTTGCTTGCAAGGAGTCCGTCAAATTTTCTACGCCAGCCTGATTATCTACCGTTATCAGTAAAGATTTACCGCACATTTCTCGCGCCCGTGCGATGTCATATACCGTATCGGCCGTAGCAGCTAAACCACCGGTAAAGTTATCTTGACCAATTTTACCCTGCATAACAACCAATTTGTCAGGTTGTAAAACAGCTTGATATTGTTCATAGACCTCGGCAAAAACACGTACTTCAAGTCGAGCAGTTTGATCATCAAGAGTGATAAATGCCATTCTGCCGCCATTTTTGCCTTTCATGGTACGAATAGCAACGATCAAACCTGCGGTGATAACCGGAATCTCATTCCGTTGATAGCCTTTAGCTTCGGGGGCATCTAATTCATTAATTCTTTTCGGAATGAATTTGGCCAGTTCTTCGATATAACGATCAATAGGATGACCGCTCAAATATAAACCTAACGTTTCTTTTTCAGCTATTAATAACTGTTCTTCAGACCATGATGGCGCTTCATCTAAAGGTTCTTCAACATGCTTGTCTTCATCAACAATCATCAAACCAAACATGTCATTTTGGCCGCTATCATTATTACGACGATGTTGCTCGGCAATTTGTAATGCTTTAGTCAAGCTCGCCGATAAGCTTGCACGATGTCCACCTAAAGAATCTAATGCGCCTGATTTGACTAAGGAAGTCATCACTCGCCGGTTGATCTTTTTCATGTCAACGCGCTGACAAAAATCAAATAAGCTCGTAAAAGGCTTACCCTTTTGTCGTTCTTCAATTATGCCTGCTAATGCCGCTTCACCGACTCCCTTAATAGCGCCAAGCCCATAACGAACCGATGATTTATCTTCAACGGTGAATTTGATTTTACTGTGATTAACATCAGGCGGTAAGATGGTAAGTTCCATATCCCGACATTCATCAATCAAGCCTACAACTTTGTCCGTATTATCCATATCTGCAGATAATACCGCCGCCATAAAGGCCGCGGGGTAATGGGCTTTTAACCATGCCGTTTGATATGCAACGAGGGCATAGGCCGCAGAGTGAGATTTGTTAAAACCATACTCGGCAAATTTTTCCATCAAATCAAAGATCGGGCCTGCCGTCTTTTCATCAATGTCACGTTTTTGTGCGCCTTCTAAAAATAAAGCACGCTGCTGTGCCATTTCTTCTGCTTTTTTCTTACCCATCGCACGGCGTAACATATCCGCCCCACCCAAGCTGTAGCCGGCCAATACTTGGGCGATCTGCATAACTTGTTCTTGATAAACGATAACGCCGTACGTTGGTTTTAATACTGGTTCAAGATCAGGGTGAGGGTAATCAACCTTTGCACGACCGTGCTTACGATTCACAAAGTCATCGACCATGCCCGACTGTAATGGTCCGGGACGGAACAAAGCTACCAAAGCGACGATATCTTCGAAGGTATCTGGCTGTAAGCGTTTAATCAGCTCTTTCATACCGCGCGATTCAAGCTGGAACACCGCCGTAGTTTCAGCGCGTTTTAACAGGTCGTAACTAGCTTTATCATCTAAAGGTAAATTAGTGATATCGATTTTAGCGGCTTCATCTGGTGGCAATATTTCTTTGACATTTTTCACCGCCCAGTCAATCACCGTCAGTGTTTTTAAACCCAAGAAATCGAATTTAACTAAACCGACACTTTCGACATCATCCTTGTCATATTGCGAGACCAAGCCAGCACCATTGTCTTCACAATAAATGGGGGTGTATTCGGTCAAGGCTTTCGGGGCAATAACAACACCACCAGCATGTTTACCCACGTTACGTGTCAAACCTTCCAGCTGTAAGGCTAAGTCGATTAAGGTTTTAACATCCTCTTCTTTCTCATAACGCTCTTTCAGTAATGGCTCTTGTTCCATTGCCTTAGTTAAGGTCATCTTGATTTCGAATGGGACTAATTTAGCCAGACCATCCACTAAACCATATGGAAAACCTAAAACGCGTCCCACATCTCGCAATACTGCTTTGGCGGCCATCGTACCGTACGTAATAATTTGCGATACATGATCACGACCATAATGCTGTGATACATATTCAATAACGCGATCACGGCCTTCCATACAAAAGTCGATATCAAAATCCGGTAGTGAAACCCGTTCAGGATTCAAAAATCGCTCAAATAGTAGATCATATTGCAGAGGATCAATATCGGTAATTTTTAAGGCATAGGCAACCAAAGATCCCGCGCCAGAACCACGGCCTGGTCCGACAGGGACTTCGTTATTTTTAGACCACTTGATGAAATCGGCAACGATTAAGAAATAACCAGGAAAACCCATTTCGTTGATAACATCTAACTCAATTTGCAAACGGTCTTCATATTCTTTGCGGTTTTCTGCCAGTACATCAGGATCAGGAAATAACACCGGCAAACGTTCTTCTAAACCTTCAAATGATTCTTGACTGAAAAACTCAGCAATAGTCATGCCTTCTGGTACAGGGAAATCGGGTAAAAAATGTTGATCTAATGTCAGTTCAACATTGCAACGCTTAGCAATCTCAATGGTATTTTCGATCGCCTCAGGAATATCACTGAATAAGGCAATCATTTCAGCCGGGCTACGTAAATATTGCTCAGGCGAATAATTACGAGGGCGACGAGGATCGTCTAATAAACGACCTTCATTAATACATACTTTTGCTTCATGGGCTTCGAAATTTTCAGTCACTAAAAATCGCACATCATTCGTCGCCACTACCGGCAAGTCATGTTTTATAGCGAGATCTAAGGCGGCGTTAAGATAACGCTCTTCCTCTTCACGACCGGTACGAACTAGTTCTAAGTACAATCTATCTGGGAATAATGTTTGCCAATGTGTCGCTATACTGTCTGCTTCTTCCAGCAGGTTATTCAGTAAGGATCTTCCGAAGATTCCGTCTCGTCCGCCAGATAAACAAATCAAACCATCACTTTGACCGTTTAACCATTCCAAATCGAGCATCGGCACACCCAAGTGTTGCCCTTCCATATAAGCACGAGATAACAAGCGGCAGATATTATGATAACCAACCATATCCTGACAAAGCAGCACAAAACGACTGCTTTTTTTAGCATCATCGGGATCACGGATGCGTAAGTCTGCACCCAGAATAGGCTTTAAACCAGCACGTTGAGCTGCCGTATAAAGCTTCACCGCAGCAAAAAAGTTATGCTGATCGGTAATAGCAACGGCAGGCATACCGGCTTCGGCCACCGCTGCAACTAAGGGTTTAATTCGAACTAAACCATCCACCAAAGAATATTCAGTGTGAAGGTGTAAATGGACAAACTCAGCGGTCATATATTTCTATTAACTCTAGTTACTACGGAAAAGTCACAGGATCAGGCTTAGTACCACGGCCTAAGGTACTATCGACAATAACTTCAGCTTGTCGTTTGCCCATCATAAACGCTTCGTCCTGTGTCATCGCTGGTTTAAATGTTTCTGCTACTTCTGCCGTGCCATTATCTTTCTTCAAGTAAATAGTCTGAGTTGGGTAGGCAAACTCGACATCGAGTTGCTTAGCTAAACGTAAAATATCCACTAAGAAACGATGACGTTCTCTTAACTCTGTATTCCAATCCGGTGTTTCCCAAAATACATAAACCAAAATATCGAGTGATGCTGGACCATACTCATTGAAATAAACATGGTAATAATCTTTACGCATGTACGGATGCAGCTGAATTAAAGTACGTACACCTTCACAAAATGCATCGATTTTTTCTGGTGATGTAGCATAGGTCAACGATAACATCGATTTCATTCGTCGATAACGTCGTGCGCCCATATTATCAATCTTAGTCGTCGTAAGAAGTGCATTAGGCAATGTTATTAGCGAGTTATAAAACGTTCTTATTCGGGTACTTCTAAAGCCAACTTCTTCGACAGAACCTTCAACATCACCGATAACCACCCAATCACCAATATGGAATGGACGATCAAGTAATACAGTTAATGAACCAAAAAAGTTACCTAATAAGTCTTTCGCAGCTAAAGCAAATGCCAAACCACCTAAACCAAGCCCTGCTAATAAACTGCTGACATCAACATTTAAATTATCAGCAACAAAGACAATACCGATCACCACTACAAATACTTTCAGACTTTTGGTCACCATCGGCACTAATAAGTCGTCAAATTTTGTGGCGGTTTTACTGACCTTGTTCATCAGCAAAGCATCTAAAATATCGACTAGGCGGAATGCACTCCATATCCCTGACATGCTCACTAGCAATTTGACAGCAATCGAAATAATCGACCACGCTAAATCAGGTAAAGCTAACAAACTCAAGCCTGCCCACCAGACCAAAGCCATCGCCATCAAGCCTAGCGGTCTTAATATAGAAGTATCTAAACTTTCAAATGCCGCATGATGTTTTAACCAACGCATCATGTTTATTTTTAATACCCATGCAACCGTCTTATCTGCTATTGAGCCCAATATAATGACGAGGAGCAATCCCATCCATTGCCAATATTCTAGTAAAAAGCCATCTGTTAAAACCTTAGGTAAATACGAACGAAGATCAATATCCGTGATAGGTTCTATTAAATGACTCAAAGATGAACCATCGTTTGTGATTATCACCTCCTGTGGAACGGTGGCAGTTTTATCATCAGCATTAGCACTGTTCGTTATACCAACATGTGAAACAGCAGCATTATTAGCATTGGCAGTGCCATTTATGCCGATAAATGACATTACAAACAGGCAAATTACAAACACATATCTCATTCTAAATTAACTCTCTTTCCGGATCAGGGGCATATCTCAATACGGTGTTTGCCGCTTCTTTCCATTCTTTACTCGCAAACAGTTCTTCCCTTTCCATACCATGACGACCATGCAGCCGAACTAAACGCATGTGTCTGAGGGCATCATCTTTCACTTTCAAACCATCAATCACTTGAATAACGCTTTCGGGTTTATTGCAGACCAACACCATGTCACAACCTGCGTCCAATGCAGCTTCTGCACGTTCTAAACTATTCCCCATCACCGCAGCACCTTCCATACTGAGGTCATCACTCAGTACCGCGCCTTGAAAACCTAAACGGTCACGTAAAACGTCCTTTATCCAAAACGGTGAAAATCCAGCCGGTAAACTATCGCTTTGTTCATAAACGATGTGCGCGGGCATGATGCCGGCTAATTCTGTTTGGCATAAGCGGCTAAAGGGCAAAATATCAGCTTGAATCATATCTTCGAAATGGCGTGAATCAACGGGTAAACCTAAATGAGAGTCCACTTCAACAGCGCCATGACCAGGGAAGTGTTTACCAACCGCCGGCATCCACGCTCGTTTCATACCTTGAATATAGGCATAAGCCATTGATGCCACCGCTTCAGGATCACGATGAAAAGCACGATCACCGATTATTTCACTCACGCCATAATCCAAATCTAAAACAGGTGCAAAGCTAAAATCCACGCCCACAGCACGTAATTCTGCAGCCATCAACCAACCGGTTTTTTCAGCATATTCTAAAGTTTGTTTGGGATGTTGCTTATAGTTTTTACCCAAAGCGCCTATTGGCGGCAAACGGGTAAAGCCTTTTCTGAATCGCTGGACACGCCCGCCTTCATGATCAACTGAAATAATCAGATGAGGTTCACGCAAGGCACGAATACTCTTCGTCAGTGCGGCAACTTGGTCAGGAGATTCATAATTACGGCTAAATAAGATGACACCGCCGACCAATGGGTGTCGCAATATGTCACGTTCTTGTTCGCTTAGTTCCAAACCAAGCACATCGACCATTAAGGGGCCTAATGTCATATTCCATACCTTTATTCATGAATATACACACGCGTACCTGGCACAACCAGATCAAACAGCGTCAGTAAATCTTTATTATGCATACGAATACAACCATGAGATAAGGCTTCGCCCATCGGCAAACTGTCTGGACAACCATGGATGTATATAAAACGTTGCATTGTATCAACATTTGCCAAACGATTTTTGCCCAATTCCAGTCCGCTGAGCCATAAAATACGCGTCAGAATCCAATCACGCTTAGGAAACTGCCTGCCCAGTTCAGGTCTATATATCTCACCAGTAGGACGACGACCAACAAATACTGTATTTTCTGGCTGACCAGCACCGATACAGGCGCGAATCTCATGCATGCCTCGCGGCGTACAACCGCTATTTTTTTGTTCTCCAGCACCATTCAAAGCCGTAGACACTGAAGATTCGAACAGCAGATCACCGTCATGGGTAAGCATGCAAGTTTGCAGCGTAATAGAAATATCGAGAATCATGTTTTCACTCCTGCCATTAGTTTAAACCCAATTTTTCTAACGGACTCACCACCGCATGAAGGTTTTGTTGTAAAACATGAGTATAAATTTCCGTCGTTTTCACGTCCGCATGACCTAACAATTTTTGCACCACACGAATATTAGTGCCTGCTTCTAATAAATGCGTAGCAAACGAATGTCGAAACGTATGCGATGTCACCCGTTTATCAATACCTACTTTAGATTTAGCTGCACGTATCGCTTTTCGTAAGCCCGAATCATCTAAATGATGTCGTCGAACGATAGCTGTTCGGGGATCGGTGGATAAAGTTTTGGAAGGAAATACATATTGCCATCCCCAAGTTATACCCGCATTGGGATACTTTTTATCCAAAGCATTGGGTAAATACACACCGGCTACATTATCTACGCGGTCTTGTTCGAACAAAGCTTTTGTTTCCAACAAATGAGCCTGTAGCTCTGCCACAATTGATTGACCCAGTAAGGTTGTTCTATCCTTCCCCCCTTTGCCATCACGCACCATTAAATAGCCATTGGCAAAATCAATATCTTGGACACGCAGTCGGAGCACCTCCATCACCCGCAAGCCTCCTCCATACATTAGCTTGGCTATCAAACCCGCCACACCAGACATAGACGCTAATATTTGGCTGACTTCTGACTGACTCAGTACAACGGGTAAACGAACGGCTTTCTTAGAACGGATCGGCTCCAAATCATCAGCAATGGGCAAATCCAATACCTGCTTGTAAAGAAACACAATCGCATTCAAAGCAAGACTCTGCGTCGATGCCGCATAATTCTTATTGAGTGCCATATCAGATAAATAAGCTTCAATTTCGGTGCGACCTAATTCTTTAGGATGCCGTTTCCCGTTAAAACGAATAAACGCTAGGATCCACTTAATATATGATTGTTCAGTACGTATAGAATAATGATGATAACGAAGCACCTCACGAACCTGTTCCATCAAGCGAACAGATTGAGGTTTAAATTTTAACTTTTCAGATGGCGTATTTTGATAAGTCATAAATAATTCCCGCTTTTAGCTTGATTATTCAATTACAGGGAATTATAGTCCCTATATGTATAGGAATTACAGGGAATTTTATTCCCGTTAATAACAAGTTAAGCATACAGAATAAGAGAGAACATCATGGAAATAGATGTAATATTAAAATTACTAGCTCCTATATTTACCGGTGCTGTAGGTCTTATAGTCAAGGGCTATATCGAGGCTAAACCTAAGTTAATTCTCTACTTGGTTCATGCTTCGGCAATACCTCTCAATGACGAAAAAAATACGAATGTAAATACGCACAGCATAGTTGTTCGAAATACGGGCAAGAAAACAGCAAATAATGTCCGTATAGGCCATAACTATCTGCCCAAAAGCTACCAGCTCTACCCGAAACTCACACACGAAGTGAAAGAAGGCGCTAATAGTTCATCCGAAATCCTAATTCCAACTTTGGTGCCAGGTGAGGAGGTAAATATTTCATATTTATATTTTCCGCCCGATACTTACCATAATGTTAATTCATATTGTAAGTCTGACGAGGTCAGTGCGAGGCCTGTCAGTGTTATTCCTGCACCTCATCTTAATAAATTTCAGCTTGTGCTTATTTGGTCGCTTATATTCATAGGCGCATCGACTACAGTTTATGCTGCTTTTTTAGCAATTTTAGCGTGGGCAAAGTAAATGCTTAACAAAACTGTCAATGGGACATTTTTTACTTCGCTCCGTTTTGCGGTGGCTTCGCCACTTTACCGCAAAACTACACTACGTAAAAAATGCCCATTACAGTGGCGTTATAAGTCAAATCGAAACCAGAGTTCTAAATGAAATATTCGTCTAGCTGTCAGTGTGCAAAGGTTGGTGTAGTTCTCTCTCTGCCACATTCTATTGAGCGTCTTGAACCTCGAAAATGTGATTGTGATTTCTGTAAATCACACGAACTGATCTATCTATCCGAACCTGACGGCGAGCTTTCTATTGAGGCACACGGAGCTCTTAAACAACTAAAACAAGGCTCTGAGCAAGCGACATTTTGGCAATGTAGATCTTGCAACCAAATAGTAGCGGTTACCATGGCTCTTGATGGCCAAATTAAAGGGGCGGTAAATGGCAACCTCTTTACCAAGAATTGGCGTCTCAAAAACTCTGTAATCGTTTCGCCTAAGACTTTGTCACCGGAAAAGAAACGCGACCGTTGGGCTACTGCGTGGTTAAATGTGAATTTCAATGCCGGTTAAAACTCATAACAAAGCCAAGCACAATCGCCCAATGCAAAAAGCCGCATTGGGCTGGACCTCGCTGTCGCTCGGCCTGTGTTGGCGGCGTTATGCAATATGAATGAATGGAAGCTGATTAAACAATTTAGGAAGTATTTTAATGCTTCAAAGATAGATCTAAGACACCGTCATAAAGACGAATCATTAATGGGCCCTTTTGCCCCCCTAATTATTCACATCAACGGAAAGCCCATTGGTTGTGTAGATCTTCGAAAACTACCGGGAACGATAGATGGCTATGTTGAGCTTGCTTACATTTATATGTACAACGAAAAAAAAGGGCATGGTTCAATAGTCCTCAATAAAATATGTGAGCTAGCAGACCTACACGGTTTAGAAGTGGAACTAGATGCTGTTCCCATAAAAAAGCTTCGAGCACCTATACCAAAAAGTAAATTACATAATTTCTATATAAAGTTTGGCTTTAAAAAAAGTGATGTTCAAGGTTCAAATATGATGACAAGATACCCCCATGCATAACAAAATGGTCAAACTCACTCCGGCCATAAAAAGCATGGCCTCCGTTGGGACGCTCGTACCTCGCGCCCCTTACCAAGATCGTTATGTGTAAGGAGTAACGAGTGTCACCGGAAGAAATCAACTCTTTAGCTGAAACATTAAAAATAATCAGCGATATTACCGAATCACAACCCGATCCATGGCTCCCCATTTATGCCGCTTTAGGTGGTGCAATTGCAGGTGCAATAGCATCATTTTTTCCAACATGGCTTATAGAAAAACACAGGGAACGCACATTCTCCAAACAAATAGAGAATTGCCTATTGGCAGAAATTTCTTCCCTAATGGAAATAATTGATCAGCGTAATTACTTATCGGCAATCGAAGAAGCTGTTCACTATTTAAGAAATGAGCCTGAAGGCACCACATATTCTCTTGTAGTTGACGTCCCACCTCATTATTCAAGGGTATATCAAGAAAACTGTAAAAATATTGGTGTAGTCAAAAATGAAATAGCACGTGATATTGTCATATTTCATCAGCTCATAGATGCCGTAGTTCAAGATTTAAAACCAAACGGGATTTTTTCATCTGGCACCAAACTAGAAACATTTGAAGAAATGGAAAAAATATTTAATCAGGCATTAACTATTGGCCATGAACTTATTAAAAACACATAACAAAAAAATCAAAATCACTTCAGCCACAAAAAGCCGTGGCTTCCGTTGGGACGCCGCAAAAAGCGCGGAGCCCCTTATTTAGATCGTTATGTGATTCAGGGAGATTAGTGGCATGGATCAAATTGAAGAGTTTTTTATACGGACACTAGATGATATCGCATCACGTATTAATTCTGATGACCCGTATGAAATACTTGGTACGTCCGCACTAATACGAAAGCTATTTCTTGACGATAATCCTTTAGTGGATCAAGTGAATAGAAAATATCGAATGAAAATTAGAGTTCGAGATAACCGAGTCGCAAGTTACGCCTCCGGGTCTTCCAAAGCCATCATTCTATACTGTTCAAGATGGTATTGATCCTGATACAGCTCGCCCGGGAAAAAATAGAATAATAGTAAATCGTTCCAATTTATTTAAGGCAGTTTTAACGGCTGTGAATGATCACGAATATACCTTGCGAGAAATAGTGCTATTTGAAGCAAACGTGATGGGGGGAGTACATGCAGGCTCACCTAAAAATGAAAAAGAACAGGCATTAAGACAAATTAATGATGTGATTTCTGTTGGGGGCTATTCATCTTCTCTTCGTCAACTCAAAGCTGTTGGAAGAGTAATTTTAAAAGGGCTTTCATCACTCAGAGAAAAGGTGGAGTCTGATGGGCGCACATAACCAAGCCAAGCAGCATCGCGCACTATGTGCGCTCGGCCGCTGTTGACAGCGTTAGGAGTCATCATGGACTGGAAGATCGCACTAGCAATAGCGGGTTGGGGATTAGCAATAATTCAATTTATTTTTACTCACAGAGAAACTAAAAATAAAAATGAAGCCGACCTGCTAGAAAAGACGCTGAATTATTTTGGTAAAGGCCCTCAGCAAAGAGCAATTGCAATTAGTCTTACTGAAGGAATTTGGCTCAAGCAAGAAAAGAACTTAGATATCATATTGCCAGTACTAACCTCACAGGCATTATTCCTTCTGACGGCAACGGACAATCCCGATCCCGAAGAAAGAAATTTAATAAGAATACTCTATCTAATAGAAAAGTGTCTCCCGTATGCCACGAACAAAGGAACCGAAACCGCAGAAATATCAGAAGCATTGTTCAGTGGTGCTCAAGTAAATACTGGCGTAAACCTTGGCAACTCAACGCTAAAGCATTGGTTTGCCAAGTTTAATTCAGGAGATACTGAAATGTGGGAGGCTGAAATTGAAAGCTCCTAACAAGCACATCAAAAACCGCTCCACTTCGTTACGCTGGACGTCGCTGACGCTCCGCCTTTTATGTGGGCGTTATCCGCGCTAGAACGTCACAATTATGTAAACTAGCCAAACTGGTATGCTCAAAATCGTTACTAGCGTCCAAAGCTCAAGCAAAACGCTAAAACCTGGCAGCTTTTCTAGTTTATCTTTTAGGACTATTTTATCCATCAAGGCTGTGGAAACCACCGCAACAAAATTTGCTAAAAATAATTTTGTGTATATATCCATTTCTTAATCCTAGTTTCCTCACAGATAACAATCAGGTTGTGCGGGACAATGCTCTCGTTGCTCGCTTGCCCCTCACCCTATGCGTTATGCCTAAAAAGGAGATCGTATGTACGCTAAATTTTTGCTGTTGCTTTTGACTGCACTTTGGGGCAGTTTCTTGGTCGAAGGTGAGTTTCAGTGGTTAATAAAACTCATAACAAGGCCAAGTATCGCTTGGTCTGGCGTTTTTACTTTATATTTCAGTGCATCGATTACGTTATTTGTTAACGATCAACACTATTCAACAGCTCAGTCATTACCCCTTGATTTACCTGTATAAGCCCACGCTTTGGTCGATCCAAGTCAATAATGATAAAAACAATCAATGTGATTAATAACGACACCAATATTATTGGCGCAATGACACGTTTGCCACTTAGTCCTGCGGAATAACCCATTATGCCGCCAGATGAAATAAAGACAATAAACAGTAGCACTAAGACCACTTCTGGGACGTGCATTTGGAGTAAGGCATTTCGCTTACCTTGACTGTCGATGACATCGTTAAGCGACTTAACAAATGCGCCCGTTGTCACGGGACGTGGATCGTCATTGGTAGCTGAAATAGCTAATGACCATAAGGCACTTTGTAAATCGCTTATTTTTTTATTGTAGTCGTTACGCTCTTCTAGCTTCGTAAGGTCTAACTTGCCTATTGATACGCGTGAATCAACATATTCTTGAAATAGTTTATTCGCATCCGCTCGATATTCCTCGGGCAGTAATTGAACCCGTAATACTGCGGTACCTATTGCGTTAGCTTCATCGATCAAGGCCATGCTTCTATTATCATAGCGCTGCATAGACATGCTAAATGTAAAGCCAAGTAACAGTGCCAACAAACCTAGTATGCTGGCCTGAATAGAGCCTGTAAGCGCCTTAACATCACTATCAGTATGGGACTGAATAAAACGACCCGATCTAAAACCAATTTCGTTGAAGAGAATTATGGCAACAAACAGTGCTAATGCAATGGAAACACTGCTGAAGCCATAAAGTAATTCATGTTCGTACATACTTTTTCCTAATCGATTCGTACACTATAATTTTATGAAACCTACGGCCTCGTGATTTTTAAATCGATAGAATATTTCATACTTTCCCATAACAAGCAACATTCCAAGAAATCAGGTAATGCTTGTATTCAACGGTTTGTCATTTTTCAGGTTTTGACGCAATATAATCCACAAAATAGTATTAGATATAGAGTCTAGCTAGACAAGCCTAGTCCCGAAAATACCGAATCGGGAAGTACATTAATACAAGTAAAAATAATGCAATTCCAATAAACCAAGGTGCCCAACTGTAATCAACCACTTGATCACGTGTTTTTACTTTTTGTTTCAGTGCATCGATCACAGTATTTGATGCTGATGGCGACGTCACATAATCAAAATTGAGCATTTTTGCTAACTTTTCTAAATTCGATTTTTTCTGTGAAGACAGATGCTCATTGTGCGGTCTTGCTGCACGTACTTCGTCTGAGTCATTTCGAAGCGATGCATAAACATCTTCATGCATAACCTCGTTTTGCTGCCAGAACCCATTTTCTGTTCCATCAATCTCATGTTTTGGAATAGGTAATAATTTGTCTCCACCAACCCCTACAAACACACCAGATACTTCACCCAGTTTTCCTTGATACTTAGGATATAGCGTTTCATGCAATGGCGGTGCTTCATGACCATCGGTAATGAAAACGACATCAGGGCTAGGTTCCATCAGTTTTGCTTGGTCAATGGCAACAAAAGCTGCTTTTGACACTTCGCTTGATAATGCCCAAGCCATAGAACCATTTATCTTAGAAAGAATTTGGGTCAAATCGTTATAACTGCTGCAGACTTCTACAGGATTAATTAATACTAAACTCCGTGCTTCAGTAAATGCTGCTAAACCAACATGTGAGCCACATGGTAATTGTTGTAAGGTTTGCCGAGTATATTCTGTTGCCCATGTTAAACGGCTAACCGTTTTTCCATCTTGCTCAACATCTTTTACATCCATACTCTGCGTGATATCAATAACAAACAATAAATCCATGACTTTTACTGTGCGGTCAGTCCGAGGAAACCACAACGATGCCATGATTAACAATACCACCAGCAACATGAGAACCGCTGTAGTTATAACCCGTGATTGATAGGATAATTTCATGGCAGATCAACCCTAAAGCCAACCGCTCTAATCTCAATCCCTTTTCGGCCTTTTGATTTATCGGCAGCATCCGTTAATGACGGCTCTTCTGGCACCATCAACAATGCTAACTCTAAGTTATACCGGGCATCCCACAAAGATGAGTTTAATAGTAAGGCATTACGATAATCCTGTTTGGCAAGACCGACTAATGAAATGCGTGCGGTATCATCTGCCGCCTTTGCTTGTGCTTCACGTAGGTGAATATTGCCACGATTAAAGTAAGCTGCCGCTTCCAATTCTGTATCATCTGTTTCTAATGTTACAGTCAATCTTTCTAGGGCTGACTCTGGTTTATCTTGTTCAACATCACGATAAGCTTGTGAAAATTGTGCTTTAAAATGCTCAGGCACTACTTCAGATTCGACATCACCACTAATAAAAGCATTTATCTTATTGGTCTCCCACAAAGCGTATCCCGACTGACCAATAGCAACCAAACTGATAATGACAATAGCGACTAATAACCAGTGTGCTAAATGAAATAATTTGTTCATGCGAGCATCTCCTTAACACGGCAAGCTTTAGCCAGTTTCCTCACGCTATCAACACCTGGTCCTTGCTGTGAATTTCTAGCAAAAAAGTGTTGTTCTGATTGCGTATAAAATAAGACTATGTCTGTTTGTAATGGTTGCAACCAAGGGCACTGTTTAAGCAGAGTATCTAACTCACCATAAACCACGACGGTACCTGCTGTATGATTAAAGGCAGTATGTAAAATACGCGTCGCTTGGTCTGGCGTCACAGCATGTAATTTCAAGCGTGATAAATCATGAACAGCTTGTGCAAATGGTTGGCGGTTTTTAGTTTTCCAACCAAAGTGCCATAAGGCTAATATCAATCCCGATACCATGGCGATGGTGACTAAGAACTGTAAGCGCTTCACCGTATCTTCTGTCGGAATTAATGTTGGCTTCATATCAGGTTTAGCCGTGATCTTTTCACCACCCTCGGTAACAGCTAATGATGGTCCAATCGTTATCGCCGTTGTTGGCAGTGTCACCCAATCGCCATTTGATTTTTTCACATCAAATGTCGGGATCTCAACGACCGTATTTTTTAAAGGCACATTGATGATCTGATAGTGAAAAACGAGTTGTGTACTTGTTTGGTCTATCGTCTTCAAATGCAACCAAGTACCGTATCGTTTATCTTCTAGAGGAAAACTAGTTTTATCAATACCTTGATCTAAGGTCGTTATATCAATTTTAACATCAACATTGTCACCCAATACCAATCCCCAAGTACGGTCAACTGAGACATTAAGCGCAACATCAGCCGCTGTGGCCATGCCTGTATAAAACGTAACGACAATAAACATCACGTATTTTAAGACGCTATATCTTAAATTTATCATTATTAATTCCTACCTAAAAAGTAGTTTGTAAGCTGCTCGCCCGTCACATCACCATCAGTAAATAATGGTCTAACCCGATGGCGCATAAAGCATGCAGTTAACTGTTCAAAATGGTCATCAATGGTTTGTTGCCAGCGCTTTTTAATACTAGGACGCATCCACAAGCTTCGTCTTTCACCTGTTTCTGAATCACGCATTTCAGTCCAGCCAGCATGTGATGGCAAATGATTAACATCATCATGTTTCCAAACAACTGGTACCACGGTGTAACGTGATAGTTGTCTTAAGGCCTTATCAAGCACATCAATATCACAACAAAAGTCAGACGCTAAAAATACAATTGCATGTTTACTAGTAATCATATTCGCCGCATGAAGCAAACCATCAATGCCTGCCGAACTTGCTGGCGCTGCATCTCGTATCATCTCGGCAGCTATCGTCGGCATACTCCGCTGACGAGTAGGCATCATGTGTACATCGTGACGTAATCCGGAATCAAAGCCAGCCAAACCAAAGCGGTCACCTAAACCAATTGCTGAATGAGCCACTAATTGGGTCAAGTTAGCTAACTGTTCATGATTCACGTTTGAAATAGACATCGAACGTGATAAATCAGCCATCACCCACAGCGTGATCGGAGACCGTTGTTCATAACGTTTGACGAGGTAGTTCTCTTTACCCGTCGCCATATTACTTCGAATTGTGGCGCGTAAATCTAAACGTCGAGGATCCGGATAATCAAACAGGTCAGAAAAACCTGCAAAACTATCTCCTGTACCTAATGACTTACCATGATGTACGCCTGGCAAGCTACCGTAGACCTTGTACGGATAACGATAGCTGAACTCGTCTTGTCGCTTTTTATTTTCACTCATATTTAAGCCCTATTAAGCCCTATATAGATTGATAAAGTTAGGGTACGGTCTATGGGGCTGAAATATGGTCGCGTAACGCCGCGATAAATTGAGGCATGATCTGCTCACGACGACCTTCATAGATAGGCGATAAGAAAACACGATGCGTTAATGAAGCAAATAATACCGTATGTACATCATCCGGTAATACATGATCACGACCTTCTAACCATGCTGCTACTTTAGCCGCTCTTACCATTGCAGACATACCACGAACACTCGCACCAGCTACAACTAACTCTTCCATAAAGACATCAGGAATCTCAATACCAAACTCATGAGGTCTCCATGTGGCATCCCAAATTCTGATGATATAGTCTTCAATTTCAGGTGATACAAACACCGCTTGTTGAACGTCTTTATCTAGTGCATTCAGCTCTGTGTAATCAAGTAAAGGTTCAGATAAACCACTTAACAACTCATCCACATCATGGAATTTAGAGTCAAAGATCAGTGCTTTACGATCTTCCAATACTTCTGGGTTTGAAATACCAATTTCAAATAAGAAACGATCACGTGCAGCCGCACTTAATTCAAATGTTTCTTCTTTTTCAACACCATTACGATCAGCAAAAACAACCATATGTGGGAATCTATATTCTTTACCAAAGGCTTCTGCACTACGCTCAGCCATTGCACGTAATAATAAGGATTGTACTTGTGGGCGAGCACGGTTAATTTCATTAAAGAAAAATACCGCTGTATCTTCACCGTGAGAGATGAGGGGACCCGGATCAATAACAGGCTTACCTTCACCATCAACCCATGCACTATAAAGTAAATCACTTGGCATCAAATCAACACTACCTTCGATACGACCAAATGAGCCACCTAATGCTTTAGAAAAGGCACGAAGTAAGGTTGTTTTACCAACACCAACGCCCCCTTCTAGCAATACATGTCCTCGTGCATGTAAAGCAATCAAAATTAATCTAATCGCTTTTTGTTGCCCAATAACAACGGTATTAACAACACTCTCTAATGCTAACGCCTTATCACGAGCTGATCGTAAATTTTGCTTGTCCGCCATAACTTCCTCTCTTTAAATTATATGATTTGTTTACGTGTTATCTATTACTTAACTTAATTCATTCTTATTTCATGTGCTTTTCTAACGCCCCATGCGGTATACATCTGTGCCAGCATGAGTAGAAGCATAGCCAACATAGCGATAAGGAGAAATACTTTAGCCTTTTCCTCTTTTGGCAATGTTTCTTCAACAATCAACGTTTGATACTGCTGTTTATCAATGGTATCTATCGCTTCTGAAAAACTTTTCATCGAACCAATTTCAAAAGGAAGATAAGGATTACCTATAGATTTAAAGAAAGTATGTAGCTTTCTTTCTGGCGTTGTAGTCCATCGTTCGTTGTCACCTGGTTTTGCATCTAGTGTCATGCCTGTTACTGATCGCATATACAACCAGTAAAGTGTTAAGTTTTCCTTAGTATATAAGGCTGCAATTTTTTGCTGGGCTTCTTCACTAAACTCCTGCCCGCCATCTGATACAAGTACAACAATCCGTGAGCCGCGATAAGTTTGTCCTTCATACATTTCCGCCGCTTTAATTAATGCACTGGCAATGTTGGTTTCAGAGAGACCTTTACCTAATGCACTGGCATCAACTGTGGCTCGAATTGTTTCCTTGTTATAGGTCAAAGGTAATAAATCTAAGGCTTTATCACTAAATAAAACAAAGCCAAATCGGTCATCAGGGCGTTTATCAATAAACTCTTGTAAGTACTTCTTCGCCACACGACGTTTACTATCAGACTTGCCGACACTCGCCATTAATAACTGACCTTTAATTGCAAAGGCATCATCCATACTGCGACTGCGATCAACGAGAACAACTACTTCTGCCCCTTCACCAATGCGATCAACCTTTTTCTCTGGCAGATAGGGTCCTGCAAGCGACAAGATTAAACTCAGTAAGACAATAGATGCTAAGAGTTTAAAAGCAAGGCCAATCATATTAGATAATGGGTCCTCAGGGACAAACTTATCCCATACGATTGTTTTCTCTAGCGTACGTGTGAACCATGGCAACACGATAAGTGGTAATAAATATAGGGCTAATGGTGAGGCCCACTGTAGTCCGAATAAAGTCATAATAAAGGTTCTTTCTCTAAAGTCATTGCTGAAATTTTATGCCTTCAAATAATGCTGTACAAAGGTATAACCAATCCAGACAAAACCAGTTGTCGTAATCAAAAAGCTGATTGCAGATAAAACTTTCCAAATCATTTTATCCCAAAAATCATCATCTAATGCCGCTACAACAAAGATAGTTGGGTTGGTAAAACCGCCAATTGCTACACACCAACAAGCAATAACCGGTAACTCAATTCCGCCTCCCATGGCAGCACCATAAAAGCTAAAATTAAAGACAGACATTAACGCATAATCAACATGTGCACGAATCATTGTTGCAAAATCAAACGTGCCATCAATGCCGGGAATCGGATACCACTTAGCAAATGTCATCAGCCAAGCTGAAAAAATCAACGCGCCAGCAGTAGCTACGCCACCCATTAATAAAATATCCATCGTTTCCCCTTATGTAAGTAAATAGTGTTTTCGAATTTAAAAATCATATCCACCATTAACTACGCGGTGAACATCTTAACCTGAACCTTATCGGGCATATTTCCCGCGATGTAGCTGTTACTGATTTTCTTTAATGGTTGCAACCAATTGATTAATGACATGTTGCCAACCATCTTCCGTATTTCCTCTAAAATTTCGTCCTTCATGCATAAGCACATCACCCGTTTCGACGTCTCGTATTTCGACATACATGGTTTGAATCAATTTGCTCATTCTGAAAATCCAAGGCACAACAACTTGTTTTGCACCAAGCTCTTTAGCAACGACCAATTCACAGCCATTACAACGATGTAAGAAATGCAGTTCCGACTCTTTATTGATAACTTCTAGAACATGTTGGTCATCTAAAACTGAAAAAATCTGTTGCTGCTTTAATTGCCTACGTAGCTCTTCACTAAACTTAGCCATCAATTTAGTATCATTCTCTTGCATACTTTTTACAGTTGTATCCCCTAATAACTCGATGTCCAACACAATGACTGGAACAATATTGTTAGCTTTTTCAACGTTCTCATTAGCAGCACCTGTTGAAGAATAAACCACCATCAACAAGGCAAAAATAAGTTTAAGTCTATTCATAAAAATAGTAAGACTATTCAACATGTACAACTCCTTAATTCGTTACGAAACATTTCGTAAAGGCATTACACCCTACCTGCCTTTTATCGTCATCCGATATTTGCCCACGATGTACGGGCAAATTTCCTTGTGTATATCGCATGCCTTTCATTCATCAGCTATAAGACCTAAACTATTAAGCACACACATTAGGCAATTTCTTTCAATGAATTTAAAAATCCACCTGTTTTCAAGAATTCTCCTGATTGCCCTCATCTGCTTAATATCAAGTGCGTTTTATGTGCTGTACCAAACAGATAAGCAAGCTAAAACAGAAGCTAACTTCACCGCCTCCCGTATCGGCGCTCAAGTCAAAACGCAAATGTTACAAATGTTTGCTCGCAACGACTTTTCAAGCCCCTTTCCTAATACTGAGTTATGGCCGGACATCAACAATTTATCAGGCTCTTGTATTCAGTTTTTATCCCGTTCTGATAAGCGTAGTCGAAATTTATGTCAGCAAATCACTGAAGCTGAACGTACATGGCCGATATGGTTTGGCACGTTATATCAGCAGTTTTTTTCGCCAGATTTTGAAGTAAGGAAAGTGTTTTCATTTAATGCCATGACCTATGGCTCGATCGTTGTAACCTCAAATACACGTATAGAAACAGCGCGTGCTTGGAATAATCTTCGCGCCGTCATTGGCGTATTGTTTGTCAGCATTTTTGCTGTATCCATATTGGTTTATATCACTATTAATCGCATGTTAAAGCCCGCTCAAATTATAGTAGCCGGCTTAGAAAAAATGCGTGATGGTCAGTTAGATACTCGACTACCCTCTTTCGATATTGACGAGTGGAAACGTACTAGCGAAACAATTAACCAACTGGCAAGTAGTCAAGAACAAGTGATTGCTGATAAAAAACAACTGGCATTGAAGTTACTCAATATTCAAGAAGAA
This sequence comes from uncultured Methylophaga sp., assembly GCA_963975785.1. Lineage (GTDB taxonomy): Bacteria > Pseudomonadota > Gammaproteobacteria > Nitrosococcales > Methylophagaceae. Next base: position 78,884 of record CAXBIM010000003.1, read on the forward strand.
GATCACCGTTATATTGCCCGTGAATTACATGATGAATTTGGCCAATGTTTAGCAGGTATTAACGCGGTGACGGCCTCAATCAAACAAACGGCCAAACTACAAAGCCCCGAACTAGTGGCAGAATTAAACACCATCAGCCCCATTACAAATCACATGATGGATGTTTTACGTAGCATGCTGACTCGTTTACGTCCTGCTGAAGTGGACGATTTAGGCTTAACGACCAGCTTGAAAAAATTACTTAACAGTTGGAATAACCGCTCAAATGGTATGACAAGCTACCAACTGATACTCAATGGCAATATTGATAACTTGCCCGATCCTTTACCGGTTAATATTTATCGTATCGTCCAAGAATGTCTCACCAATATAGCCAAACATGCTCAAGCATCACTCGCTGAAGTCATTATCAATTACTTGCCCGATCACAGCATTCAACTTGAGATTAGTGATGATGGTATTGCCGAAGTAGAGGAATTTGATAACACGCTTGGGGTAGGTTTATTGGGCATCCGTGAACGTATCATGGCCTTAGGTGGAAAAATCACATTACAGGCACGTGTTACAGGCGGTTTAACCGTCAACATCACTATACCTATCGTATCAAAACAGGGGCAGCATTAGTGAGTAAGCTCATTAAAATCATGCTAGTGGATGATCACGCTATCGTCCGTGAAGGCTATCGCTCTTTACTGCAAAAACAAGAAAATATGAGGGTCATTGCTGAAGCTAGTGACGGCGCACAAGCCTATTTATCTTATAAAGAACTCAGTCCCGATATCGTCATTATGGATATTTCAATGCCGGGTCAAGGTGGCTTAGAAGCCATATCACGCATCAGACAATTTGATACCGAGGCTAAAATAATTGTCTTTAGTATGCATCAAAATCCGAGTTTCGCAGTTCAAGCAACCAGAGCTGGTGCATTAGGGTATGTCACCAAAAGTAGTGATCCCGAAGTATTAATTCGCGCTATATATGACGTGCAACAAGGAAAATATACCTTGAGCGCCGATATTGCTCAGGCCCTCGCCTTAGAAAAACTTGGTACGGACAGTGCTGCTTTAGATCAGCTGACCGTACGTGAATTCGAAATATTACGCATGTTAGTTGAAGCAAAGCCAACACAAGAAATTGCCGATACCTTAAATATCAGCCCGAAAACGGTGGCAAATGCCCACTACATTATTAAGAAAAAATTGGGAGTTACAAGTGACATTGAACTCACCCACCTAGCTATAAAAATGAATATTCTTGATTTATTAACCTTGTCAGCTAACGAAAGCTAGACTGCATTGCTCTAAGACTTAGAACATCTAACTAATATTTAAGATCAGGTTTGACGCGAATTCATTTGATCGAGTAAATTAAATGCGGCTAGACGACTCTGTTTCAGGTGTTCATTAGAAAATATGTCTGCCTCTGTCTGAACATATTCACCTGTTGGTAACCCTTCATCGTCCAATGCAAGAAAATCGGCTGCGGTATTCGCCTGAGCTTCCAAATGAAATTGAAGTGCCCATACATTTTCACCTAACTTAAAGCCTTGATTCGGGGTAACGGCAGTCGATGCAAAAGCAATCGCGCCATTGGGTAGATCAAAACAATCGGAGTGCCAACTTAATGGAACGAGTGAATCGGGCATCCAAGTCGCACAGGAATTTGTCTTGGTAAGGGCATACCAACCCACTTCCTGTTGTGTGTTTCTATAAACATCGGCGCCCATTGCACTAGCAATTAACTGCCCACCTAAACAGATACCAAGCACCGTTTTATCTGATTCAATGGCCTCTTTAATTATCTTTTTTTCAGACAGCAGCCAAGGATATATCTCCTCATTATAGACACTCATCGGTCCGCCCATAATCAACAACCAATCAAACTGTTCCACTGTCGGAAAAGGTTCGTTTAAGTCCAAACGGTAGGTTTGCAATTGAAAATCTTTATCGGCAAACCAATCTGTCATAGAACCTATCCACTCACCCTCTGCATGTTGAAATATCGCTACTTTCTGCATCAAACAACTCCACAAAAACCTTAATTATTTATAGCTAAATAGTAGGCTTTTTATTATTCAAATTAAAGTAATTTATAAGCGATTAATCATTACGTTTACAAAATCCATAATGCTGTTTTTTCATTACTATCTGGAAAATTTATTCTCTAAACGTGGTAATTCATCATTAATAATTTAAAACTACACAAAGGCTTTATATAAATTAAACACGCTTATCAAACTAATCAATGAACCGACCAATATCAATAATGTTTTAGTTTTTAGATGACGGGTAATGTATGCCGCAAAAGGCGCGGCAAATAAACCACCAATCACCAAGCCAGCAACAATGATCCACACACTTTGATCTAATATAGAAAAAAGCGCTGTAGCAACCGTAACGGTTAGAAAAAATTCGGCAAAATTGACTGAGCCAATGGTTGTTCTTGGATCATGTCCCGATCCAACTAACGAGGTTGTAACAATGGGCCCCCAACCGCCGCCGCCCGTTGTATCCATTAGGCCACCAAACAGTGCCAAGGGGGCAATCTTCACGGCATTAATTTCATAGCGCGCTTGAATTTGGCGAAAAGCCTTACTTAATACATATAAACCCATAATCAATAGGTACAAACTTATATATGGCTTTAACGCTTTGCCATCGATACTATTCAATATGTAAGTGCCAATTAAGCCGCCAACAATACCAGGGATGAGTAAACTGAAGAACAGTTTTTTATTTACGTTGCCCATTTTGAGATGTGAGACTCCTGATACCCCAGAGGTAAACACTTCTGCCAAATGCGTTGCACCACTAGCCATTGCTGGCGAGGCACCTACGGCAAGTAAAAAACTACTTGAAGTAATGCCATAAGCCATACCTAATGCACCATCAATAATTTGTGCGATTAGCCCTACGAGTAACGCCCCCCAAAACATTGGATCATGGATAGCATCGGTAATAATTTCTGTGCCGCTTCGTATATTGCCGCCTAAAAACAAACGATAGGTTAAATAGAGAAGCAGCCCAATTAATACTGCAAAGACCAAATAACTTGCAATGCGAAGTAATGGATGCTCAGATGCGTGCGTTACATCGTATTCAATAGGCGGTAGACCAAGTGCCTCATGTTCTTGGTTAATAGTTTGATTATCTAGATCTAATCGACGAATTTTCATAAAATTTATTCCGAGTTACAACTAACAGGGCAAAGTCGCACTGATTTTAAAATCGCTATTCTATAGACTTCAACTTATCAAATTAAAGACTATTTATTCATATCAATATACTTTTTAAGTATATTAAAGATGGACTATAAAACTTGCTTTAAGCATTGATGTGTACGACAAATACCTTAGGCAAAACGGAACTTTTAAAAAGCATAATCGTCAGATAGTCGAGTACTGACTGCTGATGCCGTAAAATGGCTGAAATATAACAACAACGACACACTACATCGTATAAAAAATTAAGGAATTCCAAGCATGATAGAGGCAAGTTTGACTAAGTCACAGATCGCAGTTCATCAACTTAAAACCTACATCAGCAAACAAATTATTGGACAAGAAGTCTTAGTGGAAAGAATGCTCATCGCGCTATTAGCGGATGGACATATTTTGGTTGAAGGAGCACCGGGCCTAGCTAAGACGCGTGCGATTAATGTGCTCAGTAAAGGCATCGAAGCTAACTTCCATCGTGTGCAGTTCACCCCAGATTTATTACCTGCTGATTTAACCGGTACCGAAATATACCGCCCACAACAAGGGAATTTCGAATTTCAAAAAGGTCCGTTATTTCATAATTTGATTCTGGCTGATGAAATCAATCGTTCGCCCGCTAAAGTACAAGCCGCATTATTAGAAGCGATGGCAGAAAGACAAATCACAGTCGGCGCTGCAACCTATCCATTACCTGAATTATTCATGGTAATGGCGACACAAAACCCAATTGAGCAAGAAGGTACCTATCCTCTCCCTGAAGCGCAATTAGATCGTTTTATGTTGCATGTAAAAATTGACTATCCACATGCCCAACACGAAAAAGACATTTTACATTTAGCCCGTGCAGAAGCGCGTGGTGAACTAAATGCAGACCAATCAGTACTCACCAAAATCAGCCAACAAAGCTTATTAACGGCACGAAAAGAAGTATTAGATGTGTTTATGAGCGATGCATTGGAAGAGTATTTATTACAACTCATTATCGCTACACGTAATCCAAGTGTTTATGGCGAAGATATGGCTTCATGGGTGCAGTATGGTGCTAGTCCTCGTGCTAGCATTGCTTTAGATCGTGGTGCTCGTGCTAAAGCATGGTTGCAACAACGTGATTTTGTGACGCCTGAAGATATTCAAGATATCGCCTTTGATGTATTGCGCCACCGTTTAATATTATCTTATGAAGCGGAAGCAGAAGGCATTACAACTGATCGCGTTATCCAAGAATTAATTGCTCGCGTTGCCGTACCTTAAGCAGGATTGTCAAAGGTGAACTCAGCAGTACAAACCAATAATGACCTTGTTTCGATACGTTTAAAAACACTGATTGATTTGGCTAAATCAATTTCGATGTTAAAACTACGTCGTCATCAAATTCAAGCAGGCCAAAACGGTGAATACGTGTCTCGGTTTAAAGGTCGCGGCATGGAGTTCGATGAAACACGCATTTATCAACCTGGCGATGATATTCGTAGTATCGATTGGCGAGTAACAGCACGCAGCGACAAGACACATACCAAGATTTATCGTGAAGAACGCGAACGTCCGGTGTTTATTTCAGTGGATTACCGCCCTGCTATGGCATTTGCAACACGTGGTGTTTTTAAATCAGTTCAAGCATCAAAAATAGCAGGTTTATTGGCATGGTCAGCACATGCTAATGGTGACCGTATTGGTGGCCAAATATTTAATGAACACGGCTGTCAGGAAATTAAACCTAAAGGCGGCAAACATGCGGTATTACATTTTTTAAACGCCTTGGTAAAACCTGATTGTGTCAATGATGCCAACATATCATTAGAGCGAGTATTAACACGATTAATTCAGCACACTCGTCCGGGTAGTTTGGTCTATGTGATCAGTGATTTTCGTGGTTTGACGGAAACTGCTGAATTGCATCTATCAAAATTAGGTCGTCACTGTGAAGTGGTGTTAATTCATGTTTACGATCCATTAGAAAGCCAACTGCCAACTAAAGGCCGCTTTCGCTTTACCGATGCCATTCGCGACATTGTTGTCGATAGTAGTGATAAACAACGCTTAGCAAAATATCAACAGCGTTTCCAGCAACAACAACTCCATTTACAAACCCTCAGTAAAAAGTGGCGAATGACCTTATTGCAATGTAGTACTACGGATGATCCACTAGAGGTTATACGCTAATGGAACAAAGTTTACCTTTACGTGACATTCACTTACCTGATGCCATTACTTGGTGGCCACCAGCGATTGGATGGTGGTTATTATTGCTGTTAATTCCCTTGCTGATTTTTGGTGTTTGGTATGTATATAAACGCCTGACACGTAACACTGCCGTTAAAAGTGCTCAACGCCTACTCGCTATAATTAAAAATGATTCAGATGCGGATGATTTGCAAAAACTACAACAACTCTCAGTATGGTTACGTCGCGTCACAATGAGTGTCGCTCCCGATCAATATAGCGCGGGGTTAACCGGAAAAGCATGGCTAGCATATTTAGATAATGCTGTTGATGGATCACCATTTAGTGAAGGTATGGGCCAATGCCTAGTGGACGTACAATTTAGACGATCTGCACCTGATGGTGTCGATATTAATGCCTTAATCATACTCTGTGAAATATGGTTAAAAGGACAGAAGAAATGATTCATTTTGAATGGCCTTGGCTATTACTGGCCCTACCATTGCCCTTGTTAGTTCGCTGGTTACTACCTGCACAAACACCTATAGAACAGGCCGCGTTAAAAGTGCCTTTTCTTGATGATTTTGGTAGCGATGAAACCACCAAGGTTACACCTGAAAAACAATGGCCATTAATGTTAGCCACAATCGCTTGGGTATTATTGGTTTTAGCAACGGGTCGTCCACAATGGTTGGGCGAGCCTATTGAACAAGCGATATCAGGGCGAGATTTGATGTTAGCCGTCGATGTATCAGGCAGCATGCAACAAGAAGACTTCGTTATTAATCAACAACGTGTTGATCGTTTAACCGCTACAAAACAAGTCGCTACAAACTTTATCGACCGCCGGGTTGGTGACCGTGTGGGTTTAATATTGTTTGGCACCACGGCTTATGTGCAAACACCACTGACTTTTGATCACAAGACGGTAGCCACCTTATTAGATGAAGCCTTTATTGGCATTACTGACAATAAACCCGCAACTTCAATAGGCGATGCCATCGGGCTTGCTGTAAAACGCATGGACGATAAACAAGCTAAGAGTCATGTACTTATTTTATTGACCGATGGTGCCAATACCGCAGGTGAAGTATCACCATTACAAGCGGCTGAGTTAGCAGCAAGTCATCAACTAAAAATTTACACGATTGGTATCGGTGCCGATGAAATGATCATTCGTAGTCTGTTTGGTGATCAGAAGGTTAATCCATCCAGCGATTTGGATGAGAAGACATTAACCGCCATTGCAGATAAAACAGGCGGCAAATATTTCCGTGCTAGAAATACCCAAGAACTCGAGAAAATCTATCAATTGCTCGATCAACTTGAACCCGTAGAAAAAGATAAGCAATATTTTAGGCCGCTGAGCGAGCTTTACCCTTGGCCATTAGGCCTCGCTTTGTTGCTCGCAGGCATTATTGCGTTGATTCGACTATCAGGGCGTTTAAGATGATCATGAATTTAGCTGACTTTCATTTTATGAGGCCTTATTGGTTTCTGACTTTGTTACCAGTAGCAATACTTATCATATTATCGCTTAGAAATAAGCTGGCCAAAGGCAACTGGTCAGAAGTCTGTGATGACGCTTTACTACCCTTTATTTTACAGGACAGTGATAAACAGGCTAAACGTCGCTGGACATCACTCGCCACGTCCATTGCCAGTCTATTAGCCATTATTGCCTTGGCGGGCCCAACTTGGGAGCGCTTGCCAACGCCTTCTTTTCGTAATGATGCAGCATTAGTGATTGCGCTCGATCTTTCTCGTTCAATGAATGCAAGTGATATTAAACCTAGCCGCTTAATTCGGGCACGTTATAAAGTTGCCGATATATTGCAACAGCGTAAAGATGGATTAACCGCTTTAATAGCATATGCGGGCGACGCCTTTACCGTGACACCATTAACCGGTGATACTGCAACAATTAGTAATCAACTTAATGCATTAACTCCTGACATCATGCCTAGTCAGGGTAGCAATACTCTAGCGGCACTCAAACTAGCCGTTGATTTATTACGTCAAGCTGGACAGCAACAAGGTGCAATTTTACTTATTGCTGATGATATTAATGGTGATTCACTCTCACAAGCGAAGGCTATTCTAGGTAACTATAAACTATCAATATTGGGCATTGGCACGACTGAAGGCTCCCCCATTAAGCTTGCTGACGGCGGCTTTTTGAAAGATTCTCAAGGCAATATTGTTGTACCGAAATTAGCCTCATCAAAGCTTTCATCTCTCGCCCAAACTGGCGGTGGCATTTATCAAACGATTACTAGTGACGACAGGGATATCAAAATTCTGATAGCTAGTAGTGATGCTGCTGTTACACAAGAAACCACAGAAGAATCTAAACATCTAGTCGAGCAATGGATTGAACAAGGGCCTTGGTTGTTATTAATCTTATTACCATTGGCAGCTTTGTATTTTAGAAAAGGTTTGTTGGTTATTCCTCTGCTTGTTTTAATGAATTATCCACAAGATAGCTATGCCTTCGAGTGGCAAGATTTGTGGCAAACACCCGACCAACAGGCACAAAAGGCATTCAATCAGCAGCAATATGACCAAGCAGCCGCTCAATTTCAATCTCCCGAATGGCAAGCAGCCGCCCAATATAAAGCTGAAAAATATCAACAAGCTGCTGAAACCTTGCTGCCACTTGAACATCAAACCGCTGATTCTTATTACAATCAAGCGACGGCTACAGCAAAAGCAGGTCAATTAGAGCAGGCCTTAGAGACCTATCAAAAAGCATTGAAGCTTAATCCTAGCCATGAAGATGCTCTTTACAATAAAAAGCTTGTTGAAGAAGCCTTGCAAAAGCAGGATCAAGACAAGCAACAATCTGACTCATCAGAGAAAAAGAAGAATGACGAT
>CAXBIM010000004.1:0-79655 GCA_963975785.1 uncultured Methylophaga sp.
TTGCCATCAAGAGACAAATATTGCTTGGGGCGATCGGATTGCATCCTTGCTCCGATCCCAGCTGCGGGCACGATGGCCCACACCTGTTCATTACTCACCTGCAGATTCTTCGATAATATGGAAAAAAGTTTCCTGTGATTTAATCATGCCCATATCATTTCGAGCACGTTCTTCCAACGCATCTAAACCGCTTTTCAGGTCATGTACATCGGCGGCCAATAACTTATTCCGTTCTTCCAACACGTTATTGTCCTGCCGTTGGATTTCAACCTGTCGATGCAAATATAAAACTGCAGGCAAACCGTCATGACTAAACCACAAGCGATACTGTAATAAAACTAAAATCACTGTCAGCAAAATCATTACCGCTTTCATGACTGTGTGCTTAGTTAAATGCTTTCAAACCAGGGTAAGTTGCTGCATCAGCCAACTCTGCTTCAATACGAATCAATTGGTTATATTTAGCAACACGATCAGAACGTGATAACGAACCTGTTTTAATTTGGCCGACATTAGTTGCAACAGCAAGATCAGCAATCGTAGTATCTTCAGTTTCGCCACTACGGTGTGACATGACTGCCGTATAGCCTGCTTTTTTAGCCATATCGATGGCTGCGAAGGTTTCAGTTAATGTGCCGATTTGATTCACTTTAATTAAAATCGAGTTAGCCACACCTTTAGCGATGCCTTGCTCTAGAATAGTCGTATTGGTTACAAATAAATCATCACCAACCAACTGAACGCGATCACCAATACGCTCAGTTAGTAACTTCCAACCATCCCAATCATTCTCATCCATACCATCTTCAATGCTGATGATTGGGTATTTATTAACCCAAGACTCAAACATATCAACTAATTCAGCAGAACTTAATGAGCGGCCTTCAGATGCTAAGACATATTGACCATCGTGATAAAACTCAGAACTCGCAGCGTCAATACCTAACATAATGTCTTTGCCGGCTTCATAACCCGCATTAGCAATTGCTTCAAGGATAACTTCTATCGCAGCTTCATTTGATGATAAATCTGGTGCAAAACCACCTTCATCACCTACAGCGGTGTTTAAACCACGAGCATTTAATACATCTTTCAGAGCATGGAATACTTCAGCACCATAACGTACCGCTTCTGTGATATTCGCCGCGCCAACAGGCAAAATCATAAATTCTTGTAGATCGACACTGTTGTCTGCATGCGAACCACCATTGATGATGTTCATCATAGGTACTGGCATCGTCGTAGCACTGTCACCACCAAGGTAACGATATAAAGGTAAACCTGCATCATTAGCCGCCGCACGCGCCGTAGCCATTGAAATAGCTAACAAGGAATTTGCACCTAAGCGCGCCTTGTTTGGCGTACCGTCGACAGCAATTAATTTTTCATCAATGCTTTGTAGATCAGTTGCATCCATACCAATGATTGCATCACGCAATTCACCATTGACCGCGGCAACCGCTTTAAGTACACCCTTACCTAGATAACGTGCTTTATCACCATCACGCAGCTCAACCGCTTCACGTTGTCCCGTTGATGCTCCAGAGGGTACGGCTGCTCGGCCAACCACACCATTCTCCAAAATCACATCGGCTTCAACTGTCGGGTTTCCACGTGAATCTATAATTTCACGACCACGGATATCAATAATTTTACTCAAGGTACTCTCCAATAAATAACTTAGAACAGATACAAACTAATCATTTATATCATAATGCAAGGACGGTAATTCTAATCCGTTAACCGATTAATGAATCTTCAATAAAATCGTGTTTTTTAACGGTACTATCAATCGCTAATAATGTTTCAAGCAAAGCTTCCATTTTGTGTAAAGGCCATGAGTTAGCGCCATCACTCAAGGCTTTTTCAGGCTCAGGATGTGTTTCCATAAAAATCCCTGCCACACCGACAGCTACTGCCGCACGTGCCAATACTGGTACAAATTCACGTTGACCGCCAGATGAACCACCCATACCACCAGGTTGTTGTACAGAATGTGTTGCATCAAATACCACAGGACAATCCATTGCACGCATCAATGGCAAACCACGCATGTCTGAAATCAGGGTGTTATAACCAAATGAAGTACCTCGGTCACACAACATGATTTGATTATTGCCCGTTGATTTTGCTTTTTCAGCAACATGTTTCATATCCCAAGGCGCAAGAAATTGACCTTTTTTGATATTAACCGGCAAGCCTTGGCTACAAACATCTAAAATAAAACTCGTTTGGCGACATAAAAATGCAGGTGTTTGTAAGATATCAACCACACTCGCTACTTCTGCTAATGGTGAATACTCGTGTACATCGGTCAGAACTGGCACACCATATTCTTTTTTTACTTTCTCTAAAATTGCTAAGCCCTTTTCAATACCTGGACCACGATAGCTATTTACAGATGTTCTATTCGCTTTATCAAACGATGATTTGTAAACAAAATGAATACCTAGACGGTCAGTCATTTCTTTCAAACGGCCCGCCACATCCATTGTCATCTGTTCACTTTCAATAACACAGGTACCTGCGATCAAAAATATTGGTTGTTTACCACCGACTTCTTTCCCACATAACTCCATTATTTTTCTCCGCTTTCAGTATTGTGTGCAGCTTTATTTTGTTTGGCTGCATTGATAAAACCATCAAACAATGGATGACCATGACGTGGTGTTGAAGTAAATTCAGGGTGAGATTGACATGCGACAAACCAAGGATGACCAGGAATCTCGATCATTTCCACCAAGTTCTGATCCTTTGACATACCTGAAAAACGTAAGCCCGCTTCTTCTAATATTTGTTTATAGTTATTATTGAATTCATAGCGATGACGATGACGTTCACTGACTTCACTAACACCATAGATTTGTTGTGCCAAGCTGTCTTGTTCTAGTACACAAGCATAAGCACCCAAACGCATAGTGCCGCCCAAATCAGAATCATGGTCACGTTGTTCAACACTACCATCTTCCTTTTGCCATTCAGTGATTAGACCAATGATTGGGTGCGGTGTATTGAGGTCAAATTCTGTACTATATGCACCTTTAAGTCCTGCTTTATTACGGGCATATTCAATCACCGCAACTTGCATACCTAAACAGATACCTAAATAAGGGATGTTATTTTCACGGGCATATTGTGCCGTCAAAATCATACCTTCTACGCCACGCTCTCCAAAACCACCTGGAACGAGAATCGCATCTACATTAGCGATAGAGGCAGGTCCGTCTTTTTCAATAACATCTGAATCGACATAATGTACTTTTACTTTAGTACGAGTATGAATACCGGCATGGATCAAAGATTCTGATAAGGACTTGTAGGCCTCAGTCAAATCCATATATTTACCCACCATCGCAATATTAACTTCACCATCAGGATTGTTAATATTGTCGGCAACGGTTTGCCACTGACTTAGGTCTGCTGGTTTGGCATCTAAATGTAATTGTTTTACAACAATTTCATCTAAGCCTTGTGCATGAAGACCTAATGGAATTTTATAAATACTATCGACATCTACTGAAGCAATAACTGATTTTTCTGGCACGTTCGTGAACAAAGAAATCTTACGGCGTTCTGCTTCTGGTAGTGGTCTATCCATACGGCATAGCAAAACATCCGGTTGAATACCTATCGTGCGTAATTCTTTTACTGAATGCTGGGTCGGTTTAGTTTTAATCTCACCTGCAGATGGAATATAAGGCACTAAGGTCAAATGCATGAACAATGCATTATCACGACCAAGCTTGGTGCCCATCTGACGAATAGCTTCGAGGAATGGTAATGATTCAATATCACCTACCGTGCCACCAATTTCAATTAGCGCAACATCGGCATCACCAGCACCTTCATAAATACAACGCTGAATTTCGTCCGTAATATGAGGAATAACTTGTACTGTATTACCCAAATATTCACCGCGGCGTTCTTTACGAATAACATTTTCGTAAATTTGACCTGTAGTGTGATTGTTCGCTTTTGTCATATTAGCGTCGATATAACGCTCATAGTGACCAAGATCTAAGTCCGTTTCCGCACCATCATTGGTAACAAATACCTCACCATGTTGCAAAGGGCTCATCGTCCCAGGATCAACATTAATATAAGGATCAAGTTTAACCAGGGTGACTTTCAAACCACGAGCTTCAAGAATAGCGGCCAATGACGCAGCAGCGATCCCTTTACCAAGAGACGATACAACACCACCGGTGACAAAGATAAATTTAGTCATATTTTGGAGAGTTCTAATAATGGCGCGACCAGAATAGTTACGCACAAATCAGCGATATAAAGTAACAGAATTAGACCTTTCTCTCAATGAAAATATAGTAAGGTCAATTTAAAATATGCTTGTGTTTGAGTGTGATAATTAGCTGGGTCAACAAAGCATGTATATATCTCTAGACTAGGATAAATCACTAGGGATATACAGGCCTTCAAATTAAGCCGCTAAAATTAAAGGTTATTGGGTCGTATTAGAGCATCCAATAGTCACATCAAATATAAACGCTATCGACTTAAACAAGATCATATTTATTTAGTAAGCGGTATAACATCACCCTTGAGATACCCAGCCGCCGTGATGCCAAAGCGATATTATGTTCTGATTGCGCTATGGCTTGTTGGATAGCTTGTTTTTCTGCCTGCTCCTTAATTTCCTTCAATGAAAGCCCATCAAAACCTGTTGAAGTAGAATCTATGTCAAGATCAGCAGCAGAAATCAACTTTTTGTCACACATTACCATGCCTCGCCTAATGCGATTCATCATTTCACGTACATTTCCTCGCCAAGAGAAATGTTTCATTGCATTAATACATTCTTGAGAAAACCCTTTCACATTAGGATGTTTCTCATCTGAGTATTTATTGAAGATATAGTTGGCCAGTATTTCAATATCTCCAACACGTTCTCGTAAACTAGGCGTTCTGAGTTGCAATACATTCAGTCGGTAATAGAGATCTTCTCTTAACCGGCCTTCTTTCACTGCGCGTTCCAAATCAACATGTGTGGCAGCAATTACTCGAGCATCAATTTCAACATGCTCTGTGCCCCCTACGCGCTGAATCGTTTTTTCCTGCAAAAAACGTAATAAATTAACCTGCTGTTCAAGTGGTAAATCACCAACTTCGTCGAGAAAAAGTGTGCCACCATTAGCTGATTCTATATAACCAATTTTACGTTGTTTTGCGTCTGTAAAAGCACCTTTCTCATAACCAAATAACTCAGCTTGAACTAGTGAACTAGCTATAGCGCCACAATTAACCGTTACAAAGGGTCCTTTAGAATAACTAGAGCGATTATGTATCGCCCTTGCAGCCAACTCTTTTCCTGTACCACTTTCACCCGTAATCATTACCGGAGCCCTAACGGAAGCTATTTTATCAATTTTAGCCAATAAACTCTGCACCTCTGGGCTAGTGCCGATCATGTCAGGATCGTTGATCACTGTACTTTCTAAAGACCACTCATGCTCTGCAATACTAGGCTTATGGTCCTGCAACGCATGATATCGTCCAATATAAAATGCATTTTCTTGCTCGGTATTTTTAATAACCGTAATACTCAGCCACTGAGAGTAAACATCACCATTTTTGTACTTATTAAACACATCGCCCTGCCATTGTCCGTGTGCTTTGAGTTGAGTCCAAATTTTTTTATAAAACGTGGCTTCATGTTTGTCTGATTGCATTACTCTAGGATGCTTACCAATGATCTCTTCCGACGAGTATCCTGTAACATCAGAAAAAGACTTATTGATTTTGATGACTTTCAGATCTGAATTCATCACCATAATAGCGTCATTATTTTCCTCTAAAACTGTTGCTACAATGCCCAAACCATCTTGTACTAATTTTATCGTCGAAATATCCAGAACCGACATATGTATCTGTTTTTCTTGGTGGTTAATTTCAGGCTGATAAGTCAGTTTCACCCATGCTGTGTCACCTAGCTTAGTAACAAAACGAAGCTCGCAAGAGTGTTTTTGTTGCGGTTGTTCATTAATATCATTTTGATAAAAATAGAATATATCCTGATCTTGACCATAAACAAAATCACTAATTTTATAGTCTAAAATGTCATTTTTATTATGTGCCAGCAGCGAGCAAAACGTCATATTAAGTTTAACAACTGACCACATATTATCGACTGTAATATAACCCTCAATTGATGGTTCGTAATATCGAGAGTGGGATAATATTTCTTCTTGCAACATTTTTTGCACGACTTCAAGCTCATAATTAGCTTGTAACAACTCATCATTTTGCAACTCAAGTTCAATACGATAAGCATCTAATTCATGCAAGACTTCAAAAAAATCAATATCTTGATTACTTAAATCAGAAGTAGGAATCTTTTTCTTTAATAGCGCTTCCGCATGTTGTCTTAGTTCTGCAAATTTATCAGAAACAATCAAGGTGTTTTGCTCCAATTAAATTATTTTAGTAACTCGTATTAGGCGCTGTACACTGAATATATTGTTATAACTACGCCATATCAATACATACTTAATATAAATCCATGGCAAGGACTCATTATAATTTAGCATAAACTAAATTTTTATTTAATACCAAGCGAGTATTATATTAACTACTGACATGGATGGTTCCAGCAGTTAATAATTAAGCTTAATTATGGTAATGCTATATTGACTATTAGTTAAAGAATTTCCTACGGGAGAAATCACCATGATGTCCAAGAAGTTATCTAATCTACGACAACGTGCTGAAGAAATATTAAAAGTTCATTCATTAGACAAAGTACCTAATAGCTCTGAACTAGCAATCGTACTACACGAGTTAGATACTTATCAGATTGAATTGGAATTACAAAATGAAGTACTCCAAAAAACTGAAGTAGCACTTAGAAATGAAGCGATTATTCATTTTCGACATGATGATATAGCACCTGTTGGGTACGTCACACTTAATACGAAAAACAACATTATAGAACTCAATAAAATATTTGTTAACATGCTGGGGCTAGCAAGTAAGGAAGATATTTTAAATAAAAAATTCACGCACTACATTAAGAATGAAGACCAAGATATATTTAATCTTTTCATGCAAAGCCTCATTCAGAATCAATGCCCGCAAAGCTGTGAAGTGCAGCTAAAGTTAAACAACCACACATTTTTATGGGTAAAGTTAGATGCGTTAACAGAACAAAATATTCAAATTTCTATTAGTGATATTTGATATTTCAAAATTAAAACAAAATGAAACAGAGCAGCGACTCGCAACATCTGTTTTTGAAAGCAGTCCTAACGGCATTATGGTGCTTGATAAAGATCTGACCATCGTATGTGTCAATTCAGCGTTTGAAAGCATTACGGGCTATACAAAACAAGATAGTATCGGCAAAAAAGCGTATTTTCTACGATCAGCCCGACACAGTGCTCAGTTCTACCCAGAATGGTTATCAATAGCTCTTATTAATAATGGCGAGCAAAAAGAAGCCAGATATGTCGGCATTTTTTCTGATATAACCGCAAAAAAAAGAAGTTGAAGAAAATATTCATCACATGGCTTTTTTCGACACCTTAACTGAACTACCAAATCGTGCATTATTATATGACCGCTTACGACAATCCCTTTCGCAAGCAGAACGTAATTTCAGCTTTGATGCATTGATGATGCTGGATCTAGATCGCTTCAAAATTATCAATGATGCATTAGGCCATCAAGTTGGTGACCAATTGCTGCAAGCCACCATAATGGCAGAAAAAATATTGGAAGACCTTTGACATTAATAACCATGAATTACAAATCTCAGCGAGTATCGGTATTGTCATTTACCCTAATGATGCCAGTGAAATAAGCGATATCATCAAACTCGCTGACGATGCCATGTATATAGCTAAAGAGGCAGGCAAGAATTGTTATCACCTATTTGACAGCACACCCCGATGTCTCACCACATAACTTGGAATTAGAAGTGTTAGAAACCAGTGCCTTGGATGATGTTATGCAAGTATCAGACACTATGTATGCTTGCCGGCACCTTGGAGTTCACTTTACCTTAGATGACTTTGGAACGGGTTATTCATCGCTGACTTATCTTCGACACCTGCCAGCGAGCTTGATTAAGATAGACAAGAGTTTTATACGAGACATGTTAGATGATGCAGAGGATTTAGCCATTGTTGAAGGCGTTATAAGCTTGGCGAAAGCCTTCCAGCGTGAGGTGATTGCTGAAGGCGTTGAAACGATTGAGCATGGCACTGCATTATTAGAGCTTGGCTGCGTGTTGGCACAAGGTTATGGCATTGCAAGGCCAATGCCTGCGAGTGATATTCCTGCGTGGCGTGGCGATTGGAAGCCTGATAGTACTTGGGGCACTTTAGCTAACCATAAGTTCAATAACTAAATATACGTTGCTTACTCTAGTTTGAACCTCAGTAAAAAATCAGCCATCAAAAACTTTTGACAACATGGCAAATTGTTCGGCATCGTGTCGAATCTGATTCATAATATCTTTGATAAATGCTACATTAAAATTGTCAGTTTTAAGGTGATTTTCAATCTGTATGGCCTTTTGTGAAATTAATTGGCAACATATCGTTACAGATGAGCCTTTTATTTTGTGAGCTAAAGAAATAATTAGTTTTTTATCTTCTAAATCAACAGCCTCTTGAAGACTTAGTAACATTTGGCTTAGTTGTTGTAGATATAAACTCATAAGTTGTTCAACCAATATACTGTCATTATCTACATGTTCTAGTAGCTGAGCTCTATCAAAAAGTAACTTATTAACCATCGTTTTCTCCGTTAAACTGATTTAAATTTCCGTTTAGCTCATCGCATGGCGACTCCTACTTCAGAGTTATATAAACACCTTAACAGCTAGTTATATTCATTAGTTACTAAATCAAGAGGTGTCCCTTAAAAAATCTTTCCAGCAGGTTGAGAAATCTATTAAAGCCCTAAGCTATTTGATTCCTGTTATCTCAGCATAACTTTACGCTATATTTTGTTCATAGCGTAGCTTTACAATATTACGAGGGGGAACCCAAAGGTAGCCATTTTTCTATTTTTTGCACCAAGATTTTGGGATCAATCGGTTTAGAGAGATAGTCACTCATACCTACGGCAATGCACTCTTCCGCCGATCCCTCCATGGCATTTGCTGTTAGTGCAATAATCGGAATAGCCGTATTGATATCACCGGTAACATCAGTACGAATAAGCTTTGTAGCCTCATACCCATCCATGAGAGGCATCATACAGTCCATTAACACTAACGAGTATTGCCCTTTTTTGAGTTTATCAAGTGCTTCCTGGCCATTTTCTGCAAGCTCAACTGTCAAGCCAAACTTACCCAGTAGGGTCTTAGCCACTTGTTGATTGATAATGTCATCTTCAACAAGTAATACATGACCTTTCATCGGGTGTGAGCTATAAAGAATAGCTCCGCGTACGTCCTGACTATTAGATATACGTTCACCAGTGACTTCAAGGATCGCATTATAAAGTTCAGATGGCGCTATCGGTTTAATAATGGAAGCATCTGCAAATTGCTGGCGTTGTTGTTTCTGATTTTTCCGTGTTAGCGAATTGGCCATAATAATTCTGCAACCATTATTCTTAACCTGTCTAATTTTAGAGAAGTCATCGTGTGTAACTAACTGAGCATCAAGTACCACCACCACAGCCTTTGATGAAGGATGGCTTATTAAGTTAATAAGTTCATCTAAATCGCTGGCTATTTGGGCTTGCATTCCCCAGCTCGCTAAAAGTTCAGTCAGATACTCTAGATACTTAGGATGACCAAAACAGGCAATCACATCATTATCAAATGGTTTAAAAATAGTATTTTGAATTTCTTTTGCAAGCTCGCACACAATAGTAAAGCTAAATTGGCTTCCCTTTCCTATAGTAGAGCTAACCTTAAGATCTCCGCCCATTCTATTGACTAATTCGGAACAGATAGTCAGCCCCAGCCCTGTCCCACCGACATGTCGTGTGAAACTATTATCAACCTGCTTAAAGCGCTCAAATATCTCGGTAAGCTGAGATACAGGAATACCTCTCCCTGTATCACTTACACTAAAGGTTAGCTGTACTGTATTACCTATATTCACCTTAGCAATGGTGACATCAACCATACCTTCTTCAGTAAACTTAATCGCATTGCTCACAAGATTTGTAAGTATCTGGCGTAACCGGACACCATCAGCTTCAATAATACAGTTCTGGACAGCGTTACCTGGACAAAATAACTCTATACCTTTGGAATTAGCCTCAGCTTCATACAATCTGCCGACATCCACAATGAGCTGTTCGATATTTACATCCGTTTCTTTGAACGTCAGCTGACCTGACTCTATTTTAGATATATCAAGAATATCATTGATGATGCGAAGTAGTTTCTCAGCACTTTTATGGGACTGTGTTAGAAAGTGCGTCTGTTGAACGTCGAGTTTCGTATCGTGTAATAAGTTCAACATGCCTAATATACCGTTCATAGGTGTACGAATTTCATGGCTCATATTCGCCAGAAACGTCGCTTGTGCTTGCTGAGATGCTTGAGCTTTAACCGCAAGAGCATGGGTTAATATTAAGGTTTTACGAGTGGTCAACGTTGACCATATACCGACAAAAGCAAGAATGATAATAGGAATAGCAACCAGCAGTAAATTTTTACTAATCTCCGACAAATCAATCAATTTAGCCGTAGTATCTTCAAGCGATTTTGCCATCTTCGAATCGATATAATACTTCAATGACTCAAGCGCCTTCATCGCTACCCTATCATCGACTTTCACCAGTTGGTCAAGTTGCTGGACGGTTGCTCCTTTACTAACCGCTATAGCCGCAGCATCAATTTTCCTAAAATACTCATTGAGTGTGGAATTGACATTATCTAAATGTAATTGCAATTCAGGATCATCTTTTAGCAACGCTTTGAGTTTACTATGCTGTTCTTCAATCATGCCTATATCCATACGGACATGATCAAGGTAAACCTGCTCTCTTCGCAGCACATAATTCTTGAAATCGTGAATAAAACCACCATAGCCAACATGGTAGACTAATAAATAAAGTGCATTTCTTATCGGCTCTTGCTTCATTTTAATATCATGCCACTCCTTCTGGAGGGCCTGTTCTTGCTGAATAACAGAGATACTAGAAAAGACTAAAACGCCAAGAGTTATAACGCTAGTGACGAATACAATGACCAGCTTAAATCTCAAATCTGACGTCGCTTTTCGTTCCGACAATAGCGCTTCTTTATCCTCCATATCTACCTACCCCAAAAGAGTTAAACTTAACCAACACACTCCACCCCGTTAATTAAAGTCAGGCAAACATTGAGCGGCATCGGCCGATAAAAATAATAGCCTTGAATCTCATCACAACCAAGACGTGATAAGTATTGAACTTGAGCATAAGTTTCTACGCCTTCAGCTACAATAGTTAGCCCCATAGAACGAGCCAGCGCGCATATAGAGTCGACGAGAGGATAGTTGCCATTAGTATCGACAATATCATCGATAAAAGATTTATCAATTTTTAGCTCAGACATAGGCAAACGATGGATATATCGGAGATTAGATTGCCCCGTGCCAAAATCATCGATGGAAATTGAAAAATTAGATTGTTTTATCGTTTCAAGTTTTTCAGCGATAAGACTAATATCATCGGCAACCATAGACTCGGTAAGTTCAAACCGAATCAAATAATTCGCGACCTTATATGTTTCACAAATTTCAATTACTTTAGTAACAAAATGCCTATCTGATAACTGTCGAAGGCTCAGGTTAACGCTAACCTGCTTTCTCTTGTTGACAGAAATTTGACTAAGAAATAAACACGCCTGTTTAATTACAAAATAACCGATATCGATGATTGCACCAGTATTTTCAGCAAGTTCGATAAATTCCTGCAAACTGATATCGGGATACTCTTCATTATTACAACGCAGTAGTATCTCGAAGGACGTAATGTCACCCGCTATATTAACCTTAGGCTGTATAACCACAGATAAATCAAAATAATTAGGATCGGCTAGCAATAACTGGGATATAGAAGCCAAATCAACTCTATGGCTGTAATGCGTATCATCCGCGACAATAAAACGACCCCGATCATCGTTGTTTTTAGCCGACATCAATGACATTTCAAGTAATTGTAGCAATGGTTTATTCTTAATCTCATCCATTGTACTAATGAGCGATGTTGCCGTTATTGATAACTTGATGTTTAAGTGCTCATCTATCGACCGTAGTAACTCTTTTAGTCCACTCTCGATCAAGTCACTTTTTTGATAGGCGTAATTACCATCTTCCAAAAAGGCGCAGAGAAGGAAGCGATCGCCCATTAACCGGTAGGCTCTCAATCGATTAGATATGCATAAATTACCCATTCCGCCGGCTAATTTTATTAATAAATCATCGCACCATCTATGGCCATAAAGTATATTTAGATTGCGAAAATCATCCAAATCCATCATCAATGCATAAATAACGCCTTGCGTCTGCTCAGTAGAGACCAACTTATCAAAATCCAGATGAAATGCCGTCAAGGTATTCAGACCAGTTAACGAATCAAACATTGTTTTTTTAACAAGTGCGGCTTGAATCGCGCGTTTTTCTGTTAAATCTCTAATCACCAAAAGAAAATGCCTACCTTCTATATCGCTATACTCTGATGAGTTAATTTCAATATAGAGATTACTGCCAAGCTTAGTTGTCACATTAAATTCTTTTAGTACGCCAACAAGTTGGTCATGTCCTGATAGATTATGATCTTGTAGATGTTTATCACTCTCAGAAAATGGTACGAGTATATTGACATCCTGCCCAATAAGTTCGTCTCGTTGATAGCCAAAGAGATTCAAACAATACTGATTGACCAATTCAATTTTGCCTCTGTTATCGCTAACAATAACAGCTTCTGAAAGCATTCCTAGTACATTTGAAAACTTACTTTCGAGATCTCTAGCCCTAGCCTTAATGGTTGGCGCTACCAACCTTTCCTGCCGCTCCAACAAAGCATTAATTCGGCTTTCTAGCAGTTTATAGTCAAAGGGTTTAGATAAAAAGTCGTCAGCTCCACTACGAATTACACGCAGATGACTATCTCTGTCTGTACTTGATGTAATAACAATAATAGGAATGTGAAAATACTTTTCATCAGACTTCAAAGAGCTGATGACGTCAAAACCATCAAAATCAGGAAGGCCTAAATCAAGTAGAATAATGTCTGGATTGATGTCGTAAGTCATTGCTAATGCAGCTTGAGCTGTCGTTGCAATATAAGTTTCGCCAATCTGGCCAGTCAGCTTTTTCATAGCCGCTATAGCAACAGCCTCATCTTCAACAATCAGTATTTTTGGCATACCGCATCATCCCTGCAAGTTAAATTCCATTTTCCGACTGCGGTATATAACAGCCTGTAACTTGAAACTGTTTTAAAGCATCATACTTCCCGAAGACTCTTTCTAAAGTTAAGATTATTTAAATTCTAATCTCTCTCTCGCAACGATTATTACCATACTCTTTTATATTATTAATGTCACCACTACCTTGCAAATTCCATCACGTAATATAGGCCAGTTATTCAATAACAAACTAAAGGAGGTTCTTTGAAATAAATATTAGCTCATGTCACTAAAACTGCACTTAATTCAGGCGTTATGCATCGGGAATTTAGCCTATGACAATGTAAAATTAATTTATAATTTAAAGATAAAAACACTAATGGAGGACGTGGTAGCCGTCATTCTAGTTACATTTTGCATACATCCGGAGTCAAACACTGACAGGCAAACAGCAAGTCATTAATTTGCAGGGATTAGACTACAAATTAGTGAACTTGGTTTAGCAATACCGTTTAGAGCAATAGGGAGTGATTATACGAAGTAGTTGCACTTAACATCATGGCAAATCGACATCCGAAGCTTCAAACCATAATTGAAGAACATGAAATATTAAGACTCAGCTTCTGTGAATTTCTTGCCCAAGATGTATATTCACTAGCGTCGGCGCAGAAATTTTTTATACAAGATGCCAAAAACTCATGTTCAAGTGAGCAATAAAGTGATGATAGGGTCACGAATGGACTGAGGTTGAGGGATTTATAAGTGAATTTAGAAATATAAAATGGCAGTTTCCTGAGTCCGCCCAATTGATGACAAAGGACGGGGATGACGAACTATTTAGTATTTACGAGGTCTAGGGATGACTAAGAAAAATCATAATAGTTTTTCCAAAATATTTCCAAAACTATTTTACTAACTTTGCTAGATATTCAAAAAAATGCGTAAGCCATTGAATTATCTATCTTTAAATGGTGCCGATGAGCAGAGTCGAACTGCTACGGGCTTACGCCCACCACCCCCTCAAGATGGCGTGTCTACCAATTTCACCACATCGGCTTTTAACTTGGTTCTCTTATGGCAGTTCAGGTAAATCTGCTGGAGGAGTTTCTTTCACTGTTTCTGTAACGACTGTTTTGGTAATACTATCTACACCATCTGATTTACCAGAGAAATAAGCGAGTGTTAGGCTCGTTATAAAGAAAACAGTCGCAAGTACAGCACTGCTTCTAGATAAAAAAGATGTAGAACCTTGACTACCAAATACGCTTGATGAAGCACCACCGCCTCCACCTAGAGCCGCTGCACCAGCATCAGCCCCCTTGCCGTGTTGAATAAGGATCAACCCAACCAATAAGAGTGAAACTACAATATGTACAACAAGAATTATTGAATCCATTTTTTAAACCTAAATGCTAACTACATGCTGCCTGACAAATTTTCACGAACTCGTCCGCATCTAACGATGCACCTCCAACAAGTCCGCCATCAATATCAGGCATTGAAAATAACGGTGCGGCATTATCTCCTTTAACGCTGCCTCCGTAAAGTATTTGTAATGATTCTGCCGTAGCTCGATCATGCTTAGCAACACGTTCACGCATGAATGAATGCACTTCTTGCGCCCATTCAGGTGTTGCAGATTTACCTGTACCAATAGCCCATACGGGCTCATAAGCCAATACCGTCTGCGCCAAAGCCTTAACACCGTTTTGCTTTATCAATATATCTAATAATCGTGCAACCACTTCTTCTGTTTGTCCTGTTGCGTGTTCTTCGGGTGTTTCACCTATACAAATAATCGGTGAAACGCCCTCAGTAAGTGCCATTTCATATTTATCGGCAACAATATGATCTAGGACAAAATGGTCTAAATTTAATTCAGCATATAAACCACGTCGTTCAGAATGGCCAATTAAAACATATTTACAGCCAAAATCTTTCAACATGGCAGCAGATATTTCGCCGGTATACGCACCTTGTCTAAATTGTGACAAGTTTTGCGTTCCCCAAGATAATCCAGAACGTTCTAAAGCTATTTGTACTTGATGTAAATATACAGCTGATGGAAAGATAGCAACATCAACAGAAGTAAACGTATTTTTCTGGGCTAAAATCCCATCGAGTAATAGTGTATTACTGGCACTATTGCCGTTCATTTTCCAATTTCCAGCAACTAACGGTTTACGCACTGATTACACCCTATTAACTATATTTGACACCTGAGGTTACCGACTCACTTCTAATAAAGCAATTAAATCAATAAACAAACATCTATTGCTAAAACCGAAATATTGCAGCTACTATTTCCCTATGAATCATCCATAAATTTAACTACAAATGTTTAGGTAAAATAAACTTAAAATAGCTTTTCTACAGCAAGTCTCTAGCGCTATAACTGAACAGTTTTAGAGAGTTTCATTCACGTTATTTCGATTATCGCTAAAGTAATGCTTCAATCACATCAGCTAACTCGATTGCCAATTGATTGATTAATGCTGCATCACGGCCTTCGACCATTACTCTAATAACAGGCTCAGTTCCTGATGCTCGCAATAAAACCCGACCATTATTGCCTAACTTAGCTTCAACGGCTTTAATGGCGGCATTAACTTCATCATGATCCGATGGATTAACCATTTTATTAACACGTACATTGATTAATCGCTGTGGAAATTTAGTCACAGCAGATCGCAGTTCATGTAGTGTAATGCCTGTATCCTGCATTTCAGCTAGGATCTGTAGCGCTGCAACAATGCCGTCACCAGTAGTTGTTTTATCTAAACAAATAATATGACCAGATGCCTCACCGCCTACTGTAGCACCTGTTTCTTTCAGCATCTCCATCACATAGCGATCACCGACTTTTGCACGGTGTAATGTCATGTTATAGGACTCTAATGCCTGTTCTAACCCTAGGTTGGACATCAGGGTGCCAACTATTACCGGGTTTTCATTCCCAGCTCTTTGATGAGCACGAGCAATGATGAACAAAAGTTCATCACCGTCGACCAGTTCACCGCGATGATCAACCATAATTAAACGATCGCCATCGCCATCTAAAGCAATGCCCAAATCGGCTTCATTTTCAAGAACAGCCGCTTGTAATAATCTAGGCTCGGTTGAGCCACACTCTTTATTAATATTAAGACCGTTAGGCTCAGCGCCCATCACCACTACTTCAGCGCCAAGTTCTCTGAATACATTTGGGGCAATATGGTAAGTCGCGCCATGTGCACAATCGACGACTAGCTTCAGATTAGAAAAGTCTAATTTTGAAGAAACGGTACTTTTACAAAATTCAATATAACGCCCTGCCGCATCATCAATACGATACGCTTTACCAAGTAAGGCCGACTCAACTGTCACCAATGGTTGATCCATCATGGCTTCAATTTCTAGCTCGATCGATTCAGGTAATTTCGTTCCCTCTCCTGAGAAAAACTTAATACCATTATCTTGGTAGGGATTGTGGGATGCACTAATCACAATACCTGCCTGAGCATGAAATGTACGAGTTAGATAAGCAACAGCCGGGGTAGGCATGGGGCCTAACAAATAAACATCAACACCGGCAGCAGATAGTCCTGCTTGTAATGCAGATTCGAACATATAACCGGAAATACGGGTATCTTTACCTATAAGTACTTTGCTTCTGTGTTCTTTGGCAAAAACATGGCCTATTGCCCAGCCCAACTTAAGTACAAATTCTGGTGTGATAGAACCATCTCCGACTCGACCACGAATACCATCGGTTCCGAAATAACGTCTTATTTGTTCAGTCAATACCTTTCACCTTCATTACATGATCACACATCATAATAGCTTGCACTGTCTCACGCACATCATGACTGCGAATTATTTTTGCTCCCTGCCATACTGATATTGCCGCCAATGACAAGCTAGCAGCTAAACGTTCTTCAACTGATACTTTCAATAATTTACCAATCATCGATTTGCGAGAAACGCCAACTAATACCGGTAAACCTAGCTCTACCATTTTAGATAAATGTTTCATTAATAGTAAATTATGAGTGGCACGTTTACCAAAACCAAAACCAGGATCAAAAATCAAGCTATCTCGAGCAATGCCTGCTTGTTCACATGCTGTTGCTCTTTCCAATAAGAATGCTATGACATCAGTAACAACATCTTCATATTGAGGATCATTTTGCATCGTTTGTGGGTTGCCCTGACTATGCATCAAACAAACCGGTACATCACAATCAACAGCCGCTTGCATTGCACCTTCAACTTGCAGGGCGCATACATCATTAATCAGCCCAGCGCCCGCTTTGATAGCTGCACGCATTACTTCAGGTTTACTTGTATCAATCGAGATCGGGATATTAAGCTCACTATGAATAGCCTGAATCACAGGGACCACACGAGCAATTTCTTCTTCTACCGACACAACCATTGCACCAGGCCGTGTCGACTCGCCGCCAACATCAATGATGCCCGCACCATCCTCCACCATTTTTTTTGCTTGAGCCAGAGCCGCATCTGTCGCTATGAACTCACCACCATCTGAAAAAGAATCTGGCGTAACATTTAAAATCCCCATCACCTGAGGATGTGTCAAATCTAGCAGCTTGCCTGCACAATCTAAGATCATTACACGTTCCTAATGTAATTGATCCGCGGGTTTCCCAGAAGCTTCAGAATCAGACGATGAAGAATCTTCGTTTGGCGTTGAAGGAGTATCAGTCCAATCTTTTGGTGCACCTGGTTCACGACCTTCCATGATTGCATCAATCTGATTACTATCAATCGTTTCATATTTAACTAACAACGCCGTCATGGCATGTAGTTTGTCCAGATTTTCCGTCAAAATAGTTTCAGCACGCTGATAATTACGGTTAATCAAAGTACGAATATCTTCATCAATAGCTTTCGCAGTTAGATCTGAAACAGATTTATGCTGAGTTACGCTACGGCCTAAGAACACTTCGCCTTCATCTTCACCATAAGACATCGGCCCCATGTTGTCAGATAAACCCCATTTAGTAACCATATCATGAGCTAGTTTCGTAGCACGTTGAATATCGTTAGATGCGCCTGTCGTTACCGCTTCTTTACCATAAATAAGTTCTTCAGCAATACGACCACCATATAACGTTGAAATTTGACTTTCTAACTGTTCTTTACTGTTGCTGTACTTATCTTCTGTCGGTAAGAACATTGTCACACCCAATGCTCGACCACGAGGAATAATGCTCACTTTATAGACAGGATCATGGTTAGGTACGATTCTACCTACAATTGCATGTCCCGCTTCATGATAAGCAGTCATTTCTTTTTCTTTTTCGTTCATGACCATTGAGCGTCGTTCTGCGCCCATCATGATTTTATCTTTAGCCTTTTCCATGTCTTCCATTTCGACTAAACGTTTATTCGTTCTAGCCGCAAATAAAGCCGCCTCATTAACTAAGTTAGCTAAGTCGGCACCTGAAAAACCAGGTGTGCCCCGAGCAATTAATGCGGCTTTAACATTCTCTGCTGCTGGTACTTTACCAAGATGTACATTCAATATTTGTTCGCGACCACGAATGTCAGGTAAAGGAACAACCACTTGACGATCAAAACGACCTGGACGTAATAAAGCCGGATCTAAAACATCTGGACGGTTAGTCGCAGCAATCACGATCACACCTTCATTACCTTCAAAACCATCCATTTCTACTAATAATTGGTTTAATGTTTGTTCACGTTCATCATTACCACCACCTACACCAGCGCCACGATGGCGACCTACCGCATCGATTTCATCGATAAAGATAATGCAAGGTGCATGTTTTTTAGCTTGTTCAAACATATCACGCACACGTGATGCACCGACACCGACAAACATTTCAACAAAGTCTGAACCAGAAATAGTAAAGAATGGTACTTTTGCTTCACCAGCAATCGCCTTAGCGAGCAATGTTTTACCTGTACCAGGTGAACCGACCATTAAAATACCACGTGGAATCTTACCGCCTAATTTTTGAAATTTGGCAGGTTCACGCAAGAACTCAACTAACTCACTGACTTCTTCTTTAGCTTCTTCAACACCTGCGACATCTTTGAAAGTCACTTTAACTTGGTCTTCATTTAGCATTTTGGCTTTGCTTTTACCAAATGACATTGGATTTTTACCACCGCCACCACCTTGCATTTGACGCATGAAGAAAATCCACACACCAATCAGTAACAACATTGGGAACCATGAAATAAAGATCTGCATTAATAGGCCCGTTTGTTCAGCTGGTTTAGCTTGAATACTCACGCCATTATTAAGTAAGTCCCCCATTAAACCGGCGTCATAATCTGGGCTGTAAGTCGTAAACTCACTGCCATCAGTCATTTTACCTGTAATGGTTTTGCCCTGAATATCAACAGCAGATACTGCGCCATTTTTCACATCGCTTATGAAAGTGGAATAATCGATTTCGCCTTGCTTGGCTTTTTGGGGTCCAAAATTATTGAACACCGACATCAGCACCATGGCGATGACGACCCATAAAACGATATTTTTCATCATGTCATTCAATGTTTGTTACCTCTGTAACTTTAATTATTTTAGGCCACGGCCAAGTAAATAAACTTCTCGGCTCCGTGGTCGTGATGCATCTGGTTTTCTTGTGACCACTTTTTTGAAGCCATCCCGCATCGCTTTGAGATAGGCATCAAAGCCTTCACCCTGAAATACCTTTACTAAAAAAGTACCCTGTTTACTTAAGTTGGTCAAAGCAAAATCTAGCGCCAGTTCAACTAAATGCATACTGCTAGGCTGATCAATAGAATCTACACCAGTTATATTGGGGGCCATATCTGATAATACAAGGTCTATTTGTTGACCATTTAATATTATCGTCAGTTCCTCCAACACAGAATCTTCTCGAAAATCGCCTTGAATAAAGTGAACGCCCGTTAATGGGGTCATTGGCAATATATCTAATGCGACAACAGTGCCTTTTTCATTCATCTTGCGTAGCGCATAATCCGACCAACCACCAGGAGCTGAACCTAAATCTACTATCGCCATTTTTGGATGAATTAACTTATCTTTCTTATCTATTTCTTCCAGTTTGAACGTTGCACGTGATCGATAACCTGCTTTTTGAGCCATTTTGACGTAGTGGTCATCAAAATGCTCTTTCATCCAATCATTACTGGATTTACTTCTAGCCATACGACTTAAGTCCTTATTTCGCTAGATGGTTTATCAGTGCTAACGACTAATGCCAATCCTAATATGCTCAGAACTATATAAACATTTTTACTAACCGAGTGTAGAAAATCAAAACGCCCTACAACGGAATTATCACCGAGGTGCATGATGTCTTTGACGATTGCTATTTCTGGCTGTAAATAAAAATTGAAAATCAGCGTTAATATCACCATGAGTAATACTACCCAAAAACGCCACAACTGTAGGGTCTGCTTTCCATGGATAGCTATTTTAGTGATTAGCAATATTGTGCCACAACCTATACCCAACATATTTACCGCAGAAAATAAGTGGCCCGCATAATTACCCGCTAAAATCACATCACCCAAATTCACAAATGCCATTGGAACAGCAATATAACCTATGGCGAGAAGACTCCCTACCCATAGTGTTAGTAATAAGCGCTCACCCAATAAACTAGATAACATCGATTATTTATGCCCCATATCGAATAGCAACGATCTCATATTCAATCGCGCCACTAGGCGCTTTAACAATGGCAATATCATCAATTTCTTTACCTATCAATGCACGAGCAATCGGTGAAGAAATAGAAATACGATTTTTCTTAATATCTGATTCATAGTCACCAACTATTTGATAGGTCACTTCATCATCATTATCAATATTCAGTAAATCTACCGTAACGCCAAACACAACACGACCATCACGTGGAAGTGATGCTGGATCGATAATTTGTGCATTTGACAATACGCCTTCAAGTTCTTGAATACGGCCTTCGATAAAACTCTGTTGCTCTTTGGCAGCATGGTATTCAGCATTTTCTTTCAGATCACCATGAGCACGTGCTTCTGAAATAGCGGCTACGACTTCTGGTCTCGCGGTATATTTTAAATGTTGTAACTCATCCTTTAACTCATCAGAACCGAGTAATGTAATTGGAACGGCCATTAGTTTAATTCCCCATGTAATGACTGTAGGCAATTAACCGAATCATTATCTTTACTATTTAATGCTTGGCATGTGGCTCGCGCTGCAGCCAATGTTGTTGTGTAATTAACTTGATGTTGTAATGCTGCACGACGAATTTCTCGAGAATCAGCAACAGATTGTCGACCTTCAGTCGTGTTTACAATCAGATTAATTTCATCATTTTTAATCATATCAACGATATGCGGTTGACCTTCGGCTACTTTATTAACTCGCTCACATTCAACACCACCCGCATTTAACACCGCTTGAGTACCTCGCGTTGCCAATATTGAGAATCCTAGGGCGCTTAAATCTTTAGCAATATCAACAACAGACGCTTTATCCACTTCACGCACACTAATGAATGCTTTACCACCTGTTGGTAATGAAACACTGGCCGCTAATTGTGATTTTGCAAAGGCTTCACCAAATGTTCGACCTACGCCCATCACTTCGCCCGTTGACTTCATTTCTGGGCCTAAGATCGGATCAACACCTTGGAACTTAATGAATGGAAATACAGCTTCTTTCACTGAGAAATATTTAGGAATGACTTCTTTCGTCACGCCCTGCTCAGCCAAGCTCCGTCCAGCCATGCAACGCGCAGCCACTTTAGCTAAAGGCACGCCAATTGCTTTTGAGACATAAGGCACGGTACGTGAAGCACGAGGGTTCACTTCAAGGATGAAGATTTTGTCACCTTGCACCGCAAATTGGGTATTCATTAAACCAACGACACCTAACTCTAAGGCCATTTGACGTACTTGCTCACGCATACGGTCTTTAACGTCTTCACTCAGACTATAAGAGGGTAAGGCGCAAGCTGAGTCACCTGAATGGACACCCGCTTGTTCGATATGCTCCATGATGCCGCCAATCAACACATCTTTACCATCACAAATCGCATCAATATCGACTTCAATCGCATCATCAAGGAAGCGATCTAGTAATACTGGTGAATCATTTGAGACAAGAATGGCCGTTTTCATATAACGACTTAACTCTTCTTCGTTATAAACGATTTCCATACCTCGACCGCCCAACACATATGAAGGACGCACTACCAGCGGATACCCAATTTCAGATGCTAAAGCTACTGCTGTATCAACTGAAAATGCTAAGCGATTTGGCGGTTGTAATAGGTTTAGCTTTTCCACCATTTGTTGGAAGCGTTCACGATCTTCTGCATGATCAATCGCATCAGGCGAAGTACCAATAATCGGCACTCCGGCAGCCTCAAGAGCTCGTGCTAATTTAAGTGGCGTTTGTCCACCATATTGCACAATTACACCTTTAGGTTTTTCTAAATCAACAATTTCAAGGACATCTTCTAAGGTCACTGATTCGAAATATAGACGATCAGACGTATCATAATCGGTCGATACAGTTTCAGGATTACAGTTGACCATAATGGTTTCATAACCATCTTCACGTAACGCTAGTGCTGCGTGAACACAACAGTAATCAAACTCGATACCTTGACCTATGCGGTTTGGCCCACCACCCAAAATCATGATTTTGTCACGATTAGTTGGATTGGCTTCACATTCTTGCTCATAGGTTGAATACATATAAGCAGTATCACTGGCAAACTCGGCAGCACAGGTATCAACACGTTTATAAACTGGACGTACATTAAGATCGTGACGATGTTTACGTACTTGTTTTTCAGTTTTTTGTAACAATTTTGCCATGCGAGAATCAGAGAAACCTTTACGTTTCAATGCACGCATATTCAACTCATCAATTGAGGCCAATGATTGCTCTTTCAAACCATTTTCAATATCGATCAACTCTTGAACTTGTACCAAGAACCATGGATCAATTTTTGTCAGTTGCTGAATTTCGTCATAGCTAAAGCCGTAACGGAAGGCATCAGCAACATACCAAAGACGATCTGACCCTGGCAGACGTAATTCTCGGCGTAATGTGTCAGCAACATCTGGCGCTTCTAAATCTGTAATTTCAGTCAAACCATCACGATCAATTTCTAATCCACGCAATGCTTTTTGTAATGATTCTTGGAAGCTGCGACCAATGGCCATCACTTCACCTACAGACTTCATTTGTGTGCTCAGACGATTATCTGCTTGAGGGAATTTTTCAAATGTGAAACGAGGAATTTTCGTAACAACATAATCAATTGTCGGCTCAAATGACGCAGGTGTTGCACCGCCCGTAATATCATTTTGCAATTCATCAAGGGTGTAACCTACCGCCAGCTTTGCTGCTACTTTGGCAATTGGAAAACCTGTTGCTTTTGATGCTAATGCTGATGAACGCGAAACGCGAGGATTCATCTCGATAATAATCAAGCGACCTGTTTCTGGTTGAACCGCGAATTGAACGTTAGAACCACCAGTATCCACACCGATTTCACGTAAGACTTCCAAAGAAGCATTACGCATGATTTGATATTCTTTATCAGTCAGTGTTTGAGCAGGCGCAACGGTAATCGAGTCACCAGTATGAACGCCCATAGGATCAAAGTTTTCAATCGAACAGATAATAATGCAATTATCTTTACGATCTCGAACAACTTCCATTTCGTACTCTTTCCAACCGATAATTGATTCTTCAATCAATAGTTCAGATGTCGGACTAAGATATAAACCACGCTGACAAATATCAATAAAGTCTTCTTGGTTATAAGCGATACCACCACCACTACCACCCATTGTGAATGATGGACGAATAATAACGGGATAACCAAATAGCTTCTGCGCTTCTATTGATTCTTCCATGTTGTGAGCAATAGCTGACTTTGGCATATCCAAGCCAATTTTAGTCATCGCTGCACGGAATAAATCACGATCTTCAGCCTTATTAATAGCTTCGCTATCAGCCCCGATCATTTCAACGCCAAACTTCTCTAAAACACCATGCCGCTCAAGATCTAAGGCACAGTTCAACGCTGTCTGTCCGCCCATCGTTGGTAAAATAGCATCAGGGCGTTCAGCCTCAATAACCTTACTTACAGCTTGCCAAGTCACAGGCTCAATGTAAGTAGCGTCTGCCATATTAGGGTCAGTCATGATGGTCGCTGGATTAGAGTTCACCAAAATGACGCGATACCCTTCTTCGCGTAATGCTTTACAAGCTTGGGCGCCAGAATAATCGAACTCACAGGCCTGTCCAATTACAATTGGACCTGCGCCTAAGATTAGGATGCTTTTGATATCAGTACGTTTTGCCATTGTGGTTTACTTACCTGTCGCTGTTTCAAGTAGATCGATAAAATGATCAAATAAAGGAGCTGCATCTTGAGGACCAGGGCTTGCTTCTGGGTGCCCTTGGAAACTAAATGCTGGTTTAGTGTTGTGGTGTATACCTTGTAAGGAACCATCAAACAATGAAATATGTGTTGTAGCCAAAGTATCTGGAAGTGATGTTAAATCAACAGAAAAACCGTGGTTTTGACTAGTAATCATCACTAGTCCAGCAGTCAATTCTTGTACTGGATGATTCGCACCATGATGACCAAACTTCATTTTGACTGTTTTGGCACCGCAGGCTAAGGCTAACAATTGATGACCTAAACAAATACCAAAAATAGGTAGATTCTTTTCAAGCAGTGTTTTAATCGCTTCAATTGCATAAGTACACGGTTCAGGATCACCTGGGCCATTAGATAAAAATACACCATCTGGATTTAATGCTAATACTTCTTCAGCCGAAGTCTGGGCAGGTACAACCGTTAAACGGCAACCACGCTCAACCAACATTCTTAGGATATTGCTCTTAGCACCAAAATCATAGGCGACTACGTGAAAGCGTTCTGCAACAGCTTGAGATTTACCCGATAAATGCCAACAAGATTTATCCCATTGATACGCTTGTTCAGTACTTACAACCTTAGCTAAATCCATGCCTTTTAAGCCATCGAATGCCTTAGCAGCTGCAATTGCGGCATCGACATCAATATTATCACCAGCAACGATACAGCCTCTCATTGCACCTTTTTCACGAAGAAGACGTGTTAACGAGCGAGTATCAATGCCAGCTAAACCAACAACATTATGACGTTCAAGATAACTGTCTAATGCTTCTTCACTGCGCCAGCTACTGACAACGGGTGATAGATCGCGAATAATTAATCCACTTGCATAGATATTTGCTGACTCTTCATCTTCAGTATTTACGCCAACATTGCCAATATGCGGATAAGTAAGTGTAACAATTTGGCGACAGTATGAAGGATCGGTCAGGATTTCTTGATAACCGGTCATTGCAGTATTAAATACGACTTCACCAACTGATTGCCCAATAGCACCAATCGATTCACCGTGATAAACCGTACCGTCTTCAAGAGCGAGTAATGCGCTTGTTCGCAAAGGGAACCTCCACCAGATAAAAATTATAGGGCCAACGTGACGCTCTCCCCAGACAAAATCCTGCCAATTTTATCGTAAAACCACCCCACTAGTCTATGTAAAAAACCATGACAGTTTGGTTTTCAGTCGGTAATATCTAATCTCATCACGTGCTTTGCACGATAAACTTTTTAGGTCAGAACATCGTAGGATTACTGACTTACTTAATTTGTACAAAGAATATTTATTAGAAAGGTAGCCATTGTGAATCCCTATTTATCTGCATCAGGATTTCCAGCCCAACGACCAAGACGTCTTAGAAAAGATACTTTTTCACGTAATCTCATGCGTGAAAATCAAATCAGCGTAAATGATCTTATTTATCCCTGTTTTGTATTAGAAGGTACTCAGCAACGAGAAACTATCTCATCGATGCCTGGCGTCGAACGTTTGAGTATTGATCTGTTGCTGAAAGAAGCTGAAATCGTTCACCGACTCGGCATCCCAGCTATGGCCCTATTTCCTGTAACGCCCACCAGTGTTAAAACCCTAGATGCTCGTGAAGCCTATAATCCACAGGGTTTAGCACAACGTGCAGTCCGCGCACTAAAAGCAGAATTTCCAGAACTCGGGATTATTACTGATGTGGCGCTTGATCCCTTTACCACCCATGGGCAGGATGGTCTGATTGATGATACTGGCTATATTGTTAATGATGAAACAGTAGAAGTATTGATCAAACAAGCCTTGTCTCACGCAGAAGCTGGCGTAGACATTGTTGCACCTTCGGACATGATGGATGGTCGCATTGGCTCAATTCGCCAAGCACTGGAAGCGCATGGTTACATCCATACTCGAATCTTGGCTTACTCTGCTAAATATGCCTCTAATTTTTATGGCCCATTTCGTGATGCCGTAGGCTCTGCAGGTAATTTGGGTGGTGGCAATAAATATAGCTATCAAATGGATCCTGCCAATAGTGACGAAGCTTTACATGAAGTGGCTTTAGATATTAATGAAGGTGCGGATATGGTGATGATCAAACCCGGCATGCCTTATCTTGATATTTTACGCCGCGTTAAAGACACTTTTCAAAAACCAACATTTGTTTACCAAGTGAGTGGCGAGTATGCCATGTTAAAAGCGGCTGCACAAAATGGCTGGCTAGATGAACAAGCGACCGTCATGGAAAGTATGCTCGCTTTTAAACGTGCAGGTGCCGACGGCATTCTAACTTATTTTGCTAAAGACGTAGCTCAATGGCTGACTAACAAATGACCGATCATTATGCCGTTATTGGTAATCCTATAAGTCACAGTAAATCACCCTTAATTCACACTGAATTTGCCAATCAGACTGAACAAGACCTAGATTACATTACCAGAAAAATTCCGCTTGATGATTTAGCCGGTGGACTTAAAAAACTACAAGCAGAAGGCTTTAAAGGCATCAACATTACCGTGCCTTTTAAAGAACAAGCTTGGCTGCAAGTATTAGATAAAAGCCCTCATGCCCAACGGGCAGGTGCAATCAATACGATTATTTTTAATGACGACGGCACTTTGACCGGCGACAACACTGACGGCATGGGTTTATGTCGTGATCTTGTCGACAATAATCAGATCGTTCTCAAAGGCAAACGACTATTATTACTGGGCGCTGGAGGC
Source organism: uncultured Methylophaga sp. (assembly GCA_963975785.1). Classification (GTDB taxonomy): domain Bacteria; phylum Pseudomonadota; class Gammaproteobacteria; order Nitrosococcales; family Methylophagaceae. Next base: position 27,448 of record CAXBIM010000004.1, read on the forward strand.
GCAGCACGCGGCGTTATTGAACCCTTGCTTCAGTATCAGCCATCATCATTATTTATCGCCAACCGTACTGCAAGCAAAGCCACCGATTTATGCACTCTATTTGCCGGTTTTGGAAATATAGATGGCGGCGGCTATGATGAGTTATCTGGGACATTCGATGTCATCATCAATGCAACCGCTGCTAGCCTTAATGGTGAAGTTCCACCATTACCAGATAATCTTCTCAACCCAAATGCCATTTGCTACGACATGATGTACAGCGATAGCGATACCGCATTTATCACATGGGCAAAACAACATGGCGCCGCTAAAGCTATTGATGGTTTAGGTATGCTAGTTGAACAGGCTGCAGTAGCATTTCAGTTGTGGCGTGGCGTTCAACCGGAAACGCAAGCGGTGATTATGCTGATTAGACAGCTTAAATAGGTGTGATTAATAAGGAATGTTGTTCAGCTAAAATAATCCGACAGAGAAAGAGTATTGAATCTAGTCTAAATTCAGTTTTTTAAGTTTGTAACGTAAAGCACGAAACGTAATGCCTAATAGCTTGGCTGCGGCTGTTTTATTCCAACGGGTTGATTCTAATGCTTGCGTAATTAATTCACGCTCTTGGTCTTCAAGCTTACTTTCTAAATCATTCTCAGCACTCAGTAATACATCTGCCCCTTTTGCATTCACATTAATCCTGCTATTTAAATGAATGGGCAACATTAAATCATGCTGAGTAATGATATTACCCTCAGCCCAGGTTAATGCTCGCTCAAGTATATTTTCTAGTTCACGCACATTGCCGGGAAAAGCATAACTATTCAATGCTTCAATGGCTTGACTGCTAAACACAGGTAAATCCATTGCGTTCTTTTTAGCTACATGCTCTAGGATATGTTTCGCGAGTAATTCAATGTCTGCCTGTCGTTCACGTAACGGTGGCACAACTAACTCGATAACATTTAATCGATAAAATAAGTCTTCGCGAAATGTACCTTGTTTGACTTCCTCAGCTAAATTTTTATGGGTAGCTGATAATATTCGAACATCAACACTAACTTCTTCATGTCCACCGACAGGACGGATGGCTTTTTCTTGGATGGCACGTAACAACTTCACCTGCATCATTAATGGTAAATCTGCCACTTCATCTAAAAATAACGTGCCACCATTTGCTGCTTGGAATAAACCTTGTTTATCTGCAATTGCACCAGTAAACGCTCCTTTTTTATGCCCAAAGAATTCGCTTTCAACTAATTCTGAAGGAATGGCTCCACAGTTTATAGGTACAAAGGCATAATCGGTACGTACACCAAGATCATGGATCAATCTTGCTACTAATTCTTTACCAGTACCTGATTCACCAGTGATATATATCGGCGCTTGGCTGCGAGCGAGTTTTGTGATCTTACCTCGCAAAGTTTTGATAAGCTCTGTTTCACCTAAAAGCCGGTCGCGAGACCGTCGTTCGTTTTTTATAGGTTTTACTGGTGATAACTTAAGTGCTGCTGCGACTAAATCTCTTAGCACTCTTAATTTAAGCGGTTTTGAAACAAAATCAAAGGCACCTAATTTCAAGGCTTGAACAGCTAAGTCCATATTGCCATGAGCAGTGATCACGGCCACTGGGAGTTCTGGATACTGCTGTTGTAGCATTTCAACAAAATCTAAACCATTTCCATCTGGTAATCGCATATCAGTCAGACATAGGTCAAAAGTTTGTTGTTTTAATGCTTGTTCCGCTTGAGCAATATTCTCTGCCGCCACACAATCAATCGACATGCCTGACAAAGTCATGGTTAATAGCTCAAGAATATCGGGCTCATCATCGATGATTAAGGCTTGTGAATTCATTGTAAAGTCTCTTGCGATTCAAACGGAAAGCTAATCCGGAAACACCGTTCATGCTCATTCGGCAAATACATCAAACGGGCACCATTTGCTTGGCATAATTCTCGTGCAAGGTACAAGCCCAATCCAGTGCCGCCATTTCTATCGGAATGAAATGGCTCAAATAAATGTTGCTGCATTTTATCAGATACACCTTTGCCATTGTCAGTAACATCAATGATCACTTCATTGTCTTGATTATAAAGGTGCACTTTCACCCGTGATTCATTCAGTGAATTTGGCACAGAATAAAACCACGCATTTTCAACCAGATTCCACATAACCTGATGTAACTGCTCAGCATCCATATTCACACTTGCCAATGGGCTAGAAATAATAAGTTTAAAATCGTTTGGCTGGCTATGTTTAATTTCGCAAAATTCTATTCTAAAACGTTCTAGCCAAGGCGTTAGTTCAAACCGTGTTGGCTCAACTAATTTCCGTCGACTCATCCCTAAAATGGTTTCAATAATACCATTCACTCGTGCACTGTGACGTTGGATAATATCTGTCAGTTTAGTACTTGTTTCACTATTATTTACTTCTGCCAATAACTCGCTGGCATGGCTAATTGCCCCAAGAGGGTTACGAATCTCATGTGCAATACTGGCGGTCAATCGACCTAAAGAAGCGAGTTTAAGCTGTTGAGCTTGCTGGGCCAAAGCAGAAGTGTTATCGATATAGATGAGTACTTCACCATTTTTTAATGCCGTTGCTCGGGCTTGTATTTCGGGTAAGTCTGGTCTAATTTGTACTGTTTTAAAGGCTATGCTCCCCTGACTTCTCCACAGCCTTAACTGCTGGGCTAATATAGGGACTGATTGCATTAACGGTTTATCCATCGACATATAATTAATGCCCAATAATCTCTGTGCAGATTGATTACTCAGTCTCACCACACCCTTTTCATCCACCACTAACACACCTGTTTGCATGCTATTAATAATATGTTCGTTTAAGGCGACGGTCTTCGCAGCGCTTTGTACGTGTTGTTCCAGCAACAGCTGAGAATCCTTCATTTTTTGCGATAAAACTTGAGCTAACAAGGCGGTGGCAAAAAACGTTGCTCCCAACAGGCCTGCATGACCATATTTGGTTACACCATCTCCTGTAATCTGTATGTAACTTACTTCAAGTAACACTGACAATGTAGCTATCGCGGCAATAAAAGCAGAAATTCGTCCAGGGATCAGTGCCCCACCGGCAATAACAACTACGATTAACAAGCTACCTAAACCTGTTTTCATACCGCCACTGGCGTGTATAAGTAGGGTAATAATCGCAATATCTGACAACAGCTGAATCGGCGTCACTGAAGCATAATTTCCCCAGCGTTTAAAATTCAGTACTAGCCATACTAAAGCGATCAATACATAAAGCTGACTAACGTTTAAATATAATGCAGGAGCAACTTCTCCTAAAAAACTTGGTGGTAGCTCTAAGTAGAACGCCACAAAAAGCATTGAGGCTAAAAACAATCGATAGGCTGAATAGATACATAACTCACGCCATGAACTAACCGATTCAGACGGCGCTAACCAAAAGTCAAACCACTTCATTTTACTTAACTATCAGCCTCAAGGTGCTCAGTCGAACAATAAAGATTATCACCTTTCCGTACAGCTTCTTGCTCAAGTATATGTAAACCACAGTGTTTACACTTAACCATTTTTTCAGTCGTCATTTCTGACGTTGATGATGACTTACTTCGTCGTAATAAATTACCAATAATCACATACAGCAAAAGCCCTATGGCAATTAAAACTAAAATTCGCATTTTAAACCTCGTTACAAATAAAAAAGGGTATTACAAATAGAATACCCTTTTATGAATTAGCAGTCTCGCCTTTCATGCTAAAAGACCAATTATAACTATGGGCAGGACATTTTCACGCCATCGCACATTTTATCTCCCACACTATCATCGTCATCTTCTTCAAAAGCGGGAGACTGCATTCGAACTATAGCATCGGCAGAAATAATAAATCCTTCATTTGAATTAGCACGATCACCACAAAGCGCCTCATAACTCGACATGGTGCCATCGTTTTCATTAACATAAAAGCGATTAGCATCTGCAAACTTAGGGTCATTCAGCGTTTCATAAGTACGTTGATTAGTCCGGTTATTATTTAACTCACTTAAGCTACCGATAATTCTATTGACTAATGGCACCATCAACTTATAGCAATATTGAACACGTATCTTCAATAAATTAGCATCTTGAATTGATGCCCCGTCTTTCAACTTAGTCGGCCTGTACATCAAATTATCATTAGGTATTTCATAAAAACTATTAGCATTTTTCACCCCAAAACCAAATCCTGATGCATCTTGGAATTGTTTTGTTGTTGGACTCAGTCTAATTATTTTAGTGTAAGTGTCCATCTCAGTCTGAGCGTCTCTTTTAGTGCCAAGACTATTTATACCCGCGTCTATATCAGTTCGAACGGTATCAAGTGATGCATTGCTGGTATACAAGGGTGCCATTCCTCTTATTAAACCCCGTCTTAAGGAACTATAGGTCGCATTATTCACCGCACCTAATCTTGCTGCCTGAAAGGTAGCGTAATTCAATGTTGTCTTTGCGGAATAAATCAAACCTATCTGCACAGTACCAAAGACCAATAAGATTAACACTGGAATGACAATAATAAATTCAACCATTGCTTGACCATAACTGCCTCTAATATAGACTTTGGTTGAGCGCTGATAATGGGATATTGATCTCATATTAGGCGAGTTACTCTTGGACTTCGCTGGCACTATCAAGCTTAATATCAAATGGTGTGAGCACTTGTACGGTCAAATTTCTTATTTTTTCAGCTTCGGGAGATGACGGATCAGTATGTTTATACATTTCAGTAACTGTACTAGCTAATAGTTGTGCCCGTACATAAGCTAAATTGTACCAAGCCTTTACAAAACTATTATCGCGGATTAAGGCTTGCTGATAAGCCTCTTGTGCTTGCGTAAAATCCTCCGCTCTCGCATAGCAATTACCGATTCTTAATAAGCTTTTAGTATCCTTTGGCATAGCAATAGAAAGCGACTTATATAAGGGTATCGCCTTGTCACATTGCTCATCAGCATAATAAGTATCAGCTTCAACCTGCTTATCTAAGGTTATTTGAACCGTTTTTACTGAGTTCTGGGCAGTACAGCCTGCCAGTGTAAGCAGTATGAAGAACAGATAAATTAATCTTGCCATTTGCAGCTATCACCTTGTTGAATATCTAAATATTGAAGACTGCCAGCAGTCAGCTCCATCACCGATTTTGCCTGCAGGCAAAAGCTCATACGCCACGGCTTTACGTTATGAAACAAACCACGCACTGTATTGTTTTTATCTATATACACTAAGTCCAATGCGTATTTCATTCCAAATGTATGCACTGAGTTGCAGGGGGTTATCCAAAGTGCTTGATTCTCACTTAATGGTGCTAATACTAATAAACCACCTAAACGTTCTTTGATGGATTGAGTCTGCAAGCCTTTTAACTGCGTTACTTCTTTATCATCTCGTGACACGATAATACAGCCATGCCTCACAATGTTCCCTGCTCGATAAACTTAACAATGATAGGAAATAATAAGATCATAAACGTCAATGGAAAGATGAAGATAACTAGCGGAATAACTAGTTTAACCGGTGCTTCCATCGCCATTTTTTCTGCACGTTGGAACCGTTCATCTAGTCGCTGTTCAGCTTGAATGATTAAAGTATCTCGCATACTTGTACCCATTTTTTCTGCCTGAGTTACTGCACTTACAAATACGGTTACATCTTTAAGATCAACACGATCAGCCATCCGAGCAAGCGCATCGGCTCTAGTTTGTCCTGAATTCACATCACGAAGTACTATCCTAAACTCATTTTTCATCGCCCCTTTTGGACCTTTATCGACTGCTTGTTTTAAAGCACCAGCAAAGTTAAGTCCGGCATCCACACACATGCTGAGATAATCTAAATATATAGGTAAAGATTGAACAACTTCTTTATCTCTTTTTCGACGAGAGTCTCTCACCCAAGCCTCAGGCAAGATGTAACCTATCAACGCTAAAATCAATAAAAATTCAGGTTTAATATTGCCTGAACTTGCCATTGGAATAGCCGCTAAGGCCGGTATAACTATGGCAAAGACAAGACAAACAGAAAAGTAATCTTCCGCGGTCATGACAAAGCTAAGACCATTTTTTTGTAATTTTGCATCAAGTTTATTTAGGTAGCTTGACGGGAGATGATTACCTACAAAAAAAGTGACTAATCGCACGAATGGCCAAACAGGCATCATGAATAATGGCGGCGGGTCCATGTATTTTCTATTTTCACCCGCCGTCATTGCAAATAGCAGTGCAATAAGCATCAGTGAACTAGCGATAGCCGCGCCTAAACTTAAACCTGCTAGTAGAGCAAGAAGGTCATAACTTAAGTTTGATAGTACTGTCATAAAATCATCAATCATTATCGTGTATTCCTAAGTATCTATTGACGTTACTTTACGAATAAAAACGTAGCCAAGCACTTGCATAGTGACCATGATAGCTAAAACAACCAGACCTTCAGTTGTGGTATAAAGCTTTCTCATCGCTTCAGGCTCAATAAAACTCAGCAATATCGCTAAGATAATCGGCAACATAGCCATAAAGGTACCTTGAGCTTTACCCTGGGCGGTCAAACTATCAATCTTACCTTCCATCATTTTTTTACGGCGTAATGTTTTTGCCATGGAGTTAATGGTTTCAACTAAGTTACCACCTACTTCACGACTGATACGAATCGCAGAACTAGCCATTACAAAACTTTGCATCGGTAAACGTTGTTCTAACTCAACTAAAGCATCTTCCAAGGTCACACCTAAACGCATACGCTTAACCAATAAACCAAATTCTTGACTTAACGGTGCCGGAGACTGAGCTGTAACTTGTTCCAATGCCATATTTAAACTGGCACCTGATTGCAGGCTACTCGACAACATAATAAAAGCATCAGGTAATTGTGCTTCAAACTTCGCTAAGCGTTTTTTCCTCAATGAGGCCCAAACTATCCCAGGTATAAAAAACAATATCCCTAAGGCACTCCAAGTAACTACCCACAATTGAAATGAATAATGTAAAAATGCCGGTATTAAAACCAAAGAAAGTACATTGATTAAAAATAGGTTACTGGCATCTGTAAATACGAACATATCTGCTAATTGATTATTCGCATTTTTAGTGAATTTTTGTTTATAAAAGGCTGAGAATCCCTGAATAAAATCACCCGAGCTAGAAACAAGCCCCATTACAGCAATAAAAGTCAGCAACACTATAGAGGCCAGTAAACCAACACTTATTAGATCTTGAATCATGATTTAAAGATGCTCATATCAACCGGAATACCGCGTGCTTGCAACTCATCATAAAAGTGTGGCACCGTGCCTGTCGCCACAAACTCACCTCTAACACGACCATTTTCATCAAAGCCATCTTGCTGAAATCTAAATATTTCGTTCAACTGTACAGTACCGCTTTCAATACCCGTAATTTCACTGATATTAGTGATTTTACGAGAACCATCACCAAAACGAGATTGCTGAATAACGATATGAACCGCAGAGGCTATTTGCTCACGTATTGCCGACACCGGCAAGTCCATACCCGCCATCAGCACCATCACTTCCATGCGTCGTAACATGTCTCGTGGCGTATTGGCATGAGCAGTCGTTAATGAACCGTCATGCCCTGTATTCATCGCCTGCAACATATCTAATGCTTCACCGCCACGACACTCACCTACCACAATTCGGTCAGGTCGCATACGTAAACAGTTTTTTACTAAATCACGAATCGTAACTTGACCTCGGCCTTCCATATTAGGTGGACGCGCTTCTAATGACACAACATGGGGTTGAACCAATTTCAACTCGGCCGCATCTTCCACTGTAATAACACGTTCAGTTTCTGGTATGTAGTTAGATAAGATATTAAGCAGTGTTGTTTTACCCGAACCTGTTCCGCCTGAAACAATAATGTTCTTTTTTTGCTCTACACACATACGGATGAACGTTACCATTGACTCATTTAACGTAACGTATTTAATCAGGTCTCTATCCGTCAATTTCTTATCAGAGAATTTACGAATAGTTATGCAAGGCCCTCTTAAGGCTAAAGGCGGGATGATGGCGTTAACCCGCGAACCATCTGCCAGACGTGCATCCACCATCGGTGAACTTTCATCAATTCGTCGACCTAACGGCGAAATAATGCGTTCAATGGTCGACATAACAGCAGCATCACTCGTAAAAGCAACTTCACTCTTTGTCAGCTTGCCAGCCTTTTCAACATAAATATCGTTGTAAGCATTAACCATCACCTCTGTTACATCTGGATCGGCTAATAACACCTCAATCGCACCTAGGCCAATGGCTTCATCAAGTACAATTTTACTAAGCTGTGCATGAACGACGTCAACAGGTAATTGCGTCGTGATGCCCGTTATAATTTCATTAACAATGCCAGACAGTTGCTCTCTAACTTTCTGTGGCGTCAATTCATCGATATGCATACGTCGTAAATCCATCTGACGTAATAATTCCTGATGAACATACTTTGCCCATTCCATATACTGTGCACGTAGATCAGTTTTTTCTTTGCTGATTTGTGTATTGACAGATAATTGTTCTTCAACACTCAATACTTCAACCGGTGCATGTTCTTCATTAACGATAACATCACTGCCTACCGTTGCTACCACATCATCAATCATTTTGACTTCGACAATATAACTGCCGATAACAATCGTATCGTCGCCAACAATAGGGCCATGACGTTCAATTAAATTATCGTTAATCGATATCCCAGCGCCATTACTGACATCTTCAATAAAAACACCAGATAATTCTCGGGTAAAACGCGCATGACGTGGAGCAATCCGCCAGCCCCTGATGCGAAGAATACCGTCACGGGAGCTACCAATTTCGCATGAATCGGCACCACACCTTACCGTTTCTACTTCACGGCCTTTTTTATCTAAAACTTTTATTTCAAACATTTTATTTTCTAGTCCAGAAGGCCATTGGTCTTTCTATTGTCGAATAGTTCTATCATCGACGCTGCTTTGTTAACTTCGGCTAGATTTACGCCTTCATCCAATCTGTCCATCACGGTTGGTGTGATGAAGATAACCATTTCCGTTTCACCTTTTATGAAGCTTTCAGATCTAAATAAAGCACCTAAGAATGGAATATCACCTAGCCATTTGACTTTGCTAGTAGATTCTTGCTCTTCAGTTGTTAATAAGCCAGATAATACAAGAGTCTCACCCGGTCTTAATTTAACTTCATTGGTTGTTGCACGCTTTTTAAATGCAGGTTGACCACCCACCGCATTGGCTAAATCAAGCTGACTAATCGCCACACCAATGTTTGCCGTAATATTGTTATAAGTATCTAAAGTAGGCTCTAAATTAAGCAAAATCCCATATTCTTTATATTCCACACTACTACCGTTTGAAGAACTAGTAACAACGGGGACTTCACCACCGACAGTTAAGTCTGACTTACCACCACTACGCGCACTCAAACGTGGGTTTGCCAATGTTAAAGCTGCACCCGACTCTTCAAGTAAGTCAATAATCGACGTTAGTTCAGTTGCAATACCAAAATAGGCACCGCCATCAATGTGATCTGTCGGATAAGCATCAAATGCAGCTGTTGTTGATGCACCTTTTAAATCGGGCGTGACTGCACCACCCACAATGACATTTCTAGCTAAATTAAGAATCGGGCCACTAAAACTAGTTTGCCAATCGATGCCCAGCTTTTCTGTCTGATCTTTAGAAAACTCGGTAACACGCACATCAAAATAAATCATTTTTTCTTCGAATGCGGTTATTTCACGAGCGAGCACTAAAATATCAGGATAGCGTTCTTGCAATAATTTAATTCGTTCTAAGTCACGATCTTGTAAATTGCCATCAATCACAACTTGTTGATCAATCACCGAAACCTTAATACCAGGTATACCCTGTAAGAATGTTTTAATCTCTAAAACTTCTCTGCCCGTAGTAACAGTTCGAGCCAGTACTAATATATCTGTATACCGTTCTTTAAGTAGGTTTACTCGTGCTAAATCACGTGCTTTTAGTTCACCATCAATAACCACTCGGCGACCTAATGTTGTCACTTTTATACCAGGCACATCTTTGAGTAACTGTTTGACTTCATACGCTTCACGCCAACCATTACTAGGCACGATAACAACTGATAGTATTTCGCGATGACCGTCAGCAAACCATACTTGCATGGTTGTCTCACCTGCCGCATCTGCATTTAATACCACTTCACCATTTTTTAGCAAAGTCGTACTCAACATCTCTGTTTTACCCACCGACATCCGCTCAACCTCAGGCGCCGAAATCACTTTTGACTCTCCTTCGTATAAGGTCAATGACGACGGTAATACATTGTTATCTTTTGCCTGAGCCACTGATGCCATTGCTAATAAGCAAAATGCAAATAGAAACCCGCTTATTCCTGCTGTAATTTTTTTCATAATTTCACTTTCACTACTTTCAGTTAGTATTAATGTCATGATTTTGATTATTCTTTACGTACTTTAGTGACTGGAATAATGCCATCAGCACCCGTTCCACCAGATATAAAGTCTACAAATTCAATTTCGTATTGCGACCTTTCATCTTCAACTGTTGGTATTGCAGGACTTTCAGCTTTCACGCTGATATTATCGGCGATAACCTTGCCATCCATATCAACCACTTTACCGTCTTTAACAACACCAATAACCTTACCTGTGGCATCAACGACCTGACCGTTCACAATCTTGCCAATTACCTTGCCGTTAGCATCACGGACCACTACATCGGCATTTTCTGACTCAGCTACCACACTGACATTGTCGGCAATCACTTTACCGTCCATATCAACCACTTTACCGTCTTTGACTTCACCAATAACCTTACCATTGGCATCAACTACTTTACCGTCGACGATGGTGCCGATCACATTACCATCAGCGTCGCGAACCACTACATCAGCATTCTCTGGCTCACTAGCAACACTGACATTGTCGGCAATCACCTTGCCGTTCATATCAACCACCTTACCGTCTTTGACAACACCAATAACATTGCCTTCAGCGTCGACAACCTGACCGTTCACAATAGTCCCAATCACATTACCATCAGCATCACGCACCACTTCTGATGTGATACCTGCCGCCGCAGAGCTTGATAAGTCAATCTCATTGCCATTGATATCTAAGGCCACGCCTTTATCAACAGTCCCAATAACTTCACCCGTCAAACTTACCGCTTGACCATCTTTAATTTCACCAACAACATTGCCATTTTCATCGATGATCTTGCCATCAACAATTTTGCCAATGATATTGCCGTTCGCATCACGAACCACGTCGACCACTTCAGCCACGTTCAGCATAGGATCATCAACACTGACATTTTCAACAATTTTGCCTAGCGGCTTACCATCGAACGATACAGCTTGACCATTAACAATCTTGCCCACGATATTGCCATTTTCATCAACAATGTTGTCACCTACAATACGACCGATAGGTTTACCATCGGCGCCCATTACGACATCAATTTTTGCAGGCTCATCTTTTTCAAATAAAAGCTCAACGCCGACATATTTAAAATCAGCCACACTGGTATCTTTTGGATGTCTCAACACAGCAAACATGTCACCAACACCTTCAGACAACTCAACACGCGCTATTTGCTTAGGCGTCAAATTCAAACCTACAATCGTAAAGTCCATATTAAAGCCGTCAGGTGAGCTTTTATTATTGCTGTACTCGTATTTCCGGCCATACATGTCTTCTTTACCCGCCGCTAACACCTCTACATTTTCAAGTATAGGCATCACGATGTTTTCAGGCGTTGTTCCTGTACCAGCTGCTTGCGCCAAGCCTAATGACGATAACGTAAAATTACCCATCAAATCGATGCGATCACCTGGACGTAATAGACCGTCAAATGAATCGATTTTATTCACCTTCACACTTCGTGAACGTCGGCCTAATTCAATATTTTCTGAATAGGTTTTTGCAGACTTACCTGTTACCGCTTCCCAAGTAATAGGCCGACCCAGTTGTAAAGGCATCAAAATGGTTCGATTCATGACCCTTTTAAAGTCTTCAGCAAGAATAACGTTGGAAGGCAAAAACTCTTGCGGTACTTGTCGTGCAGCCACTAATTTTGGTGTGATAACACTGCCTTTTTTAAGATCTTGATTTGGCACAACAACCGTCACCATCACTTTTTGCTGTGGGATACTCGCTTTGCGATATTTAGTTTCAACTTGTTTAAGATAAAATACCGTCAATGCTGCGGCAGCTATACCGCATATCACTGCAATGATTGTCAAACGAAGGCCTGATTGTTGCTTCATGCTGTTATTACCTATTTATATTAATATTTACTTGCACACAATTTACGGTTGAGAAATGATAATTGCTGTTGGGCAATCATTCGGTTGTCTTTTCGATGGGTCTGTTCCAACTTGCGTAAAATAATCGGTGATATCTAGTTGCCCTAAGTTTCTATCTGGGTCACCAAACAAGGCTAAACGAGCAGCATATTTCTCCTCGTCAGTTTTATCATTATCGGGGTCGATATCGGCATCCCACTGCGGAGCCATTACCGAGCAAACTCTTAAATCAGTCCAATAAACCACATCACCTGTTTTCGGCAATGGGTTAGCACTCACATCGACCGCGAAAATTGACGCAAAATATTCACTATTTAAAATTCGGCCACCTTGTTCTTGGCCATTTTTAACCACTTTGAATGATGTTTGAGGACAATAACCTGTAATGTCAAACTCCTGCTTATTCAGGCTATTAAAAACTTTTCCACTTGCTTTACTCACATAGGCCCAACTATAGACATCTCTAGGAGAGGGAGAAGGTAACCCGATGCATGAGGTTACCGCTTGTAAATGTAAGATATTGCCTTGTTCATCAAGTACTAAACTTCTCTTGGCGGCTGAAACCGCATTACCATTGTTATCTGTGAAGGTATTATCGGCATCGGAATAAAAGCCAACAATATTGCCATCAGGCCCAAGAACAGTACCGTCAGGTTGTAAATTACCAAATGTTCCAAAACCATCACTACTGGTGATTTGATTAACATCTGTCAGACCTTCTGGGTTAAGTCCGCTACCTATCGCTCCACTTGATCCGCCATCGTCACCACCGCCGTCACTACCTCCATTAGGATCTGGGTCATACGCACCTTTAGCCGCAAACTCACCATATTGCTGTACGCCAGAAATGGAGCTGGAATAACCATCATAATTATCATGTAGAACGGTCAGCAATCGTGAGGCACATGTCGTCGTACGACCTTTCTCGCCACAATCAGCATTACCAACGGCATAGAGTGACATCATCAGTCCTGTACAGACAATTACGTATTCAGCCATTGCTTGGCCTTTTAGCTTATGCCTCACTTGATGATCTCTTCATTAATCAACACTTGCGTCAGGTCACCGGCTGGAATGATTAGTATATTGCTAACATTTAGTCCTTTACGAAAGACCAATACTCGAGATTCTGCTTCATTAAACTCGCGATCTAAAGCCCAGCCTTTATGTTGCATTTCACTCCGATAAAAACCGGCAACATCACTCGTGCTACCAGCGGTTGAAAGCATGGTGATTCGTCCTTTTTTAGGGCCATCATCCGTAACTAGATCAGAAACGATTACACTATCTGGTGGCGTTAAAACATCGGCGCCAATGCTATCACCTTCATTTGAGGTAGGCGGATTACTAATAACTAGGCGACCAACACTCGGCGTGGAATTATTTTGCGCCGCGACTTGTACCGTCATCATGCATTCATCGGTCATGGTGCTTATCTGATGCCACATTCCAAATGCAGTATCGTCATAACGTGCATCCCAAATTTTATGATAATAATCGACCACATCATGATAACTGGCTTGATCCGCTATAAAATTCTGTACCATCATCGGTCTATTATTATAATTTCCATCGTCCATGACACTTTGCAACGTCATCTCGTCCATCACAGGAAAATCATCGAAATCACAATTTGCAAAGGCAACACTGATGTTCATCAAAAAAAGAGATATGAAGCTAATCACCACATAGTATTTCTTAGTCATCATAGTAATAAAAACCTCCATCTATCCCACCTGTTTCAGATACATCTAATGGCTTGCCATCTTTTGAAGGCATCGGCTCAATACCTACGGCGCCAAAATCAAGCTTTTCAACGGCACTATTACCGGGGCCGCCATCAAGTATGCTTGCCACGGTAATCGCAGCATCAAATAAAGCATTATCAAATAAAGTTGAAGGAACAAAGTCATCAGCTCGATTCTGAAAATGTTTTAAACTTTGGCTATTCCAGCCATCGGCTAAAATCGCTGACCGCGCTGTTAATGTGCCATCCCAACCACTACTAAACAGTGCATCTTCAATACCTGAACCCCATATTCCATTAGCATCTCGGTCCCAAACACCGTTACCACCACCGTGGCTATTTGCCTTGATAATCTGTGTGGTAATCACAGGGCTGTAATAATTTTCTGTTTCATAGGCAAACGTCATGAAATCATCATTACTGCCACCCAATGCCCCCAAAAAGGAATTGATCGGATCAGCAATGACTTTCACACCATCATTAATCACATCAACTATTTTATAGCCGATAGCGGGTGTCAGTTGGCCATCTAAAGATTGGTTTCTTCCCGTCTCTAAATCTTTACCCGAACCGACTGTCGTACCGCCATACATAGTTTTTTTACTTTGAACATAAGTCCATGTCGGATTAGTTAGATCTTCACCAACTGAGGTATCACCTTCGGTAATTAGTTTTAATCCACCGGGACCTGTACCTTCAAAAAAGCGGCTAGTCATCGTCGCCATTACAGCATCATCGCTACGTATAGCGACACTTTCCCATTCAGCGTTGCTCACCACACTTTCATCTGGTGCATCACCTTGGTCAAACCATACCGTGCGTTCCCATGCTACATAACGTGAGGCCTGCTGGGTTTGATATTGTAAATCCATCAACTTGCCAAACATTGGTACGATGACAAACAAGCTCAAAAAGACAAAACTAACCGACACCACAAACTCGGTCATCGCCTGACCAGTTTGCTGACTGCGTAGCCTAAATATTGATTGCTTAATTATCATTGCGGCATGTAACTATCAAAGTCAGGTAACTGATCTATTGCTGCACTCGTCGCTTGGCCTGCAACGTCTTTTATTTCGGATTTAATCGGGTCACCAATGCCAAGCGGGTCATCCATTTGGTCAACCAAAGTATCGACACCGACATCTACAACACGAGCGGCAATACCTTCTAATACCCAATCGATAATGTCACTCGCAGAAGCATTGTCAGATAATCCATCAAATATATCGCTCCACTTAATTTCGCCCGTTGCAATTAACATAGAGATAGCACTCGGCTCTTTTAAACGTGCATCCCAAAATGGGCTAAATAAGCTCGGTGCAACATCACTGCCATCCTTATTCTTTTGCATAGGATCGGCAAAATAAGTTTCCGCAGCACTGACCGTCATCATTGGACGTTCATCATTCCAAATAAGCTCTTGGTAATCTGCAGATATATCTTTGCCTTCTACTCGTGAATGCGATGCCACATCAAACCGCGTGTAAGGAATTAATCCTGGCTCTGGTTGGTGCCAATCATCACCTGAAATATTAGGATCATCAGTGTTGATGTTAAGTGAGTTAGGCGACGACCCAGAGTTTGATGGTTTTGATTTATCCGTCGTTTCAATTTCATCCATTGTTTTTGCCAAGGCAATAACAAATTCATAACCAACGCCACTTTCTTGAAAAGAGTCGCCCAGTGAGAAAAATGATGGTGGACCACTATAACTATCCGTTACATCATTAGGACTTACCCCAAACATACCGCCCGGTAATTGCGGTGCTACCGATCCCCAGCCTAATGCAAGTAGATGAAATAGATCAAAACTACCCTGATTAAGTACATCTGTAATATCACCACCATAAACATCAGGTGGCATCATGGGGTAGCCCCACTCCGGTACGACTCTTTTTGCATATTTTTTATCACTGACTAATTGATGTGTCGCCCCCGCTAAAGGCAGGCCTATTGGTATTGAAAAATCAACATCTATAATCGTTCCGCCATTACACCCGACAATGGGTAAACACACTTCAAAGCTAACAAATAAACCAATATCAATTTGTATACCAAATGATGTGACGTCGAGCGACGACCAACCAAGGCTCGCGATATCTTTATCTTCTTCTATCGAGCCTTTTGATACATAAGCAGTACCACCGTCATTTTTGATCCCCATCCAAAAACCAAGATCAAGTTTGATAGTCAGTTTGACTATGCCGATGTCCAAATTAAGTGGGAAAGAAAATGTGACGCGTGGCGGTCCAAGATCCCAATGCCGATCTCGAGTGAAGGCTTCACGATTATTATTAACTATCGCCGCAAAGCGTTTGTAGCCATCAACAGCACCATCGCCAGTGTTTTCTTCATCTACATTCATGTTGGCATCTCTACCACCATTTGTATTATTCGCTTTCTTTCTGGCCACTCCCGACGTGTTATTGTTGATCATATTATCTATGGTGCCGAGTTTCTCACCTAAGAAATCACCGACCATGTCATGCGACTCAGCATTCTCATCAGCATTAGAATCCAGTTTTCCCGAGACCTTTCCATATACATTTTCGGGACTAATATTCTCCCCAAAATAGGTCAAAAGTGTATTTTGAACAAAAAAATACCAGCCCACTACAGGAGTATACATTTCTGGTTTATCAGCTGAAAATTCGTGATCTTCGACCACTTTAAGATTCATCTCTATTTCAGCTTCTAAAGTAGAAAGTGCAAATACTTTTTGAAAGATACCTAAGGCACCATTGAAATAAGATATAGCTGTCGGCCAGACTTTATTTACTTGGCGTAGGGGCGGCTCAAGAGCTGTACCAAGATTTGTATAAAGAGAGGTAACGGGTGCCATAATCGACTGTAAAGTTGTCGGTGACGGCGGTGCGATAGGAATGGTATAAAGCGGAAAAAAACTAAAGGCACCTACATTTTTATAGTGTTTTACCCATGAAAGTAATGCAACCATCTGACCAATGGAAACTTCATTCGCCACCATGGCGCGATTGGTATAGGCAATAAAATTTAAATTACGCGCAGCCAATTTGGCTTGAGAATAAACCGCAGCATCAGCGGCATTTTCCAGTTGTACACGATTTTTGACTAACTGACCTTGATTATACAAAATCAATAAAGTGATAATCGCCACCGCTAAAAAGAGCAAGCTAAAGACCATAGCTTGCCCTTTCTGGGTATTAATATTAGTGCAGTTGCCGCTAATATTTCTATATAACATCACTGTAAGTTTAAATACTAGCTACGCGTTTTATTCTGCTTGTTTGAACTCTTGTAGGCCGTACTCAGTAGTTTTTGCACCTTCAACAACAGCAGCACCACCGGCCGTTTGGCCTGAACCAGCAGCCGTTCCACCACCTAATTCCGCAGCCATATCACCTACTTGCCCACGAACGGTATCACCAAAGATGTTAAACACCGTAATTGCCACAATCGCGATTAATGCCACAATAATGATGTACTCGGTCATACCTTGCCCTAACTGCTTTAAACGTGTTGATGTCATGAGATAATCCTAAATTTGAAATTAAATGAATATAGTATGATGGCTAAGTCTTAATTATTACATCGGCCATAATGATGTAGCGATTATGAACTCTCGCTCGTAATTGCCGATAACACCAACAATTTGTCGTCCTGTTCTATTATTTATAGATAAACTGTATGGTTACGTTATGATAACCTTCAACGTAACAATTACATATTAACTTTAGTTAGTTTAATAAGAATTGTTCTCACACAACTTAAGGGAATTATTTGAGTGAAAATCCTGCTTGCCGATGATCACGGTCTATTTAGAGATAGCATGGCCACATGGTTACAACAGTATCCTGAACCGATGGAAATTGAATTTGCATCTGACTGGGCCAGCTTAACAACTCAATTAGACCCAAAACTTGCTCTCATCATGCTCGACCTAGGTATGCCGGGTATGACAGGCCCTAACAGTATCCGTGAGCTGATTAAGCAGTTACCCAGTGTTCCGATATTGGTTGTATCTGCCAATGATGAACCTCTTACCATCAAAGCTTGTCTCGAATCTGGCGCATCAGGCTATATCACTAAGGCCAGTGATGGCTGTGAAATCCTTAAGGCAGTGTCTATTGTACTTAATGGTGGCACTTATCAACCAATGGTGACATCGCAAAATAGCCATGCATTCAACGCTCCAACTCTTAGTAATAAACAGTTCGAATTGCTAGCTTGTCTAGCTAAAGGAAGTAGCAATAAGGATATTGCGCAGCAACTGAACTTATCGGAAGGCACGGTAAAACAGTATGTGAGCCAATTATTAACTATTCTTGACGTTGATAATCGCACTCAAGCCGGCAATAAAGCTCGTAAAATTTTATGCTTTTAACATTATGGCAATTTTTCGACGAAGTGTCTGACTGCTAACAGGTTTAAGTACCAAGGTGTAATTACTTGCGGTGATTTCAGAGACAATTTTTTCTGATGAATCGCCTGTCACAATAAGTACAGGAATTTTAACCTTAAAATAATCGTTTACAGCTCGTGCGGCATCTAAGCCATTTTTTTTGTCTCGTAAACGATAATCTGAAATAATGAGATCTGGCGTTGGGTAATCATCTTGTCGTAGTGTTGTCATCAACTCAAATTGCGAACTAACCGATAAGACCTCACAGCCCCAGCTTCGCAGTAACATTTTTGTTGCATCCCGCACGGTTTTTTCATCATCAATCACAATAATAAATAATCCTGCTAAGTCTAAATTACCGACCGAGTCTATTTTCTTAAATCGGGGAGTTTTTCGTTTATCAGTCGCCAAATCTAGGCTTAATGAAAATTGCGTTCCCTTATCTACTTCACTCTTTATCGTGACAGGCACATCAAGTAAGTCAGATAGTCGTTTTACAATGGCAAGCCCCAAACCTAGCCCTTTATTTCTGTCTCGCTCTGGATTATCCAATTGGTAAAACTCAGAAAAAATATTATCAAGTTCTAAAGCAGTAATCCCTTTACCAGTGTCACTTATGTCAACCTTCACTTGCTCATTGAGCAACGTTGTTGAAATCGTCAAACAACAGTTTTCATTATGATTTACGGCATTTGAGATTAAGTTTCGAAGTATTCGTCCTAGTAGTAATGGATCCGTATTCACTACGGCTTTGTCCAAATCCGCCTTAATATTAATGCCTTTTTTCTTTGCTTGTTGCTCGTATTCGATACATATCGCCACAAGCACGCTCATCAAATCAAAATATTTGGGATTAACCTCTACCCCACCGGAATCGAGCTTAGATACATCCATCAAAGCATTTAATAAATCGCCGAGAGTTTTACTAGATACTTGGACTTTATCTAATAATTCAAACTGCTTGGGATATAAAAGCTCTGTTTTTAAGGCGCCTAAATAAAGGTCAAGTGCATATAAGGGCTGGCGTAAATCATGACTTGTTGCTGCTAAAAACCGCGATTTGTCACTGTTGGCGATATCAGCTAATTCTTTTTGTGTTTTTAAGTCATCCAGTAAATCAACATTGCTTATCCGAAGCTTAATAGTATCTAAGATATTACGGTTAACTAGCATTGAAAACCCCATCATTGATATTAAAAAGGTCATCACTAAAAAGCCAGTAGAGGTGAATTCTGTATCCCCAAAGCTGAACATGTTAATTGCGAATGGCGTCAGCATTGGAATTGAGAATAAAAAATAAGCTGGCAGGTAGCATGAAAGAGGTAGCAAGGCACCAGCAATCATACCCGTCAAAATAAAAGATAAAAGTAATACCTCATTGCCCGTAACTGGATTGACAACTTGTAGTAATAATATCCCCCAAGATATGCCCGATACAAACGAAGCAACGACATAAAGTTTTAACCAATTATCGGGCGATTCAATTTTTACTTGTTTATTAAAAGACCTTATTAAATAAGCCCTTGCAGCAGTCAAAACACATATCCATATAGCCCAAGGAATTAAAAAACCTTGTTCAATCCGACTACTAAAAAACGAGATCACAAGTATCACTATAAAAAGCGTTGCAACCAATACAATCGGTGACTGTTGATAGAGAATCTTTGCCTGTTCGACCCGAATATTATTGTCTTTACTCATATGGAATTATTTCATTACTCTTAATGCTTACAGCCGCTAGCAACCTATTCTCCAATTAAAAATCAGCGATTAAACAATAGACCTTGCCGAATACTATCATTCATTGGTGAATTACAAACATAAAAAAAGGGCATCCTATTTTTATAGAATGCCCCGCTTTATTTACATTTAGCTAATTTGAATAGTATTAATTCAACAAAGCTTATTTACCACGTGAAGCACTCTTACGCTCATGTTCAAGTAATAATTTTTTACGAACACGGATTGATTTTGGTGTTACTTCTAACAATTCATCTTCACCGATAAATTCTAAAGCTTGTTCCAAACTCATTCTGATTGGTGGTACTAAGTTAATCGCTTCATCGGTACCTGATGCACGTACGTTGGTTAATTGTTTACCTTTTAATGGGTTAACAACTAAGTCGTTATCACGAGAGTGAATACCGATAACCATACCTTCATATACATCGTCATTATGACCGATAAACATACGACCACGATCTTGTAGGTTAAAGATTGAGAACGCTACCGCTTTACCCATACCGTTCGCAATCATCACACCATTTTGGCGAGTACCGAAGTCACCCGCTTTATATGGTGCATAATGATCGAATACGCTGAAAATTAAGCCTGTGCCTTGTGTTGCTGTTAAGAATTCAGTACGGAAGCCGATCAAGCCACGTGAAGGAATCATAAAGTCTAAACGTACACGGCCTTTACCATCTGGAACCATGTCAGTTAACTGAGCACCACGTTCGCCCAATTTTTCCATGATTGTACCTTGATGATCAGCTTCTACATCGGCAGTTACAGCTTCAAATGGTTCTTCTTTTTTACCATCAACTTCACGAATGATAACTTCTGGACGTGATACACCCATTTCGAAACCTTCGCGACGCATGTTTTCAATCAAAACTGATAAATGCAATTCACCACGACCTGATACGCGGAATTTGTCTGGATCAGTTGGTATTTGTTCAACACGTAAAGCAACGTTATGAATCAATTCACGATCAAGACGTTCTTTAATTTGACGCGTTGTTACAAATTTACCTTCTTTACCTGCCATTGGTGAATTATTAACTTGGAACGTCATCGTAACAGTAGGTTCATCAACTGATAATGGTGGCAACGCTTCAACAGCAGATGGATCACATAAAGTATCAGAGATATTAAGTGGGTCTAAACCTGTAAAGGCAATAATGTCACCAGCTTGCGCGAACGCTACTTCTTCACGCTGTAAGCCCATGAAACCCATAACCGTTAATACACGACCGTTACGTGTTTTGCCTGCAACATCGACAACCGTAACAGCTGTATTTGTTTTAACAGTACCGCGTTCAATACGACCTACGCCGATAACACCAACATAGCTGTTGTAATCTAATGATGATACTTGCATACGGAAAGGACCGTTAACATCAACATCAGGTGCTTTCACTTTATCAACCACTAACTGGAACAATGGTTCCATATCGCCGTCACGTACAGTTTCTTCTAGACCAGCAAAACCATTCAAACCTGAAGCGTAAATAACTTCGAAATCTAATTGTTCATCTGTCGCGTCAAGGTTAGCGAATAAATCAAACGTTTGATCTAATACCCAACCTGGACGTGCACTTGGTTTATCAATTTTATTGATAACAACGATTGGTTTTAAACCTAAAGCTAATGCTTTTTGAGTTACAAAACGTGTTTGTGGCATTGGGCCTTCAGATGAATCGACCAATAACAATACTGAATCTACCATCGACAATACACGTTCTACTTCACCACCGAAATCAGCATGGCCTGGTGTATCTACGATATTGATATGGTAGTCCTTCCATTTCACCGCTGTGTTTTTAGATAGAATTGTAATACCACGTTCTTTTTCAAGATCGTTAGAATCCATTACGCGTTCTTGTAGTTCTTCGTGATCGCTGAACGTACCAGACTGGCGTAAAAGCTGATCAACCAAGGTAGTTTTACCGTGATCGACGTGAGCGATGATTGCAATATTTCGTAACTTGCTGATTTCTCTAAGATTAGTTGTCATATTTAGTTCTGCATATAAAAAAGGAATGCTATTAGCATATAAATGTAAGAATATTTAAATACTCTAAGCGTTATTTTTTTAACTCTTCAGTTAAGTGTGGCGTAATACTGTCTAAAATTTGTTTCTGAATCGCCAGATTGCCTACAACCAAATTACCTTGATTGAAATAATTGTCACCACCGGCAAAATCAGTCACAACACCACCAGCTTCTTCAATAAGCAAGACGCCAGCAGCTAAATCCCATTTTTCCAAGCCAATTTCCCAATAGCCGTCAAAGCGACCTGCAGCAACATAAGCTAAATCTAAAGCTGCTGAGCCCGCACGTCGCACATCAGCAACTTGCGGAAAGATTGCATTAAACGTCGCTAGATAAGCCGTTAAGTGCTGTGGATATTTGAAAGGAAAACCTGTTGCTATTAGAGTACCGGCCAATTCTCTTTTCTTCGTCACTCGCAAACGGCGATCGTTAAGCTTTGCACCACCACCTCGGCTGGCAGAAAATAATTCATCGCGCAATGGATCATAGATTACGGCGTGCTCTGTTTTACCTCGTACCATTACTGCAATTGACACGCAATAATGTGGAAAACCATGTAAAAAATTAGTCGTACCGTCTAGTGGATCAATCACCCACACAACTTCATTGTCACCCTGTTTACCAGACTCTTCAGCCAAAATAGCATGTTCAGGATATGCTTTTTTAATGGCATTGATGATTTCTTGTTCTGCTAAACGATCAACATCAGTCACAAAATCATTGCGACCTTTAGTCGTCACTTCAAGATGTTCAACATGTTGCAAAGAACGAACGATGATACTACCCGCGCTACGGGCTGCCCGAATGGCAATATTCAGCATAGGATGCATAGACTAGTTTTTTCCAGAGCGATTGAAACGGTTTTTATCGACCGTTTTCGTGATAAAAATATAATCACGAGATTATTAAAACGAACCATTATAACAATAATTCAAGGTATTTATCAGATTTAAGTTAAAGGACATTAGACAGCCTAAATAATACCTGCTAGCCTATTGGTATATATTGTTCTTAGCAATATAGTTGACCCCAAAAATTTATATTTTCCTTATGGAGACTTGTTTATGAAATCATTGACAAAATTAGGTGCTATCGTTCTACCTTTAGCGTTATTAACTGCATGTGCAAACACTGCAGAAATGGATGCATTAAAATCATCTGTAAGCGCTGCACAATCTACTGCTGAATCTGCATTATTAGCAGCAAACAATGCACAATCTACTGCTGATACAGCTCAACGTTCAGCTAGCGATGCAGAATTAGCTGCGTTAAACGCACAAAAAACAGCTAATGCAGCTCAAAATTCAGTTGATGAATGTTGCGCAAAAATCGATCGTATGTTTGAAAAAGCAATGAGCAAGTAAGCTTTTTGCTAAAAAGCCGGGATTTAGTCCCGGCTTTTTTTTGCCTAAAATAAATGAATCAGGCTCTGTTTAAAAGAGTATTACTTCCGCAAAAGTTTACAGCGCATCAGTTGACACTAGTGCAGTCCATGCCAATATGTCTGTAACTTGTTTTAGCGCTATGACACGTTCATCAGCTTGTTGCTGAGTATCGAATGGTCCAAGAATAACTTCACCTTCAGCCGCTCTTCTTAGTGGCCAGAAAGAGTCATTAACATTTAAGCGTGTTGATGCTTGCGCAAGTTTTAGTTTGGCATTCTGTGTCAGGCCAGTATGGACAAACCAAACGTTATTAACGATTGCTTCTTCAGGTTCATTAACCCGTTTTACCAAACCGCTGTGAAGTTTTACCACTCTTTCTGCAAAAGGAAAATCTTCATCACTAAGCAATGAATCCTGAGCCTTCAAAATAGCCGATACCATAGATGTCATGTTATTACCTTGGCGTTGGTCAAAATCAGACTGCACATCATGCGCTTCGAGATAGAGCTCTCCATCTAACAAGGCTGCCTTGTCAGGTTGGTATAAGATTTCCACAGGAGTGTTAACTCCGACAATGCCAAATAAATGTTCAATATCTTCTGGAAATAAACGAATACAGCCATGACTGACCCGCATGCCTACACCATAGGGTTTATTAGTCCCATGTAACAAATAACCTGGCATACCTAGGCGCATAGCAAAAGCACCCAATGGGTTATTCGGTCCAGCGGGCACAACATTCGGCAAGGGGTCACCTTTTTCAAGATGTTCCGCCTTGATTGATGCAGGCGGTGTCCATGACGGATCTTTTATTCGTTGGATAATGCGCGTTTTACCTAATGGCGTTGTCCAGCCTTCGCGTCCGACACCGATCGGATGTGTAATAACTTTCTGGCGTTCATTTTTCTCAGCCTTGGGATAATAATATAATCGCATTTCAGCCAAATTAATCACAATGCCTACGTGCGGTGCATCGGGAAGAATAAAACGATTGGGTATAATTACGCGTTGATTTTCACCAGGTAACCAAGGGTCTAAATCTGGATTTGCATTAACTATTTCGCTATAACCAACGTCGAAAGCACGTCCGATATCTAACAAGGTATCTTCGTGATGACTATAAACAACGATATTATGGCCAACTACACGAGTGTTGGCATCCTCTAATTCAAAGGTTGTTGCATATGCAGATGTAACTACCAGTCCCATAATGAGTGTGATCACGATGTGCAGCATTCTTTTTCCTGTTTATTTGATATTTGTTAATCCACTAATTGTACATGATTACATTTTTTCACTTAACTCTTAAGATCGTTTTAAAAAAAGGTGAAATCTGCTTTGCCAACAATCGTAAGCTAGCGTAATCTACGCACATGAAAAAATATTACATACCCCTCATTATTATCTTGATTTCTTCCTCTGGCTGCGCTCTTTTTTCTAAAGAGGAGGTCAAGACAGGAGATAACTGGTCTGTAGAACGTGTTTATTCTGAGGCTAAATCAGCTTTAGATGCTGGTGATTACAGTACGGCTCTTCAACACTATAGTCAGCTTGAAGCTCGCTTTCCTTTTGGTCAATATGCGCAACAAGCACTATTAGAGTCAGCTTACGCGCAATATAAAAATGATGATCCTGAAACGTCAATAGCGACCATTGACCGTTTTATGCGAGTCTACCCATTAAATACTAATATGGATTATGCAATCTATCTCCGAGGTTTAACTAACTTCACTCGTGATATTGGCATTATGGAGAAATATATTCCTCGTGATGAAACACAGCGTGATCCTGGATCCGCCTTACTTGCGCTTCAAGATTTCACTACCTTAGTTAACCGTTATCCAAAGAGTAAATACAGTGAAGATGCTTCACAGCGCATTGTTTATTTACGTAACCGTTTAGCTCAACATGAAGTTAATGTTGCTTATTATTATATGAAGCGCAGTGCTTATCTTGCCGCCGCTAATCGCGGTAAATATGTTATTGAAAATTACCCTCGTACACCGGCAATGCCTGATGCTTTGTTGGTTATGGCTAAAGCATACAAAATAATGGGATTAGAGACGCTATCTGACGACGCCTTGCGTGTTTTAGAATTGAATTACCCTGGCCATCCAGGTGTAGCTGAAGTCAGTCAAACTTTAGCAGAATAGCGGTTATACCTTAGCTAGAAACTTCGCTTGGCTTGATTTAACCTTATTTCTGTTAAGAATGGTTGAAAGTAAAACTCTGTACTGAACGAATGTCTTGTTTATTCAAGGCCAACATGATTATTCGATCAAAACCTAATGCCACTCCTGAACATTCTGGTATGCCTGATTTCATTGCTGCGAGTAAATTATTATCAATAGGCATTTCTGACATCGCTTGTTGATGTCGCTGTTTATTATCTTCGGTAAAGCGTCGCTCTAACTCATCGGCATCTAATAATTCATTGTAACCATTAGCAATCTCTACGCCGGCAATATAAAGTTCAAAACGATCTGCCACATTATTTCCAGATTCATCTTTTTTGATTTTAGCTAATTGCGCTTGTGATGCAGGAAAATCATAAATGAACACAGCTAAATTCATTGCCGCTAATCGTGGCTCAATAACATGACTCATCAATAACTCTAGCCATCCATCACGATCTAGCTCTAAATCATCAGCCAATCCTGTTATACGTGCTAATGCGCATTGTTTAATTTTATCAAGTGGGCAAGTAAACACATTTATTTTCAAATAAAATTCGAAAACACCTCGATAACTTAAACGTGAAACCTGATTTAAACAAAAGACTTCCTGCACTAACGCGTTCACTTCATCCATTAATTGGTTCAGTGACAGTTTAGGACGGTACCACTCCAGCATAGTGAATTCAGGCGAATGCAGCCTACCCAGTTCGCCATTACGAAACACGTGTGCAATCTGGTAAATCGAGCCTAAGTTTGCCGCAAGCAATCGCTTCATTGCAAACTCGGGGGAAGTTTGTAGGTAGTAGGCTTGCTTGGATGACGCCCCTAATGGAATATAGTCCGTAGTAAAACTATCCATATAGGGTGCTGTAGGCCCTGCTAGCGATAAGATTGGTGTCTCAACCTCTAAGACATCACGTTCAGCAAAAAAACGGCGGACATCAGCTAAATACTGTGCCCGCCGTTTTATTGTTGTTATGTCAGCCGAAGGCTGCCAGTTATAAGCCATATTAGTAACTAATCAGCCTTAGACTTTAGCTCGCTCAACATATTCACCGCTACGTGTATCTACACGTAATAATTCACCAATCTCGATAAATAATGGTACACGTACAACTGCACCTGTTTCTAATGTAGCCGGCTTACCACCACCACCTGATGTATCACCTTTCAAACCTGGATCTGTTTCAGCGACAACAAGGTTTACAAAGTTAGGTGCTGCAACGACCAATGGTGAACCATCCCACAGTGTAACCGTGTAAACATACTGCTCTTTCAACCAGTTTTTACATTCATCAATCGCATTTGCATCCGCAGCATATTGTTCAAAAGTAGTTGGGTCCATAAAATGCCAGAACTCACCATCGGTATATGAGTATTCCAATTCCATCTCAATAACATCGGCACCTTCGGCACTTTCATTTGACTTAAAAGTACGCTCATTAACCCGACCCGTTTTTAGGTTGCGAAATTTGACTCGGTTAAATGCTTGGCCTTTACCTGGTTTCACAAACTCATTTTCAATGATATTGCATGGGTCGCCATCCAACATGATTTTGAGTCCTGATTTAAATTCACTTGTACTAAAATTTGCCATGGCAACCTCTTTTAGGGGACGATCATCGTCTAATATAATTTTAAAGCCCACTATGATACCGCAATCACACACCTTGGTGACAAAACAACCATGGCAAACTGCTTTAGCTAATGCCATCAAAGAGCCTACAGCTCTACTCGCACAACTAGGTTTGTCAGATAACTTAAGGGCAATTGATGCTGACGCCATCAAAAACTTCCCTCTCCGCGTACCCCAGGCTTATATCAATAAAATGCGCCATGGTGATAAGGACGACCCTTTATTACGACAAGTTTTCCCGCTATTAGAAGAAGGTTTAGATGTCGCTAATTTTGTTGCCGATCCGGTAGGTGATAATTTAGCGGTAACATCGCCAGGTATATTACAAAAATATCAGGGTCGAGCCTTATTATTGACCACTGGTGCTTGCGCGATACATTGTCGCTATTGTTTCCGTCGCCACTTCCCTTATGGAGATAGCAACCCGCTTGCTAGCCAATGGCAACAGTCGCTGAAAAATATTGCAGAAGATCTGAGTATCAATGAAGTGATTCTCAGTGGCGGTGATCCGCTTTCACTAACTGATAATAAACTCGTTAATCTCGTTCAGGATCTTGAAAAAATACCTCACCTTAAACGTCTACGCATCCACACTCGCTTGCCTATAGTCTTACCGGAACGTGTTGATGAGCATTTATTATCATGGATCAGCGCATCTAAACTGCAAGTCATTATGGTGATTCACGCTAATCATGCCAATGAACTTGATCTGCTGGTTGCCAATGCGCTAAACAAATTACGCATATCAGGGTGCCAATTGCTCAACCAAACGGTATTGCTAAAAGGCATTAATGACACGGCTCAAGATTTATATGATTTGAGTGAACGACTAAGCGGCGTTGGGGTAATCCCCTACTATCTTCACTTACTAGATAAAGTCAGTGGAGCTAGCCATTTTGACGTTTCGGAATCACGTGGGATTGAATTGATAGCACAGATTCGAAAAATGTTACCTGGCTACCTTGTTCCCCGCCTGGTACGAGAGCAACAAGGTGAAGCCAGTAAAACAATAATAGCCTAGTTACTAGTTCTATCTTTAGCTGGAATATAATCCCGCTCACCACTACCAATATAGATTTGAGTTGGTCGATAAATGCGATTATCAGATATTTGTTCTCTCCAGTGCGCTAACCAACCGGCAGAACGTGCCACTGCAAACAGGGCCGTAAATTGTTCAGGTGGTATGCCCATTTCCGCATATAAAATGCCAGAGTAGAAGTCTACATTCGGATAAACACCTTTGTGACCTAATCTGTCTGCACATATTTCTTCTACTCGCATCGCAGTCTCAAAGGTACTATCTAAACTGCTCCCCCGGTCTTCAATTAACTCAGCGACCAATTTATGTAAGATTGTGGCACGTGGATCTTTCACCTTATATTCACGATGCCCCATACCCCAAATCACTTGTTTATTAGCAAGTGCATTATCAATCCATTTTTCGGCGTTATCTGCACTGCCAATTTCTTTAAGCATATCGACTACACGTGAGTTAGCACCACCATGTAATGGACCAGATAATGTGCCAATAGCTCCTGAAATAACACTATAGGGGGTGGCCAAAGTAGAACCTGATACTAAAGCCGAAAAAGTAGAGGCATTAAGGGTATGTTCGGCATGAAGGATCAAACAAACATCCATGATTTTAGCCATCATAGGATCTGGTTCTTTACCAGAAAACATATAGAGCAAATTCTCAGCTACTGATAAGTCTTCGCGCGGATTAATTGGATCGTATCCTTGACGCATATGTTCCCACATTGCTACCAATGGCGCCATTGATGCGATGATATTGACCGTCATATTTCGAATGTAATTGAGATCTTGGCAAGAATCACTACTGGTCAGACACTCATTACCAGGATAAAACATACCTAAACTAGACACGGCTGTTTGCAACATATCCATTGGATGGCCGGTCGCAGGGAAATGACGCATCATTTCACGAATATGGTATTTAATTCGATACTGACCACGTAATTGAGTCGTAAAATCAGCCAACTGCGTTGTAGTAGGCAACTCACCTTGGAGCAATAATAAGGTTGTTTCTTCAAACGTACTATGTTCAGCTAAAGTTTCAATTGAATAACCACGATAAGACAACAAGCCTTTATCACCATCAATATATGATATTGCCGACTGCGTAGCAGCGACCCCTTCTAGTCCAGGTAAAAACCCACTCATAGCAACCTCTCGTAAAATTCATTAAATATTATTTAGCTTAGTGTTCGAAGTAATTGTAAAGCGACTAACACTATTACTTTAAAATGAGCGTAATCATATCAGATCTTGCGATATTACTCAGTCTGCTATCAAATACTGAGGTTGACTAATTACTGATTTCTTATCCAGTACTTTTGACTATGAACTTAAATTGAGCAAAACCTTCGCTATGCCAAACCGCATCAGTCAAAGTAGCTAATATACGTTCACCGTGATAATTTAACTCAATATAATCATCCGTTTTAAATTCGGCACGTGTTAATAAAAGGGTATCACCCTGTTCGCCTCCTGCTAACCATAATGCATCAATCGATACATCATCATTTGTTCCTACTTTATCTACGGTCACCCAATCAACTTTTGTCGACAAAAGATATAAACCTACTTTTAATTCCTTATCTGACAAACTCATCCAAAGCACGACACCTAGCGTCCATGTGTCTGAATTATAACTCCGTATTATCATGAGTTCGCCAATGCATAAACCATTTCCATGCAGGCTGTTACAGCTTAGACAAACACTCGTCTCACTTTCATTTTCTATCGTAAAATTATGTCGCCTAACCGAAGGTTTGATTCTTCCTTCTGAACGATTTTGCTCGTAATATAGTTTAGGTGCTGCACTAGACTCATAAAATTGATGTGAATCCCAACTGCTTTCAAGGCGTCTTCCCCAAACATTTTTCGCTTCAAAATCCTCATCATTATTGGCTTCAATTTTCGAAACAGCAGCATTATCACTAACGAACGATCTAACATGCTCTAAAAAAACATGAATATTTTGCAAACCGATTATAACTTCCACTTGCTGGCCATCACTATCTAAACGCTCTTTAAGTCGACGTTTAGCAACATCTAAGTTTGAAATAATATGTGTTAATAATTTAGTCGACATGCCTTTGTTATCGACTGATTTTGGCGTGACGCCTGACTCTAGCCATATTTTCAGCTTATCCAACAACTTGCTATTATCTATTATGAACGACTGTTCTTTCCGTCTAGCTCCGGCGACATAAATAGGTCCCATATCATTTTTTATTTCAATAACATAGCCATGACGATGATCTTCACTTTTCCTTGTAAGCTTAATGTGATTTAACCAAGGCTCTAAAGCAAAATAAACTTGATTTAGCTCTCCATTGTGTAAGCTATAAGGTGAGATCATTGCTAACAATAAAATTCGATGATATAGATTGTCTATCGAACCTTTACCATTTTGATGATAGGCGAATTCATCGGTTATATTTCCCTTATTTAACCCAGAATGGATGCATAACGTGTAACTTACATTAAAATCTTTCCATATATTTTTAGGTACAGCCATACTTAACATATAGGAAACTCGAATTTGTTCTCCTAAATAATACATAGTCCTTTGGGCTAATAAGCGATATTTTCTGCGACTAAAAAAATAGGATTTCTGTGTCGACTTATTAAATAATAGGCGTTGATAGCCTATAGCCATCCCCGATATCAATTCTCTGGTTAAGTGCTCAAGTTCTCTATATTCTTTTGAGAGATATAAACTTCTACCTCTCATTTGTTTTATTATTGAATCGTATAAATAATCGACGGTGGGTCTTAAACGTTCAAGTATTAAAAACCGTTGGGCATCCGACATATGAAGTCGATTGATTTTGTAAATGTATTGAGGAATTTGAGACGACAACTGATGCACATTTAATAATGGCAAGCCGCTGAACCATTGGTCCAGCTGTTTTATGGTTAAGGGGATCCTTTTGGTCTTTTTAATATCCAGTAACTCAGGGAGTTGATACCCTAAGAATGCCTGTCCATTAAATATCATATAGACTCCTTAGCACCCAAAAACCTACTTCAAGATATCATGCCAAATATTTTTAGCCCATGCATTGGCGTATACGCCTTCAAGTTTTGAGGCTTGGTCTGATACCCCACCACCTTGCATAGCAATCATCGATTGTTCTTTCTTATCATAACGATATACAGCAGCGACGTGACCCGCTTGCTGGTCGTCAACAAAGCTATAACAGGTATTACTAAACACTGGCTGTTGTTCCGGCTCAGTTTCAGCGAGGAGTGATGCGATGGCTGCTGCACATACTTTTGCTTGTGCATTTGCAATATGACCTGATTTCGGCAATACGGCATGTACCGCATCCCCGATTACATGCACATTATTTTTAACTTTCGACTCATAAGTTAAGAAATCAACCTCACACCAGCGTTGGTCAATATTAATAACACCTGCCAACTCAGCTACTTTTCCTGCTCTTTGAGGAGGAATCACATTTAACACGTCAGCAGAAAATTGATTGAACTCAGTATCAACAGTCAAATTCGCTACATCAACACTTTCAATTATGCTGCTAGGGACATAGTCAATCAACCCGGAATAATATTCTTGCCACGCCCCTTTAAACAAGGCTTTTTTGGATGCCACATCACCATTGGCATCTAAAATAATTAACTTAGCTGTAGGATTATAATTTTTTAAGTAAAGTGCTATCTGACACGCACGCTCATAAGGTCCTGGCGGACAGCGAAAAGGCGTTGGGGGAACCGTCATAATAACTGTCCCGCCTTTTTTCATACTCACTAATTGCTGTTTTAATATTTCGGTTTGGGGACCTGCTTTCCATGCATGAGGTACGATGTTCTGGGCATCATAACTTGCCAACATTGGAAGATCGTCATAAATAAAATCAACGCCTGGTGCAATGATAAGACGATCATAGCTCACCACCACATCATCATGCAGGGTTACTTGTTGCTTCTCAGTATCAATCGCCACCACTTCGGCTTGTACCGTTTTCACCTCATATTTATCGGCTAGTCCACTGTAATCAGAAGTAAGCTCCTGCAAAGTGCGACTACCACTTAATACAAGATTACTCTGAGGACAAGAAACAAACTGAGCATTTCGCTCAATCATTATGACCTCGGTTTCAGGAGACCACATCTTGAGATATTTCGCCGCGGTAGCACCCGCAAAACCACCACCAACAACCACTACACGTTGTGATATTGATGACTTTTTCGTTGCTAAACCTATCTTAGGCAACATGGCCATAGAACCTGCAGCAATTGCTGTTTTAATAAAACTTCTACGTTTTATAGCCATGATAATTAAGCCTCTTAAATACTACACCCTAAGATACGTGTTCTCCTTGCGCTTGTAAATCAGCGTGATACGACGATCTGACCATCGGACCACTAGCTACATGCTCAAAGCCCATCTCTTTAGCAACAATCGCCAGCTGATCAAATTCCGCCGGAGTTACAAAACGTTCTACCGCCAAGTGATGTCGGCTAGGTTGTAAATACTGACCTAAAGTTAACATCCGACATCCATGATCACGCAAATCTTGCATCACTTGCTGCACTTCTTCTAGTGTTTCCCCCAGTCCTAACATCAAGCCCGATTTAGTCGGGACTTCGGGGTGCTGTTGCTGAAATTTTTTAATCAAATCTAGTGACCATTGATAATCTGAGCCAGGTCTAACCGCTTTATAAAGGCGTGGAATACTTTCTAAATTGTGATTAAAGATATCAGGTGGGCTTTTTGCCAATTCAACTAAAGCGACATCCATGCGACCACGAAAGTCGGGAACAAGCACTTCAATTCGTGTATCAGGTGATTGTCTACGTATTTCAGCAATACACTGAGTGAAATGTGTAGATCCACCATCTCGTAAATCATCTCGATCAACAGATGTCACTACCACATGTTTTAACTTCATTGCTGCAATCGTTTTAGCTAAGTGTTCTGGCTCATTTGCATCAAGGGGATCGGGCTTGCCATGTGCGACATCACAAAACGGGCAGCGTCGAGTACAAATATTACCCATAATTAAAAAGGTAGCAGTACCATGAGTAAAGCATTCACCTAAATTTGGGCATGATGCCTCTTCACAGACAGTGTGTAGCTCATTCTCACGCAACAGTGCTTTTAAACGAATAACTTCAGGACTACTGGGTGCTTTTGCTCTGATCCAAGCAGGTTTACGCTTAGGATCGCTCGGCACTATTTTTATTGGGATGCGTGATACTTTAGATGCCCCTTTAAGTGCACTAACATCTCGTTTTGGCTGTACTTTTTCGGTCATTTATTCACCTTAAAAATTTGCGCTTCAAACGCCGATAAAAACTGTTGTTTCGCCTGTGACATTGTCATGTCATAACCTAGGCTTTTTAAATCAACCACTTCCATGCCTTTATAACCACAAGGGTTAATAAAACCGAAAGGAGCCAAATCCATTGAGATATTAATACTCAGGCCATGATAACAAGCCCCTTGCTTAACTCTTAATCCTAATGCCGCTATCTTTCGCTCATCAACATAAACACCTGGCGCATCAGCACGTGCATTCGCTTTGATACCCAAGTCATCGAGCATACATATCACACTATTTTCCATACGTGACACCATCTCACGTACGCCGATATTGAGTCGTTTCAAGTCAAACAAGGTATAGGCAATTAATTGCCCTGGACCATGATAAGTAACTTGGCCGCCACGATCCGTCTTGATAACGGGTATATCGCCACTATTAAGCACGTGCTCATCTTTACCATTCAGGCCTTGTGTAAAAACAGGAGGGTGTTCTACTAACCATAATTCATCCTGTGTACGCTCATCACGTTGGGCTGTAAATGTCCGCATGGCATCACAAGTAGCCTGATAATCGACCATACCCAAGTCTTTTAATATCATTGTCTGAATATTATAAAACGTATTTAACTGCTTCGTGGTTAATTAAGTCGCGATGTATTGCTTCTAATTGCTCACGACTCGTCACATAGAAATCAACCGTAACTGAGGTAAATTTGCCGCCTGAGCTTTGTTTGATGGTTACCGCACCTTCTTTAATATCTTCCACATGGCGTCGGACAATATTAACGACAATAGCATCAAACTGAGGATCGGTAATCCCCATCGCTTTGATCCCGTATTCACACGGGAACTCCATTTTAGCTTCTTTTTCTTCTAATGCCATGCTGCGACATCCTTTTTATAATGCTGATAAAGCGTATCTATTTGTTGCCATACCGGACCTGGAATACCGCCCCCAACCTTATCGCCATCTAATAGTGTAATCGGTAGCACCTCTTTCGTAGAGCTGCTCACCCATACTTCATCAGCTTGTTTTAACTCATTAAGTGTCACGGCTTGTTCCAGCAAAGGTATACCTGCCTTAGCAGCCAATGCGATGACAAGCTCTCGGGTAATACCTGGTAATACTTTTTCATCTTTTGGCGACGTATATATAATGCCTTTAATGACTACATAGGCATTACTAGCCGCACCCTCAGTCAGGTAACCATCACGAATGAGCAGTGCTTCTTGTGCACCCGCTTCAAGCGCCTGTTGCTTCAACAAACTATTCGGCAACAAGGTAATCGCCTTGATATTACAGTTCTGCCAACGAATATCTGGCAAAGTAATAGCAGCAATACCTTGTTGTTTATATTTGTCTTCCACAGGATGCAAGGGGTTACTCATTGCAAAGATAGTAGGTACTACCCCCTGTGGAAATACATGATCACGTGGTGCTACTCCTCTAGTAACCTGTAAATATAATGATTGATTACCACCACCGTTACGCTCAATCAATTGTTCTATCATGGATTGCCATTCAGACTTAGTGAGTGGATTTTTCATCCGTACACCATCTAGGCTGACCTGCAATCGTTCAAGATGACCCAACAACTGAAAACCACGGCCATCATAAACAGGAATTACTTCATAAATACCATCACCTAATAAGAAGCCTCGATCAAATACTGATACTTTTGCCTGATCCGCAGGCAAAAAATCACCATTTAAATAGACATCTTTCATTATTTAGCCCCAAATAAGCATCAATAAAGAGTCAAGCAAGCGACGCCACCAGCTACCTTGTTCTATAGCATTTATAGCCACTAAGTTTCGCTTAGCGATTAACTCATCACCTAAGCGAATTTCTACTTCACCTAGTGTAGCTCCTGCTTCAATAGGCGCGATTATTGGCTGTTGAATATTAGTGCTAGCCACTAATTCTTTGTAACGACCTCTAGGCACTGTCACAGAAAGAGGTTGTGCCAGACCTAACTGAGCTAACTTTTCACTACCCTTCCAGACTTTACTATCTGCAATTTGTGTAAGTGCAGGATACAACTCATGCGTTTCAAAGAAACGGAAACCATAATTAAATAATTTTTGAATTTCCTGTGCACGTGCATTATCACTACGTGTGCCTAATACAACAGCAATTAGACGCATGTCACTTCGCTCAGCTGATGCTGCTAAACAATAACCAGCTTCTTCAGTGTGGCCTGTTTTTAAACCATCAACACTGCTATCTCTCCACAACAATTTGTTACGATTATGTTGTGTAATATTATTATATTTAAACTCTTTTTCCGCATACCATTTGTAATGGTCTGGATAGTCTCTAATTATCGCCGCAGACAAGGTTGATATGTCTCTAGCCGTCGTATAATGATCAGGATCCGGTAAGCCCGTTGAATTTCGATAATTAGTATCAAGCATGCCTAACTTCTGGGCATATTGATTCATCATTTGAGCAAAGGTATCTTCACTGCCAGCAACATGTTCAGCTAATGCAACAGCGGCATCATTACCTGATTGAATAATCATCCCACGTAATAAAACTTCAACTGGTACTTTAGTGTTAACTTCAATAAAGCTGCGTGAGCCAACCATGCGCCATGCTTTTTCACTAATCAATACTTCATCAGTCAGCTTGATATTACCCGAAGCTAACTCATGTGATATCACATAAGCAGTCATTAACTTAGTAATACTAGCAGGAGGCAAGCGCTCATCTGAATTGCTTTCAGCAATTACACGGCCACTGGCAAAGTCCTGCAAGATGTAGGATTTTGCAGCTATATTAGGCGCTGTTGGATTAGGGGTTATAGCTGCTTGTACTGTTATGCTGCTCAACATAACACCTGCGAGCAATATGGTTTTTACTATTTTCAGCATGAAAACTCTCTATATAAAATAAATTATTCGACCACTAAATGGGTATCATTAAAGCCTAAATCCATTAACCGACTGGCTAAGGAGTCACCCTCTTCAACATTGTCTAACGGGCCTATACGTACGCGATACAACTTACCATCCGAGGTGACTACAACCTCATCGCCAATCTGACGTTGTACCTTACTTTTGAATTGCTGGGCATTAGTCGATGTACTGAAGGCACCGACTTGAAGGTACATTCCCACGGACGTGTCTATGATTGGCTTTGGCTGCTTTTTAATTACTATATTTGCTGGCGCTTCACCAACCGTAATGGCTCGTACTTCCACCATACCTGTACCGTGACCAATAATGCCCAACTTTTTTGCTGCACTGTAGGACAAATCAATCAAACGATTGTCGTGAAAAGGTCCTCGGTCGTTCACTTTAACGATCACCTTACGACCATTAGTCAGATTAGTCACCTCTACGTACGATGGTAAGGGTAATGTTTTATGTGCAGCCGTCATGGCATACATATCATACGTTTCGCCACTAGAAGTCCGACGACCATGAAACTTAGTACCATACCAAGATGCGATCCCTTTTTCTTGATAACCTTGACTACTAGCCAAGGTGTAATAGCGCTTGCCAAACACATCATAACTTGCTGGATTACCATATTTACTTCGTGGTTCATCTTTAGGAACGGCATTAGGTATATTTGACACATCTCGTGGCAAACTTGGTGCATTATCAGACTGTTCCGTAACACTACTACATGAGATTAAACTCAAAGAAATACTACCGAGAGCGAGCCATTTTAAACTTTGCAACATGATCACCTAGCCTCATAACCTGATCGTATTGCCTGCCCAAGTTGGGTGACAACCATGGCATACATACGACTGTGATTGTAACGTGTAATTGCATAAAAATTTTGTCTAGCCAACCAGTATTCTTCACCATCCTCTTGCGTTAATGAGATTATCGCAAGTTGATCATTATCTTCAGGTACCCCTCTCAAACTAACACCAGCCGCCGTTAATGTTTCTCGGCTAAGCGATGGTTTCATACCTTTCTCAATCAAATCATCAGCAACTTTGTCGGAAAAATAAGTCGGGTGAGCAATACTTTGTCCATCCACCCAGCCATGTCGTTTAAGATAATTGGCGATACTTCCTATGGCATCAGTTGGGTTTGTCCAAATATCGCGGTGACCATCATTATCAAAATCGACTGCATATGCACGATAACTACTTGGCATAAACTGCCCTAAGCCCATTGCTCCGGCATAAGAACCGATAGGCTCAAGTACCGATAGGCTTTCTTCGCGTGACAGGATAAGAAAGGCTTCTAATTCGGAGCGAAAAAATGTACTTCTTGGTGGATATTGAAATGCTAGCGTAGAAAGAGCATCAATCACTCGGTAACTACCCACATTACCGCCATAACGTGTTTCCACTCCTAAAATAGCAATAATTATTTCAGCGGGGACGCCATATTTTTCCTCCGCACGCGCTAAATCATCTGCATGTTGCTTCCAAAACTCAATCCCACCGTTAATGCGTGAATCAGTCATAAATATAGCGCGATACTCAAACCATGCTTTACTCTTTTCCGCAGGGCGTGAAATAGCACTAAGAATCGAGTCTTTGACCTCAACTTGTGCAAATGAAACCGCTAACTCATCACTATTAAAGCCATGCTTTTGCTGCATTTCAGCCAAAAACTCAGGTAAGCCAGGCAAGTCTGGTTCCTTCTCTGCCTGAGCTATGCCCGAAAATAAAAAAGCAGTTAAGAGTAAAACTATTTTCATGGAGACATCATCCTTCTGTGAGTATGGATAGACATTAGAATACCGAAGCCAGCTAACAAGGTCACCATTGATGTTCCCCCATAACTGATCATTGGCAGTGGGACACCTACGACTGGCAACAATCCGGTGACCATTCCGACATTAACGAATACATAGACTAGAAAAGTCAAAGAAATACTCCCAGCCAATAATCGCGCAAAACTGGTTTGTGCCTGACTAGCGATATAAATACCTCTACCAGCGACCAATAAGTAAAACCCTAATAAGATACCAACTCCGACCAAACCAAATTCTTCGGAGATAACTGCAAAAATAAAGTCGGTGGTGCGTTCAGGTAAAAAAGCTAAATGTGACTGTGTTCCATCTAACCAGCCTCGACCAAATAAGCCCCCCGATCCTATTGCAATCTTAGACTGAATAATATGATAACCAGAACCTAAAGGGTCACTCTCTGGGTTTAAAAAGGTTAGCACCCGTTGCCGTTGATAATCATGCATTACGTACCACAATACAGGCAGAGCAGCAGTACTTAAACTAATAAAGCCTAGAATGATCCGCCAGCGAATACCAGATAAAAACACAACAATTAAACCAGAACTAGCTATCAGTAATGATGTACCCAAATCGGGCTGTTTAGCAATCAATATCGATGGCACAATAATCATCACTAAGCTGACGAATAATCGTGCAGTAGTAGGAGGTAAAGGTCGCTCCGCTAAATAGCTGGCAACTAATAAGGGTACCGCTAACTTCATCAATTCTGAAGGCTGGAACCTAAAAAAACCTAGGTCTAACCAACGCTGAGCACCTTTACCTTCATGGCCAAAGACTAAAACGGCTACTAATAAAATCAAACCGAACCCATATAACCAATATGCGGCATCACGCATACGATCAGGATGAATATTAGCTAATACAAATAATACGATAAACGCTGTACCCATTCGTATTAATTGTCTAATTAAAAGTGCAGAACTCTGATCAGCCGCACTGTATAAAACCCCTAAGCCTGCAGTCAATAAAATTAATATACCCAAGAGTAGTAGAGCATCAAGGTGAATGATTCGTAAAGCGCGAGTTATGCTCCACCGCTCTGGTTGTCGTCCATCGTACAGTAAGTTATTCATTAACTGCCGTCCCAAAGTATTGATCAATCATTTTACGAGCAATAGGTGCCGCCATTGTACTGCCGCCACCACCATGCTCAACCACGACAGCCACGACAAAATCTGGATTTTCAGCAGGTGCAAAAGCGATAAATAATGCATGATCATGTAGTTTTCTTTCTAAGGTTTTTGCATCATATTTTTCATCTTGTTTAATGCCAAATACTTGTGCTGTACCGGTTTTTCCGGCGATGCTAAATGGTAGATCTTTACCAATATGACGAGCAGAACCACGAGCACCATGTACCACTTCAACCATAGAATCAATCACCGCTTCCCAATTCTGACTATTTTCAATCGGTAATGTTTCATAAGTCTGTGCAGGGAATAGTTGTAATTCGCTTTGTCCTGTTGGCCTGCTAGCTCTAACTACTCTTGGGCTAATATCAATGCCTCGCATTGCTAAAACGGCAGTTGCATGAGCAATCTGAATCGGTGTCATTTGATTAAAGCCCTGACCGATACCAGATATTAATGTCTCTCCTGGATACCATGCTTTATTACGATTGCCACGTTTCCATTCTTTAGAGGGTGATAAGCCTTTGCTTTCACCTGGAAGATCTATTTCGGTAAGGCGTCCAAACCTGAATAAATCTAAAAAACTATGTATGCGATCTATGCCCAAGGTATTAGCAAGATCATAAAAGTAAACGTCACAAGACTGCGAAATACTGGCTTTCAAATCCATATGTCCATGGCCATGTGCTTTCCAGCAACGATAGCGATGATCTTGGCCAGGTAAAGTATACCAACCGGGGCAAAAGGTTTTAGACCTTTCATTAATAACGCCATATTCTAATCCGGCTAATGCAATGAATGGTTTCAACGTCGATCCCGGCGGATAACGGCCGCGTAAACTACGATTAAATAGCGGCATATCTGGCGAATCTCTTAAAACCGCATATTTTTTACGACTAATTCCTAATACAAACTCGTTTGGATCAAAGTCCGGCTTGCTAACCATTGCCAGTACACCACCTGTTTTGGGATCCAACGCAACAACTGCACCATTGAAATCTCCCATTTCTTCAGAGGCAACGCGTTGCAAATTAATATCCAAGTGCAAAAATAAATCTTGCCCTGACACTGACGGCATACTATTTAGCTGACGAACTATCCGCCCCTGCACATTTGTTTCTACTTGTTGATAGCCCACCTGACCATGTAACAATTCTTCATATTGCTTTTCTATGCCAGTTTTACCAATTTGCATAGAACCTTTGTAATTATGCTCATCAATCTCTTGCAAATCTTGCTCATTAATTCGCCCAACATAACCAACCGTATGTGCAAATAGTGCACCTTGTGGATAATGACGAATCAACCGCCCGACTACATCAACACCTGGAAAACGATGACGATTGACAGAGAAAATAGCGACTTCTTGTTCAGTTAACCGTTCTTTAAGTATGACTTGCCGAAAACGACGTTGCTGCGTGATCCGTTCTTTGATATCGATCAGATCTTCTTCAGTCATAGCAAATAAAGCCGCTAACTGCTGTAAGGTATTATCGATATTCGGCACATTTTCAGGCGTCAATTCGAGGCTGAACGTAGGTATATTCTCAGCTAACACCACGCCATTGCGGTCATAAATCAAGCCGCGTTGCGGAACGATAGAGCTAATATCTACCCTGTTTTTTTCAGATAATGAATCAAAATGTTCAAACTCAACCACTTGTAAAACAATCAAGCGGGCAATTAAAGCCATAAACAATAGTCCAGCAAAAAGTGCTGAAAAAATCAGGCGATCATTGACTATACGACCTTCGTGAAAGTGATTTTTTAATGCAAAATGTGAAGACATTTAAAGCTCAATTAACATTAAATGTGCGTCGAACGGCCCGCAAAAAGGCATAGACAATAGGCCACAGTATGGTTGTTGTTACGGCAGGTAACCATACATACCAACTGGCGAAGTTTGATGTCATAACTACGGCTGGAATATTAACCACCAGAACAAAAGTCATAATGCTCAACGCTTGCTGCCACAACGGGTATTGGCGTAGTTGTAAATGAAAACGCAATATCAAATAGATTACTAACGCATAAGAAAATGCCTCAACGCCTAAAGCTCCGCCCATGAGTACATCCATCAACAGTCCCACGCACCACGCATAACCGACTCCGACACGGTGAGGTAAAGCCATCGCCCAATATATGAGTGACATCAATACCCATTCTGGTCTAGCAAAGCGTAGGTTATCAGCGAGTGGCACAAGCATTAACAACATCGCGATAATGATAGTAATAACAATAATACCACCGCCCTGAGAGGATCTAATCGCGGCCATTACTGCTGTTCCTCAGGCAGGACTAACTCTTGTTCTATTTTTTTCTTATCTGTGGGCAGTACTAATAATACTTCTCGACTAGTATCTAACTCAGCAGCAGGTTTAACGGCAATATTGGCAAATGCCTTGCCTTGAGGAAAATTAATAGCGATTACCGTGCCGACAGGATAGCCAACAGGAAAACGACCACCTAGTCCAGAAGTCACCAACACATCGCCCACGCGTACGTCAGCATTATGCGCTAAATGTTCTAATTGTAAGGGTTCCCCCAAACCTCGCCCGATGGCAACAGCTCGCAATCCATTACGATTGATCTGAACAGGTAAACCATGACTAGGATCGGTCAATAACATTGCACGACTAGAAAAACTCGTGACCTCAGTGACTTGCCCCATTACACCATGAGCATCTAATACCGGTTGGCCACTAAACACATCATCACGTAGTCCCTTATTAAGTACCACTTGTTGAGAAAAGGGATCAAGGTCTACCGACAGTAATTCTGCGACTAAAACCCGTTCAGTCAGACGAAAAGATGAACCTAATAATTCTCGTAATCGCGTATTTTCGCGTTCCAAATTCTGTAACTTTTGCAAACGAACATTATTTAATAAATTTGTCGCTTCTAAAGCGGCATTTTTTTCTTTTAATTCATCCCGATTTTCAAAAAACTCACTCACCCATTCGCTGGCATCACGAGGAAAAGAAGCAATAACTTGAACGGGATATACCAAGGTAGATAACGCGCTTCGAGTTGGCGAAAAATAATTCAGTCGTGTATCTAGAAAAAACAAGGCTAATGACGCTACTAAGGCTAATAGCAAT
Source organism: uncultured Methylophaga sp. (assembly GCA_963975785.1). Classification (GTDB taxonomy): domain Bacteria; phylum Pseudomonadota; class Gammaproteobacteria; order Nitrosococcales; family Methylophagaceae. Next base: position 70,165 of record CAXBIM010000004.1, read on the forward strand.
CGGGCATTCAGTGAAGGGAGGTGGGCAAATAAAGGTTTGATAGTCTAGGTTCCAAAAACTAAAAAACCTTTGCGACAGATAGTCTGTCGCAAAGGTCTAAAATGTAGTGACAAATAATAACTTATTCAAACGTAAAAACGTCAGTGCCCCGTTCATCAATCATCTCTAAAGCTCGACCACCACCACGGGCAACACAGGTCAATGGATCTTCAGCCACTATGGCCGGCAAGCCCGTTTCTTCGATCAATAAACGGTCTAGATCGCGTAATAAGGCACCACCACCAGTTAATACGATACCGCGCTCAGCAACATCAGCGCCTAATTCTGGCGGCGTTTGCTCCAATGCGGTTTTCACTGCAGCAACGATACCTGCAAGAGGATCTTGCAATGCCTCAAGAATTTCATTGCTATTGAGTGTAAAACTACGTGGAATACCTTCAGCCAAATTACGACCACGGACTTCCATTTCTCGCACTTCATTGCCAGGATAAGCAGAACCGATTTCTTTTTTAATTTTTTCCGCAGTTGATTCACCAATTAACGTACCGTAATTACGGCGTACATAATTGATAATCGCTTCATCGAACAAGTCACCACCAATACGAACTGATGCTGAATAAACAATACCATTCAAAGAAATAACTGCGACTTCCGTAGTACCACCACCAATATCTAAAACCATTGAACCACTAGCTTCATCTACTGGCATACCAGCACCAATAGCAGCGGCCATAGGTTCTTCAATTAGATAAACTTCACGTGCACCCGCTCCTGCTGCTGATTCTCGAATCGCTCGACGTTCAACTTGGGTCGAGCCACAAGGTACACAGACTAAAACGCGCGGACTTGGTTTGAAAAAACGACCTTCATGCACTTTACGAATAAAATGTTGCAACATTTTTTCTGTCACAGTGTAATCTGCAATAACACCATCTTTTAGTGGCCGAATCGCGGTGATATTCCCAGGTGTTCGTCCCAACATTCTTTTTGCTTCGGTACCCACAGCGGCAATCGATCTGCGGCCGCCAGGCCCATGTTCTTGACGTATTGCCACCACCGAAGGTTCATCAAGAACGATGCCTTTACCACGCACATAAATGAGCGTATTCGCCGTTCCTAGGTCGATAGAAAGGTCATTTGAAAACATTCCGCGTAAACGTTTAAACATTAAAGAAACCACAGCTGAAGAGGTAAAAGCGATACTTTATCAATGCAGTGGGCTGTTGAGCAAGCCACGAATGATTTAAACTGCACTATTTGTGACTAATATTAACCTCTGGAAGCGTCAATGAGTTTAGATAAAACAGATGTAGAACAAATTGCGCATTTAGCGCGTTTAGCGATTGATGAGAATGACATTCCTGGCTATGTGCGGGATTTGGGCAATATATTTGACCTTGTTGGGCAGCTCAGCGAGGCTGATACCAACAATATATCGCCAATGGCTCATCCTTTAGATGCACACCAACGATTACGCCCTGATGTGGTCACCGAAAAAAATCAACGCGAATTATTTCAGTCGATTGCACCAGAAAAAGCGGATGGTCTTTATCTTGTTCCACAAGTTATCGAATAACGTAATTCGACCTCTATAGCTTTCAATTTAAATTGTTACCAGTATATTCATGCTGTATCGCAATTAAACAACACATCGAATGACAGGCACACACATGCATAACAAATCTATTTCTGAACTTTCGGCCTCATTACGCAAAGGCGAATTTAGTAGTGTTGAATTAACCCAACACTATCTTGATCGTATTAATGCGCACAATGGCAATCTAAATGCATTTATTACTGTATGCGACGATCTTGCCTTAGAACAAGCAAAAATCGCCGATCAACAATTACAGCAAAAAAATGCAGGTATATTGACCGGTATTCCACTAGCGCATAAAGATATTTTCTGCACACAAGGTGTATTAACTAGCTGTGCATCAAAAATGCTATCCAACTTCATTTCACCATACAACGCGACGGTCGTAGAAAAAATTAATGCGGCAGGTATGGTGACCTTGGGTAAAACCAATATGGATGAATTTGCCATGGGCTCATCCAATGAGACCAGCTTTTATGGTGCTGTAAAAAACCCTTGGGACACTAATCGAGTACCCGGTGGTTCATCAGGCGGCTCCGCTGCTGCAATAGCAGCACGTTTAGCACCAATTGCAACGGGGTCTGATACTGGCGGCTCAATTCGTCAACCAGCATCACTATGCAATTTAACTGGTTTAAAACCTACTTACGGTCGCATTTCACGCTACGGCATGATTGCCTTTGCATCGAGCTTAGATCAAGCTGGGCCAATGGCTAACAGTGCAGAAGATGCCGCGATATTACTGAATGTCATGTCCGGTTTTGATGATCGTGATTCAACTAGCGTAGAACGAGATGTACCAGATTACACAGCCGATTTAAATAACTCGTTAGCGGGTCTTCGTATTGGCTTACCCAAAGAATATTTCGATGAAGGCTTAGATCCTCAAGTGGCTGCAACCATTGAGGCGGCCATTAAAGTCTATGAATCTTTAGGTGCAACAATCAAAGAAATCACTCTACCGAATACTCACTTAGCCGTACCCACTTACTACGTGGTTGCACCTGCTGAATGTTCATCTAATTTATCGCGAATGGATGGTGTGCGTTTTGGCCATCGTTGTGAAAACCCTAAAGACTTACAAGATTTATATCAACGTTCACGAGGTGAAGGCTTTGGTGATGAAGTTAAACGACGCATATTAATTGGCGCTTATGCCTTATCAGCCGGTTACTACGATGCGTATTATTTAAAAGCACAGCAATGTCGTCGTTTAATTAGTGATGACTTCAAACAAGCATTTGCCGATGTTGATGTCATTATGGGTCCTACGTCACCCACAACAGCATCTAACTTAGGCGATAATTCTGATGATCCAGTTTCTACATACCTAGCTGATATTTATACCATTAGCGCAAACCTTGCTGGTTTACCTGGCATGTCAGTTCCAGCAGGTTTTGTTAATGGCTTACCTGTCGGTTTGCAAATTATTGGTAATCACTTTGACGAAGCGCGTTTATTGAATGTAGCTCATCGCTATCAACAAATAACTGATTGGCACACCCAAATACCTGCCGCTTTTAAATAAGTCTTAATGTGACATTCGGAATTAACATCATTAGCAAAGTGTCACACACTTCTTTTTGCGCAGCAAAGGATCTTGAAAATGAAGGCAGCTGAACTTTTTGTCCGTAGTCTTGAAAATGAAGGTGTAGAGTTTATCTTTGGCATACCAGGTGAAGAAAACCTAGATGTTATGGATGCACTTCTTGATTCAAAGATTAAATTCATTACAACTCGTCATGAACAAGGCGCGGCTTTTATGGCTGATGTTTATGGCCGGTTAACTGGCCGTGCGGGTGTGTGTCTCGCGACATTAGGTCCAGGAGCAACCAACTTAATCACCGGCGTTGCCGATGCTAATATGGATTACGCGCCGCTAGTTGCTATTGCTGGACAAGCATCAACGAGTCGACTTCATAAAGAATCACATCAAGTGTTGGATCTCGAAGCGATGTTTTTACCCATCACTAAATATTCCACACGTATTCTTAGCCCAGATGTTATTCCTGAAATAGTTCGTAAAGCGTTTAAAGTCGCTCAAACTGAGAAAACAGGTGCCTGCTTTATTGAGTTTCCTGAAAACATTGCTGAAATGGAAATTGAGGATGCGCCGTTACGGGTCAAACATGCCACCTCACCCGAGCCCGCTATAGAGCAAGTACAACGAGCAGCAGAACTTATCTCGAATGCTAAAAGCCCGATTATTTTGGCTGGAAACGGCGTTGTTCGTGCCAATGCATCACAAGCACTGGCCGATTTTGCTTTAAATTTGGGGATTCCTGTTGCCAATACTTTTATGGCAAAAGGCGTTATTCCGTTCCATCACCCTAGCGCACTGGGCAGTGTTGGTTTGCAGTCTGGCGATTATGCCAACAGTGGTTTTGCCAATGCAGATGTCATTATTTGTATCGGCTATGACATGGTTGAATATCACCCTTATTTATGGCATCCCTCGCGCGATCGCACCATCATTCATATTGATGCTACCCATGCAGAAGTCGATGCTTATTACAGCGTTGTTGTAGGGGTAATAGGTAACCTCAATCACAGCTTAAACCGAATTGCAGCGCTCAGTACTCCGCATAAAGATAAAACTATGCGTACTTTACGTGACAGTTTAGTCACCGAAATGAAACAGCACCGCGATGATCAAGAGTTTCCCGTTAAACCACAAAAAATCATTTGGGATCTACGCACGGCAATGGATTTAAAAGACATTGTGATTTGTGATGTCGGCGCCCATAAAATGTGGATGTCCCGCATGTTCCGCTGTGAGCACCCTAACACCTGCATCATTTCCAATGGTTTTGCGAGTATGGGTATTGCTGTGCCAGGTGCTATTGCCGCCAAACTAGCCTACCCTGAACGCAAAATAGTCGCGGTGACAGGTGATGCAGGCTTTCTGATGAATTCACAAGAAATAGAGACGGCAATGCGGCTTAATATTGCCATCGTCATCCTGATTTGGAACGATGCGAGTTACGGCTTGATTGAGTGGAAACAACAAAATCAATTTGGCCGTACCAGCAATGTGAAATTCACTAATCCTGACTTTGTGCAATATGCTGAATCCTTTGGTGCAGTGGGCGTTAGAATTGAGTCTACAGAACAACTAATGCCTGAATTAAAAATGGCATTAGCACGAGATACAGTCACCATCATTGATTGTCCGGTTGATTACCGAGAAAATCTTAAATTGACAGCCGCACTAGGTCAACTCACTTCAGCTAATTAATAAGGTTTGAAGATAAGCATTATGAAAACACAACATCGCAACATTCTATTTGCACTGGCGTTAATAGTCGGTTTATTTGTTATTAACTGGCTCAATACTAGTTCAAGTATGCGCCCCGAACTGTCTTTTACCGATATTGATGGTCAGCAACACTCCTTAAATCAATATCTGGGCAAACCGATCCTACTCACGTTTTGGGCAACAGACTGTCCAGGATGTATTCAAGAAATGCCTGATTTGGTCACCTTATATAATCAATATTCAGAACAAGGTCTTATAATGATCGAAGTCGCGATGGCCCATGATTCATTAGATCATATAAAAGCCATGCGAGATGAGCGAAAGCTACCCTTTATTATTACATGGGATAATAAGGCTGAAATCGCTTCCGCTTTTGACAATATCAGAGTAACTCCAACACATTTTCTGATTGCGCCTGAAGGCGAAATCACTATGCGCAAAATAGGGAACATTAACCTAGATTCTATGCACGAAAAACTACAGAATATGGGCTTTAACAAAAGTTAATGTGCTTCCAGTTTCACATTAACCAAGCTTTATGGTATAAAGTCTGGCTTTGTAGTTTGTGTTGGGTGCATTTGGTACCCAATAATATAGTATGTCCACCAGGAGCGATTTAATATGGCACGAGTATGTCAGGTAACGGGTAAACGCCCAATGGCTGGGAACAATGTTTCTCACGCCCACAACACAACAAGACGTCGGTTTCTTCCAAACCTTCACCCGCACCGGATCTGGGTTGAATCAGAAAACCGTTGGGTTAAATTATCACGTGTGAGTAATCATGGTTTACGCATTATCGACAAACGTGGTATCGATGCCGTATTAGCTGAAATCCGTGCCCGCGGCGAAAAAGTTTAGGAGATAAATCATGCGCGATAAAATCAAATTAGTTTCATCTGCTGGTACTGGTCATTTTTACACTACTGACAAAAACAAACGTACTATGCCTGAAAAGTTGGAAATGAAGAAATTCGATCCAGTTATTCGTAAACACGTTATGTATAAAGAAGCTAAAATCAAATAATCTTAGCTTTAATACATATAATATTAAAACCTGCTTATGCGGGTTTTTTTATGCCCCCCAATCAGCTATCATCGTACAACATCTAAACTGCAGTAGACTTCGGATAAAGGGACATAATGTCTGATTCAACCATCAATAACGCCCCCATAGTAGCTAGGCAAGCAATCTTTGATATAAATTTGAATGTGTATGCCTATGAGCTGCTGTTTCGTAGCAACAACGCACAAACAGCCTCGGGAGTAATGGATTCTTTCGGTGATGAAGCTACTAGCCGCGTGATCAACTATACCTTCATGGAATTAGGTATTGAACGTGTTATTGGAAATCATCTCGCTTTTGTAAATTTAACGCGTAACTTTATCTTGACCGATGATCCTTTACCATTTGCTCAAGATCGTGTCGTATTAGAAATACTTGAAGATATTGTTGCTGATGATGAACTTATTGCCGCCACCCAAAAATTAGTCGCTCAAGGCTATATGATTGCCTTAGATGATTTTGTCTTTGATGAATCCTTAAGACCGTTAGTTCAGTTAGCTGAGATCATCAAAATTGATCTCTTGGCCTTCAGTGAGCAAGCGCTAAAAGAACAGGTAACATTATTAAAACAAGAAAACGTCAAACTGTTAGCTGAAAAAGTAGAAACCCAAGAACAATACCAGCTATGTAAAAAATTAGGCTTTGATTATTTTCAGGGCTATTTTTTTAGTCGCCCTACCATTATCGAAGGCCAAGCTATTCCAGATAACCAGCTTAATTTACTTTCCATTATCACCAAGCTACAAAACCAAGATGTTGAGATTGATGATATTGAACAATTGATCAGCCAAGATGTAGGTCTTACGTATAAATTACTCAGGTTACTCAACTCCGCAGCCATCGGACTGCCAAGAAAGATAGAGTCTATTAAACAGGGGCTGGTTTTTTTAGGACTCAAAGCGATTAGAACTTGGACAACATTAATATCACTTAATGATATGAAAAGTACGCCATCCGAGTTAATGGCTAACACCCTCATTCGAGCTAAAATGTGTGAACAATTAGCCGAAAATTATAATTGTTCTGCAGAAACGGGATTTTTAGTAGGTTTATTTTCAACTATTGATGCCATGCTGTCCCATCCTATGCATCAACTCTTAAAGTCCTTACCTTTAAATAATGATATCAAGGAAGCACTTTCAGGCGGCAAGGGAAGTTTAGGAGAACTACTCAATGTCGTCATTCAATATGAGCATGGTTTATGGGATAAGATTAACACTGAACAAGTATCACTCGAACAGCTAGGCAAGCTTTACATTAATGCCACCGAGTGGACTATAGAAACACAATCGAATTTATAAACATTTTATGAGTTCTCCCCCTCTTCTTTCTGCAAAATCACTCTCGCACAATTACGGCACACACCTTGCGGTAGACAATGTTAGTTTTGATATTTATAAAGGCGAAGTTTTAGGTTTCCTCGGTCCAAATGGCGCGGGGAAAAGCACCACTATGAAGATGCTCAGTGGCAACCTTGCTCCCAATCATGGTCAAATATTGATTAATGGTTATGACTTATTAAGTCAGCCGAAACAAGCTAAAGCACACATTGGTTATCTGCCCGAACAACCACCACTATACAAAGAGTTAACCGTTAAAGAGTTTTTATATTTTTGTGCCAAAATTAATCTAATTCCAACCAAGCACATCAACTCGGCAGTCAACACCGTTATTGAACGCTGCGGCTTGGGTGATATGACTAAACGTCTGATCGGTAACTTATCAAAGGGCTATCAGCAGCGTATCGGCATTGCACAAGCTATTATCCATACACCTGCCGTCGTAATTCTTGATGAGCCCACCTCGGGATTAGACCCTATTCAAATACGAGAAATTCGTCATTTAATTCGTGATGTAGCCACCGAACATAGTGTTATTTTATCGACCCACATTTTGCCTGAAGTACAGATGTTATGTGACCGAGTACAAATCATCAGTCATGGTCATTTAATTTTTAATGACACTATTTCGGGCCTAAATAAACAACGTCAAGCATCCAATATACTCTGTACATTGCTCACGCCACCACCATTGGCAACATTACAGAATATTACAGGTGTCATCAGCGTAGATGTCTTAAATCCTACGCAGTTCCGTTTACATTACCAACCTGATACAAACCCTACAGCTGAACTCCTCAGTCATGCCGTAACTCAGCAATGGCAATTAACCGAGCTAATGCCTGAACAGCATTCCTTAGAAGATGTGTTTATGAATATCATCCAACAAGAATCAGTGCCTCTGGAGCAAGCCGTCTAATGTTCACTCTTGCTCGTAATGAGCTTTACCGCTTATTTTTATCTCCTCTCGCTTGGGTGATTTTGGCATTGTGCCAAATCCTTATCGCCTACTTATTTTTGACCCACATTGATTACTTCATGCAGATTCAAGGCAAGATGTCTGCTATTCCAGGCTCACCTGGCGTTACTGAACTGATTGTAATACCTTTATTAAGTGATACTGCCACGATCTTGTTATTAATTGCACCTCTCATCACCATGCGGCTTATAGCCGAAGAGCGTCGTAATAACAGCTTGCCCTTATTATTTTCAGCACCTCTATCCATTAACCAAATTGTTTTCGGTAAATACCTAGGTACCCTAAGCTTTTTTATCATTCTGCTAATTATTGTCAGTTTAATGCCTCTATCGCTGAGCTTAGGGGCTGATTTAGACTATGGTGTCATTGCAGCAGGTTTACTTGGTTTAGTGCTATTAGTGGCAAGTTTTACAGCCATAGGCTTATTTCTATCTTCACTGACGGCTCAACCGACTATTGCGGCCGTTAGTACCTTTTCCACTTTATTTCTATTATGGATTATTGATTGGGCTGGGAATGCACAAGTGACGGCAGAAACATCGAACCTCTTTAGCTGGTTATCATTATTGAGACACTATGAGTCTTTATTACAAGGTGAAGTAAACACTAGTGACTTAGCCTATTACTTAATTATTATTATGACTTTTTTAGCGTTAACGATTCGTCGACTTGATGCTGAACGGCTCAATTAACATGAACATTACTCAAAAAATACGGCGCCAACTTAAACTACAAAATATCATTTTTTATATACTAGTGATTATTGTAGTCGTACTTTTAGCTGAGCTTTCACTTAAAACTAATATTCGCAGCGATTGGACGGCAAACAGCCGCCATAGTCTTTCAGATACCACCACTCATTATTTAACTCGACTTGAGCAGGCTATCACTATTCAAGCTTTCATTAGCCCAAGTAGTGAATACCGTCCAGCATTAGAATCGTTGCTTTCAAGCTACCAAAGTCATAGTGCCCAACTTAAGATAAGCTATATAAACCCAGATTTTTCACCTGACCTAGTCCGTGAACTCAAGATCCAACAACAAGGTGAAATGGTGATTTCGAGAGGAGATAAGCAGCAACACGTATTTGATCTATCTGAGCAGTCATTAACGAATGCACTCATTGCTGTCTCACGCCAACAAGAACAATGGCTAGTTTTTATTGAGGGTCATGGTGAACGAAGTCCGCTTAATCCAGCTAATTACGACCTTAGTGTTTGGGGTCAACAACTCAATCAAAAGGGCTTTAA
>CAXBIM010000005.1:0-77346 GCA_963975785.1 uncultured Methylophaga sp.
GGCTAAAGCTTCATCTAAATCAGCAAGATTACCTTCTGAGCCAGGCGTTACTGGAACTCCGGCCTTTCTCATCCTATGACGAGCCGCTGTTTTATCACCCATGCCACCGATTACACTTGATTTCGGACCAATAAAAGTAATGTTATTCTTTTCACAAAGGCGAGCAAACTCAGCATTTTCCGATAGAAAGCCGTAACCAGGGTGAATTGCATCACAGCCCGTTTCTACAGCAAGCTTCACAATTCTTAATGGGTCTAGGTAACCGGCTAGCGGGTCTTCGCCTAGTAGAAATGATTGGTCTGCCCGCTTGACGTGGAGGCCATAACGGTCAGGTTCAGTATAAATTGCCACTGAACGTATACCCATCTCAGCACAGGCTCGAATGATGCGTACCGCTATTTCACCACGGTTGGCGATTAGAACTTTTTTTAGCATCGCTATACTCTCACGTTTTAATTTTTAGAAATCATAAAGTAATCCCTACATAAAGAATAATTGATATAATTTTTATCAGTGATAAGCTAAACCTTATATATAAATATAAAGGTATGTAATGCAACAAACTTTACAGCAACTACTAAGTCGTCTTTCCTTTCGTCAACTACAGGTTTTTCAGGCTGTTTACCAAGAGCAAGGTTACCGAAAAGCGGCAGATTTGCTTGGCTTAACTCAACCGGCTGTAAGTTCACAGATCCGCAAACTTGAAGAAGCTCTAGGCCAGCCATTATTCGAGTATGTCGGACGTAAGGTCTACTGCACTCGCGCTGGTGAACATGTTGCTCAACGCTTACAAAAGATGTTTGATCAAGTCGCTTATTTACAGAGTGATTTACATAGTCTTGATGGCAAACTATCGGGCGAATTAAGTCTCGGCGCGGTAACAACCGTGCAATCGATAGTCCCTTATATGTTGAAAGGCTTCATGGACTTACACCCTGCTGTGAACGTTAAACTTCGTATCGTCAATCGTAGTCAAGCACTTACATTACTGGATAATAATACTGATGATTTATTAATTATGGGTATGGTTCCCAGCGATCGGGCTTTGTATTCATTACCTTTTCTTGATAATGAACTGGTACCGGTTATTTCATCTGCACATTCATTTAAACGAAAAAGTAAACTAACGCCACAGCAGTTTCTCGATGCCAACTTATTACTACGCGAGACGGGTTCAGGCACTCGTCTCGCCTTAGAGCAGCATTGTCAGCAACACCGTCTTTCTATAAACCCTTTCATGGAAATGGGATCTAATGAAGCCATTAAACATGGAGTAATCGCCGGCATGGGCGTAGCAGTATTGCCAAAACTAAGCATATTGTCTGAGCTAAAAATAGGCAGTCTTAAAACTGTATCTATAAAAGGTTTCCCACTACGAAGAAGCTGGTGCTTAGTCTATCCTTCAGGCAAGCATCCCACGACTGTGGCTCAAGCATTTCTAGATTTTATTCAACTTAATCTGAAGGATATTAACGAGCACTTCAAAACCCTAGGTGGTGAGTAAAAAGCAATATGAATTAACTCCTTACCGTATCTACTTATTTAATTACATTGAAAAACGAATTATTGAAACAGAATCATTCATCTGATATAAAACATCAGATAGTAAAATAAAGACCGTTATCTTTTACTCATATATTCGCAACAAAGGTTAACCTCATCATGGCCTTAGAAATAGAAAGAAAATTCCTCGTAAAAGCTAATAGCAAGCCTTGGCTAAAAGATGCCACTGCATCACATATTCGACAGGGTTACCTGTGTGATGATGTTAGGCGTTCGGTACGAATTCGAATCACCAATCAAGAAGCCTTTTTGACTATAAAAGGCCAGTCTAATGGAATGAGTCGTCATGAATATGAATATGCTATTCCACTTGATGATGCAGAAAAATTACTACCAATGTGCGTACATTCAATCATTGTTAAAACACGCTATACCTTGGGTATTGATGGCCTGATATGGGAAATAGATGAGTTTCAACATGATAATAAGGGACTCATCATTGCCGAAGTGGAGTTAGACCATGTGGAACAAAAAATCACTTTGCCAGAGTGGATAACGACAGAAGTAACTGACGATCCCCGCTTTTATAATCTATCTTTATGTCAGCACCCCTTCAGTCTATGGGTTAAAACGAAGCTGGCAAAATAAAGTAATGAGTACTTTTTATCAAATAGAACTAACTTCTAAACTAGAAGCACACAACTCCCACAACAATATCAAACACTAGTAAAAAATTGGCACGATATGCCATGATTACGATGGTGAGATCATCGCAAGATAAAATAAATTATGCTTTTGTTCAGTCTAATATCAGCGACTATGCTTCCTTAGACAGTTGCTCACGAATTGAAAGTAATTCTTGCTGGCGCTTCTCATCGGTTTCGGGATATTGCATGTTGAGTGATTTCAAGGTTTTAATAATAATCCGAGAAATAATTAACCGCGTATTCTTTTTGTCATCGGCTGGCACCACGTACCAAGGCGCATGCTTAGTACTTGTTGCACTCAGACATTGTTCATAGGCATGCATATATGTATCCCAAGACTTCCGTTCTTCAACATCTCCAGCACTAAACTTCCAGTTTTTTTCTGGTTCATCGATCCGCTGAATGAAACGATCTCGTTGCTCTTCTTTAGAGAGATGAAGGAAGAATTTAATGATACGTGTGCCGTTTCGAGACAGATGATTCTCTAAGTCTATAATCGAGTCATAACGTTGATTCCAGATTGTTTGATCATCGACTAAAGCATCCGGTAGTCCTTGATTATCAAGTATCTTGGGATGAACACGAACGATTAATACCTCTTCATAATAGGAGCGGTTAAAAATACCGATTCGCCCACGCTCAGGTAAACATTTATTGGTACGCCACAAAAAATCATGATCAAGCTCTGTCTTGCTAGGTTGTTTGAAACTAAATACCTGACAGCCCTGCGGATTGATGCCTGACATGACGTGTCGAATCGCGCCATCTTTACCTGCGGCATCCATTGCCTGAAATATCAGTAATAATGAATAGTCGTTTGAGGCATATTGAAGTTGTTGAAGTTCACTTAGCTTTTTGACCTGCTTATTAAGAAGCTTGCGATATTCCTTCTTCGAGCTATAAATAGGCTCAACTCGTGTAGGCCATTTATCAAGTTGGACCGTTTCACCTTTCTTAACTTTAAAATCTTTAATCTTGATTTTCATCTTATAACCCGTTCCTTGTGGACCATCGGTGCCAGATTTTAATTTGATCTTAAATGTACTCAGGAAAGTAATTTGCCATGTGTAATTGATACCCCTTCAGCACAATTTGGCGCAAGTTGTGACCAAGGAACATTCATTTTAATATGAGCCAGTGTTGCAGGGAATAACCGGTCATCATTTTTTAACCCGAGAGTAATCGATGCCGGCAGTAAATAATCGACCAAGTACTCTAATGTAGGATTATGTCCAACTAATAACACTTTATGATTTTTTAAAGGGCAGTTATTCAACACTTTAAGTAAAGTATCTAGATTGGCTTCATAAATCTGGCTAAAAACTTGTCTGTTCGCCTGTTTAATATTTAACTTTTTTGAGACAATATTACTCGTCATCAAGGCTCGTGTTGCAGGTGAAGTTAACACAAAATCTGGTATCAGATCATGGTTGTACATCCAGTCTCCTATTTTTTCAGCTTGCTCTACGCCTTTATCAGTTAATGTTCGCTCAAAATCACGTCCAAGCGTATCACTAGAAGCCTTGCCATGTCTAAGTACGAACAAGTGATAACGATAGTCATTATCTTCACTCATCACCACACCTCACTGTATGCGTAAAATATTTTTATAACGTATAGATAACAATGCGGTCGATTAATTTAGCTGACTCTACTGACAATTCGAAATTTCATTCATTTTTGACGTTCAAGCGTTGCACAACCAACGGTGGCTTGTTCCCATGCTTCAACATAGCACGCACCGATTGTATCGTTACTTAATATACGACCATGATTAAAACCATGGCTATTACTCGAGACCCAAGTAAATGATTTATTATCTGGATAAATCACACCAAAAAAGTTTTTTGTACCATCTGGATAGCTAAAGGTGCCACGGAAACGTCGATCTTGTTGTTCGGTAATGGTAACGACTTTATTGCCCCAAGTTTTATAGCCTTTGAGATCAGAAATAGTCAGGTTGCTACCTGTCCATGTACCTACCATATTAGGTATCTCATTTCCTTGAACATAATTCAGGTAATAATAGCCGCCTAAACCCGCGGTATTGATTAACACTAGTAGCCATAAAATAAGTTGTGGAAGCGCGATTCCTTTTTGTCTTTTTACTAACATTATTTATCCTAATTACTGACTATGACTATACTCTATTGATAATACTATAACTTCTTTTTTAGGGGGTTCTCAATCATTCGAGACACTACCGTGACCAATTCCGTCTTTTCTATTAGAATCGAAGATGATAGCTTTACTTATTACAACGTTCGAATAGAAATTATTACCCAATTAAGTTTATGTAATCTATTTTAAACAGCTAGCTATTTAAATTAACTAGTAGTTCAGGGGGCAATATGGCATCGAAACACATACAAGCACTCGAGCTTATAAGGCAGGGTAATTGGCAAGCAGCGCATGAGTTAATTCAACATGATCACGACGAACTTGCATTCCTGATTCATGGTTATCTACACCGTGAAGAAGGCGATATAAGTAATGCAAATTATTGGTATAGCCGAGCGGGACAAGTACAGTCAAATAACACGCTAGCACAAGAACTTGAACGTTTATATCAATTGGCAAAAACCGCGTAGCAATTAACGTGTGCGATAATTAAATTACCCGCACAAATATGATTGCTAACACGGTTTTTTAAGCTTATATCGCTCTCAACCATCCAAATTTATTACTTCAAATCTAACGTCGACGCTGTTTAGCCTTACCTGAGGTAGATTTATTGCCAACAGCTTTAGCGCGTACATGTTGCGTGCGAAATGAGATGTTTTTCTTACCATTTGATGAAGCTTGAGCCTTTCCAGACTTACGTTTACCTTCGCCCTGCTCGCCTGTACCAGCCGGTTGCCATGCAGGAATCAGATGTTTTTTACCATTACCAATCAAATCAGCCCGACCCATCTTTTGTAAGGCTTCCCGTAACATCGGCCAGTTTTCAGCATCATGATACCGTAAAAAAGCTTTATGCAAGCGGCGTACTTTAATACCTTTTGGTACAGTGATATCACCGCCGCTACGTCGTACTTTATGCAATGTGTTTTTACCAGAATGGTACATTGCCGTCGCTGCCGCCATCGGTGATGGTAAATAGGCTTGTACTTGATCTGCACGGAAACCATTATTTTTTAACCATAAGGCTAAATTCAACATGTCCTTGTCTGTAGTGCCTGGATGAGCGGCAATAAAGTAAGGAATCAAATATTGTTCTTTACCGGCTGCCTTTGAGTATTTATCAAACATAGCTTTGAACTTGTCGTAAGTACCAATGCCCGGTTTCATCATCTGGTCAAGCGGCCCTTCTTCTGTATGTTCAGGGGCGATTTTTAGATAACCACCGACATGATGTGTCACTAGTTCTTTAACATATTCAGGTGACAATACAGCAAGGTCATAACGTAAACCAGAAGCGATTAAAATCTTCTTGATACCAGGCAATGCGCGTGCACGACGATAAAGCTTAATCAGCGGTGTGTGATCAGTATTTAGGTTTTTACATATACCAGGGAACACGCAAGATAGACGTCGGCAACTAGCTTCAATCTCTTCACTCTTACAAGCTAGACGATACATGTTCGCCGTCGGGCCACCTAAGTCAGAAATTACGCCAGTAAAGCCCGGGGTTGTATCTCGAATAGCTTCAACTTCTTTGATGATCGAATCTTCAGAACGACTCTGGATAATTCGACCTTCATGTTCGGTAATTGAGCAGAATGTGCAACCACCAAAACAACCACGCATTATGTTGACAGAAAAACGAATCATTTCATAAGCAGGAATGTTTTTATCACCATAAGACTTATGAGCAACGCGGCTATATGGCAAGTCAAATACACCATCCATTTCTTCCGTTTTCAGAGGAATCGGTGGTGGGTTGAGCCAAACATCTCGTTCGCCATGTTGTTGCACTAACGCCAAGGCATTACCTGGATTAGTTTCTAAATGTAAGATTCGTGACGTGTGAGCATATAAAATAGGATCATTTCGAACTTCATTATAAGCCGGTAAACGAATAACGCTCATTGATGAATCTTTGGGCATTATTTTATGAAAACGTATGACATTTGTTGTCGTGCTTTCTGCTTGCTTACTTTCTGGCTTTGCGTTTTCTGGCTTGGCCTTTTCGTCCGCACAACTCGCCTCTGTTTGCATGGCGTAAGGATCAATTGGCGGATTCACCTTACCTGGTGTATCGACGCTAGTTGAGTCTTTTTCCCACCATCCATCACGTTGGCCATGTTTAGTGATAAAAGCTGTACCGCGAATATCTGTAAGCTCACTCACAGGTTCATTTTCGGCCAAACGATGTGCTATTTCGACTACTTGGCGCTCACCGTTACCATAAACCAAGATATCGGCTTTAGCATCCATAATAACGCTGCGACGTACTTTCTCGGACCAGTAATCAAAGTGAGCAATACGACGCAAGCTCGCCTCGATACCACCAATAATGATCGGCACGCCTTTATAAGCTTCGCGACAGCGTTGACTATAGGCAACCACACAGCGATCAGGACGTTTGCCACCTTCACCATCCGCTGTATAGGCGTCATTGCTTCGCATGCGACGATCAGAGGTATAGCGATTCACCATCGAATCCATATTACCGCCAGTCACACCGAAGAATAGATTTGGCTTACCTAGTTGTTTGAAATCATCAGCGCTTAACCAATCTGGCTGAGAAATAATACCGACCCGAAAGCCTTGGTTTTCTAATAAGCGACCAATTAATGCCATTCCAAAACTAGGATGATCGATATAGGCATCGCCGGTAACAAGGATGATATCGCATGAATCCCAGCCAAGTTCATCCATTTCTTCACGAGACATAGGTAATTGTGGCGCAACACCAAGGCGGTGGGCCCAAAATTTACGATGAGAGAAAAGATCTGGAGCAGCGTGCATGTATGGGCACCTTTTGGCATGATTAGACAGTATTTAATCAAGTATTCTAGCAAATTATGATAATAACCGATAAAAACAATCGGGAATTAATCGATGATGGTCACTTTTGTACCGGGGCTAATATAACGGCGAAGGACTTCAACCTCGTCATTACGCATAGCAATACAGCCCTTTGTCCAATCTGCGAGTTGATGAATTTCTAATTTCTCTTTGGTTTCAACACCAATTCCGTGGATACCAATCGCGCCGCCCAAAGCTGTATTTTGCGGAGGTAATCTCCCTTCAATGTGTGCGATTAAGATGGCTCGATATTGCGTACGGGTAATCAAATCTTCTTTCAATGCACGTTTTGCATCATCCATATTTGGATAATTTAACAACATGAATAAATGAAAGTTCTCACTGTCACGGATTTTATTGATTACATAAGCACCTTTAGGCGTGGTGTGATCACCTTCTCTAAGTTTAGCTTTTTTACCACCGCTACCAAAAGCAACTTTGAACGTACTCAAAGTAACATCACCCTGCTTAACGCTAAGTGTATGTGCCGAACGAGATATTAATAATTCGATGTTTTCGCTAGCATTGACTGATAAGGAAAGAGAAGAAATAACGAATAATGTGATGGTTATAAATCTTATTACGACAGAACTAGTGAACATTACGAAAATATCCGGCTAATTATGGAGCGGTTTTCTCGTGTCAGTATTTGTAGTGATCTAAGTAAGCTGATATTCAAATGTAACTCCTGTAACTCGACAGATGCTTGACGTTTTTTTAATGCTGCATTGTTAACAGGCCGCATCATTGCTAAACCGATAACATTGCCTTTATTCTTCACGGGCAAGACCATCGTTCGGCCTTCAAAACTATGATTTATTCGTGCCATAGTTTGATTAAATAAAGCATGTTCACTGCCCCACAAATTGATACTCATCACACCGTGTGTAGATAGTATTCCTGCGCAAGCATCAAAAAAAGCTTGAACGCCTACACTGGCAGCCATTCCCACATGATCGTAGGCATCAACTAACAGCAGGTCATAAGTGTTTTCAGCTCGATAATAAAGCTCTTGCACAAACAAGTAGCCGTCGCCATGGTGAATAGTCAAGCGAGGATCATCCGTCGGCACCCCAAAATAACGTTGTGCCACATCAATGACATCTTGTCGATATTCAATGACGTCTATCTCGCAGTCTGGAAAATGATGTAACAAAAATTTAACTAAAGATCCGCCTCCCAAACCCACGACCAATATTTTTTCAGGATTCGAGTTTAAGATCAAACATGCCATCATGGCTTCGGTATAGCTAAGTTCTAACGTATGTGGTGTGCTCAAAGACATACTACTTTGACGAGGAAAAGTACCAAAATGTAATGAGCGTGTATCACCGAGATCAACAACTTCAATAATGCCATCATCTGACTGAGCTTGATGCACAACTAAACCATCATAATAAAGTCGCATTATTCACTTTTTTCCTGTTTAACAAAGGTAGCATGTAACCAGCCACGCACGGTAGATATCAGCATAGGTTCTAAACCATAAAACACATGATTCGCCCCAATAATTTCTCGAGAAGTATAACGAATATTGTTAGCGCGTTTCATAACTACTTTTCTATCATTAACAGCCGTTGATACACCATCGAGATCTTGATCACCATAAATATCTAAAATGGGCTGGTTAAATGTTTTAAATTCATCATTATTTGCTAAAGCAGGCGTACCGACTAGAACTAATGCTGAGATAGGCGTGGTGAGAGTACTTAATTCATTTATAGCGACAATACCTCCACGGCCATGACCTACGAATATAATTCGGTTTATGCCCTTAGCGTTTAAAAAAGCTACAGCCGCTTCGATACGTTGTTTGTTAGAAACTGGCGGTAACACTACTGGCTGGTCTGTTTTAGAACCATCCATTTTGGCTGAATCAGCATCTGTAATAGTGGCTTCATCTTTAGCCTCAGATGCTGCTGGTGAAGTGTCAGTCGAAGCAGCCGTTTCAGGAACAATAGCTAACAATATATTAGGCGTAAAAGGATAATCTAACATGAGGCTTAAGGTAGACCAACCGTATTGCAGCATTTCATGACGTAAAGGGGTAACAACCCCCCGACTTTCAAGATCTTCACCTTGATCGTGAAAAAGTACGATGGCGCCATGCGACTCTCCAATCGTCTCTTCAAGAAAAGTAGCACTAATCTCCTTGCCCGCAACCGTTAATGGCTGAAAACCGGTGATAGGCTCAGTCTGACGTATCATAATATGATCGCTTTCAGGCGTCATTAGCGCCGCATCTGCGGGTGCGGTGTCATTTACCGCCAAGTCAGCTTCATCTGCCGCTATTACCGACAACGGTAATAAAAACAACACTAGTAGGCTTAGCAATATGGCTTGAAATCCTTGCACATTCACACTCCTAAAACTATATAGTTAATAAATAAACAGCCAGTATACATTTACAAAAGCTGAAAAAAGCCATCACATGCGGTAAAGTATCTGGTTTTAACCCGTAAGCACACCATTAACTTAAACTGACAGGTAATATTATGGCTACTTTCAAAATTGCTCCCTCTATCCTTTCTGCTGACTTTGCCCGCTTAGGTGAAGAAGTCGATAACGTATTAGCATCAGGCGCTGATATCGTTCATTTCGATGTTATGGATAACCATTACGTCCCTAATCTGACGATTGGTCCTCTAGTATGTGATGCATTACGTAAACACGGCGTAACTCATGAAATTGACGTTCATTTAATGGTTAAACCAGTTGATCGCATCATCCCTGATTTTGCTAAAGCTGGCGCAACATTCATTACTTTCCACCCTGAAGCATCAGAACATATCGATCGTACTTTACAATTAATTAAAGCTGAAGGCTGTAAAGCTGGTTTGGTATTCAACCCTGCTACACCATTATCTTTAGCGGCACATGTTTTAGATAAAGTTGACCGTATTTTATTGATGTCTGTTAACCCAGGTTTCGGTGGTCAATCTTTCATTCCACACACATTAGAAAAATTGCGTGAAGCCCGTAAAATGATTGATGAAAGTGGCTATGATATCGATCTTGAAATCGATGGTGGCGTTAACGTTAAAAACATTCGTGAAATCGCTGAAGCTGGCGCACGCACCTTTGTTGCTGGTTCTGCATTATTCGGTGCGGCAAACAAGAGTGATCCACATCACTATGAAACGGTCGTTGCAGCTATGCGTGCTGAATTGGCATTAGCAAAAATCTAAATGGCCTTATCCAAACCAGAGATGGTCTTAATTGACCTTGATGGTACGCTAATTGACAGCGTGCCTGACCTCGCTTGGTGTGTCGATGAAATGATGAAAACACTCGACATGCCAATTCGTGGTGAAGCTAAAGTCCGTCTCTGGGTAGGTAATGGTGTTCCTCGCCTTATTGAACGCGCATTAATTGACCAATTAGACGGCCTACCTGATGCTACACTTTATGCAAAAGCCCATCCTATATTCATGGCGCTTTATGCTGATAATTCTAGTAAACGCAGTCAGTTATATCCTGCTGTTAAACAAGGTTTGAATTGGCTTAAAAGTCAGGGAATAAAACTTGGTTGTGTAACCAATAAAGACGAGCAATTTACTTTGCCCATCTTAAAAAATCTTGGTCTATTTGATTTTTTTGATATTGTCATCAGTGGTGATACTTTGCCATTGAAAAAGCCGGATCCAGCACCCTTGCTTCATGGTGCAAAGTTTTTTGGCGTCGCTCCTAAAAATGCCATGATGATTGGTGATTCAATCAGTGATGTTAAAGCATCACGCGCGGCTGGATTTTCGATTGTTTGCCTTAGTTATGGCTACAATCACGGCGTTGATATTCGTACTGCTAATCCTGATGCAGTGATAGATACCTTTGCAGAACTTGCAGACTTATTTTAGGTTTAAACCCAAGCAATGAAACTGGCAGAATTTAAACAACTAGCCGAACAAGGCTATAACCGAATCCCCCTTGTACGAGAAGTATTAGCGGACTTAGATACGCCATTAAGTACTTATCTCAAGTTAGCTGATTCTCCTTACTCCTATTTACTGGAATCAGTTCACGGCGGAGAAAAATGGGGACGCTACTCCATTATCGGTTTACCTAGTGAAACAGTTGTACGAATTACTGGTGAGAACATTGAAGTTAAACATCATGGCGAGATAATTGAACAAACAACCTCATCAGATCCTCTGTCATGGATAGAAACATTTAAGCAACAATATAACGTTCCAGATTTAGATGACTTACCACGTTTTAATGGTGGATTAGTCGGCTATTTTGGTTATGATACCGTGCGCTACGTTGAACCACGCTTAGGCGCTTGTCCTAATCCTGATCCTCTAGGCTGCCCTGATATTTTATTGATGGTATCAAATGATTTAATCGTATTTGATAATTTAAGTAATCGTCTTTTTATTATTGTCCATGCAGATCCAAGCACGGAGAATGCCTACCAACAGGCACAAGATAATCTCGACAAGTTGACACTCAGCTTACGTACTTCAACGCCAAAATACAGCTCTTCACACGTTGGAAAATCCGTAAATGAAAATGACTTTATCTCTGGTTTTACGCATGATGGATTTATTGATGCGATAGAAAAAGCTAAACAATACATTAATGATGGCGACATCATGCAAGTCGTTTTATCACAACGACTATCAATCCCTTTTGCTGCACAACCTATGGATTTATATCGTGCTTTACGCACTTTAAACCCATCACCTTACATGTATTACCTCAATCTGGAAGATTTCCACATTGTCGGCTCTTCGCCTGAAATTTTAGTGCGAATGGAAAATAATGAAGTCACCGTTCGTCCGATTGCGGGTACTCGCCCTCGCGGTAAAACACCTGAAGAAGATAAAGCACTCGAACTAGATTTATTAGCCGATCCTAAAGAACTTGCAGAACATCTAATGCTGATTGATTTGGGCAGAAATGATGCAGGACGTGTCAGTCAAATCGGTACCGTTAAACTCACTGACAAAATGATCGTTGAACGCTATTCTCACGTCATGCACATTGTTTCTAATGTAACCGGGCAAGTTGTACCTAATATGACTTGTATCGATGCCCTACGAGCTACCTTTCCTGCAGGTACCGTTAGCGGTGCGGCGAAAGTTCGAGCAATGGAAATTATTGATGAATTAGAGCCTGTTAAGCGCGGTGTTTATGCTGGTGCAGTT
Organism: uncultured Methylophaga sp.; assembly: GCA_963975785.1. GTDB lineage: Bacteria > Pseudomonadota > Gammaproteobacteria > Nitrosococcales > Methylophagaceae. Next base: position 12,335 of record CAXBIM010000005.1, read on the forward strand.
GGCTATTTATCATGGTCAGGTAATATGGACACCGCTATTGCTATTCGCACGGCTGTAATCAAGGATAACACCTTACATATTCAAGCCGGTGCAGGCATCGTTTATGATTCTGTTCCTGAAATGGAATGGCAAGAAACGATGAATAAGGCCCGTGCAGTTTTTCGTGCAGTGGCAATGGCTGAAGCGGGTCTAGAAACGCCTAAACATCGATAATACCGATTAAGCTCTTATGATTGAAAGTACTTAAAGCTGTTTGAACAGTTTTAGCGCTTTCAATCTACTCTTTCATTTATCTACTCATTAAAGAAAGACATTAAATCCAAATCCATCGCCATTAAAATGGCATCTTCACGGCCTTCTTTAGCTGGATAATAGCCTTTACGGACTGACATTTCGTTAAAGCCGACCTGTAAATAAAGCTGCTGTGCACGTTCATTACTACGCCGAACTTCAAGTAAAATAATGACTGCCGAGATACTGTTCGAATAATCAATCACATGCTGAACGATTTCTTTTCCTAAGCCCCGACCTTGAGCTGATGGTTCGACACAAATATTGAGTAAGTGTGCTTCATCAAGCACACGCTGAACAATGGCAAAACCAACTATGTCATTGTCTTTTTCATAAAATATCCATGCTTGATGACCCGTTTTCAGACTATCTTCAAAACTTTTTTTATCCCAAGGGAATTGATTTGCACGCTGCTCAATATCTAATACATAAGCAATATCTTGGGCTTGCATACTGCGTACATTCATTAAGAAAGATCATCAGATTGACAAGCCGTTTTAAGCAGCTGTAAATCTTGCCAAGCTAATGCTTTTTTGTCAGGTGAGTTCAGTAGAGCAGTTAACGACAAGCTTACAATAATTTTAAGGACCGAATCAGGTGAACAATAAATGTGTCCACGCTCAGTTGCTTGTGAGTTCAATTCTTCTGGTATAAGTTGCTCACCAAAGGCAATTATTACTTTATGAACATTGCCTGTAGTCTGTAATTGACTAAGCTGCTGGGGTGAAACGACGGCACTATTATTTGGTGCTAAACCTATCGAAAACAACATCGCATGTAATAGACGTTTGGCTTCATTGCCGTCATCTTGGTCAGCTACAACGATCAAACAATCCACGGCTGGTAATGGAGCACAAGACTCATCTAGTATATTTACAGCTTCAATTGGAACTGAAGTAGCGGCTTCCTGCGAACGAAATTCCCAGACAGGGATCCCCATCTCTGTGAGTGTGGATAACTGACCGGGAGCTAACATTGTTGAACTGATTGCATCATTAAACTTGTGGATGTGCGCGATCGACTGGTACCAATATCTTATTAAGAGCATTGATATAGGCTTTAGCTGATGCAATAACGATATCAGTATCAGCACCCTGCCCGCTTACAATTCGTCCACCTTTTTCTAGACGGACATTCACTTCGCCTTGTGAGTCGGTACCACTAGTGATGTTATTTACAGAGTACAACTGCAACTCTGTATGACTTTGCACGATAGCTTCAATCGCACAATAAGCGGCATCGACAGGGCCACTGCCCGCCATTTCGACCTGACTTTCTTTATCATCAACCGACAAAGTGATAGATGCTATCGGCGTTTCGCCGGTCTCACTACATACTTTTAACGAGATCAAACGTACACGTTCATTTTCCAAGGCTACAGTATCACTAACTAAGGCTTGCAAATCTGCATCAAAAATTTCGTGCTTTTTATCAGCCAGCTCTTTAAAACGTCTAAATGCCGCATTTAAATCTGTTTCAGACTCAAACTCAATATCTAATTCTTCTAAACGAGTACGGAAAGCATTACGCCCTGAATGTTTACCTAAAACCATACGGTTGGTATTCCAACCCACATCTTCAGCACGCATAATTTCATACGTTTCACGGCTTTTAAGCACGCCGTCCTGATGAATCCCTGACTCGTGGGCAAAGGCATTAGTACCAACGATGGCTTTATTTGGTTGCACAGTGAAACCTGTAATACCTGAAACTAAGCGTGATGCCGCTAAGATTTGTGTGGTATCAATCGTCGTATCACAGCTGAACATGTCTTGACGTGTACGAACTGCCATAACTACTTCTTCTAAAGCCGCATTACCGGCACGCTCACCTAAGCCATTAATTGTACATTCAACCTGACGCGCGCCATTTAATACTGCAGATAACGAATTCGCAACGGCTAAACCTAAATCATTGTGACAATGCACGGAGAAAATAGCTTTATCAGCGTTTGGAATACGTGTTCGTAAGTCGTAAATTAACTGGCCAAACTGATGTGGCAAGTTATAACCCACCGTATCGGGGATGTTTAGCGTTGTGGCCCCTGCATCAATGACCGCTTCCAAAATTCGGCATAAGAAATCCGGATCACTTCGGCCGGCATCTTCAGGTGAAAATTCGACGTCATCCGTGTAACGGCGAGCACGTAATACTGCTTTTACAGCATTTTCAATAACTTGTTCAGGCTCCATACGAAGTTTCATCTTCATATGAATTGGAGAAGTCGCGATGAAGGTATGAATGCGCGATGCATTAGCACCTTTTAGCGCTTCGCCAGCTCGATCGATATCAGCATCAAGTGCACGTGCTAGTCCACAAATTCGGCTTTCAGTGACTGCATTAGCCACCGCTTGGACTGATTCAAAATCACCAACACTGGCAATTGGAAACCCAGCTTCGATGATATCAACACGCATACGCTCCAATGATTTTGCAATACGAACTTTCTCATCCTTGGTCATAGATGCACCAGGACTCTGCTCGCCATCTCTCAAGGTGGTATCAAAAATTATTAATTTATCACTCATTTTTTCCTGCTCCATTTACGCAGTCACTAACATTTATATAGTTAAGTTTATTTATCAGTATCTAAACTGATTTGTGGGTTGCTAAATAGTTGCCCTAGGGCAGTCGTAGCAGGAGTAATGAACAAAAACGAGACACAACAAAAGACTGGAAGCCAAAAGCTGCCGTTAAGAATGTTAAATTTTGTTGTTGAATGTTCACAACTGTAATTTTAGGCTGAAATGACTTTATTGCCAAGTATAACTAGCCTAACAAACTGAAAAGTTAATAACAAACCCCAGCTATTAGGTCTTTGTATGTCTAACATAAGCTTCAAAATCAGCTTTTGTTAACTGCCAATCGAAAAAATAATCTTGTGAGCACAGGAAGTTAAGTAGTAGCCATGAATTTTTTCATCGTCGATGCTAACTTTATATCGTTACTGATAATTTAAAAACAATGTTTTGAGAATGGCCTATATAGAGACTACTCATCTATTGTGATGTATGCGCTGCAACCAATATCATTAAATAATCAATAATGGCTACAGACCTTATAGTTTTGGTACTAAAAACTCAAAAACTCAAAAACTCAAAAACTCATCAAGAGTATTGATAAAGGCACGATACAACCAACAAAAATAGCCGACTAATTATGGTACGATCCCCCTCCGCTAATAAGAGAAAGTAGGTCGTTAGATGACAACAAACAGTCAGAAAATTCGTTTTTTTCGTGAACGAATTCCTACTTTTTCATGCACACCTGGCTGCCACGACTGCTGCGGCCCAGTTACAGCTTCATCAGAAGAAGTATCTAGATTACCGATTAAAAGTGATCAAGAACACGAAATAGCACTGGCTGAATTAAATTGCCCATACCTCGGAGAAAATGGCTGTGAAGTCTATGATGAAAGACCTTTAATTTGCCGTTTATTTGGCACCACACCCAATATGCCATGTCCTAATGAACAAAGACCAGAAGAAATGATTGATCATAGAATTGAGCTTAAAATTCATAATTTTCTAGCTGAAACACGACAAGTATTATTGTAGGAAATACTTTTTACGCAGATATTAATCAAGGCTCCCATTCAAGCGATTAATAATATCCAGTTAAAATGATATATATCCATTTAGAGAGCGCTTTCCCAAAAAAATCATCCAAGATGTTTATTGGTGGACCCTCCGGGACTCGAACCCGGAACAAACTGATTAAGAGTCAGCTACTCTACCAATTGAGTTAAGAGTCCGTCGAGCTGGATTCTAGCATATTACTTGTCATGGCAATCAGGAATTAATCACGATCTTTTTGGGCTAATAATCCAACTAATTGATAGATAATTTCCTGCGATTGTTTAGGCGTGAGCTCATCCGGATTTATGCCTGCTAAATGTGCTTCAACTAGAGATGGCGACACTATAGGCTGATTAAATAAATCAGCTTGTTGCTGCTCTTCACTTGGCTTGTTCGTTTTTATTTCAAGTTGTTGCAATAATTCTAGTTGCTGTAATTTAGCTTTAGCCGCCGCAATTACATCTCCTGGCACACCCGCTAACTTTGCAACTTGCAGACCATAACTCTTGCTAGCCGCACCTGATTTTAATTGATGCATAAACACTATTTCATCGCCATGTTCAATTGCATCTAAATGGACATTAATAGCTCTTTCATACAATAATGGAATTTCAGTCAATTCGAAATAATGGGTCGCAAACAAAGTATATGAACCCAAATCGCGTACTAGTTTTTCGGCACAAGCCCATGCCAATGATAGACCATCAAAAGTACTCGTCCCACGTCCTATTTCATCCATCAATATCAAACTATTCTCAGTAGCATTATTCATAATATTTGCCGCTTCACTCATTTCAACCATAAAGGTAGAGCGACCTGACGCTAAATCATCCGATGCACCTATGCGAGTAAAGATTTGATCTACAGGGCCAATCACAGCCTTTTTCGCTGGCACAAAACTTCCCACGTGTGCCATCAATACGATTAGTGCTGCTTGCCGCATATAGGTCGATTTACCCCCCATATTCGGGCCGGTAATTAATAACAATCGTTGCTGCTCAGTAAAATCAAGATCATTAGGGCAAAAATTCTGCTCAGTGACGCCTTCCACAACCGGATGTCGTCCCGCTTCTATTTTTATGCCATTCTGCTCAGTAAATTCAGGAGCGACATAATTTAATGAATCGGCACGTTCTGCCAAGTTAGCCAGTACATCAAGCTCTGCCAATGCATTTGCTGAGACTTCTAATGCTGCCAAATCAGGAGAAAGTTTTTCAAACAACGCTTCATATAATGCTTTTTCTAAAGCTAAGGCACGTTCATTAGCACTCAGCACTTGGTCTTCAAAGCCTTTTAATTCGGGCGTGATATAACGCTCGGCATTTTTCAGCGTTTGCCTGCGTACATATTCCGTTGGCACTTCTATATGGTGAGAACGACTAATTTCAATAAAATAACCATGCACTCGGTTATAGCCTACTTTCAAAGTCGAAACACCTGTGCGTTGACGTTCGCGTTGTTCAAGATCACTTAAAAACTGGCTAGCACGATCACGTATAGTCCGTAAGTGGTCCAATTCCTCATTGTAACCTTCGGCAATCACACCACCATCACGAATCAATACTGGCGGTTCATCAATCAATGCAGTTTGTAATAGGCTTAGCACTTCGGGAAACGTACCCAATTCACGATCAAGCTGGATTAATCGCTTCGATGATGAATCAACAAGAACTTTATGTAAGTCAGGCAAGGAGCTTAAAGTATTTCGCAAATGCATAAAATCACGAGGTCTTGCTGATTTCAAAGCAATACGTGCCACTATGCGTTCAATATCGCCTAATTTACGAAGCATGTCGTGCAATACATCAGCTGATTGTGTATCGAGAAACTGCTGAATTGCATGTTGGCGTTGTTTTAAGACGTCATGTTCTCGTAGAGGCCTTAATAACCAACGGCGTAATAATCTTGCCCCCATTGGTGTTACAGTCTTATCCAAAATTGACAATAAAGTATGTTCACGACCACCAGAAAGGTTAGTTTCTAATTCTAGATTGCGACGAGATTGTGGATCTAACTTTATACTATCACTTGTTTTTTCGAGTTTAAGGCCACGAATATGCGGCAAGGCAGTACGATGAGTTTCTTGTGCATAATTGAGCAAGCAGCCCGCTGCTGTAACAGCTAAAGTGAGTTCATCACAACCAAAACCTTTTAAATCTTGAATTTTAAAATGTTCACATAAACGTCGACGAGCTGTTTCTGATTCAAAATGCCAAGGTGGTAGACGGCGAATTTGCTTATCAAATGTCGACAATGCTTGAGCCATCGTCTCATCCAGTAGAATTTCAGCCGCTTGTAATCGTGCTAATTCTGCTTTTACTTCGGTCAGGGAGTTTAATTCACTAACGGTAAATCGCCCGCTACTTAATTCAGCGGTAGCTAAACCATAGCGACCTTTATGCTCTGATATTGCGACTAATAAATTTTCATTACGGCTATCAAGCAAAGCTTCTTCAGTTAAGGTGCCAGGCGTTAATATTCGTACAACTTGCCTCTCGACGGGCCCTTTACTTGTTGCAGGATCACCAATTTGCTCACAAATGGCAACCGACACACCAAGATTAATCAATCTAGATAAATAAGCATCAGCTGCATGGTATGGAATACCAGCCATGGAGATAGGCTCACCATTGCTATTACCACGCGCCGTTAAGGTAATATCTAATAGTTCTGCGGCCTTATGGGCATCATCATAAAACATCTCATAAAAATCCCCCATCCGATAAAACAATAGATGTTCAGGGTTTTCAGCTTTGATGCGTAAATACTGCATCATCATTGGTGTGTGTTTTATAACAGTTGGATCCATTATTACTACCTTTTATCGCCTTAAAAGCGCACTAATAATAGATATACGCATTTCTCAATATTATAAAAAATATTCGATATCATAACATTTCACAAATCAAGTTCACATAAATGGGCCTAGCTTTTTTGCTAAGTCTTATTAATTATCATCTTCAATGACAGTATCTGCATATAACCAACGCTATTAAATATATTACTTAGACGCCGATTGCTATAATGCTCAACAGACTATGACTAATTCAACCACACATTACACAGTTACAGAGCCCAAGCTTGTAGATTATGAGATAAAGAAATCACGTTTTATTGGCATGATCGTCCCAGCTAGCAGTGAAGCTGAAGCAATACGACACCTACAATCACTAGCCTCGCAACACCCTAACGCCAATCATCTTGCATTTGCTTGGCGGATTCGGCAAACAGATGGATTTATCAATGAACGCTGTCACGATGCAGGCGAACCCTCCGGTACAGCCGGGCGTCCGATTCTAGCGCCACTAGAAGGCGAGTCCATCATTAATGCTGTTGTCGGTGTTATTCGCTATTTTGGTGGCGTGAAGCTAGGCACAGGAGGCTTAACACGTGCTTATGGCACATCGGCAAAGCTAGCGATTGATGCTGCTACATTAATCCCCTGGGTTGAAATGGTTATCTTGAAGCTTGATATTGAATATGCCCAGCTACAAACATTGGAATATCAGCTTAATAAATGTCACGGTCAAATTATTGATCAACAATTCACAGATCGGGTGCAAGTCACTATTAGCCTCCCAGCCCATCAAAAGCTCCAGATTCAACAACAATTTACTGGCTTTTAATTAATTAGAACTAATAGCCAAATGTAACATCATTGTTTAAAGCTACATTTTTTCGTTGAGATAAATGACTAAACTTAGTCAAATACTAATGAAATCAATCTAGTATAAACTCAATGGCAAAACCGACATGTTGTTCAATTCGTCTAATTTTTGAAGGTACTATCGGCGCATCGTCAAACTCTAATGTTTGTACTCTCACATCATCACCCAAGCTTATGCCGTTGGTATCTGCACAAAGCAAAAATAAGCCACTGCTAGAAAAATCTCTCATGTCTAAGATCTTTTCTATATTAGGTTCAGCGAAAAATCTAATTTTTGCTACGTGTCTTAATCGCTCATCACGACGATTATTAATGGTAGTCATCGCTTTTTATATGCCTCCAGCATTATCTATAAGTCTGCGAATTCGTTCTGCAAGCAATTTATAACCCATAGCATTGGGATGAATAGTATCTGACTTCATAGCATTATTTCGTTCAAGTTCAGGAATAATAGTTAACTCAACTGGAAGATTATAGACGGTGGCAAGTTCTGTATATAAATCTGGTACAGTTAAAGTAATACTAAATCGTGGTACAGCAATTAGCAATACTTCCGCACCAGATTCTTTTATCAAACTAATCATACTATCAAGATTATTTTTAAGCTGTTCATTACCTAATTTTCGAATCAGGTCATTGCCTCCATGGCATAACACAACCAAATCTGGCTTAGTTTCTTCAAGAATTTTTGGTAATCTTAATAAGCCTTCTTGACTTATTTCACCTGGGATTCCTGCATTAATCACTGTAAGGCCTGTCATCTGCTGTAATACTGCTGGATAGCTTTCAGTTTGACTATTTGCACCCGTACCAAAAGTTAAGCTATCTCCAAACGCAAGAATCACCGCATTATCGGCTAAAGGCCTAAGTGTTGGTTGACCATCAGAACAACTAACTAAGAAAAAACAACACCAAAGTAAAATACCATACCGTAGTGATTGTTTTTGTTTCATCATCAGAAGTTTAAGCTACGCTTGGAAATAAACGATTGAAATTAGCCGTTGTTTGTTGGGCGATATTTTCGACAGTATCACCACGAAGTTTAGCCACAAATTCAGCTACATGTACAACATAGGCTGGTTTATTGGTTTTACCTCGATGTGGCATAGGTGCAAGATAAGGTGCATCCGTTTCAATCAAAATTCTATCTAGTGGCAATTTCTTAGCTACTTCTTGTAATTCAAGGGCATTTTTAAATGTCACTATACCTGATAGAGAAATATAAAAGCCTATATCTAAGGCTCGCTGTGCTGTTTCCCAATTTTCTGTAAAACAATGAATTATTCCCCCCGCATGTTGGGCATCTTCTTGTTCTAAGATTGTCATGGTGTCATCACGCGCTTCACGAGTATGAATGATCAATGGTTTCTTGAGCTGTTTTGCCGCTTCAATATGCACTCGAAATCGATCGCGTTGCCATTCTAAGTCACCTTCACTACGAAAATAGTCTAAACCAGTTTCACCTATAGCAATGACCTTATCATGTTGTGCAAGTGTAAGTAGCTCGTCTACCGTGAAGTTTTCATCCTTGTCCACATTTGGATGGATACCAACACTAGCAGTGATGTTTGGATAGTTGTCTGCAATGCTAAGCACTTCTTTGCAGCTTTCTTTATCGATAGAAATACAGAGAATATGTTCTATTTTAGCCTCTCGGGCTTGCGCTATGACGGCATCTAAGCCGCCCTCTTCTTTTGCCAATAAATTAAGGTGGCAGTGTGAATCTATAAACATCGTTACACTTCTTTGATTTACATTGTATGAGTGGCTTTATCAGCCTTTTTATCTACTAGGTAATTTTCGATTTTGCCTCTTAAAATCGCTCCAGAACCATCTAGATCACTAAAATGAACGCCAATTCCTGCCGCTTGATTACCTTGTGCACCTTTAGGAGTGATCCAAGCAATCGTACCAGCAACGGGAATTTTATCAGGTTCAGTCATTAGAGTAAGAACGATAAAAACTTCTTCTCCTAAGTTATATACTTTGTTAGTGGGTATGAATAAACCACCATTTTTGAGAAAAGGCATAAAAGCATGGTAGAGCATGTTCTGATCCGCAATTTTTAATGCCAGAATTCCGTTACTAGGAGCCATTGCCATAATCTTGACCTATTTTATTAATTAGTCGTGTTGCTGTTCGCGATACGCATAACAGATACGATAAAATCTTCTATTAACAGAGAGTTGTTAATATTATTTTGAGATGATACTAGCTTTATTACCTGCACTATGCAATCAGATATTTGCCAGTACATACCGTTTTTAGCTTGGTTTTTTGTCATATTTAGTGAATTGCTGAACGATTCTATCATACGATCTCTAATCATATACTGCAGCTGATTTAGCACAGTAAGTAAATCGTACTTTAACCAAGCGGCAGTCAAGCTTATTGGGTTTACCCTGTTTTGCATAATTAATTCAAAATCTTGTTCCACTTGCAAATACTGCTCAGCCATACCGCCTTTCAACATATCAACGACTGCCAGTGGTGAGCCCTTTGCAAGCTGGAGAAGTTTAGCTAATACATTAGTATCTACTTCAGATTCAGTATTATTTGTTAGCCATTCAAATGCTTGCTCAGATGTAGGGCTCACTAGATGGTAGCTCTGACAACGACTTTTAACTGTTACCGGCAACTTGTCCGTGCGCCCTGTTATCAGGATTAAAACCGTATTATGCATAGGTTCTTCTAGCAATTTCAGTAAACTATTACTAGAACTGACATTCATATTATCCGCGGGCGAGATAATAATTGTTTTCCATTTCGACACACTTGGAGTGAGTTGTTGCTTATCCCGCAAATTTCTAATTTGTTCGATTTTTATTTGTTTACCCGTTTCTTCAGGTCTAATTTCGATATGATCGGGATGACTACCTGCATCAAGTAACTGACAACTATGGCAATGACCACAAGATGATTGATCTTCACGGCGGTTAAGGCACAGAACACTCGCCACGATGTGCTGGGCGAAGTTATTTTTTGTGAGCCCTTTAACCCCTGAAACTAATAGCGCATGAGGTAGACGGTTGATACGGAGCTGCTGGCAAAGTTGTTGCCACAAGTTAGCTTGCCAAGGGTAAAGTGCCGTTAACATATTAATTAGTAATTAGATTATCTAATAGCACTGCGAGTTGCGATTCAATCTCGACTATCGATTTACTGGCATCAATCACCTTTATTCGTTCTGGCTCTTGTTGTGCACGTTGTAAATAATGTTCTCTAATCCGTTGGAAGAAATCTACTTTTTCCTGTTCAAAGCGATCAACACCTTGGTTTCGGCTAAGTACACGTTGCTGTCCCATTTCCACAGGTAAATCAAACAAGAATGTCACGTCCGTTTGTAGGCCTTTTAATGCCCAATCAGATAAGCTTGATATACGATGATGGTCAATCCCCCTACCGCCCCCCTGATAAGCAAACGTCGCGTCGACGAAACGATCAGATAATACCCATTCATCTCGTTCAAGCGCAGGCTTTATAACTTGTTCGACATGTTCAGCTCGCGCAGCAAACATTAATAATAGTTCTGTATCAACAGCCATACCCGTTGTGGTCGGCGTCAACAATAATGCTCGAATTTGTTCTCCTAACTCAGTCCCGCCAGGTTCACGTGTAACAACAAGCTTTTTACCTTGCCCGGTTAGATAGCGTTGAATAAAGGCTAATTGCGTTGACTTACCCGCACCTTCAATTCCTTCGATACTAATAAATTTACCTGTCATTATTGTTTCAACTGATATTGTCTAACAGCCTTGTTATGGTCAGCTAGATTGGCGGAAAAAACATGTCTACCCTCGTGTCCAGTAGCAACAAAAAACAGACTTTTACCCGCTTGTGGGTGTAATGCGGCTTCTATTGACTCCTTACTAGGCAATGCAATAGGCGTTGGTGGTAAACCGTGTCGTGTATACGTATTGTAAGTTGTGTCAGTGGTTAAATCTTTGCGACGTAAATTACCATCAAAGCTTTTACCCAAGCCGTAAATTACCGTGGGATCAGTCTGCAGTCGCATGCCCAATTCTAAGCGCCGGACAAAAACACCTGCGATTTGCGCCCTTTCTTCAGCAATACCTGTTTCCTTTTCAATAATAGAAGCCATTACCAAGGCTTCATAAGGTGTTTTATAAGGTAAATTTTCCGCTTTATTTTTCCAGGCCTCTTCCAAGATACTTGTCATTAAACTGTGTGCCCGTCTTAATATTTGCATATCTGAAGCGCCCGAGGTGAAATGATAGGTTTCTGGAGCAAATTCACCTTCACCGTGGTTTGACGGTAAATCTAAAGCTTTCATCACTGATGATAAGGAGGTATCTGTTAATGTTTTAGTAAAACGTTCATCCTTAGCAATCATAGTGATTAACTGTTGTGTCGTCATGCCTTCAACAATAGTAAAAGAATATTGAATAACCTGACCAGAAATCAACAGATCAAGTAATTGAGGCAAGGTGGTTTGCGGTTCGATACGGTATTCACCAGCCTTAATTAGATGCGCTTTGTGGGTCAGACGGCCATAAATATGCAAATATTCTGCTGGTAATTGAGTAAGCTCAGCATGATGTAAATCACGACTTATTTGCTGTAAATTACTACCATTATGCACAGTATAAACATAACCCTGACTATCTATTTCTAACGGGGTAGTCATAAATTTTTGGTATTGTTCCCAAGTAATCACAGAGACAATGACCAAGAGCAAAATGAGGCTCAAACTTACTTTTATAATAAATCGCATCTTATTTTGCTGCCTGCTGTAAAACATGTTGAAGGTTTCGTGTTAGTGGACCGACCTCATAACTTGTATCCTCAACGTTAGATACAGGCCAAATCCCTATGACACTATTAGATATGAAAATCTCGTCTGCCGTCCTAAAATCATCAATATGAAGCTTAGTTTCAAGCACAGAAATATTTAATTCACTGGCGAGTAATAAAATTTGACCACGCATAATGCCAGAAACACCAGATTTATCGAGCTTCGGTGTAAGCAATTGACCTGCTTTCACAACAAAAACATTGCTCATAGTACCTTCGATTACGTTATCAGCTTGATCAAGCATTATGCCTTCGGCAATACCAGTATCATGCCATTCATTGCGAGCGAGCACTTGATCCAACCGATTAAGATGTTTAATTCCAGCCAGCGCAGTGTTTTCAGACAAGGTATGCCTACACAGTCTAACTTTAACACCAGATTGACTATAATTAGAGGGGTAAGTGGGTAATGGATGGGTTGAAATTATGCGAGTAGGTACAACATCACTAGCAGCTAAATACCCGCGACCACCACTTCCGCGGGTAATAATCACTTTAATTATAGCGTCATTATCAGCCAAGCTTTGGCAAACTATATCGAGTTCGTTACTTAATTGTTCAGCTTGTGCGAACTCGATACCCAGTCGTCTACATCCATCAACTAGTCGTGCTAAATGTGCATCAAGAAATTCAACGGTTCCAGCACGAAAAGCCATAGTCTCAAATAAACCATCACCGTATTGTAACCCACGGTCAGTGATGGAGATTCTGTCATCGGGCAGACCGTTAATCAGAATCATCTTAAATCCGAATTTAGCTTAACTTTTTAAAGATAACGGTGCCGTTTGTTCCACCAAAACCAAACGAATTCGACATCGCGATATCGATCGGCATCTGCCTTGCTGTGTGAGGCACATAATCTAAGTCACATTCTGAATCAGGGTTATCTAGATTAATTGTCGGTGGTGCGACTTGATCACGAATCGCCAAAATACTAAAGATAGCTTCGACACCACCTGCAGCGCCCAATAAGTGACCGATCATAGATTTAGTCGAACTCACTGCAACAGTGTGAGCCGCACTACCAAATGCAGACTTAATGGCTTGTGTTTCGCCGGCATCGCCCGCAGGTGTCGATGTACCATGTGCATTAACATAGTCAACCTGATCTGCTGATAAACCAGCATCGGCCATCGCATTTTTCATACAACGAGCCGCACCTTCACCACCTATGGATGGAGAAGTCATGTGGTAGGCATCAGAACTCATTCCTGAACCGACCAGCTCCGCATATATTTTAGCGCCACGCTTTACGGCATGCTCATACTCTTCTAGAACAATAACCCCTGCGCCATCACCTAATACAAAACCATCACGGTCTTTATCCCACGGTCGACTTGCAGCTTGAGGGTCATCATTACGCGTAGACAAAGCTCGGGCAGCAGCAAAGCCACCTAAACCAGTTTTAGACGTCGACATCTCTGCGCCGCCTGCAATCATTACATCTGCATCGCCATATTGAATCATACGGCCTGCTGATGAAATATTGTGTGTTGCACTAGAACATGCTGTTGCAATCGCTATATTTGGACCTTTAAGGCCATACATAATCGACAGATTACCTGCAACCATATTGATAATATTGCTAGGTACAAAAAATGGAGATATTTTTCTAGGACCACCTTTTAGATAAGCATCATAACCGGCTTCAATACCTGGAAGGCCGCCTATACCTGCACCGATCGCCACACCAATTCTTTCCGCGTTTTCTTCAGTAACAACCAAGCCAGAGTCTTCGATCGCTTCTTTACCCGCCGCAAGGCCATAATGAATAAAAGTATCCATTTTTTTGGCTTCTTTACGTGGAATAATAGTGCTGATATCAAAGTCTTTAATACTGCCACCAAACCTTACAGGATATTCAGACACATCAAACAAAGTAAGCGGAGCGATGCCACTTTTACCTGCAAGTATATTTTCCCAACTTTCTTTGACGGACAATCCAACTGGCGTCACTGCACCAAGACCGGTTATCACAACTCGTCGTTTAGACATTAGGCATCCTCTTCGCGTTGACTAGTATTAAATACAAACTAGCCGCCTAGTGTGTCAAGCACATCTAGGCGGCTAGTATTAAAACAATCGGTAATATTAAGACTGAACAGAATTAATATAATCAATCGCTTTTTGAACAGTAGTGATAGTCTCAGCTTTATCATCTGGGATTTCACATTCAAATGCTTCTTCAAGTGCCATTACTAATTCTACTGTATCTAAAGAATCAGCACCTAAGTCATCAATAAATGATGCTTCAGCTGTTACTTCTTCAGCATTTACGCCCAATTGTTCAACAACAATGTCTCTTACTCTAGCTTCGATATCACTCATTTTTTATCTTTCCTTTGGTGGTTTGTTACTCAAAATCTGCTGGCATTTTATAGTGCGAGCACCTTATAAACAAGCCATATTGATTTTACGGGGTTACGTAGAACACTACAATACTTAAATTTTTTAAAATTTAAGTAATTAATTCATATACATGCCGCCATTAACGTGAATTGTTTCACCTGTGACATAAGCAGCATCAAGGCTGGCTAAATAGCCAACTGCGGCAGCAATTTCTTCTGGTTGACATAATCGTTTAACAGGCACTTGTTCCAATAAAGCAGTCTTATGTGCTTCTGCTAATGTGTTGGTCATATCGGTATCGATAAAACCAGGAGCAACGGTATTTACGGTAATACCTCGAGCACCAACTTCACGTGCTAATGATTTACTAAAACCAATTACGCCCGCTTTAGCAGCAGCATAGTTAGTTTGACCAGCATTGCCCATTACACCGACTACAGAGGTAATAGTAATAATACGTCCCCAACGCGCTTTGGTCATAGCACGTAAACAACGTTTACTTAATGTAAATATAGGTGTCAGATTAGTATCGATAATGTCATTCCATTCATCGTCCTTCATCCGCATCAATAAATTATCACGCGTGATGCCCGCATTGTTAACCAAAATACTCGGTGCACCAAATGTCGCTTCAATGTCTGTTACAACGGCTTCAATAGAGCTAGCATCTGTCACATTGAGTAAGACTCCTTTGCCGGTGATATTTGCTTCATCCAGAAAATCAGTAATGGCTTGAGCGCCAGATTCTGAAGTTGCAGTGCCGATAACAGTCGCACCTTGCTGACCTAAACGAAGTGCTATAGAACGGCCAATACCACGAGTGGCACCTGTCACTAATGCAATTTTACCTTCCAGACTCATTATCTTTCTCCTAATGTTTGTATCGCTTTATCTAGCGATGTTTGATCAAACGCCGCTAATCCAACTAAAGATTTATCAATACGCTTAGTTAAGCCTGCCAGTACTTTGCCTGGGCCACATTCTACAAGCGTATCAACGCCTTGAGTTGCAAACGATTGTACTGTTTCAACCCAACGCACAGGGCTATACAATTGTTCAGTCAATAAGCGCTTAATGTTTTCACTATTGTTTTCGCTTGTCACGCTCACGTTATGAAGAACAGGAATAGTCGGTACCTGTATCGTAATGTCAGCAAGTACTAGAGCTAATTGTTCTGCAGCCGGCTTCATCAGCGCGCAATGTGAAGGAACGCTTACCGGTAACAGTAAGGCACGTTTTGCACCCTGCCCTTTGGCTAATTCTATCGCAACATTCACCGCTGTAGCTTCACCCGCAATGACAACTTGGCCTGGTGAGTTAAAATTAACCGCCTCTACAATGCCGTTTACTGCGGCTTGTGAACAAATAGATCTGACAACATCATCCTCTAGACCCAATATTGCAGCCATTCCTCCAGTACCTACGGGGACTGCTTGTTGCATGAACAGACCGCGCTGCTCAACCAGTTTAATGGCATCTGAAAATGTCATAGCACCAGCAGCAACTAAGGCAGTATATTCACCGAGACTATGTCCAGCTAGAAAGCTAGGGATAATATCAGTTACTGACTGCCAGCTACGCCATACAGCAATACCAGCAGCTAACATTGCAGGTTGGGTGCGATCAGTTTGATTAAGTGATTCTGCGGGCCCATCAGAAACTAAACGCCAAAGATCATAGCCAAGCACATCAGATGCTTCGGAAAAAGTGGATTGAACGTGGGGGAAATCAGTTGCTAACTGTGACAACATGCCTACAGATTGAGAACCCTGACCAGGGAATACAAAAGCTAGACTCATGCTTTAAACCTCGAGAAGATAATAGTTAATACTAAATGTTAGCAATGCTGAGAATAAACCCATTTGCTACGCATAAACGTACATCTAAAATTTTAAAAGTGCTGAGCCCCAAGTGAATCCACCACCGAAGGCTTCCAATAATAATGTTTCACCGCGCTTAACTCGACCGTCACGTACTGCAACGTCGAGAGCTAGCGGTATTGATGCAGCGGAGGTGTTGCCATGCTCATCGACAGTTACAACGACCTGATCCATTGACATATTCAGTTTTTTTGCCGTTGCGGCGATAATACGAATATTAGCTTGATGAGGGATTAACCAATCAACATCCTGTTTACTGAAGTTATTAGCCGCTAAGGTTTCATCAACAATATTACTTAAAGTGCGTACAGCCACTTTAAACACATCGTTACCTTGCATTTCAATATACGGCAATACTGCTTCATTTACTGCTGAACCGGGGCCTTTTGGTACCGTTAACAATGCATTATATTGACCATCACAATGAATGTGAGTGGATAAAATACCTGTCTCTTCCGATGCCTGAAGTACTACAGCACCAGCACCATCACCGAATAAAACGCAGGTATCACGATCAGTCCAATCAACAATTCGTGACATAGATTCTGCACCGATAACTAATGCGTTTTTTACTGTTCCTGATTTAATGAATTTATCTGCGACTGTCAGGGCATAAATAAAACCTGTACAGACTGCTTGTAAGTCAAAAGCAGGACAACCACCAATGTTCAGTTTTTCTTGTACTAGGGATGCTGTACTAGGAAATATTCGTGTAGGAGTAGTAGTGGCAACAATGATTAAATCAATATCATCATTATTAATACCGGCCGCTTCAATCGCTTTTTGTGCCGCAAAGAAAGCTAAATCAGTTGTTGTTTCATCTTCAGCAACGATATGACGTTTTTTAATACCCGTTCGATCTTGAATCCACTGATCTGACGTTTCAACCATTTTTTCCAAATCATGATTTGATAGCACTTTTTCTGGCAAATAACTGCCAGTTCCTACTATTCTTGAATAGATCAAACAATTTGCCCTTCTAATAACATTTCTAGATGCCTACTGATATGTTTAGGGATATCTTGTTCAGCTTCGATAATGGCAATTTTAATTGCATTAGCAAAACCGATTTCATCAGTACCACCGTGACTTTTAATGACAATGCCCTGTAAACCAATAAGGTTAGCACCATTATATGCTCGCGGGTCTAATTCATCACGAAAGTGTTTCAGTACTGGCGAGGCAATTAAACCTGCTAATTTAGTGAAAATATTTCGGCCAAATGATTGACGTAAAAAATGTCGAATCATATGAATGACACCTTCACTCGCTTTCAGCGCGACATTACCTACGAAACCATCACAAACGACAACATCAACATCACCACGGTATAAACCATCACCTTCGACGAAACCATAATAATTCAGATCTGTGTCCATTAATAAACGAGCAGCTTCTTTGACTCGTTCATTACCTTTGATTTCTTCTGACCCAATATTGAGCAGGCCAACGGTAGGATTCTTTTTGCCATCTACCAACTCAGCTAAAACTGAGCCCATAACGGCAAATTGAACGAGATGCTCAGCACTCGAATCAACATTCGCACCCAGATCAAGAACATAGGTATGCCCTTTCATCGTCGGTAGCGCTGATACGATAGCGGGACGTTCAATACCTGGAATGGTTTTTAATACGAAGCGAGCAGTTGCCATTAAGGCACCTGTATTGCCAGCACTAACGCAGGCAGCTGCAGAACCGTCTTTGACTAGGTTCAATGCAACTCGCATGGAGGAATCTTTTTTCGTCCGCAAGGCTATGGCGGGAGACTCACCCATTGTCACTTGTTGCGAAGCATGATGAATCGTTAAACGTTCATCATCTTGTACATTGTGTTCATCTAATGTTGAACTAATTACATCTTTATCACCCACTAATATAAAGTGAGTTTTAGGATATAACTTTAATGCCCGAAGCACAGCGGGGATCACGACACTTGGACCGTGATCCCCGCCCATGACATCAATAGATAATGTAAGACTCAATAGAATTCAGCCTTACTCACCTGTAGCTGTAACCACTTTACGGCCACGGTAAAAACCGTCAGCAGTAATGTGATGACGGCGATGTAATTCACCTGATGTTGAATCAACAGATAATGTTGCTTCAGTTAATGCATCATGTGAACGACGCATACCACGACGTGATGGACTTTTTTTACTTTTTTGAACTGCCATTGCTTAAACTCCTAACTTCTAATAAATACTATACTTAACCTGCTGATTCTTAACATTTAGAATCAAAACAAACGCTTACTTTTTTAATTTTAGTGATGCTAGAACTTCAAATGGTGACACTTTCTTTTCTATTTCACTTTCATCAATATCGTCCCCTCGATACCACGCTTCTTTAGGCAAACAGGCATTTTCATGTCTGGGCACCAAGGGTAAACCTAAAATCAATTCATCTTCGACTACTAAACTTAATAAGATAGGATCATTATTTTCAACAATCCATGGGTCATACAGCTCAGCCAATCCTTCAACTTTTCTTTCATTCTTAAGAATGGCAAGATAACATTCCACTTCAACATCTACTGACATTGGCGCCATGCAGCGTTCACAAATCAATGATAATTTAGAGCTAAACTTACCATACATATATGGTAGCCCTGTTTCATCAACATCAAAGTTCATCTTTACAGCCACTTCGCCTTCTGTATCAGAAAGTGATCCAGCAAGACGCTTCATAGCTGAAACAGGAAGTGTCCCCTCCAATCTCAAGCCATTTTGAGCCAATCTGAATGGGTCTATATCTTTTGGTAATTTCTGATGCATATCCGCCGGAATTATATAAGAAAAGTAACTGTACCGCAAAACCTAACTACATAACGATACAAAAGCTTGTTCAGCTAATACTTGTTATTTAAGTATGATTAGTGATGTTTTTTAAAAAACACTTTATCTAGAAGTTACATTAATCGTCATTATGTAACTCCATAAAAGCACTACTATTTTGTGATTCATTTTTAGATGAATCATTACGTAGTGCATCGATGTAATAAAGGTAAGAAGCGTCAATATCTCCAGTGATATAGTCCCCGTTAAAACATGATGTATCAAAGCGATCTATATCAGATCTTTTATTAACTGCCGCAATAAGATCATCTAAATCTTGATAGATAAGCCAATCCACCCCTAGCTCTTCACCAATCTGCGTCACGTTACGCTCATGAGCTACAAACTCATGGGGTGATGGCATATCAATGCCATATACATTTGGATATCTAACAGGAGGTGCTGCTGAAGCAAAATAGACTTTACGGGCACCAGCATCACGAGCCATTTGTACTATTTGTTGTGATGTTGTACCACGAACGATTGAATCATCTACTAATAGAACGTTTTTGCCTTCAAACTCCAAACCAATAGGGTTTAATTTTTGACGAACAGATTTTTTACGTTCAGATTGTCCGGGCATAATAAATGTGCGGCCAATATAGCGATTTTTTATAAAGCCTTCGCGGTACACTACGCCTAAATCATAAGCTAATTGTAGGGCAGCAGTTCGGCTTGTGTCAGGAATAGGAATGACCACATCAATATCATGATCAGCAAATTCGCGTTTAATCTTTTCTGCTAGTTTGGTGCCCATTCGCATGCGACTTTTGTGTACTGAAATACCATCAATCATTGAGTCTGGTCGTGCAAAATAAACATACTCAAAAATACACGGCACTTTAACTGGGTTTTCGGCACATTGATGAGAATGAAAATTTCCAGCCTTATCAATAAATACACATTCGCCGGGCTCAACATCACGCACTAACGTAAAACCTAAAGAATCAATCGCCACACTCTCAGAAGCGACCATGTACTCGTCACCCAACGCTGTTGTTTTCTTGCCTATAACAACGGGACGAATGGCGAATGGGTCACGGAAAGCCAAAATGCCGACACCAGCAATCAGCGCCACAACGGCATAAGCACCACGGACACGCTTATGTACTTGCGAGACAGCTTCAAAGATATCTTCTGCGCCAGGCGTTAACTTGCTCGTTTTTTGTAATTCATGAGCTAAGACGTTTAACAATACTTCAGAATCTGAATTAGTATTTAGGTGACGACGATCACTCTGAAACAATTCTTCTTTCAATACTTTTGTATTGGTTAAATTACCATTGTGAGCTAAGGAAATACCAAAAGGAGAATTAACATAGAACGGCTGAGCTTCGGCAGATGTAGAACAACCAGCTGTGGGATAGCGAATGTGACCAATCCCCATATTGCCTTTCAATCGAAGCATGTGACGAGTATGAAACACGTCTTTCACCAAACCATTATCTTTACGTAAAAATAATTGACTATTAGCATCACAGGTCACTATACCTGCAGCATCTTGGCCACGATGTTGTAATACAGTCAAACCGTCATATAAAGACTGATTAACTTCTGACTGACTAACAATACCAATAATTCCGCACATAACAAGACCTATAATTTAGCTAAAGTGGATATATTCTGCAATATCTGCCGGCAATAAAGATTGCAGCCAAATTGCCATTTTTTCAAAATGTTCAAGTAATAATGATGCTTGCCACCAACTATCTTCTGGCATTGGTGTTGCTCCAGCAATGAGTACTAGTAAAGTAACGATTGCTACACCTCGTACGAGGCCAAAAATAATACCCAGTGAACGATCGGTACCCGTCAAACCTGTTTTTTCAACTAGACTAGATATCATATGGTTGACTAAAGCACTCAGGATTAATGTCACTAGGAATAAAGTGAAAAAAGCCGTGAATAAACGAATGGAAGGTGTGGCAATATAATCAACCAGTAAGCTTGCTAGTTGTGGGTGAAATGTCAGAGCAACCCAAAAAGACAAGGCCCAACTGACTAAAGATAACACCTCTTTGATAAACCCTCGAACAATACTGATTCCAGAAGAAACTAGAATTATTCCGATAATCAGATAGTCAACCCAAACCATACACGCCCCTGAAATGGTGCTTTGCTACTAAACAGTGAATTTTAGCAGATTGACCCGCATCAACCCAGAATTATTGTTGATATATGTTGAAGTTTATTCTTGTAACACTTGTGTAGTCAGCTTCAGCTTTTTATTAAGTTCACTTGCAACAGCTTGGGCTTTTTGTTTATCGTCCATCGGTTCAAGTCGAACTCTGTAAACTTTACCATTCGTACTATCACTATCTTCAATAACTGATTTATACCCCATTTTTTTTGCTTGTAGACTTAGTGCATCAGCATTAGCTTTAACAGAAAAGCTAGCAAGCTGTATGACCCAGCTTACTGTTGAAACGCTCTGAACTACTTTGGGAGCTGGAGCTGGAGCTGGAGCTGGAGCTGGAGCTGGAGCTGGAGCTGGAGCTGGAATAGTATTTGGCTCTATTACAATTTGTTCAAGTGTTAATTCATCTGAATCTTGATCAATTCCATCCAAATTTATTTTAGCTTCTGAAATATAAGGCTCGTTGATTTGAGCTTTCTGCGGTTCGAAACCAAGACTCGAAATCTGTTCTGTAGTATCTATCACTACGCCATCATCGGCACTGCGAATTAATAACATCGCAACACCGATAAGAACGCTAAATAACAAAACGACACCAATAATTCGCTGATGTTGTATCGTGGTCATGGTTTCTTCCTTTTGCTATTTAATGACGGTTTTCTACCTTGTCCTCATGATAATTTTTATTATCAGTACTAATCACTGCTTCCGTGTTGTTTGCATCTCCAGGCATTGATTGTAATGCGACGACCAACACCTCAGTAATCCAACGAACCGGTATGATAGTTAGACTATCTTTAATATTATTCGGGATTTCTTTAAGATCTTTAATATTATCATGTGGAATTATAACGGTATTAATACCACCACGGTGTGCTGCTAATAATTTTTCTTTTAAGCCGCCGATCGCCAGCACTTCACCACGCAAAGTTATTTCTCCAGTCATCGCCACATTGGCTTTAACTGGTATCCCTGTAATAGCTGAAACAATAGCCGTACACATACCTACACCAGCACTAGGGCCATCTTTAGGAGTTGCACCCTCTGGTACGTGAATGTGAATATCGTGAGTCTGCATAAAGTCTGTAGCAATATTCCAGTCAGCAGAACGTGAGCGCACAACAGTCGTTGCAGCCTGAATAGACTCCTGCATTACATCGCCCAATTTACCTGTATAAGCTGCTTTTCCCTTTCCTGGCATAACAGCTGTCTCGATGGTAAGTAACTCGCCACCTACTTCTGTCCAGGCAAGGCCGGTGACCTGACCAATTTGATCCGCCTCTTCAGCAGTTCCATATTGGTAATGGTACACACCTAAGTAATCTTCAAGGTTTTCTGGCGTGACCAATATTTTATTGATCGGTTTATCTTGTAAGATTTGTTTGACTAACTTACGGCAAATTTTGGAAATTTCACGCTGTAAGTTCCGTACACCTGCTTCACGAGTATAACGACGAATGATCTCCAAGATTGCACTCGATGTTATTTCTGCTTCATCTAGCTTCAAACCATTATCTTTCATTGCTTTAGACAATAGATACTGCGTTGCAATATTAAGCTTTTCATCCTCGGTGTAACCATCAAGTCGAATGATTTCCATTCGGTCGCGTAATGCATCCGGAATATTCAAAGTGTTAGCGGTGCACACAAACATAACATCAGATAAATCGTACTCAACTTCTAAGTAATGATCTGAAAATGTTGAATTCTGTTCAGGATCGAGAACTTCAAGTAATGCTGATGCTGGATCGCCTCTAAAATCTTGAGCCATTTTGTCTATTTCATCAAACAAAAACAGTGGGTTTTTTACGCCAACTTTAGTGATATTGGTAATTACCTTACCTGGCATAGAGCCAATATAAGTACGTCGATGTCCACGAATTTCAGCTTCATCACGCATTCCACCTAAGGCCATACGTGTATATTTTCGATTTGTAGCACGAGCGATAGATTGAGCTACCGATGTTTTACCTACACCTGGCGGACCTACTAAACACAAGATCGGCCCTTTTAATTTTTTCACACGCGCTTGTACAGCAAGATATTCTAAAATCCGTTCTTTGACTTTTTCTAAGCCAAAATGATCTTCATCTAATACTTTTTGAGCTCGAGCAAGATCAAGTGCTATACGAGAGCGTTTTTTCCAAGGTACATCAACTAAGTATTCAATGTAATTTCTTACGACTGTCGCTTCAGATGACATTGGAGACATCATCTTCAGTTTTTTAAGCTCTGATTCTGCTTTGTCTTTAGCCTCAGGAGTCATGTTGGCAGCCGTAATATTAGCTGCTAACTCATCTAACTCATTTGATGACTCATCGATTTCACCTAATTCTTTCTGAACAGCCTTCATTTGTTCATTTAAGTAATATTCGCGTTGGCTTTTTTCCATTTGTTTTTTAACGCGACTGCGAATGCGTTTTTCAATCTGTTGAATATCAATCTCAGACTCTAGGAAAGCCATCAATTTTTCCATTCTCGCGCCGACGTCACTCTGCTCAAGTAATTGTTGCTTATCCTCAAGCTTCAGCGTCATGTGAGCAGCCACTGTGTCAGCCATTCTAGCTGCATCTTCAATACCAGCTAGAGAAGCAATGACTTCTGGCGGTATTTTTTTATTTAATTTGATGTATTGCTCAAACTGACTCAGTAACGTGCGCATTAATACATCACGCTCACGTTCGTCTGACTCTTCGCTATTAAACGTAATAACTTCCGCTTTTATATAATCATCCGTAGCGTCGTATTTTAAGACTTTAGCTCTGCTCATTCCTTCAACTAATACTTTGACCGTACCGTCGGGAAGTTTTAATAGTTGCAGAATATTGGCAAGTGTTCCAGTTTCATAAAGCGTGTCGGCAGTCGGTACATCTTCTCCCGAATCTTTTTGTGCGACAAGGAAAATGGCCGTATTTTGTTCCGTAGCGGCTTCTAATGCCTGGATAGATTTATCACGCCCAACAAACAGAGGGATAACCATATGCGGATAAACAACGACATCGCGAAGAGGTAATACAGGAACAACCTCTGATACGTTGTCTACTATTTGAGTTGTTATTTCATTTTCCATCTAGTCAAACCTCTTTCAAATAACGGCAGGAAACGCGTCATCGAACTATTGAATTAATCTTGAATAAGAATATGGGGGGGATAAAACATAATTCAAGCACCAGAATGAAATTCTGATGCTTGAAAATGAAAAGGTAAGTTAATTACCTAGGTTTGCAGTGTTTAAAGACGTTTATTAACTCTCAGCAGATGAAAGTTCAGTGTGCTTTTCTTCATAGACTAAAATAGGATCATTTTCGCCATTAATCACGTTTTCATCAATGATAACTTTAGACACGTTATCTGTGGAAGGTAAATCAAACATAGTATCTAATAATACATTTTCAATAATAGATCTTAAGCCGCGAGCACCTGTCTTACGATCCATTGCTTTTTTCGCAATAGCATGTAGTGCATCATCCCTAAACTCTATCATCACACCTTCCATATCAAATAGTTTTTGATACTGTTTAGTCAGTGAGTTTTTAGGATCAGTTAAAATTTGTACCAATGCTTGTTCATCAAGCTCATTTAATGTTGCAACAACCGGTAAACGACCGACAAACTCGGGAATCAAACCGAATTGAATTAAATCTTCAGGCTCAACTGTTTTTAAAACATCACTAACGACGCGATTATCATCGGTACTTTGCACTTCTGCAGAGAATCCAATGCCGCCTTTATGAGAGCGGTTACGAATAACCTTATCAAGCCCAGCAAATGCACCACCACAAATAAACAAGATTTTACTGGTATCAACTTGCAAGAATTCTTGTTGTGGGTGTTTTCTACCACCTTGTGGTGGAACCGAAGCTGTCGTACCTTCAATCAGTTTCAATAAGGCTTGTTGAACACCCTCACCCGATACATCGCGTGTAATTGAGGGATTGTCTGATTTACGAGAAATCTTATCAATTTCATCAATGTAAACGATGCCCGTTTCTGCTTTTTCAACATCATAGTCACATTTTTGCAATAACTTTTGAATGATATTCTCAACATCTTCACCAACATACCCCGCTTCAGTAAGCGTTGTTGCATCAGCGATGGTGAAAGGTACATTTAATTGACGTGCTAAGGTTTCGGCTAACAATGTTTTACCACTACCAGTCGGACCTATTAATAAAATATTACTCTTTGATAACTCAATCTCATCACTTTTATTAGTGCCAAAATTTAAGCGTTTATAATGATTATATACGGCAACAGATAACACTCGTTTTGCTTTTTCTTGACCAATGACATAACTATCAAGTGCTTCTTTAATTTCACGAGGTGTAGGGAGTTTAGTTTCTGATTCCACCGTTTTGGCATCTTGCAGCTCTTCACGAATGATGTCATTGCATAGGTCAACACATTCATCGCAAACAAACACAGAAGGTCCTGCAATCAGCTTTTTTACTTCATGCTGACTTTTGCCACAAAAAGAACAATAAAGTAACTTATCGTCTTCGTTTTTATTTTTATCATCACTCATAATTAAACATTCCTACCCATAGATCTTTTGTTGACGCTTTATGATTTTTGCTCTGGACGGCGATCTAGCACAGAATCAATTAAACCATAAGATTGTGCTTCTTCGCCATTCATAAAGTTATCACGGTCAGTATCCTGTTGAATTTTCTCAATAGTTTGACCGGTATGTTTAGCTAAAATCCCATTTAACCGCTCACGAATCGTTAAAATCTCGCGTGCATGAATGTCAAAATCTGATGCCTGACCTTGGAAACCGCCTAATGGCTGATGCACCATAATACGTGAATTAGGTAGACAATGTCTCTTACCTTCAGCACCGGCGGTTAATAACACAGCGCCCATGCTAGCAGCCTGACCTATACACAATGTACTTACATTAGGTCTTATAAACTGCATCGTATCATAAATAGCCATACCAGCTGTAACAGAACCACCTGGTGAATTAATATAAAGATGAATGTCTTTATCTGGGTTTTCTGACTCTAAAAATAGCATCTGAGCCACAACTAAATTAGCCATATGGTCTTCAACTTGACCGACTAAAAAAATGACGCGCTCTTTTAATAAGCGTGAATAAATGTCATATGATCGTTCACCACGTGAGGTTTGTTCAACCACCATTGGCACTAGGGCATTACTGATAACACTTGAATTATTATCAAAAATATTAGACATCATATCGGCCTCAAACTGTTTTTAAAAATAAAAAAATAGCCCGTACCCAAACCAATGAGAACGAGCTATCATTACGATTCAGAATTGATTACGCTGAAGCAGCGTTCATCACCTCAGAGAATGTTGCTGACTTTTCTTCTACTTTAACATTTTTGTAGATCCATTCAACAACAGTATCTTCAACAACCATCATTTGTACTTCAGATAATTTTTGTTGATCGTTCATGTAGAATTTTACAACATCTTCTGGATCTTCATAACTCGCAGCAATACCATCAATCACGGCTTTAACACGTGCTTCATCAGGTTTAATATTGTTGTCATTAATGATTTGGCCAATTAACAAACTTAATGAAACGCGTTTTTTTGCAGAATCTTTAAAGTTATCAATATTAAAAGGAATACCTTCAATATTAACGCCTTGATTTCTTAAGTTAGTTTTTGCTTGTTCCATTAAATGTTCAGCTTCACGTTCAACAGGAGACTCAGGTAACGTAATTGCATTATTGGCAATTAAGCTATCCATTACTGCACGTTTGTTTGCAGCTTTTACTGTTGATTCAAGTTCGCGAGCCATATTTGCTTGAACTTCTTTTTTCAACGCAGCTAGACCACCTTCTACACCACATAAGGCAGCAAACTCTTTGTCAAGCTTAGGCAATTTCTTTTTAGCTACAGACTTAACTGTAACGGCGAAAGAAGCTACTTTACCTTGTAAGTGTTCTGCACGGTAGTCAGCAGGGAATGTCATAGTAACAGTAAGATCTTGGCCTGTTTTAGTACCAATAAGTTGGTTTTCAAATTCTGGCAACATATTGCCATCACCGATTACAACTAATACATCAGTACCTTTACCACCATCAAACTCTTCACCATCAATGCTACCTACGAAATCGATAGTCACACCATCTTCTTCTTTAGCGGCGCGTTTAAGTGGTTCCCAAGTCAAACGTTGTTGACGTAATGTTTCTAACATCGTATCAACATCTTCATCTTTAACTTCTGCAACCGTTTTTTCTAAGGTGATGCCGTCAAGCTTAACTTCTTTAACATCAGGAAAAACGTCGTAATTTAATGTGTAAACAAAATCACTGCCATCTTCTTTCATCGTATCGATATGAGGAGGACCTGCAGGATTAATTGACTCTTGAACAAAGGCTTCTTGCATACTGCTTTGAACTAAGGCATCGATAACATCACGACGAGCTGCAGGACCATGAGACTGTTCAATCATTTTCGCTGGTACTTTACCAGGACGAAAGCCAGCCATTTTCACTGTCGGACGAATGGCTTTCAGACGTTCTTGTATCGCTTGTTGGATATTGGCATCTTCGACTGTCACCGTCATACGGCGGCCGAGTTCGCTAACGTTCTCTACAGTAACTTGCATTCTTTACCTCAATCTCGGGATTTCAAAGTTCTGGCAACTATTCAGTATAGCTGCCAGACTTCTAGATATGGTACGAGAGGAGAGACTCGAACTCTCACAGGTTACCCCACTGGAACCTAAATCCAGCGCGTCTACCAATTCCGCCACTCTCGCATAAACGTTGTTCAGATAATTTGCTATCTGATGAAGTCGGCTATTATAGACATAGATAACGTAGAAAACTAGTGTTAAATGCTCAAAAGCGTTAACGCCATATTCGCTTGCATACAAAACTGTTGAAATGAAAGGAAATCTTCATCTTCAATACTTCGATTACTTTCATTACGATCGGCCAAAAACACACCAATAACTTTTCCACGAACGATCGTTGGCATAATCAAATACGGAGGCTTACCTAAAAAATTAAGTGTATCTCTCGACAGTGTTCCAATAATTTTTTTGGGATCTGCTGAAATATGGATTGCTTTTTTCGAATCGATAACTTGATTGAAAACATTTGTCGACTGCGATATATCTATTTTAAATGTCTTACTTAATAATTCGTTATCAGTTCCTAAGGCATACTTACATGTTAGTGTTTTTCTATCTTTAGAAATAAGAGCAAACAAAGAGCGGTCCATTCCGATACCTCGATAAAGCCCCTCCAATACCATTTCTAGCACAATGTTTATACTGGGCTTCTCTTCGATAACGGCTGTTATTTCCTGCATTATTGTCAATTGCAGATTCGTATCAGGTTGCTTATAAGTACATATAGTCTCTAATTCCGAATTATTCTCAGACGATTCTTTTGCTTCTATAACTATGTCAGGCAGTACCAAGTCGACGCTACTAGTCGCCTCTATGTCCTCATCAATAACTATAAAAGGTTGAGGTATACGTTGGCTAGCGGCCTTCACCCCATAAATGGTAGTGATCGCTTTTGCTTGCTTGGCATTATGGTGAGCAATATTTTGTACTTCATTAACTGATAATTCTAATTTTTTAGCTACTTCTTCAATAGCTTGTTTTGCTTCTTCACTATCCCAACCATTTTTTGCAGCTAGTGCCAGGCTTTGTCCCATACTAATAACATTGACCTGTGGATCATCATGATTTGCACCACTAAGCGATTTATCCAGTAATTCACCTAGGTGCCATGACTTACTCAATCCTTGTGTTAATTGATGTAATGAAAAACCAAGTATTTTTTCTTCAGCTTCTTTTTCGCTTATTTCTCCGGCGTCAATTAACTCGAGCAAGCTTATCGCTTTATCACCAGAAAAGGCCCAAAAAGCCATATTTCCAAGATGGGACAGCAATGTCGCTACAAAGACATTTTCAGGCGACTTACATTTTGTTTGCCTAGCTAACTCCTGTGCTTGGACCGCAGCATGGAATGATTCAGCCATTTCTTCTGTTAACTTATCCTTATTAATACCATCAGAAAGTGAGTCAACTAATAACAAGGATAGTGCAAGTGAGCGTACTTGATTAAAACCTAATACCATCACTGCACGTGAAATAGTACTAAACTCTTTGCCAGTAGGATTATAGTAAAAACTATTGGCCATTTTTAAAAGACGCCCCGTCAACGATGCATCTTTCAATATCGCTGCAGCAACATCCGCTGCCGAAGTGGAACTACTATTTACTGCATTGGTAACATCACTTACTGTTCCAGAAAATATGGGCATATCTTGTTCTGTTAACTGTTTAACCCATAAGTCAACATCATGCTTTAGCTGTCCGACCAACATTTTCTCCAATTTTATTTATTCATTTGCCACGCCATGAGGCACATGTCCTGTAGCGACATGTTCACGCGCTGAGTCACAATGGCCAGGCTGGTCATCAAAGAAAATATCAGCACCAAAAGCTTTTAAGAACGGCCCTTTAGGCATTCCGCCCAAGAATATAGCCTCATCAATTCTAATCCCCCATGCACGCAATGTACGAATGACCCGCTCATGTGCAGGAGCAGATCGTGCTGTAACAAGTGCTGTTCGGATTGGGGTTTCTTCTTCACCATATTCTGTTTGGAGATGATTGAGAGCCATTAAAAAGTCTTTAAATGGCCCACCATTTAACGGCGCTTTGGCTGTTTGCTGTTCATTTTCCGTAAACGCTTGCAGACCTTTTTCTTTGAATATCCGCTCTGACTCATCAGAAAACAGGACTGCATCACCATCAAAGGCGATACGAAGTTGCTTATGTTCAGATTTCCCCCCCATGTTAAACGGCAATATCGTAGCGGCTGCGATACCTGCTTCTAAAGCTTTCCGTACATCTTCTTGACTTGTCGACAAAAACAAATTGGCGCCAAAGGTAGCTACATAACGATAAGGGCTGCTACCAGAGGTAAATACTGCTCGCGTGATGGATAATTGGTGATGTTGGATAGAATTAAAAATTCGCAAGCCTGTATCGGTACTATTTCTAGACAATAAAATGATTTCAACTAGTGGTTTATTAGTCGTTTTATTATTTAAAGATAATAGTTTTTTAACCAAGTCATAAGCTGCGCCTGGTTCTAATGGAACATCTTCATTTTCAATTTGATATTGACAATAGGCCTGCGTGCCTTGTTGTTCATATATTTGATGACTTTCATCTAAATCAAACAATGCACGAGATGAAATCGCCACTACTAATTTTTTATCTGCCATTTACAGCTCTCCATCTCGCTGGACTGCTTGGCCATCCTTACGGGCAATACGCATGATCCGCTGCCAGACTTGTGAAGATGGATCCATCTTGACTGATGAAGGCCCTATATTTAAGAGATCATCAGACAATGAAGATAACACGGAAACCTCTTCAGGTTTGCCTTTAGGAAATATTGAATCAGCGTTAAACACAACTCTACAAAAAATAGGAAGGTTAGGTGCTAATATCATTAGTGCTTGGCGTGATGTTCGAATATGTCGTAATGGGTTGGCAAACTTATAACTTCTTCCACCAATAAGCTGTGTCCACTGATCAATCGTTTCAGCACCAAACATATTGCCACTCATCGGATAGGTTTCTATCAGTAACAAACCTTGTTCCATTAGTATTAGATGCTCGATTTCCAGCAATCCCCCGATACCATCAGGGACAATAATATCTCGTATTTCGTCTAAAACGTATGGCTTTAGAATTGTTGCCATTTGGCGACTTGCCGATTCTTTACGCTTGTTAACGAATAGTAGAATAAGAATGATTACAGTGAAGGTTGCAACGATCAAAAGGATGAAGGTGTTTTGCGTCAAAATGATTAACTTCTTAATTTAATAACAGCAAATTATACGAGATCCACCCTTTTATTGTGAGCTATTTCACATTAATTGTATGGATGCGATTATGACTGGGTCTTCATGAATGATTACTTCAACCTCTGTAAACAACATAGAAATCTCTCGCTCTACCTGATCAGCGATTTTATGTGCAGCAGATAAGCTTAATGTTGAATCTAATTCTAAATGTAACTGTATAAACACCATAGTTCCAGAACGGCGAGTCCTTAAGTCATGCAAGCCCTGTGTTTCAGGGTGCTTTAAAACAATAGCACGAATTTTTTCTCTGTCTTCATCTGGAAGCTCATGATCCATCAACAAATCTATCGATTCTTTGACAATATCCCAAGCACTGTAGAGGATGAAAATGGCTATAGCTATAGCAAAGACAGCATCAAAACCAGACCAGCCATAAAAACTTAATAACAAGGCCACAATAACACTGGCATTGACTAATAAATCAGTTTTGTAATGTAGTCTATCGGCTTTAATAGCAGTCGAATTTGTATGTTTAATGACATATTGCTGATAAGTCATTAAAGCCAGTGTTGCCACCATAGAAAACACCATAACACCAATACCAATTTCTAAACCGGCAGTCATTTCTTGCGGGTGAAGCACTCGTCCAGCCGCTTGAAGCAATAACAATACAGCCGATCCAGCAATAAACATTGCTTGTCCCATGCCTGCTAAAGCCTCTGCTTTGCCATGGCCAAAGCGGTGTTCGCGGTCAGCAGGCTGCAATGCGTGCCGAACGGCGACCAAATTGACTAATGATGCCAATACATCTAGGCTTGAATCAATTAATGTCGCCAAAATACTAACTGAATCTGTAATAAACCAGGCACCTATCTTCGTTACAATAAGTACGAGTGCAGTCGTCACTGAGGCATACGTTGCCCAACGCATTAAGCGTGCAGCATTAGGTTGTTGAGTGCTTGTCATCAGATAGGTATATTAGCTAAGAATAAATTGAACAGTATAAGTACAATCATCGTTATCACCAAATAATTACAGGTAATAAAACATGGGCATTAGTACAATAACAACCACCCCTTTTAATGATCAAAAGCCTGGCACATCAGGACTCAGAAAAAAAGTTACTGTGTTTCAACAGCCTCATTATTTAGAAAACTTTGTTCAATCCACTTTCGATTCTCTCAGCGACATACAAGGCAAAACGCTTGTGCTGGGTGGCGATGGTCGCTTTTATAATGAGCAAGCAATACAAATTATTTTGAAAATGGCCGCTGCTAATGGCTTTAAACAAGCCATTGTCGGACAAAACGGATTGTT
This sequence comes from uncultured Methylophaga sp., assembly GCA_963975785.1. GTDB lineage: Bacteria > Pseudomonadota > Gammaproteobacteria > Nitrosococcales > Methylophagaceae. The sequence continues at coordinate 45,028 of CAXBIM010000005.1, forward strand.
ATCAACTCCTGCAGCCTCTTGTGTCATTCGAAAACACAAAGCATTTGGCGGAATTATTTTGTCTGCTAGCCATAACCCTGCAGGTCCTAATGGTGACTTTGGTATCAAATATAATGTTAGTAACGGTGGCCCCGCCCCTGAAAATATTACTGATGCTATTTTTGCCAATACCCAAACAATTACTCAATATCAAACCATAGATACTCCCGATGTAAATCTTAGCCAAATTGGCAGACAATCAATTGCTGACATGCTTATAGATATTATTGACCCCGTTGAAGATTATGCTTTATTGATGGCTGACTTATTCGATTTCGATGCCATTAGCAGCCTCTTATCGAGTAATGACTTCAGCATGCGATTTGATGCTATGCACGCCATTACAGGCCCCTATGCCAAAGACATTCTCGAAAAACGCCTCGGCGCCATTAAAGGCACCGTTATTAACGGCATTCCACTTACTGATTTTGGTGGTGGCCACCCTGATCCAAATCTCACTTATGCAGAGGAATTGGTAACTGAGATGTTTGGTAATAATGCACCGACTTTAGGTGCTGCCTCTGATGGCGATGGCGATCGTAATATGGTTTTAGGTGCCAATTTCTTTGTCACTCCATCTGATAGCTTAGCTATTATGGCTGCTAATGCAGACTGTATTCCTGCCTATAAAAATGGACTTACTGGCATTGCTCGTTCGATGCCAACTAGCCAAGCCCCAGATCGTGTGGCAGAAAAATTAGGTATCGAATGTCATGAAACACCAACTGGATGGAAATTCTTTGGTAACTTACTTGATGCTAATCGGGCTACCTTGTGCGGTGAAGAAAGCTTCGGCACCGGTTCCAACCATATTCGCGAAAAAGATGGGCTTTGGGCAGTACTTTACTGGCTTAATATTTTAGCCGTACGCAAACAATCCGTTGCCGATATCGTTGGCCAACATTGGCAAGAATATGGTCGTAATTATTACACGCGTCATGATTATGAAACGATACCTAGTGATATTGCAAAACAACTTATGGCTGATGTTGAAGCAAAGATGCCAAACCTTGTAGGACAAACACTCGCCAGCCGCAAAGTGGCCTATGCTGACAACTTTAGCTACACCGATCCTGTTGATAACAGTGTGTCTCGTAATCAAGGGCTACGCATTGGCTTTGAAGACGGCGCCCGTATTATTTTACGTTTATCTGGAACAGGAACTGAAGGTGCCACCTTACGTGTTTATATTGAGTCTTATGAAAACAGACTGGAAAAACTACAACAAGAAACACAATCAGCCTTAAACGATCTGATTACATTAACTGATGAGTTAGCTGAAATCACAAAGCGGACTGGCAGAACTGAACCAACAGTAATTACCTAGGAGTTATTATAAATGCAACAACTTATTCTAGGGTCTAGCTCACCCTTTCGCGCTGAAATATTAGCAAAACTAGGTTTACCTTTCATAACCTCATCTCCAGACATTGATGAAAGCTCGCTTGTTGGAGAACTACCTGAACAACTAGTCAAGCGCTTATCAGAACAAAAGGCGTATAAAATTGCTGAGAGCTACCCAGATGCATTGATTATTGGCTCAGATCAGGTCGCGGTATTAGATGGTGAAGTTTTGGGGAAACCGGGAAATCATGAAAATGCCATCAAACAACTCACTGCATCATCAGGTAAGACGGTAAGATTTTTAACTGGGCTGGCCTTATTAAATAGCCAAAGTGGACATATTCAATCAATAGTTGAGACGTTTGAAGTTGGCTTTAAAACCTTGTCGGCATCACAAATAGATTTTTATCTCCGTCAAGAGCGACCTTATCAATGTGCGGGAAGTTTCAAATCAGAAGGATTTGGGATCAGCTTGTTCTCAAGACTAAATGGTAATGATCCTAATAGTCTAATAGGATTACCATTGATTCGGCTGATTAGCCTGCTTAAAACTGAAGGCGTTGATGTGCTTCAGCCGAATCAATAATAAAGTTTTAGTGTGCGCTTATGGTGTTGGAATAACCGCTTCGTTAGCCATCATGCGAGATGCTTGAGTTTGCATTACTGCTGACATAAGTTTACGAGTCGCGCGTTGACGAACCGTCTTAATCATACCTTCACGGAGGTCAACATTTACATTATTAGCTTCTAGGACTAATTTTAAAGTATCTAAGTTTGGCTCACATGCAGCTAAAGTTACGCCAGCAATATCTTCCATTCTCATATTATCTTGATGATATTCTGGTCTATCTTGCATCATGCATTTATTGTAATTCATCATCGTAGTATACATTTCATGTTGGGCCTCTTCAGACATGTCTGCAGGCGTAATCATATTTGTACCGTCAGCAACTGGTGCCACAGCTTCTTCAGTAATACTTTCGTCAGTAGATGTTGGCTCTACACTTTCTGCTGATGTTGTGGCATTTTCTACAACAGCTAGCACCTCAACATTTTCAGTAGGTTTATTAATAAAATTATATCCAGCTATGCCAGCAAGTACTAACAACACGATAAAAACAAGACTTTTCATTTTCTCTCCAAAATTATAGTTATAACGGATAAGTAAATTATCCACTGAGCAGGTTCTCACAATTTAATATTGAACGCTACACAGAACGGAATACTATACACTTCAATTTTTATTTAAGCATAAATTCATCTTGAGAAAGCGATAATAAATGATAGTATTACTTAAATTTCAACAGATTAAGATCGGAAGTTAAATATATATGTCACATATGATAAAAGATGACAATCGCCTTGATGAGATTCATAAATGGCTTAAAACTGTCTTTCCATCAACACATTACACATTAGAACCAGCATCAAATGATGCAAGTTTTAGACGTTACTTTCGAGTAAGAATCAAGGATGAAACATGGATTTTAATGGATGCCCCTCCGCAGCAAGAAGACACTAGACCATTTATTAAAATTGGTACGTTTTTATACGAGCACGGCATCAATGTACCTGAGATTTACGCCCGTGAGGACCATGCAGGATTTTTACTACTCTCAGACTTTGGTCATCAGCCATATCTAGATGAACTGAATGAATACTCAGCTGACAGCCTATATAAAGCCGCCATCGATAGTTTAATTAAAATTCAACTATGCTCTACTCAAGACATTAACTTACCCGATTATGATCGCGCCTTATTACAGCAAGAAATGGACTTGTTTCCAGATTGGTTTCTCAATAAACATTTAAATATCGCGATTCCTGACTTTCTACAAACAAGCTTTGATCATCTGATTTCAAGTGCCTTAGCACAGCCACAAGTTGTCGTTCATCGTGATTATCACTCACGAAACCTAATGCATACCATTGAAAACTCACCTGGCATTATAGATTTCCAAGATGCTGTTATCGGTGCTATTACTTATGATCTAGTGTCATTATTGCGTGATTGTTATATTGCTTGGCCTGATGACAAGATCAATCAGTGGATACATTATTATTTGTCGACGGCTCAACAACAGGGATTATTACCTGATATCTCCGTAGAGCAATTTACCCAATGGTTTGACTGGATGGGCTTACAACGTCACATTAAAGTATTAGGCATATTCTGTAGACTTAATTACCGCGATGGCAAAACTAATTATATGAATGACTTACCACTTACATTATCGTATGTCCGTAAAATAAGTGCTAAATACTCTGAATTTTCAGAATTAAGTAGCTTCCTTGAACAACAGCCACAGATAGTAGCCATTTCATGAAAGCAATGATTCTAGCCGCAGGGCGAGGTGAACGTTTACGACCTTACACTGACAGCACACCAAAGCCATTATTAAAGGCGGGTAACTTTCTTCTCATTGAATATATTATTCAAGCATTAGCAAAAGCCGGTATTACTGAAATAATAATCAATATCGCTCATCTTGCAGATCAATTTCCTGCCACATTAGGCAATGGTCAACAATACGGTGTCAACATCACTTATTCACCAGAGCAAGACGGTGCTTTAGAAACAGCAGGTGGCATTATTAACGCATTACCCCTACTTGGCGAGGAACCATTTTTAATCGTAAACGGCGATGTATGGACTGATTATAACTACCAAGACTTAGTACAAAAACCACTTTCGACGGGTAGTTTATGTCATTTAGTATTGATCAATAATCCCGCACATAATCCGCAAGGTGATTTTGTATTAACGTCAGGTTTAATAAAGTCAGAAGGTGACGTTAAATATACCTATAGCGGTATTGGTATTTATCACCCTACTCTATTTTCTGACTTATCGGTACAACGACTAGCCTTAAAGCCTATTTTGCTAAAAGCGATATCTGAAGAGCAAATCAGCGGTGAGCTTTATAAAGGTGAGTGGTCAGATATTGGAACCATTGAGCGTTTAGAACGCTTAGCGGCGAAGCTTACGGCATAAAAGACTTCTACCTTAACCGTTTTCGTTTTGTCATAATAAACAAGGCTCATTTACTGATGAAAATGAGCCTTGTTAGGGTGTTCATTCATATTACAAATGTTGATTTATTCTGGTGTAGTCACACTTGCACATAAAAATTCTAATAATGCTTTTTGTGCATGTAATCTATTTTCAGCCTCATCCCAAACGACACTTTGTTGGCCATCAAGCACTTCTGCTGACACCTCTTCGCCACGGTGAGCTGGCAAACAATGCATAAATAAAGCGTCGCTATGCGCTAATGCCATAATGCTTCTATCAACTTGGAAATCAGCAAAAGCAACTTCACGTTTCCGTTGCTCTTCCTCTTGACCCATACTTGCCCATACATCAGTCACAATCATATCAGCATCTTTTGCAGCACTTTTTACATCAGTAAATAAGCTGATTTTAGCCATTGCCTGTGCAACAATCGCAGCATTAGGTTCATAACCTGCCGGTGTGGCAATATTCAAATTAAAACCAAAACGTTCTGCAGCATTAATATATGAATGACACATATTATTACCATCACCAACCCACACGACCGTTTTACCTCTAATCGAACCACGATGTTCAACATAGGTTTGCATATCAGCTAACAATTGACATGGGTGGTAGTCATCGGTCAATGCATTAATCACAGGTGTTGATGAATATTGAGCAAATCGCTCCACTTTTTCGTGTTCGAATGTGCGGATCATCACCACATCAACCATGCTAGAGATAACGCGTGCAGAATCTTCTATCGGTTCACCACGACCTAATTGGGTATCATTAGGAGATAAGAAAATTGAGCCACCGCCAAATTGAAGCATTGCTGATTCAAATGAAACACGCGTGCGTGTAGATGATTTTTCAAAGATCATCGCGAGCACTTTATTTTTAAGGGGCTGATAAATCTCGCCCGCTTTATGCATTCGTTTTAACTCAATAGCACGAGTAATCAATTGTTCTAATTCAAGCGACGTTAAATCTTTTAAAGTTAAAAAATGTCTCATATTACGCTACGCTCTCAACAGCCTGTGAGGAAAGAAAGTTAATAACCAAATCACAGACTTTCGACACAATTTGATTGGCTTCATCAACATTAATCACCATAGGAGGTAATAAACGAATTACTTTATCTGCTGTCACGTTGATTAAAATACCGTTCGCTAATGCTTGTTTGACTAAGTCAGTGCACGGTATCGCTAATTCAATACCAAACATAAAACCTACTGACCTAATTGATTTAACACCTTCAATGCTACCCAGTTTAGCTTTAAACCCAGCAAGCATTTGGGCACTTAAGGCATTGACGTTATCTAATAAATGATCATTTTCAATGGTATCGATCACAGCGATCGCTGCACGGCAAGCTAAAGGGTTACCGCCAAAGGTCGAGCCATGATTACCAGCTTGTAATACCCCAACTGCAGGTCCTGAAACCAAGCAAGCGCCAATAGGTACGCCATTACCTAAGGCCTTAGCCAAGGACATTACATCAGGTTTTATACCTTCATTATGCTGAAATGCGAACCACGTACCTGTACGGCCCATGCCTGTTTGTACTTCGTCCAACATCATTAACAATTTACGTTGGTTGCAAATATTACGGACCGCGGTCAGATAATCAGCATCAGGAATTTTAACTCCACCTTCACCTTGTACAGGTTCCAATAATACAGCGACAGCCTCTGGCCAATGACCAACCGCCATCCTTAACGCATCTAGATCATTATATGGAACCCTTACAAAACCCGGCACTAATGGTTCAAATCCGACCTGCACTTTAGCGTTACCAGTAGCAGTCAATGTTGCCATTGTTCTACCGTGGAAACTGCCTTCCATAACAATAATAACCGGCTTATCTATACCTTTACTATGACCGTATTTACGGGCGATTTTAATAGCAGCCTCGTTGGCCTCTGCACCAGAGTTACAGAAAAAGACTTGTTCCATACCTGATAATTGAGTCAGTTTTTCAGCCAACTGCGTTTGCAATGGAATTTGATAAATATTTGACGTATGGACTAACGTAGCTGCTTGCTCACAGATAGCACGAGTTACTTCTGGGTGAGTATGACCTAGATTACACACAGAGATACCACTTAATGCATCTAAGTATTTTTTACCATCCGTGTCAGTTAACCATGCGCCTTTACCTTCTGTAAAAGCGACATCAAGTCGGCCATATGTCGGCATGATCGCAGAGCTGTTAGTTGTCATTGTTTAATATCCATTTACATCAACACCCTATTTATTTACTCTTCATTGAGTAAACGCTAAGGCTTAAAACGAAAAATGGCAGTTTCAAATGAAACTGCCATAAATCAAATAACGCGGTATTTTATATCGTTATGTCATTCTAAGCAAAACTTGCTTGAATTCCATAGCGAGGAGAAATTACGCTGCGAAGTTTGCCGCAACGAAATCCCAGTTAACAAGTCCCCAAAATGATTCAACATATTTTGGACGTGCATTACGAAAATCGATGTAATAAGCGTGTTCCCATACATCACAAGTAAGTAATGGTGTTTGACCTGCTGTAAGCGGGCTACCTGCGTTGCTTGTGTTAACAATTGCTAAGCTACCATCAGCATTTTTTACTAACCAAGTCCAACCGGAGCCGAAGTTAGTCGCTGCAGAAGTTGAAAATTTAGCTTTAAATTCCGCAAAAGAGCCAAATGTCGCATCAATTGCAGTTGCTAGGTCACCAGAAACTGCATCTTTACCGTTTGGTGTTAAACCGTTCCAGTAAAAAGTATGATTCCAGATTTGCGCAGCATTATTGAAAATGCCGCCGCTAGCTTTCATGATAATTTCTTCTAATGTTGAATTTTCAAATTCAGTACCTGGTACTAAATTATTCAAGTTAGTTACGTAAGATTGATGATGTTTACCATAGTGAAAGCTGATAGTTTCTGCAGAAATTGTTGGTTCTAACGCATTATCAGCATATGGTAGTGGTGGTAATTCAAAAGCCATGGTGGACCTCCTAATAAAGTAAAAAAATAACCCAATATTTAACTGGGCTTAGTCTAAGCGAGCTATACGTTCAAAGCAAGTAAAGAACCTTCTTATATCGGGCTAGCACTATTTTTGAACTGTTCCTGACCGGTATATACTAGAAAATGTTTACCTTTAGCTCGAGCTACCATACCGATGCCGACTTGCTTCGCTAAGCGTAAGCCCATTTCGGTAACCCCAGAACGGGATAATAATAACGGCACTTGCATCTGGGCGACCTTAATCACCATTTCAGAGGTTAAGCGACCAGTAGTATAAAAAACTTTGCCCTCGCCCGTAATATTCTCTAACCACATCCAGCCTGATATGGCATCAACAGCATTGTGCCGCCCGACGTCTTCGACAAATATTTCAACCTTGCCGTCAGCACATAAGGCGCAACCATGGACTGCACCAGCCTGTTTGTACATTTGATTATATTCAGCCAAGCTATCCAATACCTGATAAAGACTCTCAGCACTAAATGATGGGCACCGTAATCTCAGTTCATTTAATGAGGCCATCACGTTACCAAACATGGTGCCTTGACCACAGCCACTTGTCACAGTACGTTTTGATAAAATCTGCTCTAAATCTGGTCTCTTATTCCGTGTAGTCACTGCAACAGCATCAACATCCCATGCTACTTGAATAGCGACAATATCTTCTAAGTGTTCAACCAGTCCTTGATTACGCAAATAACCCAAGGTTAATAATTCAGGTTGTGCCCCCATAGTCATCAAAGTCACAATTTCACGTGTATCAAGATAAATTGTCAGGGGTCTTTCACCGGTAAGTGAAAGTTCACGGGCTTCACCGTGTTCATCCAGTACCCTTGTAGTGTGTAAGCTGTTTATAGCTTCATCTGTCATCAGCGGTCGGTAATTAGCCACCAGTCACACTCATATGTCTAAAGATAATAGGTTCTTCTTTGAGATTAAAATCATGTCCTTTAGGCTTAATCTCCATTGAATCAATAATGGCCTGCTTTAATAGCTCAATATTGTTAGGATTTTTTCTAATAATATCTCGCAAATCGACCGAGTGTTCTTGTCCCAAACAAAGTAATAACCGCCCTTCTGTTGTCACTCGGACGCGATTACAACTTTCGCAAAAATTATGGCTGTGCGGCGAGATAAAACCTATCTTACTTTTTGAACCTGCAACTCGATAATAATGTGAAGGTCCGCCAGTTTTAATATCGCTACTCGTTAATTCAAATGCTTGTTGCAATATGGAAAGTACTTCATCACTTGAACAATAACTCTCATCGCGCTGATGGCTAACATGACCCAACGGCATCTCTTCTATATAAGAGATGTCCAAATCATTATCGATAGCAAACTGTGCTAGATCAATAACCTCATCATCATTTCGGCCTTTCATGATTACGGCATTTAGCTTAATTCGTTTAAAGCCTGCCTCTTTGGCAGCTTCTATTCCAGCTAATACTGTGTGTAAGTCGCCCGTACGTGTTAATTCTCGAAAACGTTCAGGATTGAGTGAATCAAGACTAATATTGATCCTATCGACCCCTGACTCCGCCATCGATTTTGCATATTTAGGCAGTTGTGAACCATTAGTAGTGATATTAAGTTCTTTCAGCGAAGTAGACTGCTTAAGCTGTCCCACTTGTTTAAACAACCAATCCACATTACGTCGAATTAATGGCTCACCACCAGTAATACGTACATTTTCAACGCCCAACTCACAAAAAGCACGCAGTACAAAAGAAATCTCTTCCAGCGTTAATAGCTGTTCGCGTGGCATAAATGTCATTTCTTCATCCATGCAATACACACAGCGAAAATCACAACGGTCAGTTATAGACATGCGAACATAGGTCACATGCCGACCGAAGCGATCAATCAATTGTGGTTGTGCATCAAGCTTAGACATAATTAAAGGCTACTCTGATGTAACGTTATTTGCTGCATAACAACATCCATTCCTCGTTGATATGCTATATGTAAAATAGACTGAACGGCTAGCAGTCGCACCAGTCAATAATATAATCCGATAAAACTCCCCACCAACTTTGAAGATATACTTCTGCGGTAAGAATAGTTAAACCCACTATATAGTAACTTGTATTCAATACCATCAACATTACATTTTATGTGGCATTTCCTACTCTTATATACAAACAAGCCCCGCGTAATGCGAGGCCTGTCAAAATCATTACTAATTTAGCGTAATGAAATTTAATCATCACCGCCAAATGCACCCAACAAGTGAAGTAGGCTAGTGAATAAGTTATAAATAGAAATATATAAAGTGACTGTCGCCATGATGTAATTGGTTTCACCACCGTTAATGATTTCGCTAGTTTGATACAAAATCAAACCCGACATTAACAGTACAAACATTGCAGAAACAGCTAATGACAAACCAGGCATTTCAAAGAAAATCGCACCTAGACCAGCTAAGAAAGCAACTAAAATGCCTACCATCAAAAAACCGCCCATAAAGCTGAAGTCTTTTTCACTTTTAATTGCATAAGCAGACAGTGCGAAAAAGATAATACCAGTGCCGCCTAATGCTTGCATAACGATTTGACTACCACCGTTCATTTGTAAATAATAATTAATGATAGGACCTAGTGTTAGCCCCATAAAACCGGTCAGCGCAAAAACAGAGGCTATTCCCCAAGCACTGTTACGCAACTTAGCAGTTAAAAACAATAAGCCAAAATAACCTACCAAAGTAATAATCATACCTGGGTGAGGCAAGTTAAACGCCATTGACACACCAGCTGTTACAGCACTGAAAACCAGCGTCATCGCTAGTAGAATATATGTACTGCGTAATAATTTATTTGTTGCAAGTACTGATTCTTGCGAACGTACAATAGTTGGTTGAGCATCGTAATTCATCACTTAATCTCCGATATGTGTTGAGTTTTATTTCAGATACAAATTTAAGACTGTGATCCTACCTTATAAGTTCAGAAGTGCAAGCATTCAGCATCAAATCAAAGAAATTAAAATTTAAGGTTGTTTTATACCGGCAACCCTAGTATTATTTCGCGTCTTGGAGAGTTGACAGAGCGGCCGAATGTACTGGTCTTGAAAACCAGCGAGGGTTTATCCCCTCCCAGGGTTCGAATCCCTGACTCTCCGCCACACATGAAACCCCTTTGTAATTCAATGAGTTGCGATGGGGTTTTTTTGTTTGTGTTACCACTTTTGTTACCAATCTAAAACCTCCATAGATTCCTCCCAACGCAATAACCTTCCAACACAATTATCTATTTGCGATTTATAAAAGTTAAATTTACGCATCCACTGAATACCCTACAGAAAAGCCCCTACACATGGCTAACATCAGTAACCACTTGTTTGACCATAGAGCTCATAATCGAACCTAAATTCAAGACCAATTTCAATATAATAAAAAAGTTACTACCGACTTTTTCTTGGCAATCTGGCATAAAAATACTGATTTCTCTTCTTTTTATATCATTAACAAGGTAACCTTAAGCCTGTTCTGGGCTTCGTTTATATAGTGTCAAGCGACATTAGAGTGGTGGGTCTGATTGACCTCTACCTTCATCTAGGTGAAGGGAATGTCGAAGTGTGAATAGTGTCTCTCAACACTAAACACAAAGTTGAGAACCTACTTTTTAGACTAGCCTCTCGTTGAAGTCCAGAACTCACTTATGGAGAAAGAAATGAAGTCTACTTTAGTTAGTGCAATTAAAAATGAATGTAACAAGCTGACAGAGCGACACTCCGATTACCTTAATGCACTCCATGAAGAGATAACCAGAAAAACTAAACGCTATGACAAGCCTTACAACAAAGAGGTTCATACTCCTGAATATTGGCGAGTGGATAAAAGATTTAATCCTTTTTATGTCAGGTCGACAAAGCGTATTAAGTGTTATGCCCACACAATAACAAAGCAGGTCAAGGAAGACGCCTATAAACCTATGCCGGCAATCAGGCACACAATAAACAAAAGTGATGGAACCACAAGAGTACTGAATATTTTTCAACTTCCCGATGCTGCACTATCAAGGCTTGTATACAAAAGCCTCCTAGCAAAAAACCTCCACAAACTTAACTCTCAAGCTTTTGCCTACAGAGAGGACAGACACGCTCATGATGCAATTGGTTATATCTATAACGATTGGAAGTCTCTAGATAGAGTTTTCATTGCTGAATTTGATTTTTCGAAATTCTTCGACAATATTAACCATACCTACATATATGATTGTATGGAAAGTCTTGATATTTTAGCTACGCCACAAGAAAAGAGCGTTATTAAAGCCTTTCTGAATTCATCGTCGACCACACCCGATACGTATAGCCCTACACTCTCACTACCCCAGCGTGAACGAGGCATTCCTCAAGGAACGTCAATATCTTTATTCTTAGCAAACCTTGTATGCACCGAGTTAGACAAGGCTCTTGAACGTTCAGGGGTTGGCTTTGTAAGATACGCTGATGACACTATTATTTGGAGCCAGAGTTATCAAAAAGTAGTCGACGCATACGAGCTGATAAAAATGTTCAGTGAACGAATGGCCGTTCCTATTAACATCAAAAAATCCGAAGGCATCTCATTACTAAGTAGAGATGGAACAGGTGAAATACAAAGCAAACAGTCTATTAACTACCTTGGCTACAACATTAGCCTAAACTCTATATCTATTAAGCACTCTAAAGTCCTCGCCATAAAAAAAAGAGTAAGCTTCATAATCTATGCAAACTTGATTCAGCCGCTAAAAAATCATACATATAATACCAAGAGGCTTGTAGGTATTGATTTAGACTATATTGTCACGCTAAACCAATTAAGACGCTACTTATACGGAGGTCTATCAAGTTCTGTACTCAAAAAGTATTGTCTTGGCGATGTTAAAAGAATTAACTTTAGGGGGCTCATGAGTTTTTATCCACTGGTAAATGATAATAACCAACTCCAAAAGCTTGATGGTTGGCTTATTTATACCCTGAAACAATCATTAAAACTTCGTGAAAGCATGTGGCTAACACACTCCGCAATATCGTTACCAGGTCCTGAAACTAATTGGATTGCAAAAATTGACTCATACAAAAAATGGCGCTCCCCAACTAATACAATCATTTATGATCTTGGCATTCCAAGCTTCTCACTTATCAACAACGCCATGAAACAAAGTATGGAACACTATGGCCTTAATAGCGTTGTTCATCCTCGTTCCATCTATTACTCAGACTAACTTATAACTTTTTGTACCTCCTAGTCTAAATCAGCCCTTCCCACTTTAAATTTCTAGCCTTCATAAACTGCCATTTTTTTCACTCTCTGAACAGTAGAAGCCGCAACCTTCAACTTCTTTGCTGTCTCTCTGATAGATGTACCAGCATCAAGCTGTCTTCTAATAGCATCAGCATCAACCGAAGGCTTACGACCTTTATACACGCCACGTTCCTTAGCCTTAGCAATACCTTCACGCTGTCTCTCACGGATCATCTCACGTTCAAACTCATAGAATGAACCCAACAGATTTAGCATGAGCTTCTGCATTGGGCTATCACCACCAGTGAACTCAAGACTTTCCTTGATGAACTTAACAGATGCACCCTTAGCGACTATCTCATCAATGATGTTCTTCAGGTCTCCAAGGTTACGCGCTAACCGTGATATGTCATGAACCATTACCAAGTCACCTTCTCTTAGGTTTCTTAGCATCTCTTCAAGCTGTGGTCGCTCTCTTGTCGCACCGCTAACCTTCTCCTTAAAGATGATGTCTAGGTGAAGACCTTCAAGCTGTCTCTCTGTGTTCTGGTCTACACTTGATACCCTGATATAACCAATTACTTTACTCATTACCTTCCCTTCAACTGTACCGTTATAACTCTTAGAGCCTGATAGATTAGAATAATCAGAACCAGAAAGCAAGGGTTTCAAGGGAAAAAAGTGTACCGATAACTCGCACCTATTAGGGTGTACCTATCTTGATACTGAACAACTTTGCTGGTGATACAAAAGGTAACGAACTGCCTAATGCACCAGAGCATCATATTAGTGCACACCTTGGATACAATGTTGGAGCTTGACAAGCAAGTCTCACTGGCCTGAATGCAAGTGAAAGCTACAGTGATTCAGCTAATACTGAAGCTGAAACGAGCAATGCCAGTGCTGGTAAATTGCCCGCATATACTTTGGTTAACACTAGATTGAGTCGTTATTTCAATGTTGGTGGTAATAACATTGAGATTGCATTGTCAGCTAACAACCTATTGGATGAAGAATACTATTTCAGAGGTGTTGATGTCAGTCCTGTAGGTAAACTTCCTGCACCAGGTCGCTCCTTCATTTTGGAAGGAAGCTTGGATTTCTAAGATTAATCAATTTTCCCCCTTGTCACATTATCTGCAACAAGGGGGAAATCCATTCAAGATGTTTTTGTTAAGTATTATTTCTGGCGCTGAACATGCAGTTTTTCATAATCAAATGCCTGCTTCGGCTCGGCAATCGACCTTTGAACTATTCGTCTTAATTCTGCTAGAGGAAGTAAAACAGCATGTTTCAATGATCTAACAATCGGTCATTTAGCACAGCTTTAAGTTAAATAACCTATTTTTAAAATAAAATCTAAGTATAGAATGTTGTCTCTTATGACTACAACTGTAGGCAGCGCCATGACCAAACTTATTTTAATTCCATTACTTATTGTCACTATGCCAGTTTTAGCTGACCACCCTACTGTTGCATTTGGTAATGAAGCATCTGGTCCTATCATCACCATTGCAGCTCCTACGATGCAAGGAGGTTCATGGGGGGCAGGCATCAGAACTGAAGTTATTGAAAATAATGCATTCAGTGACCAATATTTGGCTAATTATGCCGATCAAGGTATTGAGGGCGTTCATAGCGTTGATAGAATTATCAATACATCTTTGGCTGTTGGTTACGGTGTTACTGATGATCTCACAGTGAGTATCAGACTCCCTTATGTAGAACGAAAAAATATTCGTGAAGGCGAAATTGAAGACGGTGAAGCTGAAGCTCATGCTCATGGCGACTCATCAGGCCTAGGTGACATACTTTTGTTTAGCCAATATCGTGTTTTAAAATTAGACAATACAGATATTGCTATACATTTAGGCATCAAAGCTCCAACGGGTGAAACTGATGACAAAGATGATGCTGGTCATCGGTTTGAAACAGAATTTCAACCAGGAACAGGTTCATGGGACTATCTAATTGGTGGTGCAATTAGCCATGTGCGTGATAAATTTGGCTACCACGCAAATGTTTTATTTAACAAAACGAATGAAGGCTCTCAATCAACTGAAATTGGTGACATTCTAAGTTATAACCTTGCCATGACATATCAACTCAATGGCGAAGACCATTCTGAGCATAATCATGTTCATACTGATTCAACAGCTATAAAATGGGATGCCATCATCGAGTTAAACGGTGAAACTCGCCGTAGAAATAAAATAGACGGCCTTTCAGAACAACATTCTGGTGGTACTGCACTATTTATAGCACCAGGCTTAAGAGTAAGTGCTGGTAAGCTTGGTGGTTTTATATCAATTGCTTTACCTGTTGTTGAGAATATGAATGGTAAACAAACCGATATTGACGCACGCATAGTTGCTGGATTTTCTTTATCACTATAAGAATAATGACTAATAAGACTGTAGAAATTTAAGAATCTGACTGTCCGCTATGGGCCGACAAGAGACCTTTGAAACATTCGTCGCTAACGTGCCAAAAACGGTCACTGGTTTAAGCTTTAATTTTGTTATTACCAAATATACTAATAAGGTGATTGCTTATGAGGTTTTCAGAATAGTGTTGCTTTAAAATTTACAACTTCAATGCAGTATTAAGAGTCATCATTTGTTTTAATACCCATGAAACTCAATACAATGTGTTCACTTTAAAAATACAATCTACTTCCGCTCATGTAACAATGCTAAATAAGCTTGGAGTAATGAGTGACAGCTAGGGTTCGCGCGCCCCACAATATACAATTAAACCTTGGGAGTATTGAGGTCGTTAGCTGAAAGAATGGTTAGTCCTCCGGCCAGCGTGCTTTAACCTGTAAAATTTGATTTAAGCTCTGTTGAAATACTTCCACTATTCTTGGGTCAAAATGTTCGCCACTTTGTTCTATGATATAAGCCATTGCTCGTTCAACCGGCCATGCTTCTTTATAGGGCCGTTTTGATGTCAGTGCATCAAAAACATCTGCTATAGCAACAATACGCCCTTCGATAGGAATCTCTTCTCCTTTTAAACCATGAGGGTAGCCTAGGCCATCCCATTTTTCATGATGGTACAGTGATACTATTCTTGCCAACTTAAGTAATGACGAATCACAGTCTCCCAGTATTTCAGAACCAATGAGTGGGTGTTGCTGCATTATTTTAAATTCTTCATCAGTAAGCTTGTCTGGCTTCATCATGATGCTATCTGGTATGCCAATTTTCCCTATATCATGCATCGGCGCTGCATGTAGTAGCTCATCAGCCCGCTCAGGACTAAAGCCATATGCTAAGGCGATAACCTGGGAGTAATGACTCATTCTTAAAATATGTGTTCCGGTCTCATTATCTTTGTATTCAGAAGCTCTACCTAAGCGCTGTATCACTTGGAGACGAGTTTTACGAAGTTCATCCACCTGAACGAGTGATAGATGTGTTTTGACCCGTGCTTTTACAATCGCAGGAGAAATTGGCTTGGTAATATAATCTACTGCACCGGCTTCAAACCCCTTAGTCTCATCTATTTCATCTTTCAGCGCAGTTACAAATATAATAGGAATAGCTTTGGTCGCATCATCCTTTTTTAAGATTTTACACGCTTCTATACCTGATACCTCAGGCATCATGATATCCATGAGAATAAGGTCCGGTTTGTTTTTTTGAGCTAAATGAATTGCTTCAGTTGCATTTTTAGCATACGTAAGCAAGTAATCATTTTCCAGAACTTGTTTTAGTAAGCGCAAGTTTGTAGGTTCATCATCAACCAGCAAAAGTGTGTGTTTTGACGTGCTCAATTAGGACTCCTTCTCCGCGCTACTTTTTAAGTCATCAAGTAAATTAAGTGCAATATTGAAGTCAAAATCTTCAAAGGTATTCTCTATCGTCAGAACTTGCTGCTGCACATTAGGTCTTGCATTTAGTTTTAAGGCTGTAAGCGCTTCTTGGTCAAAACGATTTTCTTTAGCAACAATAATAAGTGTTTCTATCGCTTGTATAAATGACTCATCATCAAACTTTTCTTGAAGCGCCTTAACCTTTCCGCTCATGTGTTGATCTAGACGATAACATTCATGCTGAAGTTCCTGTATTAATTCTTTTATGCGTTCAATAATGAGTGTCGATGCAGGGAATTGATGCGATTTTATATTATCTTCAAGTAATAGAAATTGCTCTTCTAACTTCTTAATGGCTAAGTTTGCAGTCACGCCTCGAAGAGCATGAGCTTTGCCTATAAGGTTCAGTGGTTCATTCGCAACTAATAAAGCATTTAGATCTTCTGGCATTGATTGATTATTCTGCAAAAAGCGCTGTAACTCGAAAAGATATTTTTCTGGACTCTGCCATAGAGATAAGGCCTGTTCGACATTAATTAGCGAACTTGTGAAGTCAATTTTAGGTTGATCCGCTAATGTCGAATTTAATGTGCGCTCCGTTACTCTGGCAATTTCAATACATAATTTATTAAAATTAACGGGCTTACTAGCAAAGCCATCCATCCCCGCTTCTTTAGCTGCTATTTTATCTTCATTTAAGACACTGGCTGTAACGGCAATTATTGGAGTATGTTTCTGTTTATTATCCTTTTCCCACGCAATGATTTCCTTACTTGCAGTGTGCCCGTCCATTTGAGGCATTTGAACATCCATCAATATGACATCAAATTCTTGAGTCTTGATTGAGTCAAGGGCATGCTGGCCATCCTTTGCAAGGGTTACAGTATGTCCATTACTTTCAAAGTATGCTTGTAACAATTCCAAGTTCTGCGGTATATCATCGGCGATTAATAGCCGCATTGGCTCTAAAGCTGCAACTTGAGTTTGTTTCTGTATCACTTGATCTTCATGACCTTGCGCAAGAGGAATTTTAAAGCTAAAACAACTGCCTTGTCCTTCAATACTACTGGCGGTGATTTCCCCCCCCATTAACTCAACTAATTGTTTACATATTGTTGTGCCTAAGCCTGTGCCACCAAAGCGACGCGTCATGGATGCATCTGCTTGTGTGAACGGTTCGAATATTTGTTGTAGTCGTTCAGGAGCAACGCCTATCCCTGTATCGCTGATTTTGAATGTCAGCCAGCCAGGTTGCTCAGTATAAATATCTAGATCGACGTATCCTTTATGGGTAAATTTAATCGCGTTACCCAGTAAGTTAACAAGTACTTGTCTTATGCGATCTTCAGCCCCATAAAAATAATCAGTTATTTCATTATTGATATTAAATTTTAAGTCTAATGATTTCTTTCGTGCTTGTAGCCACATCGATGAGATAACTAAATCGACTAATTGATGTAATGAAAAATGCCTCATCTCTAATATAAGTTTATCTTTTTCTATTTTTGCACTGTCTAGAATATCGTCAATTAGATGTAATAAGGAAAGAGCAGAGTTACTGATTGTCGATAAATGTTTATGGTGCACCGGGGTAAGATCGGCTTCTAATAAAATCTCACTAAACCCTAAAATGGCATTCATTGGTGTGCGGATTTCATGACTCATATTCGCTAAAAAGTTACTTTTGGTTGCGGCGGCTTGTTCTGCTTTTTCTTTTTCTAATAACAGCTGAGTTTCCATTATCTTACGCTCAGTTATATCCATCATAAAACCATCCAACCAGAGGATGCGATCGTTATCATCTTTTATACATTCACCGGCGTCTAATACCCAGCGTGTACTTCCATCCTGATGAAAAATACGATATTCAATTTGAAACTTGCCCGCTTCAACGAGAATGCTTTCTGTAAGATTGGTGTCATCTGGATGGATAATATTACCAAAAGAGATATCATTTTCGGTCGATAAAAACTCTGGGACGGTATAGCCTGTTATTGATTCAATCGCATGACTGACAAAGAGCATTTGCCAATTATTATCACTTTGACATCGATAGGCTGCGCCGGGAATATTTGCAATTAAGGTACGATATTTTTCTTCCTTTTCTCGAAGATCTTTTTCCATCGCTACTCGTTGACTAATATCATAGATAAAGCCTACAAACAGATCTTCCTCAGCTAGCTTTACATGGCCAATTGAAAGGTGAATAGGTACCCTGTGACCATCTTTATGCTTAATTTTTACTTCACCGCCTTTTTCGCCAATTAGTTTTGCTATTTTTGTACGCATATAATCATTCAAATAAGAGCTGTACTCACTAGCGTGGTCATCAGGTAATAACATGGTTATATTTTGCCCCAGCAGCTCTCGCTCATCCCACCCTATAATCTGAGTGATAGCACGATTTGTAGTAGTAATATCCCCCTTCGCATTAATCGTTACTACGCCATGAATAGCGGTACTCATAATGGCCTGTAGGCGTTGTTCGTCACTGCGGGCTTTTGCACTGAGGGCTCGATACTTGATGAGTAGATGAATTCCAAGCACAAATATCGTAGCAAACAAGGTCACAACTGCAACTTGAAAGGCCAGGAAAGTGTTATCAGCCACGCTGTTCATGCTCGGCATATCATGATGTCCAACAAAACGTGCTGCAAACATACCTATGTAGTGCATGGTCGATATTGCTGTACCCATGATGACGGCACTGACAATATTTAGCGTCAAATCAGAAAGTTTATAGTCAGTGTAAATTCTTAAACCAAAGCGTATCCACAAGGACACAATTGAAAGACTCACGGCGGCAATAATAGATAGACAAAAAGTACTAAAATCATAGCGAAGCATGGGACTCATTTGCATCGCAGCCATGCCCATATAGTGCATAACCCCAATACCTGAACCTACGAGCACCCCGCCTACAATAAGGTCAATATTTTTAATAGAAGGTTTAGCGATAATATTAAGGGCGATAGCTGAGGCGATGATGCTTGGTAATATGGATACGAGTGTGATATCCCAACGATAAGTCACGGGTGTGTGTATATTGAATGTAAGCATGCCAATAAAGTGCATTGACCATACGCCAGTACCCATCGCGACACTACCTGCGAATAAGGCTAATTTACGCTGGAATTTTGAGATAAAATCCTGTGAAAATGAAACAATTTGTAAACTCATGAATGACGATAAAATCGCCGTAAGAATGGATAAAAAGACGAGTTTTAAATCATATGTCCCAGTAATAAGTTGACTACTATCTGGGTACTTAAATATTTCAACCAACCAATCCATAGTCTCTTTACCTGTTATTAAGTTAGTTGTATATCGATCTTGAAAATATTTTTTGGCATTTAATCTTTTAAGGTGTGGCGGGATCTATGATATTTATCAAAAAATGTAACCATTGGTTATCACCACCCTAATATTAAGATTATATGGTGCAAGATAACAGTTACATTTTTAATGTAGCCGGTCAATATTTATTTTAGCTAATGAACAAGGTTAAGTTTTTGTACTATGAAAATTATTCCAGGTAGCGACTGTAACTGTGACTTCTCGAGAGAGGCAGGAAAGAGCGGGAAATATTCAGTGTATTTCAAGAAGTAAGCTAATTAATTATCAGTTAAATCACTGAAAACCTTGTCTCTGCCCAATTCTTTTGCTTTGTATAGATTGATATCCGCTCGCTTGTGCCACTGTGTGACCGTCTCACCTTTCCGATATTCTGCTACGCCAAAACTTGCTGAGGGCATATGTCCTCCATATACCAAAAACTTTTTTCTTAGCTGCTCAGCTTTCGTAATTGCTTCTTTAGCGGAAGTGCTAAAAAGCAATATTAAAAACTCTTCCCCTCCCAGCCTAAAAATTTTATCGGTGGTTCGGCTTCCATTGGATAAGATTTTACCGGTATTTCTAATTACTTCATCGCCAGCATCATGTCCAAATTCATCATTCACAATTTTAAAATTGTCGAGATCTATCGCAATAATGGTCATTGGTATATCGGCACGAACATTTTGCCTTATTGCTTCAGTTAAAGAATCGTATAACGTATTACGGTTTAATAACTCGGTCAGTGGGTCTGTGATTGCGGCATAATGCATTGTTTCTTGTTGACGTTGAATAACTGTAACAAAAATAGCAACGAGCGCATAAACAGCTAATGATGTAACTAGAAACCTTAATAGAAGCTGAGGATCTGCTAAATCATTCCCAATAATAGTAAATATAAATATAAATATTAGGTTAAAAATTAATGCATTTTTCATTGGTATCGTAATGAAAAAAACAACGATACTTGGGTATACCCAAAGCAAAGCTTTAAAGCCTAATGTTTGTACCGCATAAAACACAATTATAGAAAGTAATGGGATAACACCCCATTGAACACTTTCAAATTTAATTGTGTTCTTATAGCATCCATAAAATACCCAAACCAATCCGGCAATTACTATCGCGAGAGCAATTGCCAAATTATAACTTCCTTTCCACAGGTCGTAGAGAAGCATAGGGATCAATACTAAAATACTTACGAGAGCCAAGTATTGAATAATGGCTAATCGATAGTTTTCATGTGTCATTTTATGAAATAAGGCAAACATGCTTTGACTATATCAAATTATGAGGAGATCCTTCCTAAAATTTATAACCTAAACTGTCGGCTTTGGGGTCGCAAGAGACCTTTGAAACATTCGTCGCTTACGTGCCAAATTCGTTGCAGATTTTCATGGTTTTTGGGGAGCCTAAGGTTCCAGAACCTTAATAGGGTATGCTTGAGAGTGAATTTGCCATCTATCTAAATCAGAGTTAGTCACTTCTCTTCTATTCAGGTTATCAGTAACCAGGCAGTAATTATTATGGCTAGCGTAGTAAACACTAAAGACCCGTGCCCAATAAAAATCACATGCTATCTAACAGCTTTCTGACAGATTACTTTATTTCCATCCTATTCTACAGATGGTTAATGACCCTTTAATTCAAACCAACATATATCAAACCCGCCTTTTAGTCTTCCTTGTCGCAAGTGCAACTAGTGGATCATCAGGCCAAGGGTGTTTGGGATAACGCCCTTTCATTTCTTTTTTAACATCGTGATATGAAGAGCGCCAAAAACCGGCGAGGTCTTGCGTTATTTGAAGCGGTTTGCCCCCAGGTGACAATAGGTGAATCAACAGAGGTACTTTCCCTTCGATAACAGTTGGGCTTTGCTCGCAGCCAAACATTTCCTGTAACTTCACTGCCAACACAGGCGGGCTTTTGGTATAGTCGATGCGAATATTAGAACCAGAGGGTACTTTTAAATGAGTGGGAGCCAAATTATTGAGTGTCTGCTGTTTTTCCCAAGGCAATAATGCATGCAGAATCTCAGTTAAATTAACCTTCTTGAAGTCGTTTAATAAATTCACTTCGTTAAGGTAAGGCGCTAGCCAATCCTCCAGCGTAGAAAGCAACCCATCATCACTAAAATCTGGCCAGTCATTCTTCTCATCAAAAGATCGAAGCAGTGATACTCTGGCACACCATTGCTTTAGCTCTGGCATCCAGACTAGAAGACTAAGTCCCTGCTTGCGGATATGCTGAATCAACGCCTTACTTTTTGCTTGCGTAGGTACAGTGTTTAAGCGGGTTCGCTGTAATGTTAAGATGCCAATCTTTTGCCGCTCTTCGGCAATAAATCGATTCGTTTGCGTATCCCACTCGGCAATAGTTTCTAATTCAATTAAATCGCTGAGAGCTGAATCAAACAGCCCATCATCAAGCTTCACAGCCGAGCGTATAACATCCCCTTGTCCCCCCTGCTGAATTGAAATGTCTGCAATTACGAGCCATCCATTATTAGCAAGGTGATGATGGTCTATCAGCTTTGCACTACGGCCATTGGCAAGTTGATAACCACCTGAATGCCTTCGGCGTGCGATTCGATCAGGATAGGCACAGGCAAGTAGATATCCGGGCAATTGCTCAGCAGTTATCAAATACGTTAATTTGCTAGGTTCTTTTACTTTAGCGGCCTGTTTTTCGAACTCTTGTGCCAATTGACGAGTTCGTCGTAACCAACCCTGATGTATTGGCGGACAATTAGCCGTGCCGTTCAAGAGTTCAAGACGATAGCTAATATCTGCGTTGTCACGGCTAAAAGGGTCACGATCAGATAACAGACTAGCGAGAAAAGCTGCTAGTTTGAGAAAACCGATTTGAGAGCCGCATAATAATAGATGTGCAAGCCTTGGATGTATAGGTAGTGAGGTCATTGCATTACCATGCTCGGTAAGAAAATAGCCATTAGCTGTGAGTTTGATAGCACCGAGTGAACGGAGTAAATCCATTGCCTGTTGCCATAACCCTTTTGGCGGTGGATCGATCCATGATAATTCGGCAGGGTCATCTACGCCCCACTGTAATAATTGTAGTGCCATCGGGGCCAGGTCGGCATTTAGAATTTCAGCCATGCTGTGAACTGTCAGTTGTTGCTGTTGTTCGGCCGACCATAGCCGGTAACATTTCCCGGGCCTTAGCCGCCCTGCTCGTCCCGCTCTTTGTATACTAGATGCTTGCGAAATTTTAACTGTATGTAAACCCGTCATACCAATGGCCGGATTAAATTTTGCTTCCTTCACTAGGCCACAATCGACCACGACGTCAACGCCATCAATGGTGAGGCTGGTTTCAGCAATATTGGTAGCCAATACAATTTTCTGATCGTTTGATTGTTGACCGTTTAATGGCGCTATGGCCTGTTGTTGCTCTTCAATTGATAGGTTTCCATAGAGCGGATACAGATGAATACCTTTTAACTTCCTATCAAAAATCCAGTTCGAAAGCTCATCAGCAACACGTCGAATTTCACCCTGTCCGGGTAAAAAAGCCAGCAGGCTACTATTTGGATTATCATTAATGGCATGTTTAATAGTAGCGACCATACGATCAATGATACGCTCCTTGGCTTGCATGGCATGGCCGTAAATAATATCGACGGGGTAAGTCCTACCCTCACTTTTTACAACAGGCGCATCCCCTAGCAATTTTGATATAGCGTTGCTATCGAGCGTGGCAGACATAACCAATATTTTTAACGGGTTCTGCTCATCTCTAAACAAAGCACGACCCTTAAGGCACAAACTAAGTGCTAAATCAGAATCTAAACTGCGTTCGTGAAATTCATCAAAGATCACCAAGCCCACTTCATCTAACGATGGGTCATTCTGTAACATTCGGGTAAGAATACCCTCAGTGATCACTTCCACCTTCGTTTGCTTGGAGACTTTGGTATCTAAACGCATACGATAACCAATCATTTTCCCAGGACTTTCATTCAAAAGGCTAGCCATGCGATACGCGGCAGATCGAGTGGCTATTCTTCGCGGCTCTAACATTAGAATTTTTCTGTGCTTCAGCCAAGGTTCCCCCATCAACGCAAGCGGGACTAAGGTCGTTTTACCCGCGCCTGGTGGAGCTTCCAGTACAACTTCATGTCGCTCAGATAATTGTTGCTTAAGACTATCTAAAATATCTTCAACAGGTAGGCCCAATGGGGTCACGGTTTTGCCTCTAGCAGTGGGTTTGGAGAAGTGTAATGCTAACTTAAAATAAAACTAAGGAATTATTATATCGTCTTATTTCCCTTGTCTTCACAAATTGTAATGGAGTGTAGCTCTGTGCCCAAAGCAATCATTTGTTTAACGACTTTTTTATTTAAGTAACGGAAGTCCATTTAGCATTTCTTCACAATAACCCCATTCATCCAATGTCTCTTTCCACGCTAATGGAATCGCATTTACACCCTTGTATGCACCAAGAACCATGCCGATAGCAATTGCCCTTGAAGCATTGTCCCCACCAACCATGGTATTTGCTTGTAGTGCTTTTTTTAGTCCATCTTCCTCATTTTCATATTTTAGTATGAAGTAGACAGCGCCAGGTAGCGTTCCCTCAGTAGGACTTGCTTTGCCTACTTTTATCGGTTCTGAGCGACCTATGTCCCATAGTCTTGCCATGCTTGTAATGGCAAGATCATCAGCAAACTTCTCTTGCGAAAGTGCCGACTTTTCATCAATAACTTCTTTTACTTTTGCAATTGCTTGAGCAACTTTATCCTGAAAAAAGCCGCCCATTTCTAAAGCAACAGACTCAATTGCATTAGATGGCGTCTCTTTGTTAATTACACGATGGGTGACACGAGCGAAAAACTCGCCGCCACCTAATGCATGAACATCTCTATGCGTGAACATGCTTTTTCTTGCAACATCTACTACTTCATCTTCTGTACCGTAATAGGCATGTGCTGCTGCATGACGTATTGCCATCGCGTTAGAAATGCCACCAAGACGCTCAACAGGCACGCCTTGTCTTACTTGTCCATAAGTCTCTTTAGTCATAGTACAGATCCATGACCCCCAGCCGTTTTCAAGACGTTTCATCCAGTGAGGAATCATGTTTGTTACATTAAAAGGTTGGGGACTATCTGAAAGAGATGCCAAATACTCTAATACCAAGATATTGTAGTCTCCAGCATCAGTTGTCCCTCCTGCCTTTTTACCTGGATGGTAGTTACGCTCTCCCCAGCCAATGCCGTGTGTTTGGCCACCCATCATCTCACCTGGTGACATGAATTTTTCTATAGGTTTATTGCCATAAGCTTTATATATTTTTTTAGCGTCATACTCGTAATGGCTTCCAAGGCAAAGTGCATCACCGACTATAGCACCAAAAAAAGCACCTTTTATTCGTTCTTCTTTTGAAATATTCTTCATGTTTTATTCCATTTATGCATTTTCAAAGTAGCTAAATTGTGAAGGGGAAGCAGTAATTACCCAGCCAGCCTTGTATGTTATTACGGCGCTAATTGCTGACTCTGACAGAGAATGACTAAGTCAGCAAGAGCATTTATGTGTTCGTTAATAGATTGATCTTTATCAGTACGTAAGCGAGGGTTCAATTTAAATAAAAGTAGCTGACCTAATCCAGCTTTAGCCTATGGAAGCAGTGACTATAATGGTGGCGGAGTTATTTTAGCCTAGCTATAAACCATCAATCTTGCAGGACTCCGTTGCTACGCTGAGCTTAGAATTGAATAGTCTTAATTGCCCTTCAGGTACATCGTGTCCCTCATTTCTAGTGAGTGATGCTGATAAATTCTTGTCTAATGGTGACAGCTCTTTCCATATACAAGAGCAAATCGCATCAGCCTGAGCCTTGCTAGGAATTATACCTATACCTAAAGTGAACCTTGGAATAGGCTCGTTACACGTAACAATATAAGGGGTATCAGTGTCAGACGGGCTAGCGGTAGTCGTAACATCGAACAGATTTGTAAAGAAATATGAAAAGACCATAACTGTTAGAAAAATTGTCACCAGAAATTCTATCATTGAGATAACAGAATACATCTTGAGATGCTGCTTTTTGTAAAAATAAAAAGGCATTGCAATGGCAACTGAGACCGTAAACATTCCAACAAAAATAAAAATCAGTCCCGTAAATGGGTCTGCAGAATTATCAAGCAAAAACAAGCAGGCAATAAAGGTTGCTATGAATGTGAAAATAGCACTTTTACTTCCAGTAGATGTGTGGGCATAAAATGTAGATTCCGTCACAGTCCTTTCTTTCTGTTGTTAGATATGCGGTCACTATAACTCAAGGAAGCAGTTAATGACCGAGTTGTTAGCGTAACTAACCTTATTCTTATCTAATTAAAATATAGAACATATTTTTGTCTTTTAAATGAATGTGTTCAAAAAACTATCTACTCTGCGTAAGAAGAAAACTTATTGTCCTACATATAGTATTTTTCTATATTTTCTTCTCAAGGTATTCTGATTTGACGCGCGTGGGAAATTATTGGGTTTGAACTCAGTAACAAATCATTGCTTTACTGACTTCATGGCGTTTTGAAACACTATTAACGGACAGATAGGCAATTGTCTGACTAATCGTTGTTTCTGATGATATTCCAGTATTTTATTTTTTTACGAAGTCTGGCTAAATGATAATCAATTGATTTTTAGGTCAGTCCTTATAGGTCACTCGAAAACCGCTTTTAGTAGGACAACCCTGACAACATTTCTTCCTGAATCCATGACTGCAAGTAACCAACCGCCTTCATGGGTATCTCTTCTTCACTATAATAATCAAGTAAACTCTCACACATAACGGAGAATGACTCACCGTTGATGGCTAATCTAATCAGTACGCTCTCTTCTTTCGACAACACTCGATAGTGGCTAACAAGGTTTGAACGACGCCACAATACCCACTCCGTAGGCTCTGCCATCTCTGCTTTTGGAGGAGTAATTTCATCAGAGAGCGCCTTCCATATAGGAAAGCTATTGTATCTCAAATTAAGTAGTTGTAATGAGTCTTGAACCTTAAACTGTAAAGCTCCCCATGCTGTTGCGGGTAGGCTCGCTAACTCTGTAATTGTAGTAAACGGCAAATCTTTGGCATCAAAACTATTCGCAAAAGCACGTTCTATAGACGCTATTTCATATAACTCTTTTACTTCGTTAAACGGTGATTCATCTCTTACTAATTCAGGTAAATTTACACTAAAGTAACGTAGGCTGTCGGTATGAGACGGATACTGGACAATGTATTGTTCCATCAATTGGTCAAACTGTTCATCGCCCAAATAGCTTGCTAGTTTGTCGTAATCTGTTGTGATCGCTTCTTTTAATCTCAATTTATAGGCCGAAGCATAAATATCAAGCCGATCTTTTGCGTCTAGCACCGGTGTTGATTGAATATCATTTACTACTGCTGTTGATTTGGCTAATAAGTAGTCCATAAATCGATGCTGCAGTTCATGTAAGTTCGACATTAAAGTGCCCCCTTTAAAAAAGTCCCACTAGTCAGTTGTAGTTGCTCTTTTGTGAGTACCTTGCCTGCAATTTTTTCTGCAATCGCAAGTTCATCTCGTAAGGTCATGAATGGAGGAATATTGTCATCTCGTTCAATCATTGTACTCACGGCACCAAAACGCTCTAATGCATAGCCATATAAATCCCAAACTGGATCACATACATCATGGTCGTGGGTATCAATAATCATATTACCGTTATAACTATGTCCAGCCAGATGAAATTGCATTACACGATCACTATCAATGCCATCAACATAATTCTGTGGTTCATAGTGATGATTATTGGCACTGACAAATATATTGTTGATATCAAGTAAAAGGTAGCAATCTGCACGCTTAGCTATTTCGTTTACAAATTCCCATTCTGGCATTTCGGAATCATTGTAAGTCACATAACTCGACAAGTTCTCAATTAACATTTGCCTTCCCAAGATATCCTGAACTTGCTTTATTCGCTCGACAATATGCTCAATAGTTGTCTCGTCATAGGGCAGAGGCAATAAATCGTGGCTATTAATTTGGTTAACTGAAGTCCAGCACAAGTGATCAGAAATCCAATGAGGTTCGACTCTATCAATTAATTTTTTGAGTTTCTTTAAATAGCTTTTATTTAAGGGGTCGGTACTACCAATAGACATGGACACACCATGCATAACGATTGGGTAATCGTGGCGAATTTTATCTAAATTTGCCAGCGGTTTTCCCCCAGGAACCATATAGTTCTCAGAAATAATTTCAAACCAATCTACTTGGGGTTTATTCTCAATAACATATTGATAATGATCAGTACGTAAACCTAAACCAAAACCCAAAAAAGGACGTTCCATCACTCAATTTCCTATTTTACCCGACACTACGTGCTATAAAAGAAAACGTCGCATTTGTGAGACGGTTACAAATACGACGTTACCTTTACAAATATTAATTCATTTAAAAAATAATATTTACTTACCTACAGTACCACCAATGTCATCACATGCTTTTTCAGTAACAGCAACAAAGCCTTGGCCTTTACAAGATGCTTGTCCCTTACAGGCATTGTTTGCTGTTTTACAGTCGTTATGACCACCACATTTATTAACGCCATAACAATGTACTAATTCTTCTGCACTCGCTGTTTTTGTTTCAGATGTGCTTGCACAACCAATCAAACTTGCTGCCGCTATTGCTAAAGCGATACCTGTCGAATTTTTGAGCATACTCATATTCATTACCTCAATTAATGTACGATTTACCTAAAGCTTGATTGATAATTACGTTTTTGTAACCAAGCTAAAACGTAGACGTGCACTTCATTATTTTGTTACAAACTTGTCACTTAATGACACGCAAAAGAATGTTATAGACATAAAAAAACCACCCTAAGGTGGTTGGTTTTGTTACATTTTGGTCAAGCCATAATTTATGGACAACAGGCTAATCATCGCCCTTTTTCGCCGCAGATGTTGGAAGGCCGAAGATCCAATCGAAGGCCCAAGTGAAAGCAATGGCATAGATGAAAAAGAATGCCAATAGGCCAGCATTAGCCAAGAATGCATTAAGAGCAGAGATATTTAACCAAAGGGCCACGACTGGAATCAGGATTATAACAAGGCCACCTTCAAAGCCAATTCCGTGTAATAGACGTCGTGTAAATGTTCTACCTCTAGCGATTTGCCGAGATTCCCAACGCTCGAAGATAGTATTGAATACATAGTTCCATCCGAGTGCAACACTAGATAAAACAATCGCAAGACCAAAAGTTGATGCCAGCGATTCGTCGAAAAGGATACTCAATATCGGGCCAACAAAGGCAATAGCAAAGACTTCATACAAGATTGCTTGGAGAACACGGCGTCTTTTGGGCGTCATGACAAAATTCCGATAGTGGCGACGGATTTGTTAGGTAACATTGTTTAAGTATTCCTCAATGAACTTATTGTTTTTATTGTAATCAAATTGTTAGTTTGGTAACGAATGTTTATTTACAGTTCATAATACGGACAGCCATGTCATTAACTCTAGAATATAGCGTGATTAATTACTCTCGCAAGAAGAAACAGTACATTACGCTCTTGAATAAGCCGCCGCTAGCTGAAATAGCTCATCGTTCGGGCGGATATCTGTATATAGCGTAAATTGTTCTAAGGCCTGTATGGCAAATACCTCTGAACCGCTAATAACCGTTTTACCCTGTTTTTTTGCATAGCTAAGCAAAGGCGTCTCAGATGGTAAGGCAACCACATCAAAAATTATTTGTGCATGAATTATACTTGCTTCATTAAAAGCCAAACCCTGTGCATCATCGCCCCCCGTCATGCCTATGGGACTGGCATTTATTAAGATGTCGGCATCATAGTTCCCAATCTCAGTTCGCCATTCAAAACCACTCACATCAGCTAATTCTTTACCCGTTACTGGATTTTTTGCAACGATATAACCTTTACTAAATCCTGCATTTTTAAGAGCAAACACAACTGCTTTAGCCATACCGCCACTGCCTTTCACAGCAAAAATGAGATCTTTCGATATCTGATATTGTGCAAGCAATTTAGCAATGGCAATATAATCGGTGTTATATGCTTTTAAATAACCATTAGTATTAACAATCGTATTGACGGAATTGACTGCCTTAGCGGAGTCATCAAGCTCATCAACCATGTTAATGCAAGCTTCCTTATAAGGCATTGATACGCCACAACCGCGAATATTAAGGCCGCGGATACCTGTGATAGCAGCACTTAGATCTGGCGTAGTGAACGCTTTATAAACAAAGTTAATATCTAATGCTTCATATAAATAGTTATGAAAGCGTGTACCAAAATTGCTGGGTCTTGCTGCGAGTGAAATGCATAAGGTCGTATCTTTATTTATTTTTTTACCCATTAGATAACCACCTTTTCTTCAGGTTATATTTCTGCGTGATATCCAATCACACGCTCTACTTCATTTTTAGAGCCTAAAATAACAGGCACACGTTGATGAATATCTGTGGGTTTCATATCCATAATCCGCTCATATCCCGTTGAGCTTATACCGCCTGCTTGTTCAACAATAAAACTCATCGGGCTGGCTTCATACATCAGGCGTAATTTGCCACCCTGAGTGGTTGATTTGGTATCGAATGGATATAGGAAAATACCACCACGTGTCAGTACACGGTAGACCTCAGACACCATAGACGCGACCCAACGCATATTGAAATTCTTTTCTCGGTTACCATCCACACCTTGGATACATTCTTCAATATAGCGTTGCACTGGTGTTTCCCAGAAACGTTGATTCGACATATTAACGGCAAATTCAGCGGTGTCTTCTGGAATGGTCATATTAGGGTGAGTCAACACAAACTCACCAATATCACTATCAAGGGTAAAACCATTAACACCATCACCCGTGGTGAGAATCATCATGGTTGCAGGACCATAAACACAAAAACCAGCGCACACTTGCTCGGTACCTGCTTGCATAAAGTCCTCTGCGTTTGGCTGAGCTATGCCTTCTGGACAACGTAATATTGAGAAGATAGTACCGACAGAGAGATTAATGTCGATATTGGACGAGCCATCGAGAGGATCAAAAGTAATAAGGTATTTCCCCTTAGGCAGTTGATCGGGAATTTGAATGATTTCTTCTATTTCCTCAGAGACCATCGCTGCGAGATGACCATTGCAGTTCAGGTGTTCAACCATGACATCATTGGTGATGATATCGAGTTTTTTCTGGACTTCGCCTTGTACGTTTTCAGAATCCGCAGTACCACCGATTCCCGTGATTCCACTACGATTAACAAGCTGAGCTATTTTTTTACAGGCACCAGCTATATCACTAACCAGACCTGCTATATCGTCGGTTTTTAAGTCAGCCTGACGATGTTGCTGTTCAATAATAAATTGTTTTATCGATTTTCCAATATCTGACATAAGGTGATCCTTTGAATTAGGCTTACATAGATTAAATTTTAACTAGTCATACCAATACCAGCATCACCACCGGCATTAGCTTTAATTAAGGCGACAGAATGTCGCATATATATTTAGATAACACTTACAGTCTCCGACTTGAAGCACGAATCACACATTCACCAGAAAGTACAAGGCGACGTACTGGTGCATCAGGCGTTTCAAGACGTTGAATAAGTGCAGAAACAGCTTCTTTTCCCATTATTTCAACAGGTTGCCGTATAACAGTAATACCTGGATCAACTAATGATGACCAGGGTTCATCATCAAAACCTGCAATGGCAATATCCTGAGGAATACGCAAACCTGTAGCGCGTGCAGCCATTAATGCCGAACGAGTAAACAAACTATTACTGAGAATAACCGCCTCTGGCCTATTAGGTTCGATGAACCAAGCTTCAAGCGCTTTTTGGGCGGCATCAGCCGTAGCAGGGACACTGCGAATATCAGGCTCAATATTTAATGACTGCATCGCATCAATATAACCATTTTTACGTTCTTCTCCGGTAATACTCGTCGCGCCAAATAAACCACCAATACGCTGATAGCCTTGGTTATGTAGATGAATAACAAGATCTTTAGCAGCGGTTTGGTTATCCAACACCACAACGTCGAATTTTTCTTTTTGTCTAGCACGATCAATTAGCACTAAAGGAAAGTCAAAATTCAATTTACTCAACGACTTCAATCCCTGCGTTGTCGGGGCTAAAATCAATCCTGAAACCCGTTCTTCTTGCATGAATTTGAGATACATTTCTTCACGCTCAGGATCTTCACTCGTATTACAAAACATGACTCGCATGCCCGCTTGATAGGCGGCTGACTCAACAGCTTGAGTTATGGCCGTAAAAAACGGGTTTCCAAGATCTGCGACGATCAATCCTATCGTTTTAGTGCGGTTTGAGCGTAAGCGTCTTGCCGCCATATTCGGCCTATATCCCGTCTCTTTTACCACTTTAAGCACATGCTCTCGCACTTTCTCGCTTATAGGCCCATTACCTAAGGCCCTAGAAACCGAAGAAGGTGAAACACCCGCTATTCGCGCTACATCTTTAATTCCGATAGTCATATTAAGAAAACG
>CAXBIM010000006.1:0-74100 GCA_963975785.1 uncultured Methylophaga sp.
GATTTGCGTGCCACGAACACGGCTACCTTGACTCAGCATCGCTTGACCTTCAACGAATGGCGCAGAATCAATGACGTGAGGACGATCCGCAATTAAGCCTTGTAAGCTTTGCCAGTCTTTAAGAGTGCCATTAGCGCCCGTAATAAAGGCGTGTGAAGTCATACCTAAAATACGAGTACGTAATTCTTTTTCAAAACCATTCATCACTGATAAAACCGTGATTAATGCTGCTACACCTAGAGCAACGCCAAGCATGGAGGATAGCGATATGAATGAAATGAAGTGATCACGACGTTTGGCGCGGGTATACCGCAAACCGATGTAGACACTTAAAGGTTTAAACATGGCGTTTTAATTACTACTTTTGTGAAGGAGAGATACCTCACACTAGAAAGTGTGAGGCTATCTTAAAAGTCTAGCCTATTTGGCATAAACTGTTTTTGTACCGCTTTCGCTACCCAATAGCAATACATCAGCAGGGCGCATTGCAAATAAACCGTTGGAAACGACACCAACAATATTATTCAATTCTTTTTCTAAGTTAATCGGCTCCATGATTTCCCAGCCGTGAACATCTAAAATGACATTACTGTTATCTGTAATGAAACCTTCACGGTAAACAGGCTGACCGCCCATTTTGACAATTTCACGCGCCACATAACTACGCGCCATTGGTACTACTTCAACTGGCAACGGGAATGTACCTAAAATATCGACTAATTTACTTTCATCAGCGATGCAGACAAATTTATCACTAGCAGCTGCGATGATTTTTTCGCGGGTTAATGCACCACCACCACCTTTAATCAATTGCAAGTTATGGTTAGATTCATCGGCGCCATCAACATAAATTGCGATCTGACCGGCTGAATTTAAATCAAATACTTGTATGCCGTGAGCTTCTAGGCGTTCCGTAGAAACGATTGAGCTAGAAACAGCACCTTCAATTTTATGTTTAATGGTCGCTAAGGCGTCAATAAAATGATTAACCGTTGAACCAGTACCCACGCCCACGATGCCACTTGTATCAATGTGCTCTAGTGCAGCATAAGCAGCTTGTTTCTTCATTTCATCAGCAGTCATTACATATTCCTTAATTATTTAATTTGGTAAATTATCCCGCCAATTATAGAGATAAATGAGCGGCAGTGTTAACGTAAGCACTATTATTGATTAATTATAGTGAAGAATTGTGTGGTCATGCTGACTGAATATGTCGAAAAAATCCTGAAAGCGCGCGTATATGACGTGGCCATTGAAACGCCGCTCGACATTATGCCGCGATTATCTAAGAAAACGAATAATACTGTACTGCTAAAACGTGAAGATTTACAGCCGGTATTCTCATTCAAATTGCGTGGCGCATATAACCGGATGAGTCAATTGTCTGCGGAAGAACGCGTACACGGCGTAGTTGCCGCATCTGCCGGTAATCATGCACAAGGTGTAGCGCTATCAGCAGAAAAAATGGGCATTTCTGCCATTATTGTTATGCCGAAAACGACACCACCGATTAAGATTGAAGCAGTGCGATCCTATGGCGCTGAGATTATCTTACATGGCAATAGCTATGATGAGGCTTACGCCTATGCTATGAACATAGTCAAGGAGCAAGACCGTACTTTCATTCATCCTTATGATGATCCTGAAGTGATTGCTGGCCAAGGCACTATCGCTATGGAAATTATGCGACAACATCCTGACCCATTGCATGCGATTTTTGTCCCGGTTGGTGGTGGTGGGCTTATTGCGGGAATCGCCGCTTATATAAAGGCTTTCTGGCCTGAAATAAAAATTATCGGTGTTGAACCTGCCGATGCGGCAAGTTTAAAAGCAGCATTAGAAGCTGGTGAACGCGTGGTGCTGGACCAAGTTGGTCTGTTTGCTGATGGTACTGCTGTGCGGCAGGTGGGTGCAGAACCATTCAGAATTGCCCGTGAAACGGTAGATGAAGTAGTCGTAGTGGATAGTGACGAACTATGCGCTGCAATCATGGATATTTTTGATGACACGCGCTCGATTGCCGAGCCTTCAGGTGCACTCGCTGTTGCAGGGGCAAAAAAATATCTTGCCCGTGAAAAACTGACGAATGAACATGTGGTTGTGATTGATAGCGGAGCAAATATCAATTTTGATCGTCTACGCCATGTGGCTGAAAGAGCTGAGTTAGGCGAGCGACGTGAAGTGTTATTTGCAGTTACAATCGATGAGCAGCCAGGTAGTTTTCAAATGTTTTGCCAAGCATTATCAGACCGAGGAATAACAGAGTTTAACTATCGCTATGCTGATAAGCAGCAAGCACAAGTATTTGTGGGTGTTAGGTTAACGGGGGGCGATAACGAACGTCAGGCTTTGTTTGCCAGTCTTGAGAAGGCGGGTTATCAATGGACAGATTTCAGTGACAATGAAATGGCAAAACTACATGTGCGATACATGGTGGGCGGTCATGCGCCGCAAGTTGAAAATGAACGATTATTTCGCTTTGAATTCCCTGAACGACCTGGCGCGTTATTACGGTTTTTAACTCGTATAGGCCAACGTTGGAATATCAGTTTATTTCATTATCGTAACCACGGTGCTGCCTATGGTCGTGTTTTAGTTGGGGTGCAAGTGCCTGATGATGAACAAGCTGATTTTCAGGGCTTTTTGGATGCATTGGGCTACCAACATTGGCAAGAATCCGATAATCCCGCTTATGATTTGTTTTTAAAATAGCAGCAACATTAAGCCCCTTTAATTTGTAGCTTGTGTTTGAGCTAGACAATGACTACGTTTTAGACAATATTTTTCGCTTGCGTAAAATATTAAGGGCTGTATAATTCCATCGCTTAACGGCAGGCGCGTAGCTCAGTTGGTTAGAGCACTACCTTGACATGGTAGGGGTCGGTGGTTCGAATCCACTCGTGCCTACCAGCCGAATTATAGAAAGCACCTTCGGGTGCTTTTTTGGTTTTTACGGCCCTTTGTATCGGCCACAACCGGAATAAAATCACATGATTACTGTAACGCTTCCTGATGGCGGTCAACGCCAGTTTGATCAACCCGTTTCTATCTTTGATATTGCCAACGATATTGGCGCTGGTTTAGCCCGTGCGGCTTTGGCCGGCAAGGTCAATAATCAATTGGTTGATACATCCCATATTATTGAGCAAGATGCTGATATTGCGATCATTACAGAAAGAGATGAAGAAGGACTAGATATTATTCGTCATTCGACCTCGCATCTGATGGCGCAAGCTGTGAAACAGTTATTTCCAGAAGCCCAAGTGACAATTGGCCCTGTGATTGAAAACGGCTTTTACTATGATTTTTCTTATGCCAAAGGTTTCACACCAGAAGATTTAACCAGTATTGAAAAACGGATGGAAGAATTGGTGAAACAAGACTTGCCAATTATTCGTCAAGAAGTATCGCGTGAAGCAGGTATCGAAAAATTTCGTAATATGGGTGAAGCTTATAAGGCCGAGATTTTAGAAGATATTCCTACAGGACAAACATTATCGTTATACGGACAAGGTGATTTCATTGACTTGTGTCGTGGTCCACATGTACCTAGTACAGGTAAATTAAAAGCATTCAAATTGATGAAGCTTGCCGGCGCATATTGGCGCGGCAACTCAGATAATGAGATGTTACAGCGTATCTATGGCACAGCTTGGACAGATAAAAAAGCATTAAAACAGTACCTTTTCCGTCTGGAAGAAGCTGAAAAACGTGATCATCGTAAGATTGGTAAAACACTCGACTTATTCCATCATCAGGAAGAGGCATCAGGAATGGTGTTTTGGCATGATAACGGCTGGCGGATTTATCGCGAAGTAGAAAATTATATTCGTGATGTTTTGCAAAAAAATGATTATCAAGAAGTACGTACGCCACAAGTTGTGGACCGTTCATTGTGGGAAAAGTCAGGTCACTGGGATAAGTTTGGTGACATGATTTTTACAACCCATTCGGATAATCGCGATTATGCAATTAAACCGATGAACTGCCCATGCCATGTGCAAATATTCAATCAAGGTTTAAAAAGTTACCGAGACTTACCATTACGGATGGCAGAGTTTGGATCATGTCACCGTAATGAACCATCAGGTACTTTGCATGGCTTGATGCGTTTACGTAGTTTTACCCAAGATGATGCGCACATTTTCTGTACTGAAGATCAAATTCAGTCTGAAGTATCAACATTTATGGATTTGTTGAAAGATGTATATGCTGACTTTGGCTTTAATGAAATTATCGTTAAATTATCTACTAGACCAGAAAACCGTGTTGGCAGTGACGAGGTATGGGATAAAGCCGAACACGCACTTGAACGCGCTCTAAATGACAAAGGTTTAGCATGGGATTTGCAACCTGGTGAAGGTGCTTTTTATGGTCCCAAAATTGAGTTCTCATTAAAAGATTGTCTCGGTCGAGTGTGGCAGTGCGGTACTATACAGGTTGATTTCTCAATGCCTGGCCGCTTAGATGCCGCTTATGTAGCAGACGATGGTAGCAAGCAAGTGCCGGTGATGTTGCATCGTGCAATTCTTGGATCATTAGAAAGATTTATTGGTATTTTAATAGAAGAATACGCTGGATCTTTCCCTACTTGGTTAGCGCCGCGTCAAGTTGTAGTGATGGGAATTAGTCAGAATCAATCTGAATATGCCAAAAAAATCACCAAAGAATTACAAAATAAAGGTTTCAGAGCTGATATAGACTTGAGAAATGAGAAGATAGGCTTTAAAATACGTGAACACACATTGCGCCGCGTTCCTTATCTGATTATACTTGGGGATCGTGAAGCACAAGAAAACTCCGTGGCAGTACGAACTCGTAAGGGTGACGATTTGGGTGTTATGACACTTGATGATTTTGTCAGTACCTTAGGGACTGATATTGCTGGCCGCGGCCGAATTATTTTAGAGGATTAACGCAATCGCTACTGATGATAAAAAACTGAATGGTGAAATAACCGCCAGAGAAGTTCGCCTAACGGGCGCAGATGGTGAGCAATTAGGCGTAGTGCCACTAGCGCAAGCTAGAACACTTGCTGAAGAAGCAGAGTTGGATTTGGTGGAGATATCTGCACAAGCAACTCCACCGGTATGCCGTATTATGGATTACGGTAAATTTGTATTTGAGACTAATAAGCAAAAAGCAATTGCTAAAAAGAAACAAAAACAAATTGTGGTCAAGGAGATTAAGTTCAGACCGGGCACAGAAGAGGGGGATTATCGGGTAAAACTACGCAACCTGATACGTTTCTTGGAAGAGGGTAATAAAACTAAAGTTAGTCTTAGATTTCGTGGACGTGAAATGGCGCATCAGGACTTAGGATTAAAGTTACTTGAACGAGTAGCTGAAGATCTTAAAGAACTGTCTATCGTCGAACAACGCCCTAAGAAAGAAGGACGTCAAATGATTATGGTTTTAGCACCAAGTAAAAAATAAATTAATTTAATAAAATACGAATGCGGAGTTCGAAATAATGCCAAAATTAAAAACACATAGAGGTGCTGCAAAGCGCTTCAAACTTACTGGTAGCGGTAAGTTTAAACGCTCACAAGCGTTTACCAGCCACATCCTTACTAAGAAGAGCACAAAGCGGAAACGCCAATTGCGTTCGACATTGATGGTTTGTAAAGCCGATCATCGATCAGTTCGTAAAATGTTGCCAAATCTATAATTATTAAGGAGTTATCTCATGCCAAGAGTTAAACGTGGTGTAGTCGCTCATGCGCGACATAAAAAAGTTATCGATCAGGCCAAAGGCTATCAAGGTCGTCGTAAAAATGTATATCGTGTAGCTATTCAAGCTATCACGAAAGCAGGACAATACGCATACCGCGATCGTCGTCAGAAAAAACGTACTTTCCGTACTTTATGGATTGCACGTATCAACGCTGGTGCACGTGAATGTGGAATGTCTTACAGTCGTATGATTAATGGCTTGAAAAAAGCAAATATCGTAATCGATCGTAAAGTACTTGCTGATATCGCAATGCATGACTCAGCAGCATTTGCTGTTATCGCTGAAAAAGCGAAAGCGGCTTTAGCTGAGTAATACTGTCTTACTTAATATTATCAAGTAATATAGCAGTGTGTTGATAGAGAAAAGGGCCGTTACGACGGCCCTTTTTTATTTGTAGTAATCAATTTTCAGGTGAGAATAGTATGGCTGAGCTTGACTCGCAGTTACAGGCATTAAATGACATTGTTGCAACTGCAAAAGATGCAATTGCTCATGCAGATAAAAATGCCGTCTTGGAAGTCGTTCGTGTTGAATATTTGGGTAAGAAGGGCAAGATTACTGCTTACCTGAAAGAACTGGGCAATGTGAGTGTTGAACAACGTCCCGTTATTGGTAAATCGGTCAATTTAGCTAAACAAGAAGTAGCTGGCTTAATTGATGTCCGTGGAAAATTATTAGCTGAAGTGGCAATGAATGCTGCATTAGAAGCTGAAAAGGTTGATGTCACATTACCAGGTCGTGGCGAACAAACTGGCGGTTTGCACCCTGTTACTCGGACATTGCAACGTATAGAGCAATACTTCCAGCAAATTGGTTTTCAAGTGGCTGAAGGTCCAGAAATTGAAGATAGTACTCACAATTTTACTGCGCTGAATATTCCTGAACATCACCCAGCTCGAGCTATGCACGATACTTTCTATTTTAACACTGAAACTTTGCTGCGAACACATACTTCGCCAGTGCAAGTACGGGTTATGGAGAAAGAAGAACCACCGTTACGAATCATTGCTCCGGGTCGTGTTTACCGTTGCGATTCAGATCTAACGCATACACCGATGTTCCATCAGGTTGAAGGTTTAATGGTTGATGAGAATGTTAGTTTTACTGACCTAAAAGGGATCTTGTCTGATTTCTTACAAGCCTTTTTTGAAAAAGATTTAAAGGTACGTTTTAGACCGTCATATTTCCCATTCACTGAACCATCAGCGGAAGCAGATATCGAGTGTGTGATGTGTAATGGTGAAGGCTGCCGTGTATGTAGCCATACTGGTTGGTTAGAAGTATTGGGCTGTGGAATGGTTCATCCGACTGTCTTTGAACACGTCAATATTGATAGTGAAAAATATCTAGGCCTTGCATTTGGTATGGGAGTTGAACGATTGGCAATGCTACGTTATGGCGTCAATGATCTTCGTTTATTCTTTGAAAATGATTTGCGATTCTTGCGCCAGTTCAATTAATTTAGAGACATCACAATGAAATTTAGTGAAAAATGGTTACGTGAATGGGTTAATCCTGACGTCGATACGACAACATTGATTGCTCAATTAACACTAGCAGGTTTAGAAGTTGATGCGGTTGAGCCTGTTGCAGGCGACTTTACGGGGGTACTTGTAGGGAAGGTTGTTTCCGTAGAACCTCATCCGGATGCTGATAAATTACGTCTATGCAAAGTTGATGTGGCAGCAGATGAATTGCTTTCAATAGTCTGTGGCGCTTCAAATGTCCGTTTAGATTTGAAGATTCCCGTTGCAGTTATTGGATCAGTTTTACCGGGTAACTTTAAAATCAAAAAAGCCAAATTACGTGGTATTGAATCATTTGGTATGTTGTGCTCAGCAAAAGAGCTTGGCATGGCAGAAAATGCTGATGGTTTAATGGAGCTAGCTAGTGACGCGCCAGTAGGTGAAGATTTCAGAAAATATTTAGATCTCGATGATGTATCGATTGATGTCGATCTGACACCTAACCGCAGTGATTGTTTAGGCATCGCAGGTATCGCTCGTGAAGTCGGAGTGTTAACGGGATGTGATCTTACAACTTGGCCACAAGAAGAGGTCAATGAACAAAGCTCGGTACGCGTTAATGTTGAGATTGAAGCGGCGAGTGCTTGTCCACGCTATGTAGGTCGAGTGATTGAGAGTATTGATGTTAAAGCAACAACACCAATATGGATGCAAGAAAAATTACGTCGTAGTGGCTTACGTTCAATCAGTCCCGTAGTCGATATCACGAACTATGTGATGTTAGAGCTAGGGCAACCGATGCATGCTTTTGACTTAAATACCTTAAATGGTGACATTAAAGTCAGAATGGCCAAACAAGGTGAAAAATTAACCTTATTAGACGGTCAAGAAGTGACAATTAATGAAACTACTTTAATCATTGCTGATCAAGCATCACCACTTGCACTCGCAGGAATTATGGGGGGGCAGGCTTCAAGTGTAGGTAATGAAACGAACAGTATATTTTTAGAAGCAGCCTTTTTTAATCCCTTAGCGATTGCTGGTCGTGCACGTGAATATGGTTTACATACTGATTCATCACATCGTTTTGAGCGTGGCGTTGATCCTGAGTTAGCTAAATTAGCAATCGAACGAGCTACCTCTTTGTTACTAGATATTGTAGGTGGTCAAGCGGGTGTTATTACCGAAGTTGTATCTGAATCAGCTCTACCGCAAGCACGAGTAATAACATTACGAGCAGCTAGAATTAAACGAGTGTTAGGGATTCATATTGATGCAGAACAGGTCGAAGACCAACTCACTCGTCTAGGTCTAACCGTTGTAGCTAATGATGAGGGTTGGCAAGTTGCAGCACCAAGTTTTCGTTTTGATATTGCGATTGAAGTTGATTTGATTGAAGAGCTAGGTCGTTTATATGGCTACGACAAATTACCTAAAACGCGTCCGCAAGGAACTGTTTTAAGCGCTGATATTTCAGAATATACGTTAGCGACTCATCGATTACAGGCATTACTTGTTGACCGAGGTTATCAAGAAGCCATTACCTACAGTTTTGTTGACCCAACAATTCAACAACATTTAGCGATTGAAGGTGAGCAGGCGATAGCTTTGGCTAATCCAATTTCTGCTGATTTGTCTGTAATGCGAACATCACTGTGGCCGGGACTGATACAAGCGATGGCTTACAACTTAAATAGACAGCATGAACGTGTACGTTTATTTGAAGTTGGTCGTATTTTTACTGGCACCAGCGATAATGTTGAACAACACCGCCAAATTGGTGGTGTACTGTGTGGCAGTCGTTATGCTGAACAATGGTCAGAAAAACAACGTCCGGTTGATTTTTTTGACGCAAAAGCAGATGTTGAAGCCTTATTAGATTTGGGAAATGAAGATAATATTCATTTTGTTTCAGAATCACATCCAGCACTTCATCCGGGACAATCAGCGCGTATCTATAAAAATGGACAAGCAATTGGTTGGATAGGCGCACTGCATCCACGACTGAACAAGCCTTTGGATATCAATTGTAGGGTTTATGTCTTTGAGTTGGCATTGTCCGCAGTACTTGCTGCGACAGTACCTTATTTTTCACCTTTATCACGTTTTCCAGCACTTCGTCGAGACTTAGCATTAGTTGTAGATGATAAGACAAGCGCCGGTGAAATTGAACATTGCTTGAATGGCATAGAATCTGATATTCTTGTGTCAATTCAACTGTTTGACGTTTATAGCGGAGCAGGTGTCGAGGTTGGTAAGAAGAGTATTGCTGTCGCATTTCAGCTTCAACATGCTGAACGCACATTAACTGATGAAGATGTTGATGCGTTGATGCGTACAGTCACACAAAAGTTAGAACAACACGTCGGTGCAACGATTAGATCGTAAGCTGGATAGAAAAAAGAAATATTAGAGGGTAACCATGGCACTGACAAAAGCCGACATGACAGAACAATTATATGACGAGTTGGGATTTAACAAACGTGAAGCTAAAGAATTAGTAGAAATGTTTTTTGAAGAAATTCGTGGTGCTTTAGAATCTGGTGAGCATGTAAAACTATCTGGATTCGGTAACTTTGAGTTGAGAGACAAAAGTGAACGACCAGGCAGAAATCCAAAAACAGGTGAAGAAATTCCAATTTCAGCACGCCGCGTAGTCACCTTTCGTCCAGGGCAAAAACTAAAAGCTAGGGTGGATAATTATGTTAGAAGCGAGTAACAATAACGAATTACCAGTTATACCAGGTAAACGCTACTTTGCCATCGGGGAAGTGAGCGACTTGTGTGGTGTTAAACCGCATGTTTTGCGTTATTGGGAACAAGAGTTCTCGCAGCTTAAGCCCGTCAAACGTCGAGGTAATAGACGATATTATCAACGACATGATGTGGTATTAATTCGTGAAATTCGTGAATTATTATACGAACAAGGCTTTACTATCGGTGGTGCTCGTCAGCGCCTAGAAGCAGAAGTGAAAGTAAAACCAGTACCCGCACAAAGTGATAAAAAGAACGTTATTCACGAAATGCTCGATGAGCTCGAACAAATTCGTGCTTTATTAGCATAAAGATCACTTAGACAAGCAGTGCAATTACATTTTATTACAACTAGTGAGGCGTAAGCTTTAGTCTCACTAGTTAGTGATATCCCTCCTACTAGATTAGCTACTGTCATTATTAAACCTTAACTAAGCATGTAGCGTAGTGTTCCCAATCCATTTCATCTCTTCTATTCTATATATTTCTACTCCATTGCATTCAGCCGATGTATAATTACTCCTTCTTAACCTTCGTTGTACTGGCTAATAATGCTTTTATAATCCGTTAAGATAGTAACCGTTTTGATTTTATTACAGTCGGGGCATGGCGCAGTCTGGTAGCGCACTTGTCTGGGGGACAAGGGGTCGCAGGTTCAAATCCTGCTGTTCCGACCAATAAAATCAATAGCTTAGATGTTGTTAAGTTGTGAAAATTAAGGTTTTCATAAAACCTTTCATAAAACAACGTGCTTTTTGGCTTAGCGAGTAGGCTTAACTTTATTTTTCTTCCTGTCATATACCTTAAGCATTTTGGCATCATGGTGACCTGATGCTTTAAGTTTGTCTCCAGTGGTGTCACTGATGCCTGCTGCTTTAAGATCATGGAAGTTAAATGGTTCAATTCCTGCGTCAATCATTAATTTTTTGAGTCTAGTCCACGCAGATTTAAATGCACTCTCCGTAATGCGCTGGCCTTGTTTATCATGAATAACATATATACCTGTTACTTTAGCGTCAGCCTTAACTGCTTTACGTAGTCTAGTTGACCACAAGGTTATTGCGTCGCGACTACCTTTCGCACGAAGAGTATCAAAACCCTCTGATAAGATCTGTTTTCGTGTCGCTCCTAGGATTTCACACCTACGCATACGACATAGATATGCAAGCTCCATTGCTGGTTGGAGATAAGGATATTTTTCGGCTAACCTATACGCTATTTGATACTCTTCTTCTGTAACATAGCGTGTACGTGCCTTTTCTTCATTTCTCTTCACTAGTGCGCACGGGTTGCTATATTTTATTATGTCACGCTCTAATGCCCAGTTCCAAGCAGCAGAAATCAATGATACTTCACGATTAGCAGAAACAGCGGCAATCTTAGCTCTTGAATCAGAATATTTACGCAATACACCGGGGGTAATATTCTTTAGCTCAGCTGTCCCGAATATATTGCCCTTCCCCCGCGGGTAATTAATTATTCTCAGCATCATTTCAGATTGATATTTGATAGTTCTTGTTGCATTTTTATGGAATATATCACTTTTCTGGTACTCCATAAGTAACCAGTCAAGATTCATTATATTTTGAGAATGGACAAGTTCATAAGCACGCCATATTTCTGACATTGGTGTATCAATGTCACACAATCTAATAACTTGTCTTGGTAATCCTTTACCATTGTAGATATGAAGATCATAAGCAGAACGACCACGGTACACATAAGGGGGGAGACCATTAGTTCTTTTCCTTGGCATAAAAATTCCTCACTCAAATATAAATTCGTCTGTTATTAATTCCTTGAAACCGTTATTGACAGCTTCTAATGTTGTTATCGGAGTGCCGCTAGCTGAAATCCAATAGTTAATTCTATTGGACTTGAGCCAACGTTCTAACCTTACTTTTTGTCTACAGCCACACCATTCATAAAGTGTTTCAGTATCTAGTAATCCATTCATATATTGACTCCCATTTCAGCAAGTCGATGTGAGTAGGTTATACAGGGCGGCGGCCAGATCAAACTGGGTATTGAGTACTTATTATCAAACAGCCCAGAACCTATCAAGTTGCAATATTGTTGAAATAAACTGTGCAAGGCCTGTGTGAGAAAATCTGTTGCACATAGTCTTAAACTTTTTACCGTTATCAATAAACTATACATATTAAAACCTCATTAAAAAATAAATACTTGCGTGAATACTATTTTTATACTACACTTTGAATTTACTACTTGTCAACTACTTTTATAATATTTACTTACACTACTTATGGGAAGTCAACATGACCTTCATACAAAGCTTGTCAAAAGCGCTTATTAACTTAAAGAAAATAAAGCAAACAGAACTTGCAATATTATCGGGCGTTCACAAAGGGAATCTGTCTATTTGGTTACAGGGGAAACGTAAATTAAGTGATGAGGCTGAACAGAATATTCTTAAGGCGTTAGGTGTGGTAAATGGTCAACTGGACGAGACCATGGTTCATGTCTGGACTGTGGGGCGGGATTTATCCGATCTGAACTTTGTTTTAAAAGGACTATGCCCTCAACCAGAATTACAACATTTAATGTCGACTGAATTGTTGAAAAAAGTGACTCACTACCCACTCACAGCCATCAAAAACAGGGCAGGGATTAAAATTATCGTCAAGCAAAAACCGACGATGGCAGAA
Organism: uncultured Methylophaga sp.; assembly: GCA_963975785.1. Lineage (GTDB taxonomy): Bacteria > Pseudomonadota > Gammaproteobacteria > Nitrosococcales > Methylophagaceae. The sequence continues at coordinate 12,630 of CAXBIM010000006.1, forward strand.
AGTCTGAACTCAACAGCTAAAGACATTACCGTTACCAAGTCGACTATTGATGGTAGTAAATGGATGATTGATAGACAACCAGAGCCAGTAGAGGCAAAAGTTTATGGTAACTGGCAAAAAGGTATCGCGACCATAGCTGAGTTTGATGAGTTCGTCACCAGTGATGATATCGCATGGACTTGGTCTGATGTAATCGACAGGGTACATAATCAGGATATCAATATTAGCCCTTCAGAAGTAATGAATGCAATCGACATTTTGGTCAACAATAAAAAGAAATAAGTTTAATTATGAAAAATAAACTGACGGCCTTTTAAGCTTAAGTAGTGCGTAGTAGTGAAATCACTACTACGCACTACTCCAGATTTGAAAGAACTTACTAGGGAGTAGGACAATGGGAGATACAACAGAAACTAAAGAACGCGGCGCAGCCATTACTGAGCAACAAGTATTTGCAACCTGTGATAGCTACTTTGAAGAGCATAATAAAGCACCATCACAACAATACATCAGAGATCTCATTGGCGGTTCAGCGAGCACGATCGGTCGATTCCTAAGACAGTGGAAAGAAAACAAGCCTAATGAAGCTCAGGTGACATTGTCGATGCCGGACCACATTCGAGATAGTGGTCTAACCTTTATTGCTAACTTGTGGCAAAGTATTCAGCCGACGATTAACGGCATGATTAGTACTGCTCAAGAATTGGCCGATCAAAAAGTCAGTGCTGCTGAGCAAGAAGTTAATGATGCCATCGCCAATCAAGTTTGGTTAGAACAAGAAAATGAACGCTTAGTAACAGATGCCGAAACTACTAAGCATGATCATCAAAAAAAGATTAAAAATTTACAAGTGCAACTCAACCAAAGCCAGCTTGAAAGGACACAAGCAAATCAACAGGCTCATACCGAAAGAGAAATTATGATCGCTAAATTAGCCAGGATCACCGGTGAGCGTGATGCCCTCAAGTTACAAATTTCTCAGCATAATACTGCGATAAATAATGTACAAGAAAGCTGTAAAAAACAGCTTGAACAAGCCGGTAAGGAAGAAACCAGACTATCTTCTGAACTAAGTAAGCTTAAAGATAGTAACAGCGATTTGGCTAAAGACAACAAAATCATTGTAAACAAACTATCAGATCTAAAATCAGCTACCGCTAAAATAGAAGGTGAATTAAGTTCAACTCAACAACACCTAAAAATGCTGAATACCGACATTAAAGCTGAGCGTATAGAGTTTAAAAACGAGCTGGCTCTTGCTCAAAAAGATAAGACGAAGGCCGAAGAAAAATTAAAAGCTCAGATTGAACTCTGGCAGTTAACAGCAAGTAGCACAGTAACTGAAAAAAGTGGAGGCGAGTAATGGTCGCCAAAAAACTCAGCCAACAACAAGTCTTTGCCAGTGCTGATAAATTAAGCGAGCAGGGGATTGCCCCCACCGCGAAAAAACTCTTAGCCGACATTGGTATGGGTAGCCTTACGACCCATACCAACTACTTAAAACAATGGCAGCAGCTTCATGATAACGATGATAACCAACCAGCGAGGTTATCATCCACCGTAACCCCATTATCATCAGACATTACGAACTTGTTTGATGGCGCCATCACGCAGTGCTGGCAGCAAGGTTTTGAAGCAGGCCAACACGCGATGGCAAGTGAGCTTCATACTCTCAAGACCACTCTTGCAGAAAAAACGGCAGCATTAGAAAAAGCTGAGCAGGCACTGCTTGAGCAACAGCAAAAACTTAAGTTAACACCACAAAAAGCGGACTTTAAGAAGAAGATCCCTATTGTTCATTACCTTAATCAGCAAGGTGGCTAAGCTGTTTATCAAGATAACGTTCTATACTTTATTGGCCTCGCAACTATGCGACCGATAAAGTTAGAGGGAAGTTTATTTTGGGAGAAATCAGTGAGGATTTTTCACTCAATAAACGCAGCCTTTGAACAGCGTGAAAGAGCTTCCCGACTAAGTTATCTTCTTATAGATTATAGCCACCTATGAATCGTATTACTCAAGACAACTATATTAAAAAAGCAGAACGCTTCTTTGAAACGTTTGACCTGCCAGAAGATAAAAGAACACCGACTAATATTAGTGCCGCCTTACAACGTGCTGCCCGTGATAAAGAAGACAAACACCGAGCTGATGGCGACATCAAAGATAAAAAAGTCATCCAAAATATTAAGCAATACGGCTATGCAAAAAGCAGTTGGCAACAACTCAAAACAGCGCTACGTTATTATTGTAAATATCATGGTGATGATAACAGCGTACGTGCCATAGAAAACACGATGCTTGATGTTAAGCCTGCTCTATTACATAAGCCGACTAAGAAAATAAAAAAGATAACTGAGCAACAAATAGTAGACTTAGCCACGGGGCTTCATCAGCAAGCCATCGCCCATAGCAAACATCCGGCTAACTGGAACCAGCTTAATGACTGTGCAAAAGCAGCTATCACTAACAAGAAAAATAACCACATCAATACGATAAGAGGGCTGCTGTCTGTTATCAATATTTTAAGTATTACCGGTTGCCGTCCGATCGAAATTGCCACCATGCAATGCAGAGAAAATAATACCGTCTTTATTCAAGGCGCTAAGAAATCAACCAGCATGAACAATGGACAAGATGGCATTGAAGATAGCGATCGAGGCGCCGACCGCATGTTGCAATTTTCAGCGGCGGACCACGAAAAATTGAATGAAGCATTAGCGACCTTACGACAGGTAGCTTGGTTACCTGAACATAAAGCGTCGGCCAACCAGCAAACGGACATAACGACAGAATCAGACTATCAGCCGATCAATCTCACCGACGATGAAGTGGTCCAATTTCAAAGCTACTTGAATCTCAGTAGAAAACGACTGGCTAGATTATCAGTCAAAGTACTCAACCTAAAAAAAGGGATCTGTCTTTATACCTTTAGGCATCAGTTAAGTTCTGACTTGAAAGGAGATGGCGACCATTATACTCGCCAACAAATGGCCTATATCCTAGGCCACCTTGGGACTAAATCACTCGATGCTTACGGCCATAAAAACTCAGCAAAAACTAAACGACAGATTGGCATAGCTGATCAGAAAGCCGTTAACAATGTCAGACTCACGCATACCACTGTTGAGTTTGATCACGCTGGCAAGGTGATAATAAGCAGTCGACGTAAAGCTAACAAAACCTTAGGTAAGCAACCATTAGCACCGACGGGTAACTAAGAACACCGTTACGTTCATTGCTACGTTTAGTATTGACGCTGTCGTGATGTCACGCGTGTTCATCAATAAGCGAAACTCACACGTGTGAGCGGCCTATTTGTCAGTCAAAAAAGATCCTGTAACTAATTTCTATAATACCTCGGATCTAATCAATTAAATCTAACCCTATTGGTCCGTGCTGATGTCAGTACTGTTCAGTATTAGACGCTAACTATGATCGTGTCCCTTGATTAGACTATTAGCCGTAGCATCATATTCCTAATCATGGCATCTGTTTTGCGCAAAAAGCATGCGTTACGACAAGCATTATTTTTCTGTAGCGATTTTATTGTAAACGCCCGGCTGGCGAAGCCTGTGGCCCGGTTGGCCCTTTCATTTTTTAGGGCCTTGACATGCGACTGGCCCGCTCGATGTAATAGTTAAAACCAACTATTTATCGAGGAAAAGTTATGTCACATATCATTCGAACAAGCATGCTCTCACTGTTCATCGTCGAAGCCGACGAATGGTTTGGAGACGATGAACCACCATTACGTATTATTTTGCAGGTTGATACTATTCAAGAGTTACTCTGCTTAGTTCAGCAAACAACAATGATGACTATCAAATCGGCCTATCACATTTCAAAAACCAACTTAGATGAGAAAAAGAATTTAAAAATGAGAAAAGTGTCATCAATTTATTCTGGGATCGACAGCCGATATAAACACACGCTCTACTTTTATTCAGAAGAGGGTAATGATCGCCACGCGTTTTATATAGACAACATAGATAATTTCAATAGTCGGGATATCAGCCATACACGCTCGTTATATGTATTTCCTCCATCGGAATAAATGAAGCTTAAATTTAAGCAGTATTCAACATAAAAGGAGATAGCATGATTAGCTATTTACGCGCAGGGGAAGTGATATTGACTCAGTGGAACATCATTGAAATTATTCAAACTGGCGAGCAACACTTTGTCGGTTACAGTGAGCTTGACCAGTTGGGCCGTGTGAGTACACCCATCTTAACGTTTGATGAACAAGCCGGTGCCGGTGAAACGGAATCCGGTTCTCAGTACAAAGTAATAGGTAAGCCTGGACGGCTGCATTCAGATGCACGCTATGTTTTAGAACGCGTTTGTCCGATTGATATCATTGCGTATCGTTTTCGCTATCCTATAGACCAGTAGGGTGCAAGCGCACTTGTTAACTGATCTCACGTCAACTATCTTGGCCAGTATCGTGACTTAATTGGATGATTTTTGAAATGAAGTAGTGGCAAGTAGTGAAATCACTACTTGCCACTACTGCCTCAAAAACAGCAGCGTATTTTTCATGGTTGTTCATCAGCACAAAGGAACTGCCCGTTTCAGCATCGCACTTTCCAGTTGTAATTATTGGCTAATAAATACAGTGTCTAAGGGTAATGATTGTGTTAATCAGCATCAAAAAATTACCAGTTTCAGCTTAAATTTTTCCCATTTCAATAATTAATCATCAATAAATTCATGGGGGTAGATGCCTGTATCAGTGCTGACATGTGGAAACTATTGGTTGCTATATGGGACACTTTGGCAATAAATATTAGTATCAGCTGATAGATAGGTACTCCAAGAAATCGACAGGAATATGTACTGCACGGGAAGCACTAAGAAGGGTTAAATTCTTTTCAGAAGATTATCTAAATAAAGAGTTTGATATTTTTTTAAGTTTATCTAGTGACGTATATCTGGATAAATTTTATAAGCAATATATTAATTTCGTGCCTAATCATAAATGGTCAACCCATGGGAATAGCGGACTGTTTGAATATAGCACAGAGCTAACTGCCATGTTCATGGATAATTTGGCTTACAATCATGATTCAAATATTCTTGTGGCTAATGAGTTGAAGCTTAATGGTAAAAAGAACCCAGATCAAATACTGAAGTATTCCCTTATGTACAACTATCTAGAAAACAAAGATTTTATAAAGCCGAAATCAGATTTTTTACTCTTATTCATCGGTGGCAATGAAGTTCAATATGATCTTACATCTGAAATTGAAAAAGAAATTAAGTATTGTGAGAATAAGGGGAGGCATAAGCTTATAACTGATGAAATATTGCAAACCGCCGAGAGCCTATGCCAAAAAGTATCACCTGGATGGAAATGGCAGACTTTAATATGTCATACCTAAATAGTCTGAGTGATGAAAGTCAAGTTGAGAGAAAACTTCTGATAGGATTTAATCAAAGTTTAGAAGAAAAGTCTTTTATGCAAAATTAAGTCTGATGAAAAAACATAACAAATCATTAATCTAGGTAGGTGAAAAAGATGCGGCCCCTAGTTAACTTAAACGTTGGACATGCTACACGAATGATCGCCTTTCGCCGTTATTGACGAATAGTTCAAAGGTCGCCTCTCGACCCAAAGCAGACGCATGGGAATAATTAGTCTTCCACATTAATGGGGACGCTCCTCTTTAATTAATGATTATGAGCTAAAAGAAGGGTAGCATCTCCTTTTACATCGTAAATATACTGTTATATAAAAGGGTAACTATGAGTTTCTGCTCAATACAAGAAGATGGGACGGTAGAAGACCGAGATGGGAACATCGTGTTCTTTAGTGTTGAGAGCTTTAAAGACAGGATATGTGAAGGTAATGACTGTTTTCTCTGTGGTGCAAAACGAGAAGAGACAGTTTTTAACGATGAACATGTGATTCCTAAATGGATATTAAGAAAGTATAAGTTGTTTGATGTAAGTATAACTTTGCCAAATGACGTAAAAATTAGATACGACAAGTATGTGATTCCTTGTTGTACGGAATGTAACTCCTGGCTAGGAGAAAAAGTAGAAGAAGATATATGCCGCGCTGTGGATGGAGGCTTAGCTGGTGTGAATGCCTTTGTTACAGACGTAGGTCCATTAAAGGTGTTTCTGTGGCTAAGTCTTATATTTCTAAAAACTCATCTCAAAGACTCCTTGCTAAGAAAGCATCTGGACGCTCGCAAGGGCCTAGAGACAATAGGTTCGGATTATGATTGGGGGCTGCTGCATCATATCCATTGCATGGTTAGAGCCTTAAAAACAGGAGCGGTTATAGAACCGAGGTGCATGGGATCTCTTATAATTTTGCCCGCAAAACAAGCTGAACATTATGGTGACTATGATTATCGAGATATCTATGGTGCGAACACTATATTGCTTCAATTAGGAGAGGTGGCATTTTTAGCAGTTCTTGATGATTCGTGTGCGGCTCTAAATTTGTTTTCTAATCAGATGAAGAGAATTACAGGCCCTTTGTCACCAATTCAACTTAGAGAAGTTATTTCCCACCTTGCGTTCTTAAATATAAAACTTAAATATAGGCCAACTTTCAGTACCAAAGTAAACCCAAGCGAATGTCGTGTTTATATAGCCGCACACATACCAGACTCCTTAGAGCTTGAGGAGTACACCGCTGAAGAATTCGGAGAATATTTATATTCAAATGTTTCTCAGATTAATATCCCAGAGTTACTAGACAATATGGAAAACATCAAGCTAGGTTACTATCACTTCCTGTTTGATGAAAATGGCAAATTTATAGAAAACTCGATGGATATTCTTGATGAAAGCAAGTAAAGACATTAAATAGCCAGTCAGAGAGGAGCAGCCAAACTCAACCCGCTACGCGCCCTGCAGGCGAAGTTAAATGAATGACCGTTGTTGGCACAAATCAGACTATTATATTGATACATGTGTCCATACGTGCTTGTTTGAATCTGAAACAGTGAAAAATGCCTCATAAATGCCACCGTAGGCCTATAAGCCTTTAAAAATAAGACCAGAACGGGGGGCGATTTATCTCTTATGATTTATACGAAAACTCAAAAATCCGAATAACTACTGCGGGTATTTTGCGTGGATCAGTTGTGCATTGTCATGTATTGTCGTGAAAAATAGCGTAACGGGCGTTACAGTATTATTGTTTACAATCAATGTGTTAGGTTGTTAGTAGGGTTCTGGGGGACAAGGGGTCGAAGGTTCAAATCCTACTGTTCCGACCAATAAATTCAAAGGCTTAGGTTCTTACGCAATCCCTCGATATGCTCTCGGCGAGAACCTTGGGGAAAACAAATATTATTCGGTGGCTTTTACCGACATTTTTTACGATCGTAAACTTTTCAGTATCTTGACATCTTTATGATCAGATATGGCTATGTCAGATTCAATCATTAGTTTTTTGAGTCTAGTCCACGCAGATTTAGTGATGTTTTGTGCTGTTATGGTGAAATATAGTTTTATCATGGAACAATTTCTAATTAGATAATTAAAAGTCAAAAATCATCTCGTTCGATTTGCAAAAAGACCAAACTAATATTTTTCCCTAAACCAGTATTAAAACCCTGCCAAGCTGAAAATTGTTTTAGTGACTCACTAATGACCTCTTTCATTTCAAAATCTGTCAGACCTTGATCATAGTGGTATTTAACAGCGTCATATAGCTTAGTTAAATACTCTAGATATGCGATTGGAACGGTTTTATTACCAGAAGGGCCATGGCCAGGAATAAAATATTGACCGTCACTAGTTAGTATCATTTCTATTGCGCGTATATTTCCGACTATATCACTACTATCCAAATTGGGAAGTCGCTTATTTAATACATTATCGCCGAAGAATATGGCCTTTAATTCGACTACTTCTACAATAATGTCATTTTTAGTATGACTAGTTCCAGAGTGATGAACCTTAAATGTTAAGTTATCAAAAACAACTTCATCTCCATCGCTCACTGCTTGGTTAGGAGAGATAACAGTTGTATTTTTAAGCTCATTTTTTGTTAATTGTTGCATGAGTTGCAGCCAGTGCTTGCCTGTACCTTCTTTAATCGACTGGATCATATTGGCATGTGCATAAATTGGAATATTGGGATAAGCAGACAAAATAGTTTGGTTTGCTAACCAGTGATCGCCATGCTCATGTGTATTAAAGATAGCAATTACAGGTAGAGCTGTTACCTGTTTTATGCGTTTAAGCAGCATCTCTCCAATGGCAGCGCTACTACCTGGATCAATAATAATGACACCCGTGTTAGCAATTACAAATCCAGGGTTGTTAATAAAACCACCATTATCAGGATTTGGGTCGTCCAGTGAACCATGAATCACAAATACATTATCTGTCACCATTTCTGTTGGAAATTTATCAAAAAACTTATTTTCGTTGCTCACTAAGTCGCTGTTTGCATGGGATATCGTGAAGAAAAATCCATTGATAATAAAAAGTATTACTAAAGATAAATATTTCATAGTTATTAGACTTTTCCTGTTTCGTTTAGGGATAAATACGTATTTTCAAAAATGTTAATGAGGATAGTATCGTACCTAATGACAATCTTGATATAAGTATAAATACAGGTGAAGTGTGAAAGATATAACTGCCAAAACTAGCGAATTACTGAAAGAAATAAAAGCTGAAGCTGCAGAGTTGCCTGAGTTAAAAAGACGTAATTTTCTTTTAAATGGTATTAAGTTAACAGCGGGTACAGCACTAGCAGCAAGTGTTGGTAGGGTATTAGCCTCAGAGCAGTCTTTACCACCTAATGTGCCAGCATGGACAAAATCACTTGGTAGGGGGGTTGTATCAGTACCTTATGGTATGCCTTCCAAATTTGAAAGTGATGTCGTTCGTCGTACCGTTTCTTGGTTGACTGCAGACCCGATATCCTCCATTAGTATGACTCCGATACATGAAATGAAAGGAATTATCACACCAAGCGGGCTAGTGTTTGAACGCTACCATGCCGGTGTACCAGAAATAAACCCCGATGAACATCGCTTAATGATTCATGGGATGGTTGATAGACCATTAATTCTTACTATGGATGAGTTAATGGCCTTTCCATCTGAATCAGTTATTCATTTCCTAGAATGCCCCGCGAATGGAGGAATGGAATGGCGTGGTACACAGATGGAAGCCCTACAGTTTACTCATGGCATGCTGAGTTGTTGTGAATGGACAGGAGTTAAATTATCTACCTTACTAGATGAAGTAGGTTTAAGTAAAAATGCTAAGTGGGTTCTGGCTGAAGGTGCTGATGGTGCAGCAATGACTAGGAGTATACCCATTGAGAAAGCACTGGATGATACCTTGGTTGTTTATGCACAAAATGGTGAAATGTTACGTCCAGAGCAAGGTTATCCCGTTAGATTATTCAATCCTGGCTGGGAAGGAAATACCAGTATTAAATGGCTACGCCGTCTAGAAATAGGAGATAAACCATGGTATCAACGAGAAGAAACCTCTAAATATACTGATCTACTCCCTGATGGCACAGCAAGAAAATTTAGTTTTATTCAAGAAACAAATTCAGTCATCACCTCTCCATGCCCAGAGCGGCCTATGTTGAGAAGAGGTGTTCACGAGCTTGAAGGCATTGCATGGTCAGGACGAGGGAAAATTAAACGTGTTGATGTGTCGCTTGATGGTGGTGTGACTTGGCAACAAGCAAGACTGAAAGGTCTGGTTTTATCTAAAGCACTTACTCGATTTAGCTTGCCTATAAATTGGCAAGGACAATCACTTTTATTGCAAAGCAGATCTATCGATGAAACGGGATATGTTCAACCAACGCTCAGTCAATTGCGAGCAGTAAGGGGTAGTAATTCTATCTATCATAAAAATTCAATACACACTTGGAAACTAGATCCAGATGGGACGGTGAGCAATGTACAGTTGGCATAAAAAATTAGCTTTTATTGCTATAGCTGGCCTATCTCAGCTAGGTATATCTTATACGGTCTATTCGCAAGAACCAGGCTATTATAATTTGGGACGTACAGCAACAGAAGTCGAAATTGCAGGCTGGGATATTGATGTTAGACCTGATGGCAAAGGGCTACCTCCTGGAAGTGGTTCAGTATCACATGGTGAAGTTGTATATGAAGCAAAATGTGCTGCATGCCATGGCCCATTTGGTGAGGGTGCAGGTCGTTGGCCAAAATTGGCTGGTGGATTTGGAACATTGACAGCAGAACGACCTGAAAAGACCGTGGGTAGTTATTGGCCTTATGCAAGTACGCTTTGGGACTATATTCATAGAGCAATGCCTTTTACTGCACCACAGTCATTAACGGACGATGAAACCTATGCATTAACAGCATATGTTTTATACCTTAACGACATAGTTGAGGACGACTTTGAATTAACTCAATCTAATTTTGTAGAGATAGAAATGCCAAATAAAGATGGCTTTTTTGTCGACACACGTCCAGATGTCAAAAATACTGCTTGCATGGAAAATTGTAAAGACCCTGCAAGCATTAAAGTTACTTCGGCAATCAAGGGTATTACACCTCTACAACATGTAGAAAAACGTCAGAAAATTAATGAGACCAATACTACTTCAATAGAAGACTCCACTAGTTTAGAAACAATAAATCAAGGGGAAACGATTTATAAAAATGCCTGTTTAGTTTGCCATGGCCAAGGTGTAGCCGGAGCTCCAAAACTGGGTGAGAAGGCTATGTGGGAAAAAAGGATATCTCAAGGTATCGAGGTATTAGAAAAGCATGCCATAAATGGTTTTTCAGGAGAGTCTGGAACTATGCCTGCTAAGGGTGGTAATCAAGATTTAACTGAAGAGGAAGTCAAATCTGCCGTTGCATATATGGTCGAAAAAAGTCAGTGAGTGTAACTATTGATGTCGTCCAATGAGGAAGTCGCATATGAATAAAATAGTAATTAAATTAATGACGATAATAGCATTAATGCCCCTTGGAATAACCTGTGTGATTGCAGCAGATAGTAGTGTGATTATGCAAGGGAAAGAACTTACATTTGATAGAAAAAAGGGTAATTGTCTAGCTTGTCATGCAATAGATGATGGAGAGCTGAGCGGTGAGGTTGGGCCAGCCCTAATTGATATGAAAAGTCGTTATCCACAAAAATCAGCACTTAAAGATCAAATTTGGGATGCAACAAAACGCAATCCTGCTACGTCAATGCCACCATTTGGAAAACACAGAATGTTAACTGATGAAGAGATCGATAAGGTCGTTGAATATATTTATTCTTTATAAAGATTTGTACAAAATAACGAGAGGTAAACATGTTACAAAAAAGAAGATTAATGCTGAAAAGCATACTGGGAATGGCGACACTATTGGGTGGGATAGCCGTGATGCCAAGACTCGCTTTTGCCAAATGGTCAAAAGCATTTGATGCAAAATCTGCTGACAGCGCATTGATGGGACTGTATGACAAGACAGAGTTGCAGAAAACTGAACGTATTCAATTAAAAGTACCAGAGATTGCAGAAAATGGTGCTGTAGTACCGGTGAATGTAACAACAGATCTAGAAAATGTGAAAACGATAAGCATTATAGGCGTAAAAAACCCACAGCCATTGGCTTGTTGTTTCACCATTCCAGAAGGAACAGATGCAGATGTGTCTATCAGGATAAGGTTGTTTGAAACTATGGATGTCCAAGCAATTGTTGAGACAACTGACGGCACACTACATAGTGTTCAACAAGAAGTAAAAGTAACCATTGGTGGTTGTGGCGGTTAAAGATAATTTGAGGGCGGAAACATGAAAGTTAAAGCAACAATGAAAGCAGACAAGGTGCTAGTGAAACTATTGGCTAAACATCCAATGGAAACTGGACTACGTAAAGACAAAGGTACGGGGGATTTAATTCCAGCGAAATATATTCAAGAACTAACCTGTAAGCATAAAGATAAATTTGTATTTATAGCTGATTTTGGGCGTTCAGTTTCTAAAGACCCATATCTATCATTTACATTTTCAGGTGGACAATCTGGAGAGACATTGACGTTAGCATGGATAGACAGCATGGGTGATAGTGAAACTGTAGATGCCGTTATTAAATAACAAAAGGCTAGACATATGAAATTATATTCCTATTATGCTATGACCGTACTATGTTGTTCTTTATCCGTTACTACAAGCTATGCTGAACCACAAACGGATAATGAAACGGTAAGAAGTTATTTTCAGGATCTTTTCCCTGATCTGGCTCTCGACCAGTATGTTGATGGCGTTTATGCAATTGATGAAAATTCACGATCTCAATGGTTAGAAATGGAAGAGTTTCCACCATATGATGCCGCCATTGAAAAAGGTGAAACTCTATTTTCAACCCCTTTTGCAAATGGGAAATCTTATGCTGATTGTTTTGAAAATAAAGGAATAGCCATAAAGCAAAATTATCCCTATTTTGACACTGACAAAGGTCAAGTCGTTACGCTTGAGTTGGCTATAAACGACTGCCGTATCCTGAATGGTGAGCAAGCCCTGAAATATGGGAAGGGAGATTTAGCTTATATTTCATCATATATGGCTTCTACTTCACGAGATCAAAAAATAAACATCACTATTCCTGATGACCCACGAGCAAAAGAAGCCTACGAAGAAGGTAAACAGTTCTTTTATTCTCGACGAGGTCAACTAAATATGGCTTGTGCGACTTGTCATATCTCCAATGCTGGCAAGCGTTTGCGAGCAGATACTCTAAGTCCAGCGTTAGGTCAAGTTTCACACTTCCCAGCCTTTAGATTCAAATGGGACGATGTTGGCACGTTACAACGTCGTTATGCTGGTTGTAATACACAAATAAGATCAAAACCTTTCGGCTTACAAAGCCAACAGTACCGTAATTTAGAGTACTTCCATACTTATATGAGTAACGGCCTACCGTTAAATGGCCCAGGTTCAAGGAAATAATATTATGGTTAATACAAATGGTTTAGCAAAAATATTTTTATTAATTGCACCGATGATTTTGTCAGCTTGTACTGATGAAGAGCAAGCTGCTAATAATGTAAAAAATTCGGTACAGCAATCACCGTCAGATAATTCAAACCAACAACTTCAGTCAGAGGGTTCAAATTTAGATAAATTGATAAACACGGAAGATGATGTTGACCTGCATGAGCTTATGCATCAAGTCGCTCAGGCAAGACGGTATGCTGAAAAAGAAGGATTTGTATGGAGTACAACTGAGCCATTGATTGTAAAAGGCTATGCAGCCGCAAAAGCAGGAAATGATGTTCAAGCTAAAGCTTTTTTCCAAGAAGCCAAGAAGCAATTCAAGCTTTCAATAGTGCAAGCAAGATATGCAGAGAAGCATTGGGAATTACTAATACCCAAAGAAGGATAATTAACTATTTCAACAAATAGGAGAACAACATTGAAAAAAATATTACTAAACACTGTAATCTTATTATCATCGTTAATTTTAATAGGACCCGCTAATGCATTAGATGTCCAAATCTCTCCTGATTTGGCCTCAGTTGATGTTATTCATAACGGTAAGAAAGTTACTATTATGCGAAATCAAGATACTACTAATACTATCAATCAAGATTATGCAAAGACCTCTAGAAAATGTCCTCCGTTTTGTATTAGACCTATAAAAATTGCAGAAGGTGTAGAGACACTAGGTGAACTAGAAATAATTAACTATCTGAAAATGAAAAGCGATGGCGATGATTCTATTCTTGTTATAGATTCACGTACGCCTGATTGGGTTGAAAAAGGCACAATACCTGGCTCAATAAATCTACCATGGGATAAATTAGATGTTGAATCTGGAGCCGATCCTTTCAGTATTGCTGATATTTTACAAAAACAATTTGGTGTAATAGAGCGAGAAGGTTTATGGGATTTTTCAAAAGCAAGAACCCTAGTACTATTTTGTAATGGTATGTGGTGTGGCCAGTCACCAAGAAACATACATACATTATTACAATTTGGTTATCCAGCAGAAAAAATAAAATGGTATCGCGGCGGCATGCAAAATTGGGAAGCGCTAGGTTTAGCCACTGTCAAGTCTATGTAATTTAGCAACTTTTCACTTCACCGCTGCCCTTGATATATTCACCCTATCACGGAGGATATAATCAAGGGCAGCGTTTTTTAAACCTTATATTTCTGGTTAGTTATGAATAGACGTGAATTCTCACAAATACTTGCGATTGCAGGTATGGCTAATATTTTCCCTACTGCTGCATTTTCAAAAACTCAAGACAATGGCAGTAATATGTATCAAGTGCCTAGTTTTGGCAATGCACGTTTATTACATATAACTGACAGTCATGCCCAATTACTGCCCGTTTATTTTAGAGAGCCATCTGTCAACCTAGGTGTTGCATCAGAAAATGGTAGGCCTCCACATTTAGTTGGCCAATATTTTTTAGATTACTATGGTATTCAATCAGGTAGTGTCTCTGCCCATGCATTTACAGCGTTAGATTTTGTCGATGGAGCTGAACAGTTTGGCAAAGTGGGTGGTTATGCCTATTTAGCAACATTGATAAAACAGTTACGACAAAGCTATGGCGCAAATGACCAATCTTTATTACTTGATGGTGGTGATACATGGCAAGGGTCAGCAACAGCATACTGGACACGAGGTAAAGACATGGTCGAAGCCTCAAATATATTAGGTGTTGATGTGATGACAGGCCATTGGGAGTTCACCTATCAAGCTGACGAAATATTAGAAAATATTTCAGAATTTAAAGGTGAGTTCTTAGCTCAAAATGTGAAAGTTAGTCAAGATGCCTTATTTGAAGGTTCTCCAGCTTATGATGAAGAAACTGGCCATGCCTTCAAACCATATACAATTAAAGAAATTGGTGGTGGACGCGTTGCCATTATAGGGCAGGCATTTCCATATACTCCTATTGCTAATCCCAGCCGTTTTATTCCTGACTGGACCTTCGGCATTCAGGCACAAGAACTACAAGGTTTAATCGACAAAGTGCGTAATACAGAAAAACCTGATGCTGTGATTTTATTGTCACATAATGGAATGGATGTAGATTTAAAGTTAGCTGCAACAGTCACAGGGCTTGATGCGATATTGGGTGGCCATACACATGATGGTATTCCCAAACCAGTTGAAGTTAAAAATCAGTCTGGTATGACTTTAGTAACGAACGCTGGTTCCAATGGTAAATATATAGGTGTACTTGATTTAGAACTAGGTCAAGGTTATGTAAAATCTTATCGATACCATCTACTGCCTGTATTTTCAAATTTTATCGATCCTGACTCTGAAATGGAAAGCTTTATTAACGATGTCCGAGCTCCTTATGAAGGTATATTATATGAAAAGTTAGCCGTCTCTGATGAGTTACTTTATAGACGTGGTAACTTTAATGGCACATTTGATCAGGTGATTTGTGATGCATTAAGAGCCGTTAACGGTGCTGATATTTCCTTATCTCCAGGATTCAGATGGGGAACGACTGTTTTACCAAACCAAGTCATCACGATGGAGCATGTGATGGATCAGACTTGTATTACATATCCAGAAACATATACACGTGAAATGACCGGGGCTCAGATTCGAGCAATCCTAGAAGATGTGTGTGACAATATTTTTAATGCCGATCCTTTCTATAGACAAGGAGGTGATATGGTAAGGCTAGGTGGTATGGACTATGAGTGCGATCCAACTGCACAGTTTGGCAAACGTATTTCCAATATGACTCTAGATAATGGGAAATCAATTCAAGCAAACAAAAGTTACAAAGTGGCTGGTTGGGCTACTGTAAACTCACAATCAGACGGGGCACCTATATGGGATGTCGTTGCAGATTACCTACGTGATAACAAAGAATTTTCTATTAAAAAAATGAACACACCTATCTTAAAAAACAGTGATAATAATAAAGGTATTATTAAGAGGTAGCGTCGCATTTAGGCAATAATGCCTTCACCTTCGCAAATAAAAGACTAATGCTGGTGGACATGATTAAAGCATTCTGAAAACATTATTATCACAATGCCTATAATTCACCAGAGCGGTTTGATAAAACAGTCTAACCCTTCCTAAATATCGTCATTTGATGTTAATCAACTAGCTTAATGTACATTTTGACTGCATCTGATGTCTGAAAAAAAACCTTACCTGGGGATAATTCTTTAAGAAAATCTACCTTCTCGAATATATCTAAGACAGGACCTTTGACTTCAGCAAGGTTTAGCGTTGCACCTTGATTTTTGAGGTTAGTTATTAATTGACGAAGATAGACGACAGCAGTGGTGTCAATATAGCTTACAGATGAAAAAATTAGCACAATGTTTTGGGGAGAATGAAGTTGATATTCGTGCTCAATAAATTCGGAAATATAATTAATGTTCGCGAATGTTATATTTTCATCGATCCTTATTAGCAACAATCCATCCCATGTTTGTACTGTATGGCGCTTGATATTACGAAAGTGCTCTGTATCTTTAATTTTCCCGACAACGGCGATATGAGGATTTCCTGTTCTTCTTATATAGCTGAGAATAGTTGCTAATACTCCTAGAACAATACCTTCTTCTATACCAAGAACTAGTACACCCATGAGTGTAATAAGCTGACTGATGCCATCTGACTTATCATGTTTCCAAGTGCTAATAATGTTTTTTACTTTTATCAAAGGAAAAACAGCAATAATAATGATTGCTGCTAAGACAGCCTTCGGTATGGATTCTATTGTTTGAGAGACGGTATAAAGAAGGGTTGATAAAACAATAACAGCAATCAACATTGCAATTTGTGTTTGAGCACCAGCAGCATAATTTACCATTGTTCTACTGAAGCCACCTGCTACGGGCATTCCTCCAGTAAACGATGATGCTAAATTAGCAACGCCTAAGCCCACGAGTTCTTGATTAGTATTTAGTTTTTCATTTCTAACTGATGCAATAAATTTAGCAATAGCGACGCTTTCTACATACGCGATTAAGCTAATAAAAATTGCACTAGGTAGCAATGTAAGCATATGAGTTAATGAAACATTAAGAAACTCAAAACTAAACGAAGGAAAACCTTGGGGAATGGAGCCTACTATTGGTACACCTTGGTTTTCATTTAACGAGAATTGGGTAACTAATATAGTGCCTACAATAATAGTCAATAATGGTGCGGATTTTGTTATTGCTGTGACAAAAGATTTTTTGATCTGAAGTTTTGTCAACAAGCTATTTAGTGGGCTACCCATCAATACTAAGAGCATAATGGCAAGTAACCCTAATCCCATGGTATAGATATTGTACTGAATAGATGAGTCAAATAAACAGGTAGTTAATAAGTCACAGCTGGCGGTCTCTATTCCGAGCATTTTGGGTAACTGGCTGATAACAATTATGATAGCAGCGCCAGATGTGAATCCAGTCAAAACGGGTTGACTTATATAATTCACCAAACTGCCCATTCTCAATACTGACATAATGCACAATATGAGCCCACCTTCTACGGCTAATATCATTGCATTTTGTGTAGGTGTGCCCATCGATAATAATTCAGTTGATGACAATGCACTAGCCACCATAATAGCGGCGATAGACACAGGGCCAACTGATAAAACTCTACTTGAACCCAGAACAACATAAACCAATGCGGGTAAAAGGCTTGAATAGATACCCACTTCGGCCGGTAGCCCAGCTAAGAAGGCATAAGCTATTCCTTGTGGTACTAATAATATGGCAGTAATAATACCTGCAAAAATATCGCTATGAAGTAGCTGTGAATTGTATGACTTCATCCAAGTTAAAGCAGGTATAAGTTGCTTTAAGTTTTGAATTAAATGATTAGTAGGCGCTTTATTAAGCATATATTTCAAGTCTTAACCTTACGATCAATTTTGTTGTATGAGCAGTGAACAGACCACATTAATAAATAAGCTGTGTAAGAAAAATATGTTTATTGTTCGACATATTTTTTTGCATAGCTTGCTTTACTGGGTAAATCGATACGACGACCTTTTAACATGATGCTCCAATATAACCATGGGAGACCGACGCGTTTAACTAGCCACCAAATATATCGGTTTTTTCTAGGATCGAGCATCGGAAAAGAAGGCGTGACTTCACCACCATATGAAAATTCAGCAAGCATCACACTGGAAAGTGACGTGGTTAACGGACATGAACCATATCCTGTGTATTTAGCGTTTAGAGACTTATTGGCGATCAGGCTAAGTATATTATCTGCAACAACGGGGACTTGTTTTCTGACAGCAGCCGCTGTCTTGGCATTAGGGGTGCCTATGACATCACCTAAACCAAAGACATTATTATAATTTGTGTGCTGTAGGGTTGCAGGATCAACATCTAACCAACCTGAATCGTTACTTAATGGGCTTTCTTTGATAAAGTCTGGAGCGCTTTGAGGTGGCGTGACATGAATCATATCAAAGTACTTAGTGATGAGTGTTATATTTCCATCTGGGTCTTTGACCTCAAATATGGCTTTTTTAGCAGGGCCATCTATTTCTATGAGGTTGGATGTGTAATTGGTTGTTATCCCGTAATCAGCAATAACTTTTTCTAGAGCTTTTGCAAAAAATGGAACACCAAATAAACCCGGTCCAGCATTAAAAAATTCAACATTTATTTTATCTAGATAGCCGTATATTCTAAAATGATCCGCAGCTAGGTACATCGCTTTTTGTGGTGCACCTGCACACTTTATTGGCATCGGTGGTTGAGTGAACAAAGCATTTCCAGTGGTCATCTTTTGTATTGTTTGCCATGTGTATTCAACGTGTTTTGGTGAGTAGTTGCAACACACACCGTTCTGCCCCAAAGTGTTTTCTAATCCTTTTATCTTGTGAAAGTCCAGTTGTAATCCCGGACATACTACTAAATAGTCATAACTGACTTCATCGGCTGTATCTAAAGTAATTTTGTTTTGATCGGGTGAAAAAGAGCTAGCATAATTTTTTAGCCAAGTAATACCATCGGGCAGCAAGTCTTTTTGTTCTCGAGTCGCATTTTTTAAGGTATATGCACCAGCTCCAACAAGTGTAAAGGCTGGCTGATAGTAATGTAGGCTTGATGGTTCAATCAATGCTATTTCTAAGGATGCGTTCTGTTTTTTTAAATCGTTCGCAATGGAGGTGCCTGCTGCACCCCCACCAATAATAACAACGCTATAATGATTACTTTTCATAGATTTCTCTTTTTTGTGAATTATGTATGTGTTAGAAATTTATTTTCCCCACGCCTCGTAACCACCAATCATGGACATCACGTTCATGAAGCCCATTTTTTTCAAACTAGCGGTAGCAAGAGCTGAGCGGTTGCCCGAACGACAGTACAAAATGATCTTATTTTCAGGATCAATTATGTGTTCAAGATCCATGATCTTGAATTCAAGTACACCACGAGGGATTAGATGGGCACCAGGTATAAAGCTTTTTTCATATTCACTAGGTTCGCGAATATCGATGAGAACTACATTTTCATTAGTTAGCATGGATGCTACTTCTGATGGTGAAATTTCGGTGATATCTGTTTTTATTTGAGCAACGAGTTGTAAGGCAGAGAGTAAGCTACCCTTATTAATACTTAAATTTATATCGGAAGCTTGTATCGCCTCATCTTCATCAATGCCACAATAACGATTAGCTGGTACAGCAATATCGATCAGTTTTGGCTTGGGAAGATTTAGATTATTCATCATTATGATGAACTCATCACGTGATTTGCCAGCCAATCGTGGGTTGAGTATTTTTTCTTGTCCGATGGAGCTTACCCTGAAACCTTTATAATCGTGGCCTGGGTAGACTAATGTTTCGTCAGTAAGCTTAAACAGTTTTTGAGTAATGCTATCAAAAAGCTGCCCAGCATCGCCTCCCTGAAAGTCAGTTCTTCCACAGCCATTAATCAATAAGCTGTCACCTGTAAAAACTTTGTCTCTCCAAAAAAAAGACATGCTACCGATGGTGTGACCCGGTGTTGAAATAGCCGTAACCGTCTCATTTACTCCAAGTTGAAAACGGTCACATTCTTTGATTTGTATATCGGCAAGCTTGGAATCGCAGTGCTGACTCACCCCTGTCTGGCAGTGTAAACTCTGCCTTAGTCGCCCACTTGCTGTGATGTGATCTGCATGTATATGCGTTTCTAAAGAAAACTTTAATGTAAGTCCATATTCAGCCAATAATGCTTTGTATGTTTCTATTTCGGTAATAACGGGATCTATTATGAGTGTTTCAGTCGATTCTAAGTCAGCAATAATATAAGTGAACGTGCTGCTTTCAGAATCATATAGTTGTCTAAAAAACATATTATTACCTCTTAATTATTGTGTAGTTGCAAGTGGGATAGCAGCTGAAGAGCTGATTAATGATTGCAGCTGTTCATAGTTCCACTCACGAGGTCCTAATGCTTTAAACACT
Source organism: uncultured Methylophaga sp. (assembly GCA_963975785.1). Lineage (GTDB taxonomy): Bacteria > Pseudomonadota > Gammaproteobacteria > Nitrosococcales > Methylophagaceae. Next base: position 33,018 of record CAXBIM010000006.1, read on the forward strand.
ATTTCACCTTGTGGGTTAATTAAGTAAGTCATGGGTAATGCTGGAACATCCCATCCTTTAAGACTAGTATCTGCGTCAACAACAATAGGGAAGCTGATGTTGAAGTGCCTGACAAACTCAGCTGCTTGGTCATTGAAATCACCGGCATGAATACCAATAATTTCAAAATTATCTTTATCCGCTTGATCATAGAGCTTTTGCATATCAGGAAACTCTTTAATGCAAGGTGAGCACCAATGAGCCCAAAAGTTAACGAGGACATATTTTCCTCGATAGTCGCTTAGGCTCATCATTTGTCCGTCTGGTGTTGCCAAAGTAAAGTCATTTACTTTCTGACTTGGTGTGACTGCCGTCATTAATGATTCTTGGGCTGATACGACAGAAGACGATAGCAGTAAAAAGTAACACAGTATTTTTTTCATTTTAGATCCTAAAATTTACAATTGATTAGTGTGGTCGCCAATGGGAGTGGCAAAAGAATCTGAAATTATTTCTGCCACATTGTCGCCATTTAGAGAGTGTAAAAATGCTACCAAGTCATCCATCTCCACTCGAGTGAGGTTGAGAGGATTGATAAGTGGAGATTGTGTTTCATTTGGAATACCACCATGGTTATAGAAGGTAACTACTTCTTCTAGTGAGCTCATTGAACCGTCATGCATGTAGGGAGCAGTGAGCGCTACATTTCTTAAACTCGGAGTTCTATATTTCCAACGGTCATCAGGATTTTGTGTTACTTCGTAATTCCCCAGATCTCCTTCTGGTTGATTTCCTACAGAGTTAATTATTGATTTTTTAACATCAAGATACCTGCCGGGTGCAACCTGTACCCGTTGAGTTTCAGGATCTTTTCGCATTGACCTATCCCAACCAATACCTGTGTTATGTAGGCCGTTATCAGTAAAAAGTGCATGTTTGCTTGTTACCGTGTGGCAACTTATACAATTTGCCTTACCTGAAAATAAGTTAAAGCCTCTTATTGCTGACTCAGTCATCGTGTTTTGTTCTTTTGCGTAATGCCAGCGATCAAAAGATGAGTTAGCTGAGTTTAATGTTCTTTCATAGGTTGCAATTGCTTTTGGAATTGTCTCTAAACTTGCCTGTTGTCCATCAAATGCTTCTTCGAAAAGTCCCTTGTAATCTTCAAGCTGCCGTAATTTTTCTATAACAACACCAAAGGAGGGATTAGCCATTTCATTATGAGCTAGCATTGGTTGCCAGGCTTGTTGTTCCAGTGTCGTTTCACGACCATCATGGAACAGCTTCGTAAGATAAGCAGTATTGTAAATAGTCGGGGCATTTCTTTTAACAGAACGTCCTTCAAAGCCAATAGCGGTTAGTAGCTCATGATTGGTGAAACCTTGTTCTGGAACATGACAGATTGCACATGAAATCGTATTATTTAGCGATAACCTGCGGTCAAAAAATAATTTTTTCCCTAGTTTTATTTTTGCTTCAGTAACAGGGTTATCTTCTGGTACAGGTACTTGAGGTAAACCAAGAGGTGGATTTTCTACAAACTTTAGTAGATTCGTTTCTCTACCTTTACGGCTCTCAATACTTAGAGAGTTAGTAATGTAGTTTGTACTTTCATAGCCGACTTTAGAATCGCCAGCACCAATTCTAATGTCCTGAAGATGTTTAGTTTGGGTGGTTTCTTCTGTGATGCCATATTCCATCATGAGAGTCTTTAAATCATTAATGATGATGTCAGGATGAAGAAAAGAAACGCTGTAAATATTACGTATTTTTAGGTCGGGATCAATTAAAAATACACGTAATATATGTGAGAAATTGCCGTCATCTTCACCATCGGTATTTGATTTTGAAATAACAGATTGACCATAAGCTTCAAGAATAGGAGCTAATTCTTCATCTGTGTGTGTGGTGAGATATTTCCAATCAACGGTTTCTACTTTTTCACTCTGGTCCATATGATGTGTATCATGGTTCATTGAATGATCAGCGTGTCCAGAATGGTCCATATCCATATGTTGATCGTGTTCACCACCCTCAAGCTTTTTTAAAATCTCAGGGGTATCATATTTTGGATCAAAACTCATACTAAGCATTTGTAAGTTTTGAGCGATAGTAGGATCTTTCTTGGCAAGATCTTTAATTCTATTAAAAACGACATGCGTGAGTGGACAACCATTTACATCATCACATCGTGTATACATAAAGTTAAGAAGGGTATATTTGCCTCTTAATAATTCATGGTAGGAAACTGACTCATTGTTAGTGTTTATCGCTTGTGCATTTTTAGCATAGCCTAGGGCAGGTAGCTTGTAGCTACCTGCCCTAGGTGCCTTGAAGTTTAACTCACCATAACCAGGCGCAGGCATAATTATTTCTGGGCCTTTAGCACCATCAAATGATAGAACATTAGTTGATATAACTAAGCTGATAATAGCTGCTAATGTTTTAATATTTACATGTGTCATGGTGAATTATCCTTAAAATTACTACTTTTTTCTTACTGCTTATTTAACGTCATTCAAACTAACTTTATTTGATTGATTGCTGTAATGTGGATCAGCTTTCATACCGTAAAGAGAGTAAGCACCGAAACGCATTTGGTGAGCACGACCTAATTTTTCTTTATAGAAATCAAGTGTAAATTGCTCTTCCATATTTTTACCATCCCAATGGAATAACTTCAGAAATTGGACATCTTTTTCACCTTTGTGATCCCAGTTAGCTAGTAAAGAAGTGGTGTAATATAAACGTGAATTGTCCCAGCTTGATGAAACCATATTGATTTGTTTACCAATATATTGTTCGTGAACAAGTTTAGGATTGTGTGGATCTGTAATATCATAACCACGCGTAGTTCCATCCATGAAGGTATTCACCCAAATCATAGAATCATCACTTGAGATAGAGAAATCAACTGGAAGTGGCACATCTGAAGGGTTTGCAACTGTACCAACTACCTCAGCTTTCCAACCGCCTTTTCCTTTTCCATCTTCTTCAATAAGCACGATTTCTGCAGTTAGTGCAGTAACAGTGAAGCAGTAATTATGTTCAGAGCCCCAGGCACATCTAAGTTCAAGTGGTGCACCTGCTACATCTAGTACTTGTTTAGGTTGACGTGTATGTAAATCCCACACCACAACAGTATTACCAAAACGCTTCATAGCTTCTTTATCACCAAGCATTTTGCCGAAGTCCATCATGTAGTTAGACCAACCAGTAAATGAAGAGGTAAACATTACGTTACGACGTGGTAATACTTGAATGTCGTAGCCATAACCATCTGCGAACTGCCCCGTTTTTTCAGCACCTTGTAAATTGCTGTCAGTAGGGATCCAGTAAGTATCTACGTATTCACCTTCGTTGGTATATTCAACAAGAGCAGTACGTCCGCCATGATCTTGGTTGTTTGATAATGCAGTCCAAAGCATACGACCAGGCAAAGCATAAGGTGTATGCGGTCCGACTACGCCACCCGATTTACTTACAAAGTCATCAATGGTTTTTACGAGTTTTGGTTTTGCTGGATCTGTATAGACGTCAAAAACAAAGATTTTGTTAGTATCTAAACCGCCTGCCCAAAGAAATTTACGATCATCGGTAAAACCTGAGTGATGAGCTTCATTTCGGCCACCAACAGAGGTGGAATTACGTACCTTACCGTAATCTGTTGCATCTGGATTTACGGATACGGTGACTAACTTATCTTGACCATCACCCATTCCTTCAACACCTAATGTCCATACATAAACAAAGTCTTCTTGTCCTTGAATTTTAGCCATATAGGGGGACATACAGGTTTCATCTGCACTGACATTTGGTGCACCCATAACCAAAAGTGAGCTTACTAATATTGGACTTAATATCTTTAATGCGGGCTTGAGTCTTTTTTTAATAGATTCAGTAACGTTCATTTTTCTCTCCTAATATCTAATCACTTATTCTTTATAAATCTCTAGTGAGGTTTGAAAGTAAATTAGATTGGTTTTTAGATAATTACATTTAATTGTTTTGAATAAGCAGTTAAAAAGATATAAAGGTATACGGGACACTAATTAGTAGGCTAAACCTAATTAACAATAGCCTAATTACAAATATTTTAAGTGTTCTTACCTACCTTCATACGTATATCAGCAAATCATATAATCAACTGACATATGTCTTGCACTGCCAGTGTAGTGTTTTTGGGTAATAGAGTATTTAGGTATATATACTTATATATCGCTTGTTTCACATAAATTTGTTTGATGTCTAATAAACAAGCTTGATAACATTTTTTAAAAAATTATCAATTGACTAATTCAGCCCATTAATTTGAGGGAAGATATACGTATATGTTGAAATTAATAACAACACTATAATCAGAAGTCGTTGGTCGAGATAACACCGGTTTTGTCAATTAGGAACTCAAAATATGTTCGGACTAGAACTTATAAAACACAAAAGAAAACTGACACAAAATTTCTCATTTTGTTTTTCTATCATCCATGACAGTTTAGGAAATGTTCCTGCTACGATTCAAAACGATGCTTTTGTTAATGGTGCAATTGTGGGGATTTGTGAAGACTATCTTCAAAAAAAGGGAATTGAAAAAGTGTCTTCTAAAGCACTCATTATAGATGCGGTGTTTGAAGAGATATATCGACGGGAATCCGTAAATGTTCAGACTCAAGTTGATGAATGGATAAAACAAAAAGATATGGTGTTTTTACGCGGCAATCAACAGGCAAATGATTACAACAACCATGATGAGAAATTGAAATGGTTATCTTTCTATACCGAACAGAACTTTGCGCGAGAAAATAACTTAATGTTGTAGTATAAAGTTGTAAATGAAAAGGAGATGTCATGTTTGGTCTATCTGTCATAAAACATACACGGGTTTTGAGGAAAGCTTTTTCGGATTGTTTCTTACCTGTAAAAAATGATCTCGGTAATGTGCCGGTCACTATGCAGACTAGCAAAGTGATAACGGCGTCGATATTAGGCGTCTGTCGTGGTTACGCAGAAGGTCGAATAGACTATGAACCTGACTTTGAACTAATCGTCGATGCCGTATTTGAAGATATCTTTAGGCGTGAATCAGTGGAGGTACAGACACTAACTGAAGTTTGGTTACAAAATAATGATGATGAATTTATGCAATATTATTATCAAGCTAAATCTACTGCAGTAAAGAGCCTAAATCTTAGTTGGCTTCAAGATATCGTATTACAGTCTTTTAAACCCACGCACACAGTGGTTTTTCCGCTTTAAATATGAAATTTAATATTTTTTAAAATATAGTATCGATCATTTCATGCAATAGTTTTTTGGTGTCGTCATCATCCGTGATAGCATCAGCTATGCCACATTTACAGGCTAAATTAGCTTCAAAACCACGATAAATGAGCTTTGCTGTATGTACCAGCAAACGGGTACTCGCGCCTTCTTCTAGGCCATTGCCTACTAAGTTTCGGGTCAGATTAGCTAATTTAACAAGATGTTTGCATGTTTGTATGGGGAGTTTCGACTCTTCATGAACGATGGTGCTTTCAATTTCTTCATTAGGATAGTTGAAATCAATAGCGATGAAACGTTGCCTTGTACTGGGTTTTAGATCTTTAACCGCACTTTGATAGCCGGGGTTGTAAGACATTGTTAGACAAAAGTCAGGGTCGGCTTGTATCAGTTGACCCAGCTTTTCAAGAGGCAGTATTCTTCTATCATCACATAGCGGATGAATAACGACAGTTGTATCTTTTCGAGCTTCAACGATCTCATCTAAATAGCAAATACAACCATTTCTAACAGCTGTGGTTAATGGTCCATCTTGCCAAACAGTGCTGTTATCTTTTATTAAGTAACGTCCTACTAGATCTGATGTACTTAAATCATCATGGCAAGAAACTGTGATAAGAGGCCTTTTATGAAACCAACTCATGTATTCCATGAAACGGGTTTTACCGCAGCCTGTTGGGCCTTTTAGTAGAATAGGAATCTTTTCAGATAAGGCCGCATTGAAAATTTCGACTTCATTAGACGAAGGCAAGTAGTAAGGCTCATTCTGGATAAAATATTCAGAATTATTGATGATTTTATTGTGTTTATTCATAGATGTCATAACGTTAATTGCTTATAAATTGTAGAAATTTGAATAGGTAACATTGAAATATCAGAAATTAATTTGTAATTATTTTTTCCGATCATATGAGGCAAATAGTCTATGCACTCTCGATCAAAGGTTAATACGAAGGGATTAAGCGAAAGCGCTTTTGCTTCATTGAATGCACGCCGCGTATCTTCAATCCCATAATGACCACGATAACTATCGATATCATCTGGCTTACCATCTGTCAGCACAAATAAAATTTTGGTCTTAGCGTCATTAGAGTTAAGAATTTTACTTAAATGGCGAATCGCGGTGCCCATGCGGGTATATTGTTTAGCCGTAAGACTGGCTATTTTTTGCTGTGTAGTCGCACTATAGTTTTCATTAAATCGTTTAACAGGGTAAATATCACACTGCTCACGGCCTGATCCAGAAAAGGCGTAGATAGCATATTGATCGTTTAATTTTGATAGTGTGCGTGATAAGAGTTCGATAGATTGTTGAATTATTTCATTTTTCCAACCAGCCGTTGAACCACTAATGTCAACGGCGAACATAATGGCAATACTACGACTATTTTTATTATTTCTGATATATATATTTTGAAAATCGTCTGCATGTTGTGTTTTATTTGATTTTGCGTGCACCCAAGCGTCGATATCAATATCATCACCATCACTCTGATAGCGGATAAGGCGCTGACTATTCATGATCATATCCAAGGTTTTTTTTATCCGGTATTCAGCGGATCGTAAATCAACATCGCCTAATGCCAATTTTTCGTTGGTGTTAGGAGTAATTGAAATTTCTTCGACACGGCACCAATCATGACGGTACTGTTGGAGTGAGGTATCCCATTCTGGATATAGATATACGTTTTTTTGGTTTTTATGATTTTGGAGTTTTTCATGCTCATTATGATGTTTAACTAGCACTTCATCGAGTTGCTCCCAGATATCAGGATATTGTTGCTCTAGACTAGAAAAGGAACTTGCGTTGGAACTATGCCTTAAAGAAATACGATCAGCATTTTTGTTATCGATATTATTTTTACTATCATCCTTCTGAAGTTCGTCATTGTTATTAAAAAGATTCATTAAAATAGAAGGTTGTGTCTGTTCCTCATACTGAAAATGCAATAGTTTTTCAGGTGAAAAATCGCATTGATAAGGAAGTGGTTCACAAAGTGTAATCTCAGTATTGGCATGCTCAACAATTTCTAGACTATGAAAAACACTGGGTTGAGCATGACCTTTGAAAACATGATGAGGATATGGGGCAAGTTCTAACTTGTTGTGTAGATAAAGGATGTTATTCCAGATGCCTGGAAACTCATGCTTCAGATAATGATTGATTCTTAACGTCTCTATAGTACTGAAGTGATCTAGAAAATGATCATCATTAGTATGAATATCTTGTTTAATACGCTCTATGGCTAGGCCCGTATCACACTCAAGTTGCCCTAGAAGCTGAAAAATAATCACTTTAAACACTAAGTAATTATCAGCGAAATCATCAAATATGCTAATAGTTATGGGTAGGAATAGCTGCTTACCATCTGTATATGCCTGTTGCTTGTCATTGGTATTAATAGGCAGGACTGTAAGTGATTGCCCTGAGATGGTGGAAGCAAGTTTCTCTAAGATTTCTGATACCTCAGAAAACTCTGCCGCAGATGTATCCAATTGTGAAATAAAGTCATGGTAGTTATTAATTAGTGCGTCAGCGTTAGCGAATTCTTTATTAACTAATGCTTGTTTAATTTGAGAAATCCAAGACTGATTATCTATGCTTTTCATTAAACTCAATGCAGGCGCGTAAATCCACAGTATCGAATAAGCATGAGTCACAGAAAGATCAGCAAGATCTGCAAGTTGAATCAGAAACTCTGACTGTAAGGAGTGGCTGAGAGCTGCTAACTCAGTGACGGGCTCAATAATATTTCGAGTATCAACGCCATCAAGTATCAATTCAATACGAATCTTTAGCTCAGTTGTACTCATGCCGCCACAAGAGCCCGTTTGCTTTGATTCTAGTGAGACGGTTTTCTTGATTCGTTTTTGTTCCAACCAGGTTGTCAGCCTTGAACTAATGGAATTCATTAGGAAAATCCCGTGAAAAATATTCTTACAAAGGATTCTAGAGCAGTGTGCTGAGTAAACGTTATTAGTATTTGTACTATGAACAATAAAGGGTAAATCAGGGTAATGGTGTTTATAAATAAGGGATTAGTCGAAGTTTGCAGAAGAGAAAGGTTTATGTGTAGGGATATATACGTATTTCAATAATGATTACAGAAACATAAAGTTTTAGTCAGTTGGAATATTTTCGACTACAGCATTTTGGTGGTGAAACCCAACAAAATAAGTACGTTTATAAAAATAGAAGGCAGAACGGAGAGAGAATATGAAAAAAATATTAATTAATATTCGGTATTTTATGGCACCGATACTCATTCTGGTGAGTATGGTCGGTGTACTTATCGGCGGGCCATTAGTATGGACCGGTGTTGTGTTATTCGGCGTAGGTATTTTACTAGATACTCTCAGTATGCCACTGCATACTAAAGGTGCAGGATTTGATGACAATGGAGAGACAAACGGCTTCGCAGGATTACAAAATGCAGTGATGTACATAATGTTACCTGTATTTGCACTTTTGCAAATTGCAATGGCATGGCGTGTATTTCAGTACGTAAATGGAGTTCCAATTGAACCTGGTATGTTTATGGGTATTCCAATTCAAATGGGAATTTCAGGTGCAGAATTAATTGGCGCAACGCTATCTACGGGTATATTCGCAGGTATCGGCATTATCTACGGACATGAGCTAGCTCATACCAAAGGTTTTAGTTTCGTTATCTCTAGACTGATGATGGGATTAAGTGGCTCTGCACATTTTTGCTACGCACATGTATACAACCACCATTTAGAACTAGCTCATCAAGATGATCCAGCAACATCTCCACGTGGACGTAGTATCTATAAACATTTTTGGCTATCACATATGGGGCAGTCAAAGTTTTTATACAAAATGGAAGAGAAACGTCTAAAAAAACTTGGTAAATCATTTATTTCATTAGAGAACCGTTGGATACGTGGTTACTTCATGAGTTTGCCAACTATGATTTTATTCACATGGGTTGGTGGACCAATTGGGATTGCTTGCGTATTTCTAATTTGGACAGTATCAAACTTTGAATTAGAAGCGTTGAACTACATGGAACATTATGGCCTTATTCGTGAAAAAGGTCAGCCTATCGATTATCGCCATTCATGGGATAACGACAACCTTTTCACTAGCTGGTTCTTTATTGAAATTGGTCGCCAAGGTGATCACCACGACCGAGGCGAAACGCACTTTTGGGAATTAGATGAAGTGGGCTCTCCAAATCCTGGTTGGGGCTACTTTACAGAACTAACCGTCGCATTAATTCCACCTTTATGGCACTCCGTTTACAAGAGAAAATTAGCTACTTGGGATAGAGATTTTGCCTCTGAAGGTGAACGGGCGATAGCTGCTCGTATCAATGCCGAAGTGGGGTATGAAGTAAACGACACCCCAGGATCCTACGCAAAAATAGGATAAGTCTAAAAGCATACTTGGTTGAGGCAGAAACGTGCCTCAACCATTTACCTAAAAATTCAGGAGAACAGCGATGAGTGATGAAGTTTTATATGACAGATTAGGTGGGCATGACGCCATAGCGAAATTAGCACGCACTGTTTTCAACAATCACTGTGCTAACGAAGTAATTAAAAACAGGTATGTAAAAAGCGATCCAGAAAATGTTGTACAAAAAGTTACCGAGTTCATGTGTGCAGGGTTTGGCGGAAAAGAAGCGTACACCGGTGAAGATATGTTAACTGCACATACAGGAATGAATATTTCTGATGAGGAGTTTAATGCAGTTATCGAAGATGTAATGAAAGCATTGGATACGCATAGTGCTGGGCAAAGAGAGAAAGATGAAATCTTAGCCGCACTATGGTCTATGCGTGCTGAAATTGTTCATGTCTAAATTAATTTAAGGGGAATAACGTGAAAGTAAATTGGGATGAAAACGTATGTCAACATGCCGGAGTATGCGTCACTAATTACTCATCATTATACAAGATTGAAGATGGTCAGTTTGTGATTACTACCGAAAATGCGACCGAAGAATTAATAAGAGAAAGTATCTCAAACTGTCCATCAGGTGCACTAAAAATCGAAGATTAAAACATTTTAAACCTAAAAATATAAAAAATAAAAATAGGAGAGAGAGCAATGGCGATAGGCGATCATTTAGCAGACGTAAAAGTTTTATATGGTGTAGCAGGTTGTTCTAATACAAGTAAAAGCTTGTTTGCTGCAGCGGAAAAAGGAATGGATATCGAAGGTAAAGCTGTAGATGTTAATTCAGAAGCAGAAATGGCTGCAATTAAGGCTATTTCACCTTTCAGTACATTACCCGTATTAAAAGATGTCGATTTTTATGTGTTTGGTATTGAGGCAATATTATCTTATATAGATGATAAGGGGTTTGGTAACTCCTTAGTCCCTAGGAATGGTGTTGCTAGAGCTCAGCAATACCAATGGATACATATTGCCCAGCATGTATTGTCACCTGCAGTAAAAAAACTTAGTGAAGGCAGCTCTGACACAGCAGATTTAGAAGCAATTAAAGGTATTTTGTCCATGCTCGAAGAGCAACTGAATACTCGGGGTAAACGTGGTGACTACATTGTTGGTGAACTCAGCTTAGCAGACATTCATTGGGCACCCTATATCCACAATTGTTGCTTGTATGGCCACGAGGCATTAATTGATTCTTTGCCTGGCGTTAAATCTTGGTGGTCAAAAATGAAAGTAAGAAAAAGTACAAGTAAAGAAAATTATGTCGCTTTCACTGTCATGCCATCACTTGATGAAATTAAAAACAATAAATTACGTTCGGTCAGCATTAATAACTGATCTTCTGCTACGTAAATTTCAATAGGTAAAATAAAAATCATGTTTGGATTCTTCAAAAATAAAAAGCAAGACTACGAAGTTAAAATAAATTCGGTAGACACGCTGATTGTTAGGGCAGGCGATAATTTATTGAAAGCAGCATTAGAAGCCGATATCGCTTGGCCACATGATTGCCGCGTTGGTAGTTGTGGAAAGTGTAAATGTAAGTTAATTGATGGAAAAATAAAACCACTCGCAGATTTTAGTTATGTATTGGAAGGTGAAGATATCAGAGAAGGCTACATTTTGGCCTGCCAAACACAATTAAAATCAGATATTTCTATTGATGTTGAATTACTCAGTGATAGTGAAAAGCAGAGTCACTGGGAAGCGGATGCTGTTATCACAGAAATCAATGATCTTACGCACGACATTAAAGAGATTATTGTCGTGATTGATGCAGCCGACTTGCCTCAAGGAGTAGAACTCTACAAGGCTGGTCAGTACGCAGACCTTAAAGTACCGGAAGTAGAAACGGGTAGGAATTATTCATTTGCGTCTGCACCAAAGTCGGGCCAGAACAAATTTAGGTTTTATATCAGAGAAGTACCTGGTGGCGAGTTTACCGGTTGGCTATTTAAGCAAGACCGTACCGGTCAAGCTTTAAAAATGTCTGGACCATATGGCTTGTTTGGTTTGAAAGAAGATCCTGTTGCAATGACATGTGTTGCTGGTGGCAGTGGAATGAGTGCGATTATTAGTGTCTTAGAGCAGGCATTAATATCCGGATTGAAGAGAGATGTACGTTTCTTATTTGGGGCAAGAACGCAAGCAGATCTTTATTGTGAAGACTTAATTCAGCAACTTGCAACCCATTGGGAAAAACAAAATCTCGGTTCATTCCAATATATTCCATGTTTATCACAAGAGCCAGAAGATAGCTCTTGGCAGGGTAGGAGAGGCTCCTGTATTGAGTACATTGTTGAAGACAATATTGAACTTTCAGGCCAAGCCTATCTTTGTGGGCCACCAGGAATGATAGACGCAGCAATAGACGTTTTTGTAAACAACGGCATAACTGATGATGGAATATTTTTTGATAAATTTCTTGATAAAAGTAATACCCACCCAGTTACAAATGCCTAGAAAAAAACTAAAAATTAACCCTTAGGAGGGATTAGAAATGGCTTCATTTAAAGCAATCGTTGTTATGGTTATGTGGACCGCCTTGATTGGTTACGGTTTGTATAGCGTCGGTGCTCACGAAAATTTCCGAGATCCATTATGGGCCGTTGGAATTGGTACAGCTTTATTAGTCACTCATATTGTCAATATGGCTATCTATTTTAAAGTTGCTGGAGAAAAACCATTCGAATGGGCTGGCTCAGTAAATAACTAATATCGCATATACCTAACAAGGTGACCATTAATAATAAGAATTATGGAGAGAGTTAATGAATAATAAGAAAAAATTAGCTATATTAATTGGGATGATGACATCGTCTTCAGTAGTAATGGCAGGTACATTTGGTACAGATTTAAATAATAATTTGTTGCCTGCAACAGGTGGTATGGGCGGAGCAAGCGTTGCACGCACTGTTGAACCTGCAGCTGCTGTGTTCGGCAACCCAGCAACCTTAACCGAATATAATAAAGGCACCAGCTTTACTTTTGGCGCGACATATTTTGACCCTACGCTCACAGCCAGTGAGAATGGTCAAGGCCCATTAGTTGGGTCATTTGTTCCTGAAGGCTTTGAAAAAGAATCAAGAACAGACCCTTATTTGGTCCCGACAGTCGCAATTACACAAGCGTTCGGTGAAAAGCTAGTGGTTGGTATGGGGGTAACAGTTCAATCAGGGGTGGGTTCTGACTTTAGAGAATCAGGCCTTGGTGGTGATCCTGTTGGCGAGCTTGTTATGTTTAACGCTAATTTAGGTGTTGGTTATAAACTAACAGAAAATTTATCATTAGGTGCAACAGCCACGTTAGGTAATGGTTACTTTCAAGCCAGCCTATCTGGCGATACTGCTTCAACGCATGCTTTTGGTGCTCGCGGTACCTTAGGTGTGAAATATGATATGGGTGCAACTAGCTTTGGTGCCTATTACAAAACAGAACTTGTTCTTGAATATGATGATTATATTTCAGACGGTTCTGGTGGTTTCTGGAGTGATGATGTTGCTCAACCTGAAGAGTATGCTATCGGTATTGCTAATAACAGTCTAATGGGCGGTAATCTACAAATAAATGCTGATGTTATCCATAAAAACTGGAGCAGTGCTAACTTCTACAAAGATTTCTATAGAGATCAAACTGTATTTGCTTTAGGAGCTCAGCTAACTACAGGTGCTGCACAATGGCGCATTGGTTATAGCCATGCAAAAGATCCTATTAAACGTAACTTACCATTAGCTGAAGAAATAGGTATTGGTAATAATAATGTAATCGGTGGACCAGGCGGTCCTGTTTCTGTTACTGGTGCAGTCGTTGAGTATTTCCAAGCCACTAATGCTGCAGCCATCTGGGAAGATACTGTAACGGCTGGTATAGGTTATCAAGTGACGCCAAATATTAAAGTTGATGTACACGCTGCTTATACAATTGAAAGGGACCAAGATATTGGTTCATTAAATGTTGAAGCCAGTGCATGGCAAGCGGGTCTAGGTCTTACTTGGCATTTTGAATAAAAGAAGCAAATAGGAAATTTATATGAAAACATTAATTAAAACTATAGCTATCGCAGGTATTTTGAGCACCTCATTCGCGACAGTAAATGTAATGGCTGTAGAAACAAAAGCAGTCGCAGTAGTACCAGCTGCTCAATCTCTTTATGATCGTATCGGTGGTGAAGTGGTCTCAAGAGCGATAGTCGAAGATATCTGGACTAACCATTCTAATAACCCAATAGTAAAAGGCCGCTTCGGTAACAGTGATCCTGAATATGTTAAACAACGTGTCTTTGAAATATTCGCTGCAGCAACAGGTGGTGATGTTGAGTATAAAGGTATGGATCTAGCTGAAAGACATAGCAATATGAATGTCAGCGAAATGGAGTTTAACGCAGCTATTGATGACATTATGGCTGCAATGACAAAAAACAACATTGCACAAAAAGAAAAAGACGAAGTATTAGTTATTTTATGGTCAGTACGACCTGCAATTGTTAACCGATTTATAACGACAGAAGCTTTAACAAAAAAATAGTATATAAATTTAGTAAAGTTAAGTCCAAATGAATAGTAGGTACTTAATTTTATAGTTTTAAATAAACATGTGCAGCCAATGATAAATCAATGGCTGCACATTATCTTAAACTGTAACTATAGAGAAGCAATATGCCAAAATACATTATAGAAAGAGAAATAGCAGGTGCAGGTGATTTAACTAAAGATGACCTCACTGGTATATCACAAAAATCCTGTTCAATTCTGAGAGATATGGGGCCTGAAATACAATGGGTTCAAAGCTACGTAACTCAAGATAAAGTCTACTGTGTGTATAACGCGCCAGATGAAAAAACCATTATGGATCATGCCGTAGCAGGAGGTTTTCCTGCAAATAAAATTACACAAGTGACAAACATGATCGATCCTACGACTGCCGAGTCTTAGGGAATAAAACGTTGAATAATAATGATCAAAACTTCGTTCACTGATTTAGTAGGCATTCAATGGCCGATTGTACAAGCACCGATGATTGGGGGCTATAGCACCCCTGATATGACAGCTAAAGTCTCCAATCTAGGTTGTTTAGGAACTCTAGCTCTCGGCAATTCAACACCAGAAAATATTGAATTGCAATACACCGAAACTCTGAACCACACTGATAAATCCTTTGCTGCTAATTTCTTTGTGAGCCACACCCACACGATCCCAAGTGTCGAAAAAACGTACACTGCGATAAATGTTCTAAGGCCTTATTATGAACAGCTAGGCATTGATTCATCGTCTCTATATCAAAAAGTCCTGTCCTTACCGCAAGACTTGAATGCACAAATTGAAGCAGTCATTGGTCTTAAAATACCTATTGTTACCTTTACATTTGGTATTCCTTCAGCTGAGATAGTAAAAAAACTTAAACAAAATGGGACCCTTATAGTCGCTACAGCAACGAGTGAGCCAGAAGCACTTCAAATTCAAAGCAAGGGTTTTGACGCTGTAATACTACAAGGAATTGGTGCTGGTGGGCATCGAGCTTCATTCTTAACTAATGGCAACAGTGGGCCAGATACTGCATTATTAAACGAGCAAACCTCAGCCTCTATAACAATACCTAAGGTTGTTACAGGCGGGATTATGAATGGGCAGCAAATAGCAAACTATATCAATCAGGGAGCGGATGCTTGTCAGTTAGGTTCTGCTTATTTATTTACAGATGAAGCTAATCTCGATGATTATTACCTTGCTGCACTACAGAAGCTGCCAATGGATACTTGCCTAAGCAACAGTTTTACCGGTAAATATGCACGTGTACTTCAAAATAAGTTTACCAAAGAAATGATGAACAAGGCGATATCTGATTTTCCGTTCCAAGGACAATTAACCATTGATATGCGTCTAAAAGCTGCCTCAATCGGAGAATATGAGTTTCTTCCTTTTTGGGCTGGAAAATCAGCATATCTGGGTAGACAGCAAACAGTAGAGCATCTAACTAAAAAACTCATTAATGATCTACAAACTTCGCTTTCTAACTGACCTGTGGAAAATTATTTATCTGAAGATGCCTAATAATTGAGTAGGCTATTATTTTAAGATATCTCACGATAACCATTTCTAATTAGACCCCACTATGACAGACCTGATAATACATAAACATGAAGATTATATAGAAGAAGATTTAGCATATTATTTCTCCTCCAAACGAGATATCAATAATCAAATTCGACCTAATACAGATATTTATAGCTTAACGCCAAATTCTCAGCACTTTAATGTTGATTTTTCCGATGGAAAAATAGGAAATTTATTTTTCCCTATTGCACCGTATTCAATTGAACGTATATATATAGGTATAAGCTATCCATTGTTTGCAAATAATTGGGGAGAGGCATTTCTTCGGTTTTTAATGACACGTGTAAATGCTAAAGGCTGTGTCATTTTACCTGTATATCCTGAGATGCAGGCATCTGAAAAAAATCTTTGGTCACGAAGCATGCTTGAAAATTGCTTCATAAGTCGAAGCCGTTGGAAGGGAATAAGTAATATCTGGGCTGAAAACGATGGTGTTATGTCACTTCGTATTGGAAGAAAATTTCCAGCAGAAATAAAAAGCACAGGGGCCTATTTTTTTGAAGAAGTTGGAAATACTATTCTTCGTAGAAGTTTAACATCAAGTTCACCTGCCACCCCTCAACAAGTATCACTATTGAATTTGGGACATAAGTACTTGAGTGCATCCAATACTTATTCAATTGCTGAACAGATTATCCAAGACTATTTTGGTAGAAAACGTGCAGTTACATTATGTGAAATTGGTAATAGCGATGGTTTGATAGCGATAGAATGCCTTTTGAGCAACTATATCAATGTCAAACAGGCGGTCAGTTTCAATGCAGATAACCAAGAAATTACAGATATAGATGAGTTATCAAACCGCTATTATTCTGAAATTTCTGGTCGCTTTGTCACGATTAAAACAAGCGTCTTAGATACTCTCAATCTGTTAGAAAACTACGACATAATTTGTTTCAGTAACGCGACATTAACCTGCCCAGATACTTATCAATTTAATGATTTGTTAGCGAATGCTTTGGCGAAATTATCACCTAGTGGAATATTAATAGTTTATGAAGAAAATGCCCTTTCGCTTGAGGTTTCGCAGTTATTAGATACCTCTAACAATATTAGGTATTACTCTTCTTTGGTGGCATCTCCGTTAGAAGATAATCAAACTATTTCGCATTACAGTTTAGCAATAGAAAGAGAGTTGTTAGCTGAAAATAGAGATAGGCGAAGTGTTTTTAGAGTGATACAGAAATGATCGCAGGTGAATAAGTACCATAGTTATTAATTTAGGTACAGAAGTATGGTATTAAAAAGTGCCTAGCTAACTACGATATTCAAAACCCTTTAGTAATTATCTGCATTATAGTGAGATGTTAGCTATTCAAAGAAATGATGTAAGAAACATAAATACTATGCATATTTAATGGTAAATATACGTATTTTAAAAAATACCGAAACGGATAGTATTGTATTGTTACGAATAATCACTAGATTGTAACAATGTAATCCAGCTTTACCATTGTCAGAGATGATACCTTCTTCTCTCAATCTCTTGTGTAACCTCTCTGGCAATGGCCTTTTTATTCAATCAGAAGCTTATCGGCATATTAACTACTGACCCCATAGTATTAGATGACCGATTAATATACGTAAAAATACGAGTTAATAATTTAGTCTATATAGCGTCTACTATCATCTTTACTGTGAATAAACATTTTAACAAAACACAAACCTAACAGTTTAAAGAGAGAAGGCTATGTCTGGAAATATGTTTTATACCGCAAAGCAACATGGCGAGTTTGAAGTTTATGAACTTGGGGATTTTGTATTAGAGGAAGGAGCAACGCTAAGGGGAGCTAGTCTAGCCTACACTTGTTACGGTAAATTAAACGAACAAGCTGACAATGCGATTGTCTTCCCTGTGATGTTTTCAGGTACTCATGCTGCAATGGCTCCCTATGTGGGTGAGGGATTGGCATTAGATCCAAATGAATACCTTATTGTTATTCCTAATCAGTTAGGTGGCGGTTTATCTACCTCACCCCATAATTACCAAGGTACATATCAGGCTAATTACTTTCCTGATGTAAGCATCGGTGATGATGTCAGAGCGCAACATCAATTAATCACACATCTTGGCGTAAAACGCATAAAACTAGTTACAGGATGGTCTATGGGCGCGCAACAGACATATGAATGGGCGGTGCGTTATCCAGAAATTGTAGAGCGTGCAGCACCTATCAGCGGAACGGCAAAAACAACACCACACTGTGCTTTATTTGTTGATGTATTTTCTAACGCATTAAAGTCCGATCCTGCATGGGATAATGGCAAATATCAGCAATCAAGCGAAGTAGAAATAGGATTACGTCAAATGGCACAGATTTTCGCCATGATGGGGGCCAGTCAGAATTTCTATAATGACGAATTATGGAAAAACTATGGGTTTTCTTCTCAAGGAGATTTTTTGAAAAGCTTATGGGAAAACTGGTTTTTGCCAATGGATCCTAATAACTTGCTTTGCATGGCTAAAAAATGGCGTTCAGGTGATGTGAGTAAGCATAGCGATGGCGATTTATCTGCTGCATTAGCCAGAATAACTGCAAAAGTTACGGTCATTTCTTTTGAAAAAGATATGTTTATTTCACCTGCTGACTGTTTGAAAGAGCAGCAAATGATTTCAGGAAGTGAATTGGTATCTATACCTTCCCCATGGGGACATTTTTCAATGCTTGGCGTTAATCCTGATGACTTCTTAGCGATCGATAGTGCATTGAAAAAACTGTTGAAAATAGAGGTGTAGTTTTTATATCGTGATGCAATTCAATAAGTTTTTTATCAAAGCAAATATAAGTAGTTTTAACAGTACCAATGAAGAATTAAATAACATCATGAGTATGAAAAGCCGACATAAATTTAAAATATATTCTAAAGTATTAGTTATTACTTTAAAGATGGGATAGGCATATGTACTCAGAAATCTCTAAGATTCTAGAAAGGGCTGAAGAAGTTAGCAAAACAATTGTAGCTAAAAATACAGACCATACTGACAAATATGCCCAATGGCCTGAGGAAGGTATGCGTGCACTATTGGCTGCAGGATTAGGAGGCCTGACTGTACCATTAGAATGTGGTGGTTTAGGCCATGGCACCGAAACTTTGGCAAAAGTATGTGAAATTATTGGTCGATACTGCACCAGCACCTCAATTTGTTATGGGATGCACTGTGTTGGTAGTGCAGTGATTGCTTCAAAAGTCACAGATTTTCAGCAAGAAAACTATCTAACCCCAATATGTGAAGGAAAGCATATCACTGCACTGTCATTGAGTGAGTTGGGCTCTGGTAGCCACTTTTATTTGCCACAAACAAAAATGATTAATACTCACGATGGCAACTATATGATTATTGGTGAAAAATCGTTTGCGACAAATGGCGGAAAGGCGGATTCCTATGTGGTTTCTGCCGTAACAGAAGACACAAATCAAGCCACAGGAAAGTTTAATTGCATGATTATTCCTGGAGATAGTAAAGGTTTAGAGTGGGGGCCGGAATGGGCAGGCTTAGGGCTGAGGGGCAACAGTTCTAGAAATTTATCGTTGAACCAGGTCTGTGTGTCAGAAAATCAAATTTTGGGTAATGTAGGTGATCAAATCTGGTATATCTTTAATGTGATTACACCTTATTTTCTAACAGCTATCGCTGGTGCATATTTAGGATTAACTCGGGCAGCTGTCGAAGAAGTAAAAACACATATTACACAACGAAAATTTTCGTTTAATGGTAAAACTATAGCCTCATCATCAGTCATTCAGCATCAAGTAGGTACCCTTTGGGCAAAATATGCACGGAGTCGTGCATTATTACATTGGGCTACCCAATCATATGACAATGGTATAGAGGATAGTCAGTTAGATTTATTTTCTGCTAAGGCTGAAATTGCAGAAACAGTAATAAGTATTGTCAATGATGCTATGACGCTCTGCGGTGGGAGTGCTTATCGTGATGAGTCAAACTTAAGTAGAATGTTACGAGATGCTAGGGGAGCGCATATCATGTCACCAACTACTGATATGTTGAGAATATGGACAGGAAGATCAATTCTTGAGCAACCCTTACTCTCGGATACATAATATGAGTAGCCGAATTTCATTATTTCTATGTGATGATGGCGACTTACTGGATTATTTAAATTTAAATTTAAGTGCTGGTGTGTATTTAGAACACATAGCCTCATCCGAAGAGCTTTACCAACGTTTAGAGAATAAAATTGGCGCGCCAGACATACTTGTTTTAGGTAGAAGTGTTCAAGAGCCTATTAGAATGGCCGAACATATTCTTGTTCTACATGAAGGCATTAAAATTATCTTGCTTTGTGACGATAATCAAAAAGACACGTTTAAAAAGTCCATTCTTTTTTCCCCCTTCTTGAGCTCTGATGTCTCTGCATATGTCTATGATACGAAAGCAATTTTTTTAGACCTCCTTCAAGAAAAAGTAGATGGTATCGAGAGCCAACGGAGTTATGAAACAACCATAGCACAAATGGAAAAAGAACGGTTAGCAACGATGACAGGACATCCGTTGGTCACTAATTATTTAGATAAACTACTCGATAGAATACCCATTGGCATTTTGAATCTAGACTCTAAAGGTAAAATTTTAAACCTAAATGCCAGTGCCTATAGGTTACTTGAGTACGGTAAACGTGACTTGCTCAATACTTATATATATAACATCTTTCCAGGAAAGTATGCTTATCAAATCAAAGATATGATTACCGCAGTGTTGAATGCGAAAGATACCAGTTTCAGTAGCAATCAGATTATCGATTTTCATGGGCCAAAGGGTAAGGGCTATTTTGATATGATAATATCGTCATTGGCCAAATCTGCTTCAGAACCGATACTTACCGTTATATTGCAAGAAGTCACCCTCAAGGTTCAAGAGGAAAATAAACGTCGCAAAATCGAACAAGCTCTACATCAAAGTGAGCAGCAATTATTGTTAGTTATTAATGCAATACCTGAGCTAATTGCTTATGTTGATAAGAATCTTAGATATCAATTTAATAACCAAGCATTCGAAAAGTGGTTTGGTTTATCTCGTCAGGCGATTTGTGGTCGAGAAATTTGGGACGTCATTGGTGAGTCGTCATACAAAATTGTTGAAAAATATGTTCATCAGGCAATGGCTGGTAAGACAGTGACATTTGAAGAAAAAATCAGTTACCCAAGCTCTGGGATTGTTTATATTCGAAGCACTTATGTTCCTAACTTCTCCGAGACAGGTGAAGTTACAGGGTTTATTGTTTTAACTTCTGATATTACACAGTCAAAAAGTGATGAAGATCTTGAAAAGAAACATTTGCTTGAATTAGCGCATACTTCAAGAATGATCACCATTGGGGAGATGAGCTCTCAACTAGCACATGAACTATCGCAGCCGCTCACATCAATAGATGCCTACAGTCGAGCTTGCATCACCTTGATTAAAAAGGATAAAACAACCAAAGAAGAAATTCTAAACGCACTGGAAAATGTTTCTAGTCAGGCTATTCGAGCTCAAGAAATCATGCATGAGCTTCGAAATTTTGTAAAAAAAGATGATTCAAGGAAAAATATTTGCGTAAATGGTTTGATTAACTCAGCTATAAAACTGTTGCGGTTGGAGTTTCAAGATCAGGATCCTGAAGTTGAACTCAAACTATCTGATAGCCTCCCTCAAGTGTTTGCAGATCGAATTTTGATTGAGCAGATATTGATCAACTTGATTAAGAATGCAATAGAAGCTATGAGGACACTTGCCGTTGACAGCAGGCGGTTAATTATAGAGTCAAACAATCACAATCAGGAAGTATCAGTATCTATTCATGATAGTGGCCCTGGGCTATCTGAATATGAAATAAATAAAATTTTTGAACCATTCTATACAACAAAACCAGAAGGAATGGGCATGGGACTAGCTATTACACGCTCGATTATCTACTCGCATGGAGGGCATTTGACAGTGGATCAGAATTTATATGGTGGCACGACATTTAAGTTCACTTTACCACTAGAAGACATTAAGTTTATTGAGGATTAAAAAATGAAACATGTATATATAGTTGATGATGACGATGCTGTAAGAAGCTCTTTAACCATGCTGCTACGCTCAGAAGACTTTAGTGTCATGCCCTTTGGAAATCCATCAGATTTTATATCACAGGTATCAGATCTAGAAGGCGGCTGTGTTGTACTAGACTTATGTATGCCCGAAATATCAGGTATGGAGGTCATGGAGGAATTGCAAAAACGAGATATAAAAATGCCCATTATTTGTATTACAGGACATGGCGATATTCCGACTGCTGTCAAAGCATTAAAAGTGGGCGCCTATGACTTTCTCGAGAAACCTTTTGATTCAACGATGCTTATTCAAATAATAAAAGAATGTATCGCAGAGCGAATGGACAAACAAAATATAGAAGTATTTGAATCTAACGCTAAAGAAGCCGTTTCCAGTCTTACACCTAGAGAGCATGAGGTCTTAAAAGGTATGGTTGATGGCTTAAGAAACAAACAAATTGCTTTTTACATGGATATTAGTATCCGGACAGTAGAGCTACATCGAGTTCATGTAATGGAAAAACTCGGAGCAAAATCATTATCGGATGTTTTAAAAATAGCGATAGCAGCAGGTTTTGACTATATGGGTTTATCAATAATTAACGAGCCACAACAGCATTAAATTAAGAATATTTAGCACGATTAATGTTTAGGAAGGTAGTAGTAAGAACTATTCAAGATAGCCTTCCCTTACTACACCTGTCCTTTAAACCTTAGCTTAGATTTACTTCTACACTTAGTTCATTTGATTATGTAATATTTTTTACCCATATATGAATAATTACGTACATATATTTTCACCAAAAATGGTTATTGTTTAACCTAACTAATAAATCACTCATGTGCAGATGTCGTTAATTTTAAACAACGAAAGCATTTAGGAGTCGATGCTATTTAGTTTGATTGCAGAAACTAATTATTAATAAAAGGTGGGACGATGGGGTTTTTTAGCAGAAAAAAGAATAATAGTAGCCAAGAAATAGTGTTGCTCGGAATAAAAGGGCAAGTTGCCACAATGAAATGTCTGCTGATGGCTAGCATTAAAGACGTTTCATTAAAAACGACTGTTACTTCACCTGAAAGTGATATCGATCAAATCAATAGCTATCAATATATAGGAGAAGTCGATAAAACGCCCACTCTAACGCAGGGTGACTTTTCAATTTCAGGTGCACGAGCAATTCTTACTTTCCTTGATGTTCGTGGTAAGGGGGCTTCATTAGAGCCTAAAAAAGCCAGAACATTAGGAATACAAAATTACTGGATTGATATTTGTTATCAAACTTTAGCACCAGCGACAGAGGCTGTAATTCAAGGTGAAATAACAGAGCAGTCTCAAGCTTGCCTAAAAAAAGTACTCACAAGCCTAAATGCTATTCTAGCCGAGAGTCAATATATTGTAGGCCAACTGAGTCTTGCCGAGCCGAATGTTGCTGCTTATATCTATCTACTTCGCTGCTGCGATTATGATATGACGATATACCCCAATATTGGCAAATGGATTTCACGATTAGAAGAAACTATGTCTGGTCCATTAAATATAGGCTATCTACCCACGCCGATGAAATCAGCTAGTCAAGTAGCATAAATATCAAAGCACGAAATTTAGAGGAAACTATGATGGATATATTTGAACAACGAGCACCAATGAACGCAGATGGTGGTTACGGTAGCACGGGTGAAATGAAAAAAAACCAATACATGTTACAACTACTTGGTACTCCATGGGATATGGATACGCTTAAATGTATCATTACTGCTGCAGAGCAGGGAATGGAAATGCGTACAGGATACCTTGATACTTTGAGTGGAGAGCAAGATCAGGCTGCGTACCGTGATATTTTTGAGTTTGGAACCTATCCAGGCTTGAAGGAAGCTGATTACAATATTGCTGGTGCGAATGGCATCATGGCGTTTATTAATGCAAGGGGATTAGGTTATTCACTCGTGCCTAAGAATGTGACGGAAGCAGCAACTCAGGATTTCTGGATTGATATTGCGATCACTGAAGCGACGCCTAACGTAAACGTGTTAGTTCAAGAACAAATAGTTAAGCGATTAGCTGATACAAGTTACAACACTGACAATATTGTATGTAATCATGCCAAGGAAAAATTAAATAGCATACTAGATGCACTCGATAAACAGTTAACCGGTAAAGCTTACATTATCGGCAAGTACTCATTTTCTGATATTCATTGGACGGCAGTGATTCATTTGTTAATGTTGACTGATGCTGCAACGATGGTAAGTCAACGCCCACAGATTTTACGCTGGTATAATTCATTAGCCTCGAGGAAAAGTAATTGTGGCCAAGATATAGTGTCGTTTTCCTTATTGCCACGCTTAGAAAATGTTCAACGAAAACAGCTTTCATCTGTAGTTATTGATGATTTTTAGCCTATATAATAATTAAACACTCATAATTATTTCGTAATATTTTTCAGCGTATTCTCCTTTCATAAAACCCATACATAGATATAGTGAAAACGCGAGCTTATTAATTGTGTTATTTATGAATAATGTTAGTAAGTCTTTGAAAAATTACACATTACCCCTTGTCTTGGGGACGAGGGGTCGCAGGTCCGAGTCCTGCTATTCCGACCAATAAAATCAATTGCTTGCTGTTATTAAGTTGTTTTATGGTTTAACGAGTAGGCTTAACTTTATTTTTCTTCCTGTCATTATATCTTTGCGTCGTCTCTAGTGGTCAGTCGCTCGTTAGATACATAATCCTATACTCACCATTTATTAATTGATTAAACTAAGTATCACTCAATGACAAGCCGAGATGGTTTCTATATCTTTTGCTCTAAGCGAATGTAATGAGGCAATACTATGATCTGTAGTGAAAAATAAAGTTGCCCTAATCACGCTAAAAATGTTTAATCGCCGAAAATGTCGAACCCATTAAACATCCTGTTGTTCATAATAATTAAAACGGGGGAAGCTATGAAATCAAGTAGTAAACATTGGAATTTAATTTTTTCAGGTGCAGAAGATTCGAAATTAGGATGGTATGAACAGGATGCTTCAAGAACATTTGAACTACTAAATCATGTGCCAGACTTAAAAGGTTCCACTGTATTTTTACCTGGTGCAGGAACTACAGTTTTGATAGACCAGCTTCTTTCTAAAGGTGCAAAATTAGTCCTTAATGATATTAGTATAGAGGCTTTAAATAAGGTCAAGAGACGGATACAAGTTGATCTCGATAAAACTTATTGGCTTTGCCAAGACGTATCTAAACCTATTACAGCTGCTATACCTAATCTAGATATTTGGATTGATAGGGCTGTTTTACATTTTCTTACCGATGAAGAAGATATAAAGGGATATTTCAATAACATTCAATCCAAATTAAAAGTCGGTGGCTACGCCATATTTGCTGAGTTTTCAAAAATAGGATCACCCAAATGTGCCGGGTTAACAGTGCATCGGTATAGTATTGAGGAATTATCAGAAAGATTGAGTTCATCATTTAAATTGATAACATCATTCAATCACACCTACATAAATCCCAATGGGGACCCAAGACCATACATTTATGGATTATACAAACGGACAGCTTAAAACCAACGACCGCTTTTGGCACGTAAGCGACGGATAGTTCAAAGGTCGCTTGTCTACTTAAACCGGACAGTAAGATTATTAAATTTCATAAATAATAGGGTATAAACTGCTACAGGATCATTAGTCTATTACATTATTGTTTGGTTATATTTCTCCTATGTAAAAATGGCTGAATATAAAATATGTTCAGTACACAGCTCATAGAAAAATAGGCTAACTGTATAGCATAGCCTATGCGGGCCTAAATCAGTCTTGTCGATATAAACTGTTTTATCAATATAATCCCCTCTAGAGTAACAGACCGGTTGCGGTCACAAATGGCATGCAGGGTGCTACCATTAATCACTTCCAGTTATGAAGCCAGAAGCTTATGTTCGTTATAAAGAGCAAATGGCAACTGATTGACGATAAGAATAATTCAGCTTGGTTTAAGTTAACTTCTTTAACATGGAAACCGTTGACACATTGTTAACTCAAACGGAGAGGTTAATATGAAAACTACAGCAGTATTTGCTCTAACTGGGATGATGACACTAATGTTAAATGTTGCACCGGCTTATGCAGATGATGATATTCGTAACATTCAAGCTTTTTCAGAGGGATTGGGACTGATTTCCCTTGAACAAGCTAAAGCCAAAGCGCTTCAAGCTAAGCCAGGTATGATTGATGATGTTGATTTAGAAAATCGTAACTTTAGTAAAGGTTGGGATTATGAGTTCGAAATCATAGATATCGATGGTAAAGAGTGGGAGGTGATGATTGATGCCAAAACGGGTGAAGTTCACAAAATATCACGTGACTGGTTTTAATCTAACTAATAACTTTGTGGCTACAGGTATATTTTCACCTGTAGTCCACCCATTTTCTCAGAGTTGTAAAAAGCCATGCTTCCATCGTAGCTATCGACAATATCGAAAACAATAGCTAGTCCCAAGCCGCTGCCTGGACGTGATTCGTCAGCGCGGAATCCTCGTCTTGTAAGGAGTGATAAGTCATCGATGTCACAGCTTGGCCCGTCATCTTCTACTGTAATTACTAAGCCATCTTCCATCTCAAGCCTTAATTGAACTTGGCTGTCACACCATTTACATGCGTTATCTAACAGATTACCAAGTACCTCAAGCATATCTTCACGATCACCCTTGAAGTTAACATCCTTAGAGATATGCCAGTCAATGCTTATTGCTTTGTCTTGATATATTAGTCTTAAGGTTTCGACTAATTGATTAATCAGATCCTCTAAATTTATACCTTTACCAAGCATCGTCACGCCCGATAGTCTTGCTCGTTTCAATTCTCGGTCAATAATCTGTTTTATTTTAGCTGTCTGTTGGAGAATGGTGCCTCGGCTAGTGTTCTCGTCATGGAATGTATCGGACTCTGCTACCTGATTAAGTACCGCTAGTGGCGTCTTAAGCCTATGTGCTAGATTACCTATGGACTGGCGAGATCGACGTGATTTTTCCAGCATACTGAACGTGAGTCGGTTCAACTCATTCAGTAATGGTTTGATTTCATCGGGAGCACTATTGTTTATACGATCGATTTGACCTTGCTCAAGTTGTTTAAGCTGGCTTTGAGCATTAGTGAGCGGTTGTAATGCTTGCTTAACTAACCAGGCTTGTATGAATACTAACAAGAGTAAACCCATTGCAGAAAGGGCTGTGAAAACGTATTGTATCTGACGTTTATCTGCCAACATTGATGAAGCGTCCTCTGCGACAGCAATAGTAATTAATTTTCCCTGTTTTAAGTAAGCCGCAGAGACGGCGAGTAAAGGCTGCTTTTGAGGGCCAGCTAGATACATGATTTTCTGTTCGCCTTTCTTTAGCGTTGGAATGACTAAATCAAAGTCCCATAATGAACGAGATAACAGTGTTTTATGTTGTGTTTGTACTATAAAGTACAACCCAGAAAATGCGCGTTGATAGCCGCTATTAAGTGGCTGCTGATCTAGTTGAATATTGCTTTTATGATCGATTGCAATATTAGCTAATATGCTTTCCGTTTCTTTTTGTAGCTGGGTAATAACTTGTTTTTCGATGAAACGATCAATGGTCAAGGTTAGCCATAACCACTGACCGACTAATAAAATGGTTATGATGATAGTCAATCCAACTAAAAGCCTAATTCGTAGTGATCTCATCGATTAGAATTGCCAAAAATATAACCTTGCCCACGGCGAGTTTGTATGATTTTCGCACCGAGTTTATGCCGAAGGCGGTTGACATAAACTTCCATCACATTACTGTCTTTATCACTGTCAAACTGATAAATATGATCTGTCAACGTCGACTTGGAGAGTAGTTTTCCTTCGTGCATCATGAAGTAGCGTAGTAATTTAAACTCAGTTCCAGTCAATGATAATTTTTCACCAGATGACAATGTCACGTTTTGTTCTGTTTCATCCAGCTTTAGTCCTCCAGTCATAAGAGTACCCGTATTTCGTCCAGAAAAACGTCTTAACACCGCGTTGATTCTGACGAGTAATTCCTCAAACTGAAATGGCTTAGCCAGATAATCATCTGCCCCAGCTTTAAAACCACACACCTTATCTTCCCACGAGTCCCTCGCAGTAAGAATAATCACTGGAATGGTATTATCGCGCTCTCGCCATCTACTTAGGACATCTAAACCAGATTGTCCTGGTAAACCTAAATCAAGCACTACTAAGTCATAGGGCTCAATATCACCTAAAGCAGCAGCGTCAATACCATCAATTGATAAATCAGCTGCATATCCTGACTTATTCAGTTTGGATTGCAACTGAGGCCCTAAAATAGGATCATCCTCAACCAACAATAAGCGCATATTCAGTCTTCTTCAATTTCCATAAGATCGCCAGTTTGGGCATCAAACTCTAGCTCCCACACCTGACCGTTACTATCAAGAATTTCTAATTCATAGACATAGCGATCATTTTCTTGATCCAATTCTGTTTCTAATACCTTGCCTGATTTTATAGCCATAGCCTTATCGATAATGTGACTAAGAGGTAAAATGATTTCTTGTTGCTGCAGTGCTCGGGCTTTTTTGGGGCCGATATCAGCCATCACTATATCAACAGATGCAAACATCACAAGACAGGCAGCTACTACTATAAAAGTAAATGTACGTTTGTTCGATAGCCTCATAGCCTCATTCCTGTTTTTTATTTATTGCTAACCTATTCTAAACCAGAATGCTTAAACCAAACTGAATTTATCAATGAGTTTTATCGTGTACAAGTGGTGGGGGAGGGCCCTAGGTATCATTAACCTAGGCTGTTAAATGAATGACCGCTGTTGGCCACATTAGCGACAAATAGTTTCAATGTCAGACCCTAGATCTAAAAGCTCGTAGACCTTAAGTATAGTGATTTTCGAGATTTGTTATTAACTAAGTGATTAAAAATAAAAGGTGCAGGTTATTCGTAATTAACGAAAGCTGAGTGAAGGTCTGTCATGGTATGAGCCAATCAAGTAATACTGTAGAAGATAAGTAGAGTAGCAAGTAGTTAAATATAATTCTAAGCGTGCAGCCGCTGACATTTTTCTTACCCCAAATACTATAAGTTAGACGTTCTACGTTCAGTTTTGTTTATGTGATTCTCTTGCAGAGTAGTTGATGTACTTTGAGTAGAGGTTGGGTTAGATATTCGATCATTTCCATCACGATGGTCATCATGATACAGGTAAGAACAAAAAACTTTTTATTGCTCCCATCCAAAGGTAAAGATGGAACGTCACCAGTGAGAAATCGTTGACCTTTTATTTGTTTAAATTGTTCGCATGGGACAGCACAAGGTCTGACTGAAACAGAGTGGTAAGGCATTGGTTTTTTTGGGGGCGTTGTCGAGCCTCTTCTTTTGGGTATTGGCTGATCAACGTCTACATGAGATTTTTTAATAAAAACCCAAAAAACAATTACTAATAATATAATAAATAGTAGAACTGGGATCATTATGTGAATCTTATAAAATGAGGTGGATTTACATCATAACGTAATAAACTTGGGCACATTTCCCTCTCTATTTGATGAAAAATTGGGCCCAAGGAATGAAAGGCTAAAAGGGATCGTTCCTGTAGACAAATGGTCAAACTACAAAGAAAGTAAACTTGTCATAATATAGAAGCAGAATCAAGAAAAATAAAAGGTAACTAGCCCAAATATAACAGTAGTATTTGATCTTGGAGCAAAAATTATGACAAGCAAAACAGTTCAAACCTGCCAGCCGAACCAAGCACAGGTTTAATTTATTATTATGACTACCATTAGCAACGTTGCCAAAGAGCTCAGAATCAATGTTGAAACTGTGCGTTTCTATGAGCGGAAGGGATTAATTCAGCAGCCACCGAAACCTGAAGTCGGTTACAGGCATTATCCTAAAAATACTATCGACCGTATTAGCTTTATTAAGCGCTCTCAAGGCTTGGGCTTTACCTTAGATGAGATTGCAAATCTGCTGACCCTGAACGATGAACCGTGTCATCAGGTACAAGAATTAGCCCAGCATAAACTTTTATCAGTCCAAAAAAAGTTATCAGATTTACAGCTGTTAGAAAAGACACTGCAAAGCCTTGTAAACCAATGCGAGCATAATCAAGATGTCTTACATTGCCCAATCATCGACTCACTGCAATTATAAAATAAATCTTGACTCCGTATATCAGTACGGAGTTTAAGCTGACCTCCATACGATAAATATGGAGTGTTAAGCATGAAAAATCCAGTTACTATTATTGCCCGTATTGGCGATAAAGCCAGCACGTTAGGTGCCGTTACCGCAACAATGGGCTGCGCAATGTGTTTTCCAGCTATTGCAAGTCTAGGCGCGGCTTTCGGTATGGGATTTTTAAGTCAGTGGGAGTGGGTGTTTATTGAAACTATTTTACCCTTCTTTGTTACTCTCGCACTGTTCGCAAACGCGTTAGGTTGGTTTAGTCATAGGCAATGGCACCGTAGCCTGCTGGGCGTGATTGGACCCATCTTAGTATTGGTATCCTTGTATCCTTTATTTCCGTACGCATGGAGTGCTTATGTAACCTATCTAGGCTTGGCTATTATGATAATTGTTTCTATTTGGGACTTGCTTTATCCAGCAAATAAAATATGTGATGTATCAACTGGGATTAAACCATGAACGAACATACAACATCAGACATGTCTTTAATTATGCAATCCACAATTACTTGCCCTGAATGTGGACATGCTGAAAATGAATTTATGCCTACCGATGCGTGTCAATTTTTTTATGAGTGCAAATCGTGTGGTGCCTTGTTGAGGCCAAATCAAGGAGACTGTTGCGTTTACTGCTCTTTTGGTTCGGTCTCTTGTCCACCAATGCAAGTAGCAGAGCATGGTAAGACTGCTTCGAAAGACTGTTGTGACTGACTAAATCTACAATTAATATGTCTGAACGATTAACTTCCAACAAAAATGTTCAAGTTAAGACTTATGCTTCTCAGATAATGAAGTATCAATTTGATTGAGCCTGATTTTTGGTGTTAGCTGATGTGTCTTAATGCTACTTTTGCCTATTAAGCTTTGTATTTATTTTTGGTTAAATTTTAAGTACTTCTAATATTTAACATTTCTTTCCGTCGATATTTTCCTCTAAATCTCATAGATTAAAAACAATAATGTTGTTGCATGACAGTAAATTTTGTTGCATAGTTGTAGGGGTTTACATACTAAATTAGTTTGCCTTTAATAATTAAAATTGAGCGGTAGAGAGAGCAAGATGGAAGAGAACAAAATATCATTTTTGGCTAGCTTACAAGGACGTATTCTATTGTTCTTAGTTACTCCAACTATCTTAATCATATGTAGTATTGTCACGATAACAGCGATAAATTCTTTTTCGTCGGCGAAGGCACAAGCCGAACTGGCTATTCAACAGGCAGCAACACTAACAGCACTGGAAATAGAACGACGAAATGCCAATGCAATTCGGGCAGCTAAGATTATGTCCTTAGCCCAAGAAGAGGGCATGTTTGGTAATCGAGTAGCTTCCAGCAAGTTTGCTCGTCGTGTTTTAGCTGAGCATCCTGATTATACAGGGGCTTATTTTGGTTATGACATTAATGCTGATCAACAAGATGCCCAATATACTGGTGATATGTACAGTGGAAAAATATCCGACCAAGCTGGACGTTTTCTGCCGTATTGGTATCGCGATGGAAACTCTATTGCTCTTGCGCCTTTGACTCTAATGGAAACAGGCCTGTATTACGATGGGCTTAGAAAACGTTATGATTTGAATAATGAAGCTCAAGGCTTGGTCACAGAACCTTATCTGTATGACGGTAAAATGCTTGTTGAGCAAACTTATCCAATTACAAAAAATGGAAAATTTATCGGTATTGCCGGCGTTGATAGATCTTTAAACGATTTGATCCAATTACTTGAGTCAATTAAGCAAGATACCGGTCGTGATTTGTTCTTAATTAGCCGAGAAGGTAAATTTATTGCATCCACGGTCGCCAGCGATGAATTAACGACTAAGGAGGTTGCGTCTAGTGTATATTCTGAAATATTTAAACCTTTAGAAAGCAAGCAGAAAAGTAGATTGCAACGAACACTAGATCCTATAGATAGTCATGATTATTACTTTGTCAGCCATGCGATTGAAACAGGTGAATGGGTTTTAGTACTTCGTCAATCCGAACATGATGTAATGGCCCCCCTGCTTGTGGAATTGCGTAATACACTTATCGTTGCTGGCTTTGGTATTTTTGTAATCATCGTTCTATCTATTAGGTTCGCTCGTTCTACAAGTCGTCGAATTCAGCACATCATGCACAAGGCTGATCTCATCGCTCAAGGTGATACGAGTAAGCAGTCAAAATTACCAAGCAAGATTCATGATGAAATTGCTGTGCTGGATATCAGTTTAGACAAAGTACTCCAATCTTATGATGAAATATCAACGGCATGTGGAGCTATCGCTGAAGGCGACTTTAGCAAGAAAATGAACAAGCGAAGCGCTAGCGATACGGTGATGACGTCAATTAACCTTATGGCACAAAAACGTCAAGAAATTGAAGCGTTACTAAAAGACCGTAACGCCCGTATTATTGATAGTACACACACGCAAAATAATGACCTTGACCTTGTCGCTACCGCCATGACTCAAATGTCAGCGGCGACCAGAGAAGTGTCTTCATTGGCAGCAAGCTCTGCACAAAATGCCCAGCAAGCCGTTAGTTCAATAGATAAGACTAAATCTGAGCTGATAACTGCAGTTAATGAGGTGAAGTTACAATCGACAGATATTTCTTCTGCCAGTAATGCGATCACAAAAGTGTTCGAGAGCAGCAATAATATTAGCGGTATTGTCGAAGTGATTAACATGATTGCAGAGCAAACTAATTTGTTGGCATTAAATGCGGCAATTGAAGCAGCACGAGCAGGAGAGCAAGGCCGTGGTTTTGCTGTTGTAGCGGATGAAGTACGGAGCTTGGCTTCAAAAACACGTGATTCGACTCAAGAAATTAGCAGTTTAATTGCTCAATTACAAAACCAGGTCGAAGAAACGGTAAGCACGGTCGGTCAAAGTGAGCAACGTAGTCAGTATGTGGTTGATAAAAGTGAAGTTGCTCTCAATTCGTTAGCTAATGTCGCAGACTTAATCAGTAAGATAAGTAGTAGCATGACCCAAGTTGCTGCAGCTGTTGAAGAGCAAAGCTGCACCACGGCTGAAATGACGAGTAATATTTCCTCTGTGAGTAATGCCGCAACTGCTCTGGCAAGTTTTACTGCACAATAAAGGCAAAGAATATAAAGCCATAGTGTTAGTCTCTATACTTCATTTATAAATGAGTATTGAGCAAGCATAGTTGAGCATGAATTATCTCTAGGATGGAATCATATCCTACTAAGTGATGTTCGGGAGCGAGTATGCACGGTACGCTAGATCAAGATTTTTTTAGAGTCCATACAGCCATTGACTCGAGATATGAATAAGGACTGTACTTGCGTGCATATCAATCTATAAGTCTAAACGGTGAAATTAACTAATCATATTGATTTTATTAATAAAAAAGTATAAGTTAGAGTAGCCTTAATACGGTAGTTATTAACATTCTTGTTAATATTTTTTAAGGGGGAAGCTTATGTATTCTCGTCATAAAAAACATTTTTTTGGTTTGTTCTCCGTTCCACGAGTCGAGTGGAAATCTATCAGCGAGGAGAAAACTGATCTGACTCAATTCGGTCTCACACGATTAATCTTTTTTGCCGCAGTGCCTGCCGTCTCATTTCTTATAGGGCTTAGTCAGGTTGGCTGGAGTTTATCGGGCACAGATTTTAATAAAGTAGCAATGAATTATGCCTTTCTTATGGCAGTGGCTTTCTATGTACTTATCGCCGTTGCAACATTATTAATGGCTTATTTTACCTTTGCAATGGAAAGAGCTTTTGGAACGGAAGCCAGTTTTGAACGTTGTCTCATCTTTGTAACTTATACGGCTACACCTATGTATATGGCAGGATTAGTTGGCTTATTACCGATTGTATGGTTATGTATGATAGTGCTGATGGCGGCGGTATTCTATAGCTTATATTTATTATATGTAGGTATACCTATCTATATGAATATACCTGAAGGTAAAGGTTTTATTGTCGCTACATCGATAATTTCAGCAGGACTATGCATGATGGTTTGCTTTAATGTCGCTACGGTGATTATCTGGAGTATGGTCGTCTAGCTACGCGTTTGCATGGGCTTGATGAAAATATTTTATATTACGATGTTGTTTGTCACACACCAGTGTTAACTGACTGGAAAGTGGTCTGCGCGTAAAATTTGTAATTTATTTTCATGAGCAAAGTCAGTGAGAAATTCAAAGAGCATTTCATCTTCTTCTTCGAGAGATGCATCAATCACGACACATTTAATGCCTTCCATTGCCGCTAATTTTACGTTGGGATGAAAGATAATTCGTCGCCCAGGACCATAGCTTGCCACCGCACCACATAGGCGCTCAGCCCAATCACTGGGACGGAACGTACCACCGCTCTCAGTAATGCCTTGGATAATGACTTTGCCAGAAATACTCATGGTGGGCGTGCTCATCTCAGTCTAAATTAGGGTGTATTGTACTGTATAAAGGCTTCACTATCATAGCTTATAGCTGGTGGGCTGGGGCAAGTAGGTCAAGTAAAGTATTTAAAGCTATCAGTCGACTATCTGCATCTGGCATATTTTCTATAAAGCGCAATTTATCTTGACCATCGAGTTTATATTTTGCCGCTTGTGTTTGAATTAATTGAATAATCACAATGGGTTCAATATTAGGTGTTTTGTCAAAGATTATACGACCACCTTGATCGTAAACATCAATTTTACGAATGCCGATCGCTTTGGCTTTGAAACGTAGTTCATGAATGGCAAATAAGGTATTAACTTGTTCCGGCAATAGACCAAAACGATCAATCATCTCAACTTGTAATTCGCGCAATGCCTCATTATCCGTGGCCGCTGAAATACGTTTATACAAGACAAGTCGGCTGTGAACATCAGGTAGATAATCACTTGGAATTAGCGCCGGTACATGTAAGTCGATTTCTATAAAGTGACGATCGGTTAGATTTAGACTTGGATCTTGGCCTGATTTCAGTGCTTTAACCGCACGTTCTAACAGTTCATTATATAAACCAAAGCCGATTTCCTGCATTTGACCACTTTGATCGTCACCTAATAACTCGCCTGCACCGCGAATTTCCATGTCATGAGTTGCCAGTGTGAAGCCGGCACCTAAGTCTTCGAGGGATTCAATCGCCTCAAGTCGTTTAATGGCATCTTTAGTCATCGCATTTTGTGGCGGCACAATCAGGTAGGCATAAGCACGATGATGGGAACGACCTACGCGTCCACGAATTTGATAAAGTTGAGCAAGCCCTAACTTATCAGCGCGGTCTATGAAGATGGTGTTGGCAGATGGAATATCGATACCAGTTTCAATAATAGTGGTGCAGACCAGCACATTAAAACGTTGATGGTAAAAGTCGAGCATGACTTGTTCCAACTCACGTTCACGCATTTGACCATGAGCGACGGTCACTTTAGCTTCAGGCACAAGTAATTCAATATCGCGTGCCACGCGGTCAATATCATCCACTTTATTGTGCAAGAAATAGACTTGGCCACCCCGTTTAATTTCACGCAACATGCCTTCACGAATGTTATCTGGCTTCCACTCTTGTACAAAGGTTTTAATGGCGAGCCGACGTGCTGGCGGTGTGGCGATAATGGATAAGTCACGAATACCCGAAATTGACATATTTAAAGTGCGAGGTATAGGGGTAGCCGTTAGAGTGAGAATATCAATTTCACTGCGATACTTTTTGATCTGTTCTTTTTGAGTCACACCAAAGCGATGTTCTTCATCTAAAATAAATAGGCCTAGACGTTTAGGATCAATGTCTTGCTGCAACAGTTTATGTGTGCCGATAATAATGTCGGCCGTGCCATCACTCATGGATGATTTAACGGTATCGAGTTGTTTTTTTGACCTAAACCGTGACATTACTTCAACGTGAACAGGCCAGTCGGCAAAGCGATCTTTGAAGTTTTCGTAATGTTGCTGGGCCAATAATGTCGTAGGCACTAATACCATAACTTGCTTGCCAGATTGAGTGGCGAGGAAGGCAGCGCGCATGGCGACTTCTGTTTTACCAAAGCCTACATCACCACAAACAAGACGATCCATCGGTTTATCTGATGTCATATCTTTGATGACATCATCAATAGCATCTTGTTGATCGGGTGTAGTTTCGAAAGGAAAAGCAGCCGTAAATGCTGCGTATTGTTCATCAGGATCATCCATGGGCGGTTTTTTATGGGCAGCTCGTTGAGCATAAATGTCGAGTAATTCTGCGGCGACATCTCGCACTTTTTCAGAGGCTTTACGTTTCGCTTTTTCCCATTGTCCT
Organism: uncultured Methylophaga sp.; assembly: GCA_963975785.1. Classification (GTDB taxonomy): domain Bacteria; phylum Pseudomonadota; class Gammaproteobacteria; order Nitrosococcales; family Methylophagaceae. The sequence continues at coordinate 69,345 of CAXBIM010000006.1, forward strand.
GAACCTAGTTTATGGAGTGGGGCAAGCTCAGGGGCTGCGCCAGAATAACGACTGATTAAATCTAATGCGGCGACAGGTACATAGAGCTTGTCGCCTTTAGCATATTCAAGGCTTACATATTCGGTATGAATATCACCGATATCTAAGGTTTGTAGACCAAGGTAGCGGCCTACCCCATGATCTTCATGGACAACGGCATCACCGATATTTAGTTCTGCCAGATTGCGAATAACAGCATCGGCATCACGCTTTTTACGACTTCGGCGGCGGCGTTGCATGACCTGTTGACCAAATAACTGCGGTTCAGCAATAAGCGCAATATTATTGTGCTGTAAAATAAGGCCATGTTCGAGTGGGGCAACGGTGATACCTAATGGCGCATCACCTTGAAGAAAGTCATCCCAGTTTTTATATTTTTGTGGCTGTATCGCATTCTCGTGTAATAAAGACAACAAGGTTTCACGACGACCTGCTGTTTCAGCAGCGAATAAAATACGACCATCGAAGTTATTAATAAACTGAATTAGGGCATCACAAGGATGATCATGACGGGCATTTAAGGTGAGCTGCGGTGGGATGGCGGTGTTGTAGTTATGCGTACCTTGCTTTGATTCAAGCTCAAAAGTTTGGATGTTAAGACGTTGGTAGTTTTTAAAGCGGGCAAACAATTCTTCAACGGGAAAAAACATTTCATTGGGAGCGAGTAAGGGGCGCTCTTTATCAACATGGTGCTGTTGGTAACGTTGGTTTATTTCTTGCCAAAAGGATGCCGCTGCATGATGGGGATCATTGATATTGAAAAGTAGCGTGTCACTCGGTAAATAATCGATTAAACCCTGTGTTTTTTCAAAAAATAATGGCAAATAATATTCGATACCGCCAGGCATATTGCCTTCAGTCACTTCACGATAGATAAAACTACGCTGCGGATCCCCTTCAAAATGGCGGCGAAATTGTTGGCGAAAAAGTTGAATACTGTCATCGGTTACCGGGAATTCGCGTGCCGGTAATAATTGGATAGTATTAATCGTATCGATAGAACGCTGTGTTTCTGGATCGAATGTTCTTAAAGTATCGATCTCGTCATCAAACAAATCGATGCGATAGGGATGCTTACTACCCATAGGGAATAGATCGATAATTGCCCCACGCACGGCAAACTCACCGTGTTCCATTACTTGGGAAACGTAACGATATCCCGCTTTCTCTAGCTTAAGGCGCCAGGACTCAATATCAAACTGATCGCCTGTAGAAACCATTAAGGTATTGCCAGCTAAAAAGTCACGTGGCGCGATGCGGTGCATTAATGTGGCGATGGGCACCAATAAAATACCCCGTTTAAAATCGGGTAGTTTATGTAAGGCTTCTAAGCGCTCAGAGATAATATCTTGATGCGGTGAGAACGTGTCGTAAGGTAGGGTTTCCCAATCGGGAAAATGAATAATTGGTAAGGGGTTTTCGCCGAAATAAAACTTGGCTTCCAACTCTAAACGATGGGCTGTCGCTGTATCGTCGGTTAATACTAAAATAGGCCCTGAATGCTGCTGTGCCGTTTTAGCCAATAACAAGCCTTGTGAACTACCATAAAGCTGTCCTGCTTGAAACAAGTCGCTGGAGCGAGTTGGCAATTGTGGTGCGAGCGGATTTGATAATTCTGATAAGGCCATGTGATTGATATATTTTAGTATAGACGTGACATTTTCACACAAATCATGATTGAAAACACAGCCAAGTCAGTTGTGAGTGATTGCAGGTCGCTATATCGAAGATCATCAAAAATAATTTTAGGTTTAACTAGCATTATTGCGTGTAACTATAAATTAATCGATTAAGGTTTAAGAAGATTAAATTTATTAGGAAACTTGGCAAGTTAAGCGATGCCAATCGGAGTCTAAATTTAGGGAAATAGGGTGTCTAGACATAATATGTATTAACCCTTTTATATGTGTGATAATAATCCGTTATATTCATCGTTAAAGAAGGGATAAAGAATGAGAAGAATTGAAAACGTTATCTTATTAAAGGTGATTGGTAGTTGTGAATTATTGGCTGCTTTGGCCATGTTTTGGTTCTTTTACGAGGATGTACCTGCATTAATTGGCGGGATCATTTTGTTGGGCCTATCAGTCAATAGCTTTGTGCAAGCTCATAAATGTTATTTGCGTCAATATTCGCCTAGAAAAGAAACAGATACTGGCGAGTAAGAACAAATAATGACGGAAGAAAACGGGCAGACAGAAGCTCAAGGTAAGGGATTTGATTCTGGCGCTTTTTTAAAAACATTAACCAGTCGTCCAGGTGTCTATCGAATGATAGATAGCGACACCACGGTGATTTATGTTGGTAAGGCAAAAAATCTCAAAAACAGGGTGTCGAGTTATTTTCGTAATACGGGGCTAACATCAAAAACGCGTGTGATGGTGGGGCAAATAGCCTCAATCGAAATTACGGTAACGCATACTGAAAATGAAGCACTAATTCTTGAAAATAATTTAATCAAGGAATTGATGCCCCGTTACAATATTTTGTTACGTGATGATAAAACCTACCCCTATTTATTGATTTCAGGGCATAAATTTCCTCGGCTTAGCTTGCACCGCGGGGTTAAACGCAGCACAGGTAATTATTTTGGACCCTATCCTAGTGCTGGTGCAGTAAGAGAAAGTCTTAACTTATTGCAGAAACTATTTCCCGTTCGTCAGTGTGATGAAACCTATTATCACAATCGTTCTCGACCTTGCCTACAATACCAAATTAAACGGTGCACTGCGCCTTGCGTAGGATTGATCTCCGAAGAAAATTATCAAAAAGATGTGCAACATACGATTCTGTTTCTGCAAGGTAAAAACCAGCAAGTGATGGATGAGTTATCACAGCAAATGGAAGCGGCATCATTACAACTTGATTTCGAGTTAGCCGCCTCTATAAGAGATAAAATTATCAGCCTACGTCGCGTGCAAGAGCGACAGTATGTGAGTTCTGAACAAGGCGATTTGGATGTACTTGCTGCCATTGTGCGAGATGGTATTGCTGTCGTCGAAGTGTGCTTTATTCGGGGTGGCCGTAGTTTAGGCAATAAGAGTTACTTTCCTAAAGGATCATCAGAAAGCACACCAGAAGAATTATTGTCCGCTTTTATTCCTCAATATTATTTGGGTAAAGATGTGCCAACTGAGATTCTGGTCAGCCACGTACCTGAAGATATGGCGCTTTTGGAGGATGTATTAAAAGCTGAGTCCAAGCACCGAGTACAGTTACGCTGTCCACAGCGTGGCACTAGCGTACGTTGGATGACCATGGCGACTACGAATGCGGATATTAGCTTAAGTCAACGCTTGAGCAGCCGTGCTAATTTATTGCAACGTTTCGAACTGCTACAAGAGGCATTAGGCCTAGAAGAAATGCCCAAACGTTTGGAATGTTTTGATATTAGTCATAGCAGTGGCGAAAGAACGGTCGCCTCATGCGTGGTCTTTGGTTTAGAAGGAGCAATAAAGAGTGATTATCGTAAATTTAATATCGAAGGCATTACCCCTGGCGATGATTACGCGGCGATGAATCAAGCTTTGACCCGGCGTTTTACTCGATTGCAAAAAGGTGAAGGGAAACGACCTGACTTATTATTGATTGATGGTGGTAAAGGGCAGCTGACAGAAGCCAAAGCGGTAATGGCTAATTTGCAATTAGATATAGATATATTAGGTATCGCGAAAGGCCCAGAACGGAAACCAGGGGAAGAAACATTATTTTTAGTGGGGAGGGCTGGTGAAGTCAATTTGCCACCAGATTCTCCAGCATTACACTTATTGCAACAAGTACGGGATGAAGCGCATCGATTTGCCATAACAGGACATCGACAACGTCGAGCCAAGGCACGTAATACTTCGCCATTAGAAGGCATTGCGGGTATGGGACCGAAACGTCGTCAAAAATTATTGCAGCAATTTGGTGGTTTACAAGAAATTAAACGGGCTGGCGTGGAAGATATCATGCGAGTGGAAGGCATAAGTAAGGCCTTGGCACAAAAAATATACGATGTCTTTCATAGTGACAATTAAACTCAAGATGCTACTATTCACGCTAACTACTTATTTAAAGTCGAATTTATAATGAATTTACCCAATATTTTGAGCTTGCTCCGAATTGCATTGATACCCGTGTTAATAGGCATATTTTTCTTACCTTACGAATCAGCGCCGTTGTGGGCCACCATTGTATTTGTAATTGCATCATTGACGGATTGGTTAGATGGTTATCTGGCGAGAAAATGGCAGCAAACTTCAGCCTTTGGTGCTTTTCTCGACCCGGTCGCAGATAAATTACTTGTCGCTGTGGCTTTAGTGCTGGTTGTCTATAAAACGCCACAATGGTTTGTATTAATTCCTGTCGTTATTATTATTAGTCGAGAAATAACAATTTCCGCATTACGCGAGTGGATGGCTGAATTAGGGCAAAGAAACGCGGTAAAAGTATCGTATATTGGTAAGCTTAAAACCGCTTTTCAAATGGTATCCATCGGATGCCTGATTTACTTTAAGCCGTTATTTGGATTGCCAATATTTGATATTGGTCTTGTATTACTTTACATTGCCTCGGCATTAACACTGAGTTCTATGTTTAGTTATCTTAAAGCCGCGCTTCCGATGTTGCTTACGAAGGGTTGACACAAAAAATAAAGTGCCTATAATGCACGTCTTTCTCAGCGGGAATAGCTCAGCTGGTAGAGCACGACCTTGCCAAGGTCGGGGTCGCGAGT
>CAXBIM010000007.1:0-70283 GCA_963975785.1 uncultured Methylophaga sp.
GCTTGTTCCTGCCATATCGACATCTGCTTTAATGCCTGATTAATCACCCATTCACCGATCTGTATTTCTAAATCCGTACCTGAAATCAACGGCAAAAAGTCCAACGGTGCAATAAGTCCTTTTTCAGGATGTAGCCAGCGAATAAGCGCTTCCGCACCAAAGATCTTGCCCGTTTTCATATTTACTTTAGGTTGGTAATACAGGTGCAACTCGCCTTTTACCAAGGCCTGCTGTATTTCCTGCAGTTTGTTTTGATGTTGAATCGTTTTCAAATCATGTTCGGCGTTAAATATTTGATAACGATTTTTACCGGCTAGTTTTGCCTGATACATAGCTTGGTCAGCATGCCGTAACAAGGTATCAATATCACTGTCATCAGAAGGATAAACCGTCACACCACTAGAGGCACCAATGGTAATAGAGTGACCATTAATCAAATACGGTTTAGCAAGCGAGCTATGTATTCTGTTTAACAGAGGTCCACATTCATCCACAGACATTAAATCGATTAGTAATAATGCAAACTCATCACCACCTTGCCGAGAGACCGTATCTTCTTCTCTTAGTCCCGCCTTAATCCTTTTGGCTACTTCAATCAATAATAGGTCACCGACATCATGCCCGTAATCATCATTAACCGGTTTAAAGTTGTCTAAATCAAGGAAGCAAATGGCGAGCAATGTATTATTCCGCTTACTATGAGACATGGCATGTAAAAACCTATCAGCAAATAATGTACGGTTAGGTAATTGTGTAAGCACATCATAATGAGCCATTAAATGTAGCTTTTCTTGCTGCTCTTTGCTTTGCGTTATATCAGAGAACATACCTAAATAATTCAAGATATTGTCATGCTCATCTTTTAATGCTGACATCGTGAGTAATTCAGTATATGGCTCGCCATTCTTCTTGCGGCTCGACACCTCACCATGCCAAAAGCCTTCAGTATGAATTGTATTCCACATCTCGGTATAAAATTCAGACGCACATTTGCCTGAACTTAATATACTCGGGTTTTCACCGATAATATCGCTCAGCTCATAACCCGTTATTTCAATAAAAGCTGGGTTAACATTAATAATATCGCCATTAATATCGGTGAGCATAATAGCTTCATGACTATCGTTAAACACACGTGCTGCGAGCACTAACTGCTTACTTGATTCTATTCGCTCTAATTCGATTGCCGCTCGCGCTGCGAGGCTATTTAATAAACTGTTGGAATGTCTACCCTTCGTCATTGGCCTATCATCAACAATAGCCAACAAACCAATCGTTTCATTCTGACTATTCTTTAATACGGTTCCTTGATAACTGACTGCGTTCATCTCGACTAACATCGCATCATCAGGGTACAGCTCTTGAATCTTATCAGGATAAAAACAAATGGACCCTTCGATAATATTTTGGCAAGGCGTACCTTCTAAAGAATAAGAAAAATTGTCTCCATAACTATCTCCTGTCCAAACAGCAATGGTCTCTAATGTATTTTCATCGGTATCGCCAAGACAAGCGATAAAGGCATAACGGCTATTTTGTGACTGCGCCAGTTGCTTAACCATTAATTGAAAAATAGTTTCGTTACCCACCTCACCACTTTCAGCTAATAACCGCAGTACCTGCTCATTCTGTTTACGTTCTGTAATATCGGAATGAATCCCAATCACTCGTGTTGGGTTATTGTTACTATCTCGCTCAACCACCTCGCCAATGGAATGCAGCCAAACCCAATGACCACTCTTACTTTTTCTACGATACTCCGTTTCGACCGATTCATTGGTGGCTAACATTTTTTGAAAAACCATTCGAACGGCTAATTTGTCATCAGGATGTATATTCTCATCCCAGGTCTGTAAATAAGGGTGAAATTCATCGGGTTCGTAGCCTAATAGACGGGCATATTCATCGCCAACCAGTATTTCACCGGTTTGCGGATTCAAGTCGAACCAACCCTGATGAGCGACCCTGAGTGCATAATTAAGACGCTCTTCATTTAAGCTTGATTTTGCAGTTTGCAATTGAACTTGATGTTCTAAATCTTTGGCAAATCGTTTTATTTTTTGCGTTGATAACAAATAAAGGGGATAGGCAAAAATCAAAAATAAAATGGCCACTAACACTGTGGATTGCAGGCGTTTATTCAATACCGCTTGGATATCACTAATTGATATATCTGCAGCAGTAAGAAACATACTGCCATCTGCTGAATATTGAGGAATATAAATACTACGGAACGTACCCCATTGATCGGTGTACTCTAGATAGCGTGTTTGTTTATTACTAAAGACCTGATAAACCCGAGGGTCGACATCTTTGTATTGGTCAAAGAAAAAGGTTAGTCCTTGCTTAGAAGATCGCTCACGTTGTGTGGCGCTCGACGAAGTAAAAAATATCTTATCGTCTCGTAGAATAAGCGTGTAAATATATTTAACGCCGGTATTATTGTCGGTCAGTTTAGATAATTTAAGTGTATTATTAAAATCTTGCTGCGGCGTCAAATCGCCCTTAGCCAAGTTTTTATGGTGAAGGCTTTCTGGCAATAGGTCGGGGGTAAGGAGTGCTGCATTCTCCAAACGCTTATCTATTGATTGATATAATCGACTCTTTTCAAATTTGAAATCAAAGTAGGCATACGCTACCACCCAGAGCACATAAATAATTACGGCTAACAACATTCCATGTTGATGATAGCGTTTCATATTATTTCAACAACGGCGCTAAATAATGACCCGTATGAGAAGCAGGGCTTTTAGCCACCTCTTCAGGCGTACCAAATGCCACCACCATGCCACCTCCGGAACCACCCTCAGGTCCCATATCGATGATCCAGTCGGCTGTTTTAATTACATCTAAATTATGTTCAATAACCACTATGGTATTGCCTCGTTCACGTAGCCTTTGCAAGACTTTCATCAACTGTTCGATATCAAAGAAATGTAAACCTGTAGTCGGTTCATCAAGTACATATAACGTTTTACCAGTATCGCGCTTTGATAACTCTTTTGCCAACTTTATCCGTTGTGCTTCACCGCCTGATAATGTTGTCGCATTTTGACCTAACTTTATATAGGTTAATCCGACATCTATCAAGGTTTCAAGTTTTTTCGCGACTACAGGGATATTAGTAAAGAACACCATCGCTTCTTCGATCGTCATATCCAGCACGTCGGTAATTGTTTTACCTTTATAACGGATATCTAAAGTTTCACGATTGTAACGTTTACCCTGACAAACATCACAAGGTACATAGATATCGGGCAAGAAGTGCATTTCAACTTTGATTAAACCATCACCTTGGCAGGCTTCGCAACGACCGCCTTTAACGTTAAAACTGAATCTACCAGGCGTGTAACCACGTGAGCGGGCTTCTGGTGTCCCTGCAAATAACTCACGAACGGGTGTAAAAATACCCGTGTAAGTAGCAGGGTTAGAGCGCGGTGTTCGTCCTATTGGGCTTTGATTAATCGCCACCACTTTATCAAGTTGATCTAAGCCTAAAATATCACTGTGAGGTGCCGCTTCTTCCGAAGCACCATTGAGTGTTTTGGATGTCATTTTTAATAAAGTGTCATTGATTAAGGTTGATTTGCCCGAGCCAGACACGCCGGTGACACAAGTCATCAAACCAATTGGGATATCAACATCAACATTTTTTAAGTTATGCCCACAAGCACCACGTACCGAAATTGATCGTCCTAAATGATAGGGCACGCGTTCTGTTGGAACGGCAATCTTTCGTTTCCCCGATAAATACTGGCCAGTCAGTGACTGTTCACTATCCATTATGTCCTTTGGTGTGCCTCTAGCAACAATTTCACCACCATGAACACCCGCACCCGGTCCAATATCTAATACATAATCTGCAGCCCGAATAGCATCTTCATCATGCTCAACCACAATCACCGTATTACCCAAGTCTCGCAGTCGCGTTAGCGTGCCCAATAAACGTTCATTATCTCGCTGGTGCAAACCTATCGACGGCTCATCCAGAATGTACATCACCCCCACTAATCCAGCACCTATCTGACTAGCCAGTCTGATTCTTTGTGCCTCGCCACCCGATAAAGTATCGGCACTTCGAGATAAGGATAAATAGTCCAAGCCAACATTCACTAAGAAGCTTAAACGTTGGGAAATTTCAATGACAATTTTGCTAGCAATTTCGCCACGATTACCCGGCAACCTTAAGTTTTCAAAAAACTGTGTTGCTTCGCCTATTGGCATCTCGCTGACAATAGGCAATGAGGTTTCGCCCAAAAACACATGACGGGCGGCCTCATTTAAACGCGCTCCATCACAGTCAGGACACGCTCGTACTGTATGATATTTAGCTAAATCCTCACGTACACTATTCGATTCAGTTTCAAGATACCGCCGTTGCATATTAGGGATCACGCCTTCAAATGCATGACTTCGCACCACACTTTTACCTCGGTCACTGATATAACTAAAATCAATTTTTGTACGACCACTGCCATACAGTACGGCCTTACGAATCTGATCCGACAATGCCTCGAAAGGCGTTTCTAAATCAAATTCGTAATGCTCGGCTAAAGAAATTAATAACTGATGATAATAGGCATTACGACGATCCCAGCCCCGAACAGCACCGGCATTCAAACTTAATTCTGGATGGGCAACGACCCTTGCTGGATCTACAAATTGTTTAATACCCAAGCCATCGCAAGTACCACAAGCACCAGCTGGATTATTAAAGGAGAACATACGCGGTTCAAGCTCGGCAATAGAATAACCACAGCTGGGGCATGAAAACCGTGATGAAAATAAGGTGGTATTCGTTGGATCATCCATCGCAACCACACGAGCAACACCATCACTCATTAACAATGCTGTTTCAAATGATTCAGCCAAACGCTGCTGCAAATCGTCACGGACTTTAAAGCGATCAACCACGGCTTCAATGGTGTGTTTTTTGCGTAACTCAAGTTCAGGCGGGCTATCAAGTTCAATCACTTCACCATTGACTCGCGCCCGAACAAAGCCTTGCGCTCGCAAATTATCCAGCACATCTTTATGTTCGCCTTTACGATCTTGCACCACGGGTGCCAACAACATCATGCGCTGACCTTCCGGCATTGCCAGCACCGTATCCACCATCTGACTGACCGTTTGCGCGGCTAAAGGCTGATCATGAGTCGGACAACGTGGTTCTCCCGCTCGCGCAAACAACAAGCGTAAATAATCATAAATTTCGGTAATTGTGCCAACCGTAGATCGTGGATTATGTGACGTCGACTTTTGTTCTATCGAAATAGCGGGGGATAAACCTTCAATGTGATCCACATCCGGTTTTTCCATCATCGATAAAAACTGTCTGGCATAAGCGGACAAAGACTCAACATAACGCCGTTGTCCTTCTGCATAAAGCGTATCAAAAGCAAGCGATGACTTGCCTGAACCAGACAATCCAGTAATCACGATGAGTGAATCGCGGGGCAGGTCTACGTCAATATTTTTTAAGTTATGGGTGCGCGCACCGCGTATACTTATACTTTTCATGAAGCTTCCGTATAAATGATCTAACAGATGAATATACGCCAACCGACTACTATGACGCAAAAGCAAAACACCACATCCGCAATGACCTCTTTGGAGAAGCGAAGCATAGCAGGCTTATCGAGTATTTTTGCCCTCCGCATGTTGGGTTTATTTATGATTTTGCCGGTATTTTCTCTTGCGGCTGGTCAATATAGCGGTGCCACGCCTTTGTTGATTGGTTTAGCTATCGGTGCCTATGGACTTACTCAAGCCTTATTACAAATTCCATTTGGCATGTTGTCTGACCGTATTGGCCGCAAGCGAGTCATCACGATAGGTTTATTGCTCTTTGCTGCAGGCAGTGTCGTTGCCGCACTGGCCGATTCTATTTATATGGTAATTGCTGGACGTCTATTGCAAGGTAGTGGGGCTATTGCCGCTGCTATTATGGCATTGACTGCTGATTTGACTCGTGATGAACACCGCACTAAAGCTATGGCGAGTATTGGCATCAGCATCGGACTGTCATTCTCCGTAGCACTCGCTGCTGGTGCTGCACTAGAACATTGGGTAGGTTTGTCAGGCATATTTTGGTCCACCGCCTTATTGTCACTAGTCGGCATTGCCATATTACATTTATGGGTTCCCTCACCTACTCGTCTTATTAATCATCGTGATATTGAGCCAGTTCCCCGACAGTTCCTTAATGTACTTCAAAACCCTGACATAATGCGCATGGTATTTAGCATCATGATCTTGCATTGCTTACTCACCATCAGCTTTTTTGCCCTGCCAATTGCTTTACTAGAACACGCAGGTTTACCTAAAGATCAGCATGCCCTCGCCTATCTACCGGTATTAGTACTCGCGTTTATCGCTATGGTGCCTTTTATCATCATCGCTGAAAAATATCGTCAAATGAAACCGGTATTCTTAGGTGCTATCGCAACATTGGCTATCGCCCAACTAGGCTGGAGTCTGTTCTCCAATTCGGTCTCAGGCATGTTATTTTGTTTGTGGCTGTTCTTTACCGCCTTTAATATTTTAGAAGCCAGCTTACCGTCACTAATGTCAAAGCTTAGCCCTCTCGCTAACAAAGGCACCGCTATGGGCATTTATTCCAGTGCTCAGTTTATTGGTGCATTTATCGGTGGTGCATCGGGTGGTTTAATATTCAGTTTCCTAGATGTAACAGGTGTATTTGTTGCTGGTAGCCTGTTAACCATCGTTTGGCTGATTGTTATTATACCGATGAGCCCCCCCAAACATTTGTCCACCCGCATTATTCAATTACAGCAAGTTTCAAACAGCAATGTGAATGATATAGCCAAACAACTGAATGATATTCCAGGTGTCGTCGAAACCATCATTGTCATCGAAGAGTTGGTTGCCTATGTTAAATTCTCACCTGATGATATCGATAGTGAGGCATTGGATGCATTTATTGTTCAAGCATCGTAGAATGAACCCGCTTAAAAATTAATTTCGCTAAAGGAGCACACACCATGTCAGTAAATAAAGTAATTCTTGTAGGAAGACTCGGCGCAGAGCCAGAAAGCCGTGCCTTTCCTAATGGTGGATCCATTTGTAACTTACGCTTAGCTACTTCAGAAAGCTGGAAAGACAAAGCAACAGGCGAACGCAAAGAACGCACTGAATGGCATCGTGTTTCTTTAAATAATCGTTTAGGTGAAATCGCTCAGCAATACCTACACAAAGGCTCACAAATTTACATTGAAGGTCGGATTCAAACACGTAAATGGCAAGACCAAAGTGGTCAAGATCGTTATTCAACCGAAATTGTTGGCGACTCTATGACTATGCTTGATAGTAAAGGTGGCCCAGCAGCGGGAGGTTCAGGTGGCGATTATCAACAAAATGCACCACAGCGAAATTCATCTGCACCACAGAAAGGTTATGCACCTCAACCCGCATCACCGTCGGCCGGTCCTGATTATGGATCACCTCAAGGCGGCGCAGATTATTTAGATGATGATATCCCGTTCTAAAAAGCACGTTAGACTAGTCATGCAAATTTATCTCTGAGACCACGTATAACGTGGTCTTTGAATATATCAGAGCAGCAATATGTTTAATCTAAAATCGCTAATCCAAACAATACTAGCCATCGCAGGGCTAGGATTTATCTATTATTTAGCGGCTAAAGTAAGTCACCCACTTACCACGCCACTAAATAACGCTAGTGCCTTTTGCCCAGCAGCAGGCATCGCCTTAGCTTTAGTATTAAAATTTGGCCCCAAATTACTGCCCGGTGTATTTATTGGCAGCTTCATTATAAACGCAGAATTTTACGGCTTGAACATTCTGCCGACAGCCAACGCATCCCTACTATTATTTATCACTCTTGCCTTAAGTAGCACCTTATTTATCTATTTAGGGCTCAAGTTCATTCACAAATACGCACGCTACCCTGATCCATTAATTTCTGAAACCCGTGTATTAAAGCTACTTATACTCGGCGGCCCTATTGCTGCAATAATACCCACGATAATAAGCATCAGCGCATTAATACAGGCTGATATCATCACAGGCGAACAAGCATTGTTTAATGGGTTTACTTGGTGGTTAGGCGATAGTGTAGGTATTTTTATCATCACACCATTAATATTGCTGTTTTTTGATATACCAGGAAAAATCGATGTTCATCGAAAGTGGATTGTCGCTATTCCCGTAATCGTCGCATTGCTAGTTACTATTGGCCTATTTCAGAATAGTGTTGATAGCGAAAATAAGCAGCTAAAAATGGACCTAGATTACCAAGCAAGTACTCTCGGCGCAGGAATCAACCGAGAAATTAGTACTCAGAGCAACCTTACTCAACATCTACGAGATACTATCGTTACTCATGACTATATCGAACTAGATGATTTCATCAGCTCTACCCAGTCCATTCAACAGCTACACCCCAACATTCAGGCCATTGCTTGGGATGTAATCGTAAAAGGTAAAGAAAGAGCATTATTTGAAAGGCAGATGCAAGACATTCACCGTCTCAACTATCAAATTACCAAACGAGATGCTCAAGGTAATATGGTTCGCATGGAAGATAAGCCGGAATACGCTGCCATTGCCTATATTTCACCTTATAAAAACAATGAAAAAGCATTAGGCTTTGACCCAACCTCAAATCCAGAATTAGCTGCATTTTTTTATAATGCTCGTGACACTGGGAAAGCAACAATTACTAGCAGCGTCAATCTCGTACAAGGAGGTAGCAACCGTGTTGGTATCATTAATTATTTACCCGTTTATAAGCAGGGATATTTACTAAATACCATCAACCAACGCCAAATCGCATTTATCGGTAACCTTGCCAGTATTTATTATTTAGACACTATTATTGCTAACGAATTAAACACACACCCACTCGTTGATGCCCATCTTACTATCCTTGATATAACTGAACCTGAACAGCCCATTAAGCTATATTCATCAACATCAAATCCGATAACCGATAATGACTTTACCACGCATTTTTCTCCCCATATTGCTAATCGAATATGGCAAGTCAAAATCACACCACCAGCCGATTATTTCAGAAATAATTATTCCGGCAATGTGTGGATAGTACTCTTTATCGGCATGTTATTTACAGCAACACTCACCATCGCTTTAATGATCTCAACTGGCCGACGGGCTCGTATTGAGGAAGTTGTCAATCAAAGAACTGCAAGCTTGCAGAAAGCAAAAGAAAATTTACGCTTACTGGCTATCACTTTTGAGTCGCATGAAGCCATTATGATTACTGATTCAGATAACAAGATAATGCGTGTCAACAAAGCTTTTACTAAAATAACAGGCTATACACAGGAAGATGTTCTAGGCAAAAATCCTGATATTTTATCTTCAGGAAAACATAGTGCTTCGTTTCTTCAAAACATGCAGCAAGAGCTCGAAGAAAATGGGAGCTATGAAAGTGAAATATGGAATCGTCGTAAAGATGGTGAGGTATACCCGGAACGTCATACGATCACGGCTATTACCAATAAGTCAGGGGAAATAATCAATTATGTCTCTGTTTTTTCAGATATAACGACACAAAAAGCCCATGAGGATCGTATTCAATTCCTCGCATTTTATGATCAGCTTACATCGTTGCCTAACCGCCGCTTATTACTCGACCGCTTGCAGTACAACTTATCCGTTTCACAGCGCAATGAAAATCATGGCGTGCTAATGTTTCTTGATCTTGATGATTTCAAGAAAATCAATGATTCTCTGGGGCATGAGGTAGGCGATGACCTTTTACAACAAGTTGCCGCTCGCATACAGCATATCTTAAGAAGAGCAGATACCGTAGCGCGCTTAGGTGGCGATGAATTTGTCATTTTAGTTGCAAATCAAATGCTACAAGGTGAAGCCCTAATCGAGTTTTCATCAAGCCTAGCTGAAAAAATAATCGCCGCCTTCCAGCAGCCATTTCATATTAAAGGTTATGAACATCATATCTCTACCAGCATAGGGATTACGATCTTCCCGCCAACAGATCAAACGGCAGTATCCATATTGGGCCAAGCTGATACCGCCATGTATAAGTCAAAAAAGATGGGGAAAAATACCTTCTGCTTTTATGAACAAGCGATGCAGGCAATTGCTGAAGCGAAATTAGCACTAGAGCACGATTTGAGACAGGCAATTGAACAACAACAGTTCAGCTTAAACTACCAACCCCAAGTAGATAGTTCAGGAAAGATATTGGCTGTTGAGGCTTTAATACGCTGGCATCACCCACAACGTGGCTGGGTTTCACCAGCCGAGTTTGTCCCCCTCGCCGAAGATTCTGGACTCATTATATCTATTGGTCAGTGGGTATTAATTAATGCTTGTACCCAGCTACAATCTTGGCTACATCAAGGTCTTCAAATCCAGCATATCTCAGTCAATGTCAGTCCTAAACAATTCCGTCAGGCCGATTTCATCGATAATATTAAATCAGCATTAAAGCAATCTGGCTTATCTGCTAAAAACCTGATGCTAGAGATTACTGAGGGTATCGTTTTAGATAATATTGATGACACTATCCAAAAAATGGGTACCTTAAAGCAGATCGGCATTCAGTTTTCTATTGATGATTTTGGTACAGGCTATTCTTCTCTGTCATACCTAAAACGTTTACCGATTGATGAGTTAAAGATCGACCAAAGTTTTGTTCGTGATATTGCGACCGATAAAGATGATGCCGCCATCGTAACCACCATTATTGCAATGGCTTCACACCTAAATTTAACGGTGGTTGCCGAAGGTGTAGAAAATTTTCAACAACTTGATTTTTTGACTGCAAATGGCTGTGTTTTATTTCAAGGTTACCACTTCAGCCGTCCACTTATACCGGATGACTTGAAATCCTTTGTGCTAAAAAATCATCCATAAAAAAAAGCCCCGATATTGAATAAATATCAGGGCTTTATAATTCAGGTTAGAGGATAGTTATCGACGTTTTAATTGCTCTAAATCACGCACTGCACCTTTAGATGCTGAGGTGGTTAATGCCGCATAAGCTTGTAAGGCCAAGCTCACTTTGCGTTCACGCTTAACAGGCTGCCAAGCAAGTTCACCCTTAGCTTCCATTGCCACACGGCGTTCAGATAATACCGCATCTGAAACATCGACCTTAATGATACGGTTAGGAATATCGATCACGATAATATCGCCCTCTTCCACTAAACCAATATTGCCACCTTCAGCCGCTTCCGGTGAAGCATGACCAATAGATAAACCAGATGTACCACCCGAGAAACGACCATCAGTTAACAAGGCGCAAGCTTTACCCAGGCCTTTTGATTTTAAGTAGCTAGTAGGATAGAGCATTTCTTGCATACCTGGCCCACCTTTCGGCCCTTCGTAACGAATAATAACCACATCTCCAGCCACAACTTGCTCCGTCAAAATGGCCGTTACTGACGCTTCTTGTGATTCAAAAATACGTGCAGGACCCGAGAAAGTTAGATTAGAGTCATCTACGCCAGCCGTTTTAACAATACAGCCTTCTATAGCGATATTGCCAAATAGCACTGCTAAACCACCGTCTTTGCTATAAGCATGTTCAATATCACGGATACAACCCGCTTCACGGTCTAAATCCAAGCTCGGCCAACGAGTACTCTGACTAAAGGCTGTTTGAGTTGGAATGCCCGCTGGGCCAGCGGAATAACGTAGTTTAGCAACTTCACTATCGCTACGTTTGATGTCCCATTTTGCTAAGGCATCACCCAATGTCGCGCTATGTACCGTAGGTAAGTGCGTGTGCAATAAACCACCAGCCGCTAATTCTGCCAATATGCTCATCACGCCGCCAGCACGATGTACATCTTCCATATGATATTCAGGTGTCGCAGGCGCCACTTTACATAAGTTCGGGATGAGGCGAGACATCCGATCGATATCAGCCATCGTAAAATCAACTTCGCCTTCATGTGCGGCTGCCAGCAAATGCAATACGGTATTAGTTGATCCACCCATTGCCACATCTAAGGCGACTGCATTTTCAAATGCCGCTTTTGATGCGATAGAGCGTGGTAAAGCAGATTCATCATCTTGTTCGTAATAACGTTTTGCTAATGAAACTATCGTACGACCAGCTTCTAAGAACAATTCTTCACGATCAGAATGGGTGGCTAATAATGACCCATTGCCAGGTAAAGAGAGTCCTAAGGCTTCCGTCAAACAGTTCATTGAGTTTGCCGTGAACATACCCGAACATGAACCACAGGTTGGGCAAGCGCTTCGCTCTACTTGTGCTACGTCTTCGTCACTCACACTTTCATCTGCCGCTTGCACCATGGCATCAACTAAATCTAGCTTGACGTCTTTACCTGCCAACTTAGTTTTGCCCGCTTCCATTGGGCCGCCTGACACAAAGATAACCGGTACATTCAATCGCAGTGCAGCCATTAACATGCCGGGAGTAATCTTGTCGCAGTTAGAAATACAAACAATGGCATCAGCACAATGTGCATTGACCATATACTCAACCGAGTCAGCGATAATGTCGCGCGATGGTAAGCTGTACAACATACCACCATGACCCATCGCAATACCGTCATCTACGGCAATTGTATTAAATTCTTTCGCAACACCACCCGCACGTTCAATTTCACGCGCAACTAACTGTCCCATATCTTTTAAATGCACGTGACCAGGAACAAACTGGGTAAACGAGTTGGCAATCGCAATAATCGGCTTACTAAAATCCTCATCCTTCATGCCCGTCGCTCGCCACAAGGCGCGTGCACCCGCCATATTACGGCCGGCGGTGGATGTTCTTGATTTATATTCAGGCATGCTCGCTCTCCAAACAAATATTATAGTGTTTCGTCGCTGACATTAAATTTGTCAGCAATTATTAGCAGAGATTTTACACGCAACTTTGCAACCTTGCTGAGACTAGGATAAAAAGAGCGTTATGAAAACAATACATACCCCCCCTATATCGAGTAATTCAGCCACAACGACGAGTTGGTTTCGTACTGCAGCGCCATATATTCATGCGCACCGTGGCGCGACTTTTGTTATCGCCTTTGATGGTGAAACAATAGAAACATCAGGTTTTGATAGTCTGGTTCATGACTTGGCTCTATTAAGTAGTTTAGGGATAAAACTAGTACTCGTTTATGGCGCTCGCCCACAAATCGAACAACAATGTCACGACCAAAATATTGAAGTTCACTATCATCAAGGGCTTCGTATTACCGACGATGCGAGCCTTAAAATAGCTAAATCCGTTATGGGTAAATTACGGATTAATATCGAAGCCAAACTTTCTTTTGGTCTACCTCATACACCAATGGCTCATGCTCGCATTCGTTGCACTAGCGGCAATTTAATCACCGCGCGTCCAGTGGGTATTAGAGATGGTATTGATTTTGGTCATACCGGCGAAGTACGTCGTGTTGATATTCAAGGCATTAATGATCAATTAACCTTAGGCAACATGGTTTTGCTACCGCCTTTAGGTTATTCACCCACAGGTGAAATATTTAATCTTGCCGCAGAAGACATCGCTACCGCAGTGGCGACAGCATTAACCGCTGACAAACTTATCTTTATTGGTGAAAATAATAATGGCTTACCGCGCGAATTAACCGTAGAACAAGCCGCACATATTTCACCGGACACTACTGTACATCACCTATTAATTGCCGCTCTTCGAGCCTGTAAATCTGGGGTAAAACGCGTCCACCTACTCGACCGGTCGCAAGATGGTGCCTTACTGCAAGAGTTATTTAGTCGCGATGGCGCTGGCACATTAATCACAGCTAAATCTTTTGAAACTATTCGTCAGGCGACCATTGATGATGTCGGAGGAATTCTCGACCTAATTCAACCATTAGAACAAAACGGCACCTTAGTAAAACGCTCGCGCGATTTATTAGAAGTAGAAATAGGTCATTTTACCGTCATGGAACGTGATGGTTCGGTGGTCGCCTGTGCGGCGCTTTATCCTTATCCGCACAGCGATGTTGCAGAGCTAGCCTGTCTTGCCGTTTCCAAGGACTATCAAAGTTTAGGTCGAGGCGATCAACTGTTGTCAGCTATCGAGCAACAAGCTACAGCACGTGGCTTAAATGCATTGTGTGTACTCACCACCCAAACAGCTCATTGGTTTATAGAGCATGGCTTTAGTGGTGCCGAAATTAGCGATCTACCGATGGAGAAACAAGCTTTATACAACTATCAGCGCAACGCCAAAGTATTCAAGAAAATACTTGCTTAGTATTTTCGTTGATTATCAACCCGTTTTTTATACTCTGGGAATAATAGCGGCGCTAGCTCGTGTAGGGCTTTTTCATAAACGCGGCGTTTGAAAAACACGATTTCTTTCGCCGGCTGCCAATAATTTTCCCAGCGCCAATCGTCAAATTCAGGTTTATCATGTCGCGTCAGATTCACATCAGATTCACTGCCCGTCAATCGCAATAAAAACCAGCGCTGTTTTTGACCGATGCATAGCGGTTTATTGCCATAACGTAAATAACGTTTAGGTAATCTATAGCGCAACCAGCCACTTGTCATGCCAAGTAGTTCAACATGCTCGGGAGCCAACCCCACCTCTTCCATTAATTCACGATAAACAGCTTGCACCGGCGTTTCATCCGCTTTTATTCCGCCTTGCGGAAACTGCCATGAGTCATGTTGCGCACGTTGTGCCCACAAAACATCATTATTATCGTTGCAGAGAATTATCCCTACATTAGGCCTAAACCCATCTTTATCAATCACTATCCTACATCTCTCGTTAAAAGAAGCCACTGCTTCCATAACGTCATAATTTTTCAATACTTCATAGGTTATCACGGTATTCAATCCATTTTGCCTTACAATAGTGACTATTTTTTAATTCGTGACTTGAATCGTAATGGCATTAGCAATCTTTGACTTGGATAACACACTACTCGGTGGTGATAGTGATTATTTATGGGGTGAGTTTTTAGTTGAAAACGAGCTGGTTGATGGCGCAAGTTATCAGCGATCTAACCAAGATTTTTATGACCAATATCTCGCTGGCACCATGGATATTTTTGAATTTTTGGCTTTTCAACTAAAACCGCTTGCCGATAATAGTCCGGCAGATTTAGAACGTTGGCGTTCGCAGTTTCTCGTTGAAAAAATTGACCCCATCATCTTACCTGCAGCACAAAATCTGATTGCTCACCACCGCCAACAGGGCGATACTTTATTGATCATCACCGCAACAAACAGTTTTATTACTGCACCGATTGCTCAAAAATTAGGCATTCCACATTTAATCGCAACAGAAGCAGAAATAATCGATGGTCTGTACACAGGCGATGTCGCTGGCACGCCTTCATATCAACATGGCAAGGTTGAACGTCTTCAGGACTGGTTAAGCACGCAAAACCAAACCTTAGTGGGTAGTTATTTTTATAGTGATTCTCACAATGACTTACCACTATTAAATATGGTTGAACATCCAGTAGCCGTTGATTCAGATCCCAAATTATTAGCTATCGCTAAACAACAAGGTTGGAAAACGATCAGCTTACGAGCGTAAAGATAAATTGAAGCTGCTCACGATCTAGGTAAAGCCAACTAATAGTTGGTACAATTCCCCTTTTAAATTCAGAATCAGGCCGTCAATCATGGAATGGGAAGTTGTTATTGGGTTAGAAATTCACGCCCAACTCGCCACCAAAACTAAGATATTTTCTGGTGCTCCAACCGCCTATGGCGCGGAACCCAATACCCAAGCTTGTGCGGTTGATCTTGGTTTCCCTGGCGTTTTGCCGGTGCTCAACCAAGAAGCAGTGAGAATGGCTATCAAATTTGGCTTAGCGGTTGATGCCGAACTCACTGATCGTTCTGTATTTGCACGTAAAAACTACTTCTATCCTGATTTACCTAAAGGCTACCAAATCAGTCAACTTGATTTGCCAATCGTTGGTAAAGGCCAGTTATCCATAGAACTAGAAGATGGTTCTGAAAAAATAATCGGTATTACCCGCGCTCACTTAGAAGAAGATGCAGGCAAGTCGTCCCATGAAAACTATTCAGGTCAAACCAGCATTGATCTTAATCGTGCCGGAACGCCTCTTTTAGAAATAGTTTCCGACCCCGATATGAGCAGCGCAAAAGAAGCCGTTGCTTACATGAAAAAAATTCACTCGTTGGTGCAATACATCGAGATCTGTGATGGAAATATGCAAGAAGGTTCCTTCCGCTGTGACTCCAATGTTTCGGTGCGTCCAAAAGGCCAAAAAGAACTTGGTACTCGTGCCGAGCTCAAAAACATTAATTCATTCCGCAATGTTGAGCGCGCTATAAATATTGAAATAGAACGTCAAATTGAGCTAATCGAAGATGGCGGCACCGTCGTTCAAGAAACACGTCTATACGATGCCGATAAAAATGAAACTCGCTCAATGCGAAGCAAGGAAGAAGCCAATGATTATCGCTACTTCCCTGATCCTGACTTATTACCCGTAGTTTTAGATCCAGAATTAATTGAACAAATTCGGGCTACGCTACCTGAATTACCTAATGCTAAACGTGATCGCTTCATTAAAGATATGAGCTTATCTAGTTATGATGCATCAGTTCTTACTAGCAGCCGTCAACTTGCGAATTATTTTGAAGCCGTTTTAGTTGCATCAAACAATCAAGATCCCAAACTGTGTGCTAACTGGATCATCTCGCAATTATTAGGCGCATTGAATAAAGCCAGCTTAGACATTACCGAATCGCCTGTTAGTGCAGAACAATTAGGCGGTTTGTTGATTCGCATTACTGACAACACTATCTCAGGCAAGATCGCTAAGCAAATCTTCGATAGTTTATGGAATGCAGAGGGTAAAGATGCCGATAGTATTATTGAGGAAAAAGGCTTAAAACAAGTCACTGACTCAGGCGCTATTGAAGCCATCATTGACGAAGTCATGGCGAATAATCAAGGACAACTTGAACAATATCGCGATGGTAAAGAGCAGTTATTTGGCTTCTTTGTTGGCCAAGTGATGAAGGCATCAAAAGGTCAAGCTAACCCTGCACAGGTAAATGAGCTATTAAAAGCTAAGCTTGCTGGCTAACGACAATCATTCAACTTATAAAAAAGGCTGGATTCATTAATGAATCCAGCCTTTTTTTATGGAACATTATCTAGATTTTATTAACTTCCAGAAATCTTTGCAGCTAGTTTAGCTGATGCTAAACCAAATACAGCACCAACAATTATTGATAATGAAACCACAAGAACAGGGTTTGTCATATCCATTGCTGTAGCGCTACCACCGATATGAATTGCATAAGCCGCTGTAGCCGCATACCCATAAACTGCTGATGGAATAACAGAAAAAGCAGGAATTGATGCGCCCATGACCAAAATAAATACTTCACAGCAACCCATACAGGGGCAGTTAGCAAATCACCTAATGGGATTAATCCCATTAAAATAAATGCGACACCAGCTAAAACAGCACCAAAGATACTGCAAACAATCGTATTTTTTAATGCTGCGGTATCAGCACCATTATGGAAATATTGTGCCCAACCAATAAAAATAGCCCAAATTGTAACTAGCCCTGCTAGTGGACCAAATGCCAACCATGTAGCCACGCCGCCTAATAAACCTATACTTAATGCTAATCCAAACATAATGTTTTCTCTCTTTATTATTATGAAGTTAATGTTATTTTCAACACAGTCCTATTTGCTTAATGCATATTTTTGTCACTGTATTGAAATTTTTGTGCGAGCGATATTAATTAAATACGCTCGACCGACAATAGAACATACTTTGGTAGATTGTTCAATCACTAGTAGCACGCCGCCATATTAATTATCACCCTCACTTTTCAGTCGCTTTACTCGCGAAGCATGCTCAATTAAACTTTGGCTTTCAGAGTATGTATAGGCTTGGTGAATTAAACAGCTCAATTCACAATAGATACATCAGCATCAGCCGATAATTATTTTTAATCGGTAGCTCTAAAGTGTTGCCGTTTTGTGATTCGTCTTCCCCATGTCAATAAAGTGGGGTAGTATCTTTTAACGGTTTCGGCGATGCATGACACAACAATGTTTCGGAAATAACTCATTGGCAATTTAGGCGTAAGTAAACATGAAGTTTCAGCAAGAGCATCTTTCATCAAAAATGACTCTGAAGTCATTGCCATCAACCTCGCCATTGCCTGACGCGAACTGGGTATTAGTATTTGGATCTATCAACAAGTTTAAAGATCGCAACTTCGCAACTTCATTACAAAAACGCTATCCCAATGCTCAAATAATAGGCTGCACTACATCTGGAGAAATCACCGATGATGGTGCTCACGATGACAGCCTGCATATTACCGCTATGCTTTGGGAGCGAAGCTTACTTAAATTTGTAATTAAACCTATCAACAGCATGGCTCAATCACATGCTCTTGGCGCACAAATAGCCAGTGAACTCGCACAAGATGACCTCAAAGGTGTATTTGTATTAAGTGACGGCTTAAATATTAACGGATCAGAGCTAGTAGAAGGGTTGCAAGAAGTATTGCCCGAAATCCCCATTACAGGTGGCCTTGCAGGCGACAATGCAGCATTCACCCAAACATTGCTACTTAATAATGACAAAGTACATGATAAGGTCGTTATTGCTGTAGGTATTTATGGCAAAGATGCCGTGGTTACTAGTGGTGCATTGGGCGGCTGGAATCCTTATGGACCACCTCGCAAAATCACCCGTTCATCAAAAAATGTGGTGTTTGAATTGGATAACAAACCTGCGCTACCTTTATACAAAATGTACATTGGTTATTATGCCAACACCTTACCTGCATCAGGGCTTAACTTCCCATTCGCAATTATGTCGGAAGATAAAAAAATTACCGTTATCAGAACACTGTTAGGTATTGATGAGAAAAATAATAGCTTAACCTTTGCAGGTAATGTCGCTGAAGGTTCAACCGTACGCTTTCTAAAATCAGATCATGACCAACTCGTTAATGGTGCCAGTGAAGCTGCTCGCCAAATTTTAAACAAAGATGTCAATATCAATGATAAGGCACTCGCTATTTGTGTGAGTTGTGTCGGTCGTAAACTAGTTATGCAAGAGCAGGTTTCTGATGAAGTCTTTGCCGTTCAACGCTTATTAGGCATGCAAACGGGCATAACTGGATTTTATTCAAATGGTGAGATTTGCTCTGGCGAACGTGATGGTGAAAGCATGCTGCATAACCAAACGATGACGATCGCTTATTTAAGTGAGCACATGAGTTAGTGATCACATAAGCAGTTCACTTTAACTAATCTTAAAGTGAACCGCACTTAGTATTTTAATCTGGTGTTTTAAGCTAATTCTCTCGCCGCAGCCAGTAATGCCAAACGGGCAATAACACCATATGCATAAAACCGGTTTGGTTCAGCATCAGGTAGTTCAGATTTATCTGGTGAGTTACAAGGCTGGGCAAATGCTAATGGTTCAAAGTGCATGCCAGGTGCATTTAAATTTTCATTAACACCTCGTCCGGTATGTACACGATAGAAGCCACCTACAACAAAGTGATCAATCATATAAATAACGGGTTCGGCTACCGCCTTCTCCTCACCTAAAGTTTCAAAGGTATAAACGCCTTCTTGTATCAACACATTTTCTACACTCATACCTTCTTTTGCTGAAGACATTTTGGTGCGTTGCTTACGATTCAAGTTCACAATTTCGTCAGCACTCTTCACCATCATAATCCCCATACCATAAGTACCAGAATCAGATTTCACTACGACAAAGGGATCTTTATCAATGCCATATTCATCATATTTCTGTTGGATAGATGCCAGCATGTTTTCAACATTTTTAGCCAAACATTCGTTACCTAAGCGCTCCATAAAGTTTACCTCACCACACTGTAATGACAGTGGTGAAATCAACCAAGGATCAATGCCTATCTTCTGAGCAAACGTTTGCGTTACATCGTGATAATGTGAAAAATGATCAGATTTTTTTCGATTAGACCAGCCGGCAGATAATGGCGGGGTCAATACTTGTTCTAACCCTTCCAAAATAGCGGGCCTTCCAGCAGATAGGTCGTTATTTAATAATACAAGGCATGGCGAAAAATCGCCTACGGCAACTCGGTTTTCAATACGTACTAAGGGTTCAATACGACAGATGTTGCCTGACGGTAAATCGATTGACGTCGCCTCAGTTATGTCTTCACGCAAACTGCCTATTCTCGCTTCAAGACCTGCCTTTTCAAAAATAAGGCGCAGCGTTTCAAGGCTTTCTAAATAAAATAAATTTCGCGTATGATTTTCAGCCACAATCAGTACTTTTTTGGCTCGCGGACAGGCCCGCTCAACAGCTGACTGCACCGCTTGAATACATAGCGGCATAAAGGCTGGATTAAGATTATTAAACCCCGCAGAAAACAAATTAGTATCTACAGGCGCCAACTTAAAGCCAGCATTACGGAGATCAACAGAAGCATAAAAAGGAGCGGGCGTTAATAACCACTGCTCGCGTAACCAAGACTCAACTTCAGCTTGATGTGCCAATAAATGAGACTCAAGCTTTAATAAAGGCCCTTTCATTGCCGTAGTTAAATGTGGAACACCTGAAATCATAATAATCCTTACTATTTAGTAAATACCTAGTTTGATGGCAAATTCGTAATTTACTATTGTCATCTAAAGTAATATTTTATCTTTAAGAAGTGGAACTTTCATTTTGTTATGCAAACCCTCTGCTAGGCAAGAATTAAGTTTTATTAAATTCACTCACCACTAGCCTGAGAATAAAAAATGGGTTATCTTCCTAGCGTGACTATTTTGTCATGCATTTAAGATAATAGGTATGTTTTAGCGTGAATGATGTCCAAAGTGAATTTTCCGGATTAACAGTCATGGTGATTGACGATAGTAAGACTATTCGTCGAACAGCAGAAACTCTGCTCAAAAAAGCGGGATGCGATGTACTGACGGCCGAAAATGGCTTTGAGGCATTACCCATTATCAGTGCTCAAAACCCAGACATCTTATTCATCGACATTATGATGCCTCGCCTCGACGGTTATCAAACCTGTTCATTAATAAAAAATAACGCCAAATTTCAAAATACTCCCGTCATTATGCTTTCAAGCAAAGACGGCCTATTTGATCGGGCAAAAGGTCGCGTCGTAGGTGCCGAGCAATACTTAACTAAACCTTTTACTCGAGAAGATCTTCTCGGCGCTATTCGCACACATCTAATCCATAAAACCAAGGATGCGTAAAAACTATGGCTCTAATACTGATTGCTGATGACTCACCGACTGAAATTTTTGTCGTCAAAAAGATGTTGGAAAAACATAATCATCAAGTCGTTACCGCCATCGATGGTTTACAAGCAATTGAAATAGCCTTAAGTCAAAACCCAGACCTGATTATTATGGATGTCGTCATGCCAAACCTAAATGGTTTTCAAGCGACGCGCCGTCTTAGCAAAGATCCCGCAACACTAAACATCCCTATTATTATTGTTTCATCCAAGAATCAGGAAACGGATAAATTATGGGGTTTTAGACAGGGAGCGAAAGGTTATTTATGTAAACCAGTGGATGAAGACCAATTGCTCACCGAAATCAACGCGCTACTAACGACTGCAACTTCGTGAATAACGACTTTTGCCCAGCGGATATAATTTCACTACTACGTGATATCCAGCAACGTAGTCTGCAAAGTGCCGCCAACGCCTCTCAACTAGACTCATTTCATGGATCATGGACAGCGATTGGGTTTAGAATCGCACAAGAAAACTTACTTATTCCACTGAATGAAATACGAGAAGTATTCGTTGTGCCATCACAAATTAGCCCAGTACCTCGCGCTCAACCTTGGGTTTTTGGCATTGCTAATCTACGTGGTGAATTATTACCGCTGTTTGACCTCAAATATTTTTTATACGGCCAAGCGACAAAAGTAAATAAACGTAGCCGTATCGTAGTCACAAATAACTCCCAATTATATGCCGGCTTATTGCTCGATGAGGTTTTTGGCTTGAAACATTTCCAACAAGAGCCACAATTAAAAAGCCCCACCAGCCAGACACCCATTTCACCATACATAACTGGCAGCATAAACAAGCAGGACACGCACTGGGATATCTTTAGTTTTCACAAACTTGCTGCTGATCAACGTTTTTTAAATGCGGCGGCATAACACTCTGGTTTTAGGACAATCTTTATGAATCCAACAAGCAAGCTTTTTCTTTCCGCTTTCGTTGCAAAAAACAATGTAATCAATTTAATATTTGCGATTGCATTTACAAGTGTAACTTTTGTAGGAATCTGGCTACTTGCCACCAATCAGTATCAACAAATCCATCAGAATAGTTTGATATTTTCTGCTGGTATTGCGGTGTCACTGATACTTACCATTATCATGATCCTACGCTTAAGCTATCAGCCGCATAAAACAGTCAGCGCAGCATTAGAAACGATGGAAACACAAAATCGTCATAACCAAGATGCCATCTTGCAATTACTTGATGAAATGGGTGATCTTGCTGATGGTGACCTCACCGCATCAGCCACCGTAACAGAAGATATTACAGGGGCTATCGCCGACTCGGTCAACTACACCATTGATGCCTTACGCGACCTTGTAGAAAATATTAACAACACAACATTACAAGTAGCTTCTGCCGCCCAAGAAACCCAGGCAACGTCATTACACCTTACCGATGCTAGTGAACACCAAGCACAGCAAATTTCCGAGGTTAGTAGTGCCATTAACGAGATGGCAGGATCTATTGAGCAAGTATCTCAAAATGCCAGCCAATCATCAGACGTTGCAAAACAATCTGTACAACTAGCGACAGAAGGCAATGTGGCGGTTAAAAAAGCCATCACAGGTATGGATACGATCCGCGAACACATTCAAGAAACTTCAAAACGGATTAAGCGGTTAGGTGAAAGCTCACAAGAAATCGGTGATATCGTTGAACTTATCAATGACATCGCGGAACAAACTAATATTTTGTCTCTTAACGCAGCTATCCAAGCCACCATGGCTGGCGAAGCAGGTCGAGGTTTTGCGGTTGTTGCCGATGAAGTACAGCGCTTAGCTGAGCGCTCAAGTAAAGCAACTAAACAAATTGAAGCCATCGTGAGAACGATCCAAAGCGATACCAACGAAGCAATAAGCTCAATGGAAAAGAGTACTACAGGGGTAGTATTAGGCGCCAAATTATCTCAAGATGCAGGTACTTCACTTGAGCAAATTGAAACCGTATCAAACCAATTAGCAGCCTTAATTGATAACATCTCGAATGCAGCTAAACAACAAGCTAAAGCAGCGATTAGTACCTCGGACAGTATGAACGTGATTCAAGAAATAACGATGCAAACTTCTACAGGGACCAATGAAAGCGCCGCTTCAATCGGTCGATTATTAGAGTTAACCAATGATCTGCGTAAATCAGTTTCTGGGTTTAAGTTACCTTAGTTCCACGTTTTAATATCATGGTATTTTTGCTCATAACTGATATTTTCCCCATCATTATTTTGGAGTAACAAATGGCACGGACTACTAGTGGCAATTATGATGCTCTTGCTTGGGTGCAGGATGAAGTTCAGAAATCTTTAGCTGATGCCCTACAAGCACTAACTCGGTTTGTAGATACACCCGATGATAACAATGCCATAGCACTGTGTATTACCGAAATACATCAAATCAACGGCACAATGGAAATGTTGAACCTACAAGGTGCGCAACTGTTAGTGGCAGAAATGCTTGCCTGTGCTATCGCACTTCGAGATAAAAAAATACCGGAAACTTCACCGGCTCAAGATGGCCTGCTAAAAAGCCTGCTATTGCTACCTAATTATTTGAAGCTGCTCGGCACATCATTACAAGATCATCCTCTTCGTCTGATAGAAACGATCAATGAGTTACGCGATGCTCGTAGCATCGCAGTTCTTGATGAACACGACTTATTCAAACCATCCCTTTCTATCCAATTACCAGATGGCATAAGCCCTAGCCCTGACTCTCACGACAGCAAACCAAATATTGGTATTCCACCCAATAAACTTAGTCAGGTTTTTCAAGTTTCACTATTGAACTGGTTTAAAACCAATGATCTTGCAAGCCTACAAAGAATGGCTAAAATTGTGCATTACTTACGTCTTAGCTGCATTCAAGAACGTACTATTCTTCTGTGGTGGGCAGCAGAAGGGGTGATTGAGGCGATTTTAGATAATGGCATCTCCGCCACGCCAGATACCAAAATTAGAATGGGTACACTTAACCAATCGATCAAGTTATTTTCCAGTCAGGATGAAAAACAATTTTTATCTGTATTTCCTAAAGAATTAGTACAAAAATTATTATTACTCGTTGCTCATTCGACCAGTAATGGTCAATATGTAAACGCATTAAAAAAGGTGTTTAACTTAGACTTTTTTGATCAACGTCAACACCAACAAATTTATAACTTTTCTGGCAACGCATTATCTGAAGTCAATACAGAGCTATTACAGCAGCTTCAAGAGATAAAAGAACACACCGATCAACTAGAACTTAGTGACCAGTACTCGCCCGATATTACAAAAGTACTTATAGAACAATTATCGAGCATGTCTAATACACTACAGTTGTTAGAAGAAGACGTTGTAAGCAAGCTATTACATAACCAAGCTCAGCAGTTCCAAGATCTTGCCAGCCAACAGCAAGCACCCAATGACGACCAACTGATGGCGCTAGCAAACGATCTATTACACATCGAAAACGTATTACAATCAGAAAACCAGAACGCCACCAACGATTCGAATAATCAACTACAACAAACGGTTATTACTGAATGTCAGCATGAACTAGTCACCGTTAAAGAAACCTTGTCTTTATTGGTCGATCGTCCTGAGTACTCAGCCCAGTCATTGTCGGACATCGCCAGTCAATTACAATTAATTGCCGGCAGTCTCTCTATGTTGAACCTAGATGAGGCGGCAAACTTATTCGAAAATACAGCTCACCAAATACATAAAGCAAAATTAGAACAACAAACTATTTCCAGCAATGAGCTCAATTTATTCGCCGAAGTAATTGCCGCTGCCGAGTTATACATGGACAACCTCCAGCATCGTGGTTCAGAAAAATCTCATTTGTTACAAGCCGCTCAGAACATATTAGATAATTTCGAACACAGAAGAATGGACAATGCTAGCTCCGAAGAGCCGGCTTTAACAAAAGCAGACCAAGTTGATATCACTTCACCACAAGTAGTGACAAGCGTTCAACGCTATATCAATCAACAATCAGAATTAGCTGACAATACTGCTGAAATTTCGGTGGCGAATGCACCATCAGAAACGAGCGTTCAGCGGTATATTAATCAACAAGCAGCATTAGCTGACAATACTGCTGAAGTTTCGGTAGCGAATGCACCATCGGAAACGAGCGTTCAGCGGTATATTGATCAACGAGCAGAATTTCCTGACAACGTACTTGATGTCACCAATGAAGACCTAATCAACGTCCAAAGTCCATTACCGACAATGACGTTCACCGCGCAGTTTGCAGAAGGCATTGATCCTGAAATTGCAGAGATCTTTATTGAAGAAGCCAATGAAGTACTTGCCGAACTGCTGCAACTGATCCCTAAATGGGATGCTCAGGGTAACACTGAAGTATTAGCTGTAATTCGTCGTCATTTCCATACGCTCAAAGGAAGCGGCTATATGGCGGGAGCTAATGTCATTGCCGACTTAGCAAAAGCCATCGAATACCTACTTAATAAGGTTTTAGAAAATAATCTAGCCACATCTGCACAACTCATACCCCTCATATCAAATTGTGCCCAGCTAATTCCTGACTTACTCACTCATTTTACCAACGGTGAAATGGGTCCTAATGAACGTGCCAACGAGCTCACTGAAGTCGCCATCCATTTATTAGAAACAGAAACAGAAACAGAAACAGAAACAGAAACAGAAACAGAAACAGAAACAGAAAATAATATTTCTGAAGAAGATGAGTTACAACAAATTTTTAATATTGAAGCGACTCAACACATTGCTACATTTAATCAAGCAATGAACAAATCAACTTCAAGCTTTACCATCAATAAAGAACTATTGCGGGCGGCTCACTCACTTAAGGGCTGCGCTAATATCGCTCAAGTTATTCCTGTAGCAGAGCTTGCAAACCAATTAGACCAATCATTACGCGAACGTTATGAACTTGACACCGTCTTGAACGAGCAACAACGTAATGCATTATCATCAGCAATAGATGGGCTTGAACGCTACGTCGAATATATAAAGTCACCTCTAACAAATCCTGAACCAGACATTTCGTCTTACAGCGAATCACTGCAACAATTATTGCCGACTGATGAAGAAAAGGCACAGCAACAAAAGCGCATCGATCCAGAGTTTCTTGCCGTATTTATTGAAGAATCTGATGAACTGTTATCACAATATGAAGAACAAATTGAACAGCTTAATCAGCACCCGACTAATCCTGATATTAAAAATACGCTAAAACAGATTCTCTCAACATTGCGTGATAATGCAG
This sequence comes from uncultured Methylophaga sp., assembly GCA_963975785.1. Classification (GTDB taxonomy): domain Bacteria; phylum Pseudomonadota; class Gammaproteobacteria; order Nitrosococcales; family Methylophagaceae. The sequence continues at coordinate 26,515 of CAXBIM010000007.1, forward strand.
ATATGCTTCAGCTCAGTACGCTATCTGAGCTATATCAATTATTAATGCGGTTTGCAGAACAGGCTAATGCCAATAATAGCGACCACTCAATGTTGTTTGAACTAGCTAGCGAAGAGATTAATCTTCAAATTGAAAGCTTGCTGCAAAACAAACCAAGTCCAAATATCACTGACTTTAAACAAAAGCTAGAGGACATTCTATCTCAAAGCTCTGTGGCTGAACCTGTCGTGGTGAGTGAAGAGTTATTCGCCATTCCAAATGAAGACCCTGAATTATTAGAAGCCTTTACTGAAGAATGTGCTGAACTTCTTGCCTCCAGTGGCGAAGCAATTAAGCATTGGCAAAAAGAGCCTAGTGCCCCAGCTCCAATTTCACAATTACAACGAGAGCTACACACCATTAAAGGTGGCGCCCGTCTGGCCGGTATTACTCCAATTGCCGATCTGACACATCAAATAGAATCATTAGTATTCCAAATCACTGAGTCTTCATTAGAAGCTAGTCCTGAATTTTTTGATTTATTACAGCGCAGTCAAGATCGCCTAGCTGATATGCAAACATTACTTGCTAATCGATCTAGTTTTAAATTTGCTCATGATTTGGTTTCCGAAATTGCCTCGTACTCTAAACAAACCTTAGCTGCTCCTGCTGAAGAGACCGCTTCACCTGTGACTGCCACGGCGACTACTCCACCTGTAGATTCAAACAATACGCCACAACATAGTCATAGTGACCAAATACGTGTTCGTACTGATTTGCTAGATTTCTTATCTAACTTCGCCGGCGAGGTAAATATATCTCGTGACCGTGTAAGCCAACAAAATTCAGCCCTTAAGCAACAATTAGCCGAGATGGAAAGTACCCTCTCACGACTACAAGATCAACTCCGTAATCTTGAAATAGAAACTGAAACTCAAATCCTATTTCGATATGACGATGAATTACTCAAACAAGAATCAGAATTCGATCCGCTTGAGCTTGATCGCTTCTCGATGATTCAACAATTATCACGAGGCTTAACAGAATCAGTCAGTGATATGCATGAAATCAGTCAATCTATGGAGCTGTTAGTACAAGAATCTGATGGCATTCTACTGCAGCAGTCACGCCTGAGCACAGATTTACAGCAAGGGCTGATGAACACGCGCCTAATTCCATTTGAAGGACTTGTGCCGCGCTTTGAACGTATTGTTCGTCAAACCAACGTGGAAGTAGGCAAACAATCTCAGCTCATTATCCACGGTGCTGAACGAGAATTAGATAGAACAATTATTGATCGCATTGTCGCGCCAATTGAACATATTCTCAGAAATGCCATTGCTCATGGTATTGAGACTGCTGATGAACGTAGAGCCTTAGGTAAAAATGCAATAGGCACATTAACCATTACCATCGTACGTGAAGGTTCAGAAATTCTAATTTCTCTATCAGATGATGGTCAAGGCATTAACATTGAAAAAGTTCGCCAAAAAGCATTGGCACAAAACCTGATCTCGCCGCAAAATATGCCTAGTGATGAGGACTTAATTCAATTAATCCTATCCTCAGGCTTCAGTACAGCAGAGCACCTATCACAGCTTGCTGGCCGAGGCGTCGGTATGGATGTTGTAAGTAATGAAATTCGCGCCTTAAAAGGCCGGCTATCGATCCAATCTATTTCAGGCCAAAGTACGACCTTTAATATTCGCTTGCCGCTCACTTTATCTATCATGCAAGCTTTACTGGTCAGCACGCATGATCATCAATATGCAATCCCTCTCGCCGCAGTTCATGCTGGTGACCGAATTGCCGTTAGTGTCGCCAAAGAATTACTACAACAAGAAGGTGAATCACAATATGAGGTGAACGGTGAACATTATCGATTCCTACCTTTAAGCACCTTACTTGATCTACCACTAATTCTTCCTGATGACCCCAAAGTGCAACTACCCCTATTATTATTCCGCTATGGCGATATGCATATCGCTTTATTAGTTGATGCCATTAATAGTAATCGTGAAATTGTACTCAAATCAGCGGGCGAGCAATTAGGCCATATTGCTTCAATTACGGGTGCGACTATCCTTGGTGATGGTCAAGTCGTCTTTATACTCGATATTCCAACCTTAGTTGAAACCATTGATATTGGCTTAGCTGCGCGTAATGAAGTTGAATCTGATTCACCCGACATACTCACTATTGCTGAAGATATAGATCCCGAACATACTCCGCTAGCAATGGTGGTTGATGATTCAATTACGATGCGCAAAGCTTCAAGCAACTTACTGAAACGGCATGGTTTTGATGTTATGACAGCTCGCGATGGCATGGATGGTGTTGCACAACTAAATGAACAAATTCCTGATATCATCCTACTTGATGTTGAAATGCCGCGCATGGACGGTTTTGAATTTGCAACACTGGTAAGGAACACTGAACAATATAAACACATTCCCATTATCATGATCACATCACGTACAGGGGCAAAACATCGTGATAGAGGAATGGATATCGGTGTTAACGCCTATATGGGTAAACCTTACCAAGAGCTTGAACTCGTCGAAACGATGAAAAACTTATTGGGTGCTCGTTACCCACTTGTAGATCAATAAAACAGGAATATCCTTATGGCAGACAACGTCACAGATTTCGTGCCATGCATGATTATTCCCCTGAAAAACTATTATTTGTTACTTCCAAACAGTACGCTTGCCGAGGTTATTCCAACCCCTCGACTCATTCACACCGACAATGCTAAACCTAGTTATTGGGTTGGAAAATGTGATTGGCAGTCACAAACCATACCCATTATCGATTTAGAAGGTCTAGTTGAAAACAAGCCATCTGATAGTGCCGATGCAAACAAACTGTGTGTGCTGCGTGGCATCAATGCATCAGCTAATATCAGTATTTATGGTTTGCCATGCTATGGTGTCCCTCAACTTATTCATCTCACTGAATCGGCACTTAAACTAGCAGAAAATGCCACCGAATCTGACTATGTGCATTATCAAATTCAGGTAGGTAATAAAATTGCTTATATTCCTAATTTAGATGCCATTGAAACAACCCTTAGCAAACAACTACAATAAGAAGTAAGATTAAGTAGAAAATATTATTTGTTAGAGAGGTTCTTTAGATTACATATGAAAAGATCTTTTTTAGCGCCCTATCATGAACACATTCTTATTGAGTACCCGTAATGTCGATTCTAAAATCTGTGGTTATTATGAGCCTTATGATTGGCTTTTCTGCAGTCAGCCTTGCCAGTGATAACGCACAACTCACCCAACAACGCACAACTTTCCAGCAAGCCAAAAAAGCGCTTGAAACACATCAATTAGATCGATTTAATACGCTTAGAGATAAACTCAAAGACTATCCACTACAACCTTATTTAGATTATCTCTATTTACGGCATCGACTTCATTTAACCGATAACAGCACCATTAGTCGGTTTATACAAGAAAATCCAAACACCTTTTATGCTGACAGGCTCCGAAATAGCTGGCTTGAACAACTTGCCAGAAATAAGCAATGGTCTTTGTTTTTAAATCATTTACCCTCACCCGCCTCAACGTCACAGCAATGTTTACGTTTAGACGCGCTCATTGCAACAGGTAAGGCTACTCAAGCATATGCAGATACGCCTGCTCTCTGGCTAGTTGGCTATTCCCAAGACCAAAAATGCGATTCAGCATTTAAATACTGGCAAGCTAAAGGTTTTTTAACCAATGAACTTCGCTGGCAACGGATCCAGCTGGCCCTGCGTGACAATCAATTTAGTATGGCAAAATATCTAGCAAGACCACTAGATAATCATCATCAAGCCCATACTTGGATTCCGCTTTGGGAACAAAGTCATAGCCAACCGCTCACTGTATTACAACGGCGTACAGCTAGCGCGCTAAAACAAGACAACGCTATAAGTCGCGAGATAATTAAACACGCGATTGAGCGTTTATCACGCAAATCTACGGATCAAGCTTACGCATACTGGCAAACACTCCAGTCTAAATATCAATTTAGCAAACAAGACAATAACAGTATTCAAAGCACTATCGGTAATAGAGCGGCTTTAAATCGTGAGCAACGAACTTTAGAGTATTTTGGTGATCTACCAGATGAACAATGGCGAGTTCGTGCAGCCCTATGGCAACAAGATTGGAAGTCGGTGAAAAAAGCTATTCTCAGCTTAAATAGTGAAGAACAAGCTTCGACTCGCTGGCAATATTGGCTCGGTAGAAGTCAAGCTCAATTAGGCGACAAACAAGCGGCTAATCAAACATTCCAAAACATAGTTTCGCAACGTGATTATTACTCATTTTTGGCGGCAGATCAGCTCGGCCAACCATATCAAATGAATCACCGACCGATCGTTTTCGAACAAACCGAATTAAATATATTTTCCCAGATTCCCGCAGTCGCCAGATTACGTGAATTTTATATCATGGACATGCAGTTAGAAGCTCGTCGCCAAGCTTATGAGCTCAAACTGTCGATGAGTCCGCGAGAATTACAGCTGCTAGCAACATTGACTCATCAATGGCAATGGCATAATCAAACCATTGCACTCCTTGGTAAAGCACAATATTGGGACGCCTTAGATTTACGTTTTCCAATCCTTTTCGATACGGCTATCTTAAAGGCGAGTAAAATAAATGGCGTTGATCCCTCCTGGTTATTTGGTATTACCCGCCAAGAAAGTGCTTTCAATCCACATGCGCGCTCTCCTGTTGGTGCCTCTGGTTTAATACAGATCGAGATATAAATTTAGATCTAGAGTTAAATCCAGATAGAAATATTCAACTTGGCAGTGCCTATCTACGACGAATGTATGACCAGAATCAACAAAACCCTGTACTGGCTACCGCCTCCTATAATGCAGGACCTCATCGTATTTCACGATGGTTACCTGAAACGACTTTGCCGGCGGACATTTGGATTGAAAATATCCCCTATAATGAAACACGCGGTTACGCGACTAGCGTTTTAAGCTATGCGGCTATTTTTGATTATCAACGCAAACAACCTATCACCCCATTATCTGACCGTATGCCAGCAGTAAAACCCAAAACACCTTAAACTATCGTCATGAAAACATATCTCGTTGGCGGCGCTGTCCGCGATAAACTACTGGGCTTAACAATTAAAGATCGCGACTGGGTTGTTGTCGGCAGTAGTCCGGAAGAAATGATTGCCCAAGGATTTCAGCCAGTAGGCAAGGACTTCCCGGTATTTCTCCATCCTAAAACACATGAAGAATATGCCCTGGCTAGAACGGAACGGAAAACAGCACCGGGCTATAAAGGCTTTGTCGTGCATGCTGCACCTGATGTAACTTTAGAAGAAGATCTTGCACGACGCGACCTCACGATCAATGCCATAGCGCAGGCTGAAGATGGCTCTTTGATTGATCCTTTCCATGGCCAACGCGATATACAAAACAAAATATTACGCCACGTTTCGCCTGCTTTTGTCGAAGATCCGGTTCGAGTATTACGCATTGCTCGGTTTGCGGCGCGTTTTGGGTTTTCTATTGCCGATGAAACATTAATCTTAATTAAAAACATGGTGTCTGCAAAAGAACTAGATCACTTGGTTCCTGAACGGGTATGGCAAGAACTTGAAAAAGCACTCGCAGCGACTCAACCATCGTTATTTTTTATGGCCTTACGTGAAGCTGGCGCCTTGAAAAGCCTATTCCCCGAAGTAGATAACCTATTTGGCGTGCCCCAAGTACCAAAATGGCATCCTGAAATAGATACTGGCGTGCATGTCATGATGGTCATTGATCAAGCGGCAAAACTCACCGATGATATTGCAGTACGTTTTGCCGCCTTGTGTCATGATCTGGGCAAAGCCACTACCCCTGCTGATATTTTGCCTCAGCATAATGGCCATGAAGCACGTAGCATCAAACTGACCCAGACCCTATGTCAACGCATTCGAGTCCCCAAAGATATAGAAACACTGGCATTAAAAGTAGCCGAATATCACACCCACGTTCATTTATTATTCGAACTCCGACCTGCGACCATACTACAAGTCATTGAGGCCTTAGATGCCTTTCGCAGGCCAGAACGATTTGAACAGTATTTGCTCGCTGGCGAAGCAGATTTTCGCGGTCGACCTGGTTATGAAGACTTGCCCTTACCCGCAATTAATGTCTTTAAGCAGTGCCTTTCTGCTTGTATGACTGTTACAGCACAAGCTTTTCTCGAAGCAGGAAAACAAGGTCCTGCAATTGGTCAGGCCATACGTAAACAACGGATTGCTCTAATAAAACGGATCATGACCGAGGCGAAAGCCAGCGGTTAAATTCACCACACATTACAGCCCTTCATACATCACGTATAATCCACGACCATCATTATTTTCTAATTTAGGACCATAACCATGAGCGGCAAAATTTCTGCCAATTGGAGTAGCGTTAACGCTGCCTGCCAACCTTTAGTTGAACGTTTAGTTGACGATGCACAAGCATTACAACTTGAGATCAGCACTCTAAGCAATGGCACGCGCATTGTTGATGCCGGCATTAATTGTGTGGGTGGCTTAGAGGCCGGCCGCTTGATCGGCGAAATCTGCATGGGTGGGTTAGGTACCGTCACTTTAGGTACTAATAGCGGTTTTGCTAATTGGCCATGGTCGGTTAATGTTCACGCTAAAACGCCTGTTTTGAGTTGCTTAGGCAGTCAATATGCCGGCTGGAGCTTGTCGCATAAAAGTGAGGCTGGAAAATTCTTTGCTCTAGGTTCAGGTCCAGGTCGTGCCTTAGCAGGTAAAGAAGAAGTCTTAAAAGAATTCGGCTACAAAGATGAAGCAACATCAACATGCATAGTCTTAGAAGTCGATTCATTTCCACCGCTTGAAGTGGCTGAAAAAGTAGCTAAAGACTGCGGCATCAAACCAGAAGATTTAACGTTTATCCTAACACCAACATCAAGCCTTGCTGGTGTCATGCAAATTGCCATTCGTGTACTTGAAGTTGCAATGCATAAAGCACATACCTTGCATTTCCCTATGGATAAAATCATTGATGGCTTTGGTGTTACGCCCGTTGCACCACCAGGTGGTGACTTTATAACAGGTATGGGTCGTACTAACGATGCGATTCTTTATGGCGGCATGGTACATTTATTTGTTAATGCGACCGATGATGAAGCGCGCGACTTAGCTGAAAAAATGCCAAGTAACACCTCTTCAGACTATGGTCGTCCATTTGGTGAAATCTTTAAAGCCTATGAATATGACTTTTTCAAGATTGATCCTATGTTATTCAGCCCTGCAAAAGTTATTATTACTAATGCAAAAACGGGTAAGAGTTTCACTGCTGGCGAGTTGAATTCAGAATTATTAACTACGTCATTTGGTCTATAATAAAATCTAAAACGAAGTGGCGATGTGCCGCTTCGTTTTTTTAGAAAGTAGGGACATGTCTTCACCTAAAATCGTTATTTTTAACGACACCCACGGCTGGCATAGCGACCAGTTAGTAGATGCACTGCATAGCTTAGGCATAACAGCAGTGCTCGCTGATCTTGCAGACTGTGTCATCGATCTTGACCATCCGACAGGACTCAGCATTCCGGGCTTTAAAGAGCAGTTACCCGCGGCCGCCATGGTACGAGGTATTGCGCCAGGCAGTCTCGAACAAATCACCCTAAGAATGGATGTATTGCATACTTTAGCTGAGCTCAATGTTCCGGTCTTTAACCCTGCAATTGCCATCGAGCACACGGTAGACAAAGCCCGCACCTCATTAAAACTTCATCTAGCAGGATTAAGCACCCCAAAAACATGGGCCTGTGAAAATCGCGTATTAGCACGAAAGATAGCAAGCCAACAGTTTGCAAGACAGAAAACGATAGTTATAAAACCACTATTTGGCTGCCAAGGTAAAGGTATTGAAAAAATCACCACTTTAGCTGAGTTTGATAGGCTAAAAGTAGTGGGTGATGCTTTTTATTTACAGGAATATATTGAGCCGTTTGTATCAAACCAATGGCAAGATTGGCGCTTAATGGTGATTGATGGGCAAGTCTGTGCGGCGATGTCTAGACGCTCAGATCATTGGATTACTAACTTCGCCCAAGGTGCAAGCTGTTTAGCGACAACGGTCACACCGGAAATGGAACAGCTAGCCATTGCAGCAACTAAGGCTGTGCACGCTGATTATGCTGGCGTCGACATTATAAGAACTGTCGATGGCGGCTATACCGTACTAGAAGTAAATAGTGTGCCAGCATGGAAAGGCTTATACCAAGCAACTAATATTAATGTCGCTGGATATCTTGCCCAAGCAATCCATCAACGACTAATTTCAACACTGCCCATTGCTGACATGACAGACCATGCTATCAAGTAAAACTATCGAAACCAGTATCATTTGGGCATGTGAAAACGAAGTTGCAGCCCCTAAACCAGGCAATGTAAATTGCTTCAGTGATGGCCATAATATGGAGGTGCAGGACTTCATCAAAAGTGCCCATGCTATCGCTCCGATCATGGCGCAAAAAGCATTGTCTGTTGGTCAACTAATTTTACAAGGTATCCAAGCCACCCGTACGGTAGTAAATTGCAACACGAATCTAGGCATCGTATTGTTGTTTGCGCCATTATGTCGCGCAATACACCAATGTTCAGACTTTCAACAACTCCCTGATGAGCTAGCAAAAGTCTTACTCAGCCTTACTGTCGATGATGCTAAAGCCTGCTACGAAGCCATTCGTTTAGCTGAAGCTGGTGGCCTTGGTAACAGCGAGCAGCAAGATATTGACGCTATTCCTACTGTAAGTTTACTGCAAGCGATGAAAATTGCTGAAGAACGTGACGCTATCGCTAAGCAATACGTCACTAATTACAAGGACATCTTAAATATCGGGCTGCCAATATTGACATCTTCGATAAAATCTGGGGAAAGTGTTGAATGGGCAACCGCTTTCGCGTATCTTAAGCTCTTAGCCAGTGTTCCTGACACCTTGATTCGCCGAAAACAATCATGGGAACACGCCCTAGAAATAACTGAATCAGCAAAAAAGATACTAACGAAAGTAAATGAAAACAATAAGTTAAGCTCTTTTGAGGCAGAAATAATTACTTGGGATAACGAATTAAAGAAGAAAGCCATCAATCCGGGAACCACCGCAGATTTAACCGCAACGACGCTGTTAATCTATGCTTTCCAGCAAGCTCTTTCTTCATACAGCATTTCAGCACCCTGATGCGATATATCGCAACAGGGCCTGAGCAGGTCATACGTTCCTTTAATACGTATAAGCTCTCCTTCGTAAGAAGGCGAGCGTAAAATGGGCCTTTTTAACAAATTTTTTGGAACAGGAATAAATAACATGCCAGTTATCGATCGCGTATTAGTAGGTGAATCTTTAGTAATTGAAGATGGTGACCTAGACAACGTAGCACATATTGACTTACTTATGGGCCCTCGTGGTTCAGCAGCAGAAGACGCTTTCTGCCGCACAATGACAGACCAAAAAGCAGGTGTTAACGGCTTATTAGCTGTAGTTGCACCTAACCTTATGGTTAAACCTGCGACAGTTATGTTCAACAAAGTAACTATCAAAAACATGAAACAAGCTGTACAAATGTTCGGCCCTGCTCAACGCGGTGTTGCGATGGCTGTTGCTGAATGTGTTGAAGACGGCACAATTCCTATGGCTGAAGCTGATGATTGCTTCATCTGTGTTGGTGTATTCATTTCTCCAACTGCAGATAACGATCAAAAGATTCAAGATTGGAACTACCGCGCAACTAAAGAATCAATCAAACGTGCCGTTGCTCGTGAACCAAAAGCAGCTGACGTTGTAGCACAATATAAAACTAGCTCACATCCTTTTGCTGCTAGCTAAGTTTTAGAAAAAAGTTAAATCATACGCCGTTCTTTCGCAAGAGAGAACGGCGTTTTTGTTTTAAAGCTAAAAATCTAAATTTTACACACTAGGCTTACCAATCCTGCCATCGTGCAATGCGCTGGCCACTAATACCCGTTCAATTCCTCGTAATTCTAAATCAATCAAATCCTGCTCAGATCTCACGCCACCAGCCGCAATGATTTGGCTATTTATAGCCTTCTTCTGCAATCGCGATAATAATTCAAAATCTGGCCCTGAATGCGCACCAACATAATCAATATTCATTGCGATGACCATTTCTGGCCATAAATCTGGTCGTTGTAAAAGTTGCGGCTCACCTAAAAGCTGGCCATGCTGAAAATCTAGTGACAGGATACTGTCTTGTTGGACACCTGAATCTGATAGCCATGCAATATCCACTAAAGTCTCACTACCAATGACAGGCTTGATATTTGGATAATCCAGAAAATATTGCCAGCTGACTTTTGAATCAATACCTGCGTCCAAGTAAAAAGTAACCTGAGGACAATGTTCAGCCAAAGCTTTATACATAGCGGTATTTGGTTGTTGCTCTAAAATCGCATCAAGATCTGCAATATAAATCGTCGAAAATGACTGCCAAGCCAACAGATCGATAATCACCTTCAATGGATCATAATGTGTGGTTAAAACAGATTGTAATAATGGGTATTGTGATCGCACTCCACCACGAGCATGTACAACCTTTCCCCCCAGTACATCGATGACAGGTATAATTTCCAACTTATTCCTCAGATTCTATTTAATGAAAGTATTTGTTTACGAACATATCACTAGCGGTGCACTCATTAATGCGTCATTGCCGGCAAGTCTTGCCCATGAGGGTAACGAAATGCTCTCCGCTATTGTGCATGATATGACACTACTCGCCGACATCGAACTTATCATTTTACGTGATTCTCGCCTTGAACCACTGCTTGATATCTTCGATGGTTTTCGTCACCAGTGCCTAATGATAGATAATGACAGTACATTTGAAGAGTATTACGACCGCTCAGTGCAAGAAGCTGATGCTGTTTTAATTATCGCTCCTGAAACAGATGGACTATTAGAAAATCTTCAACAGTCTGTATTAAATCAGAATAAGCAACTATTAGGTTGCCAACCTATTGCAACTCACATTTGCACCGATAAAGTCATCTGTCATCAGCAATTAATATCCCATAACGTACTTACACCACTCACCATTACAGCCAATGAATGGTTGTTAAATTCTTTTGAATCACCATCAGGCTTTGTTATTAAGCCTCGTGATGGTGCGGGCTGTATCAATACCCTATTTTTTGCTAACAGTTCGGTTCTTACGACGTGGTTAAGGGCAAACGCCATTGATTTTGAACAAACCATTATTCAGCCATATGTTGAAGGTAATTCTATAAGCCTTTCTGTATTAGTCGATGACAAGACAAGTCGTGTACTTGCAATTAATCAGCAGCATATTAAGCTTGATAATGGACAGCTCAGCTTCCACGGTTCTTGTGTTAATGGTATAGCTGAAACTCAATTTAGCCGAATGCAGGCGACGGAGATCGTTCAAAAAACGCATAATGCCATTCCCGGTTTATGGGGATTTGTAGGTATCGATCTTATTGTCACAGATAATCAAGCTTATATTGTTGATATAAACCCACGGCTGACCACCTCTTATGTTGGTCTAGGTGATTCATTGGGTCTAAACCCAGCTGAACTACTGGTCACAATGTTGAAACAAGATTTATCAGAACAGTCCCTCAGCAGTCAACGCAATGCCATTGAGATCATAATATGACACAAACTCCCTCTTATACCAGCGGTTGGGACATTGGTGGTGCGCATGTAAAAGTTGCACGTTGTGATCCTCTTGGAAATATACAGGACCTTATTCAAGTTGCTTGTCCTTTATGGCAAGGCATTGACCAATTGGCCACAGCAATTGAGTCGGTATTTATACAACTTGGCAATCAAGATGATATTGCCGCCATCACCATGACCGGTGAGTTGGTTGATATCTTCCCTGACCGCCAAGCAGGTGTGGCTGAAATTTTAGCTTGTGTTGCTAAATACATAGACCCAGAAAAAATTGTCGTTTATGCAGCAGAGGCAGGCTGGCTAAAGCCAGAACTAGCTTCTAAACATTGGCAAAGTGTCGCATCGCGTAACTGGCAAGCTAGTGCGAGTCTCGTTGCTCAAGCCATACCAGAAGGCCTATTTGTTGATATTGGCAGTACTACTTGCGATATCATTCCGCTCAGTAGTGGCTTGGCTATACCACAGGGGCTTGATGACTTTGGACGACAAACTAGCCGTGAATTACTGTATACCGGCGCCATCAGAACGCCACTAATAGCACTAAGCCAGCACGCGCCATTCAATGGCACATTAGTCAGCCTTGCCGCTGAAGTTTTTGCGACCACAGGTGATTGCTGGTGCTTACTGGGCTTACTTGAACCAACTTCAATTCAAGATAACAGTGCAGATGGTCAACCATGGCACATTGATTTTTGCGCTAGTCGTATCGCCAGATTGCTTGGCACCGATGCTAATCAGGCTAATTTAGCTCAGTGGAAACAACTCGCTCAATGGTTTGCAGAGCAACAAAGTCATCTAATCAGTAGTGCCATGTTACAAGTATTATCTGCACACTCAGAATTAGTCGCTGATGCACCTATTATTGGCGCGGGTGTAGGGCGTTTTATTGCCAAAGCTTGCGCGCAACGCCTTAACCGTCCTTATCTAGACTTCAATGAAATTTTATCATCTCAACATCCAGCCAGCGCCGATCACGCACCGGCTGTTGCGGTTGCCCTTTTAGCCCAACAACAGTTACCGTAAAATACGCGCTATGAATGATATAAATCTTCCACCTCTTTGTACTGAGCTTCCTTATCTCGCAGATAGCGCCTCTTATTTTGAAGCAATCCGCCATAAGCCTTGGCCGGTATTTTTAGACAGTAGCAACTCAACGCAATCTAGCGATAGTCGCTATGATATTCAAGCGGCAGCTCCCTTTATAACGCTGGTCACTACCGGTGAAAACACGCTAATCAAACATCACAATAAAGATGCACAACTGTCCAGCGAAGATCCCTTTGCCCTCTTACAAAATATCCTGCAAGAGTTTAAACCTCATCAACATGCTGATTTGCCATTTTGTGGCGGTGCATTAGGCTATTTCGCTTATGATTTAGGTCGACGCATTGAACGCCTTCCCATACAAACTATAGATGCTGAACACATTCCTGATATGGTGATAGGCATATACGACTGGGCGATTATTACCGATCATCAACAACAACGCTGTTGGTTGGCAAGTTACGGCCTTAATGAGGAAACGCAAAATCAATGGGACAAGCTTGTCGACACCTTAACGACGATAACTACGCCTAAGAAGTCAGACACATTTCAGGTCAGTGGTGAGCTACGCTGTAATTTAGATCAAAAAAACTATCAACTCGCCTTTAACAAAATCCAACGCTATATTCATGACGGTGATTGTTATCAGGTTAATCTCGCTAAACGGTTTGAAATTGATGCCGAAGGTGATCCTTGGTTTGCCTATCAATTGCTTAGAAAGCAGAACGCGGCACCTTTTTCTAGTTTCTTTTCGACTCCTTACGCCACAGTACTCAGCTCCTCTCCTGAACGACTGTTGAAAGTCACACAACAGCATGTTGAAACCAAGCCCATAAAAGGCACTCGGCCGCGCGACTTGAACAATGCGCAACGCGATAAATTACTTGCTGATGAATTGCAGGCGAGTCTTAAAGATCGTGCTGAAAACCTAATGATCGTTGATTTATTGCGTAATGACCTGGGCAAAGTTTGTGTGCCCGGCTCGATTAAAGTACCGAAACCTTTTGCCTTAGAATCTTTTGCAACCGTTCATCATTTGGTGAGCACTATTACAGGGACACTGGCTGATAACCAAAATGCCGTGTCATTATTACGTGCCTGCTTTCCCGGTGGCTCAATCACGGGCGCACCTAAGTTACGTGCGATGGAAATAATAGAAGAGCTTGAACCTCATCGTCGTGGACTTTATTGCGGAAGCATCGCCTACATTGGCTTTGATGGCAAAATGGATAGCAACATCACTATTCGCACTTTAATACACAGCGACAATCGCCTGCGTTTTTGGGCTGGTGGTGGCATCGTCGCCGACTCAACCGCCGAGGCCGAGCACCAAGAAGTGCACGATAAAGCCGCCGCTATTTTCCGACTACTTGAACAACTAAAGTGATTGTCGTTAAGCTGGGTGGCAGTTTATACAACTCACCAGAGTTAAAGCATTGGTTGCAATCACTGGTTGAAACGTCCATATCGACACCCATCGTCATTGTTCCTGGTGGTGGTCCCTTTGCCGATCAAGTGCGTGAAGCTCAAACACTGCATCATTTTGATGATTCATCAGCTCATCACATGGCCCTGATGGCAATGAAACAATTTGGATTGATGCTGATCGCACTTGAAGCTAAATGTCAGCCATTTAATGCCCTCAAGCTCGAACAATCACTATCTGTATGGCTGCCAGATGACTCATTGCTTATGGAGCCATCATTAACACATAGTTGGGATGTAACCTCTGATAGCCTCTCCTTATGGCTGGCATCAAAACTAGATGCCGAGCAATTATTCTTAGTGAAGCATATTCAAACGCATACCGGCTCAATTCAAAAGCTCACGGCCGATCACGTTATTGATCGCCATTTTGCTGATTTATTTGCCATTCACACCATTCCAACTCGGATCATCCACTATCAATCCTATGTAAGTTTTGCCAATAATAATGAAACCAATCTGTACCTAGCATGACAGCACTTTCTGACATCATCGGCTTATTACAGAATCAGTTATCGGCATTACCCGAGGACGATCAAGCTTCAAAGCTCATTCAACAGTTGATTACAGAAGGAGAACTTCACCACAAGAGCACATGGGCGGGACATATGACGCCAGCCGTCGACCAGCCAGCCCTATTAGGACAGATGTTAGCAGGTTTACATAATGGTAATTTGTTATCACCAGAACTCTATCCTCAATTGGCAGTCATTGAAAAGCAACTACTAGACTGGTTTTGTCAGTTGTTCCAACAGCCTTTTGCACATTTCACTCACGGTAGTAGTTATGGCAATCTCGATGCCTTATGGCAGGCAAGAGAACACACTAAAAATTCATCCAATATAGTTTATGGCTCACAAGCGGCTCATTATTCTATTACTAAAGCCTGCCGTATTTTAGGTTTAAAATTTCAAACCATTCCGACCAATGAATTAGGACAAATGGATGTTGAAGCATTACGCATAGCCTGCCAAGCTAACGCTCCAATAGCGATTGTAGTAACAGCTGGCACCTCTTCTTGTGGTGCCATGGACCCTATCGCTACATGCATCGAAATTGCCAAAGAATTTAATAGCTGGTGTCATATTGATGCCGCATGGGGTGGCGCCTTAATGTTATCACAGACACATCAACATCATCTTAGCGGCATTGCCCAAGCTGATTCCGTATGTGTTGATCCACATAAAGCCTTAGGACAACCAAAACCCTGCAGCCTGTTACTGTATAAAAAGCCCTTAGCAAACGGTTTAGATATTGATGTCGATTATCTAACGCAATCACCTAAGCAAACCATAGGTGGCTCCTATGGTGGCGAATTATTTTTGCCACTTTGGTGTAGTTTAATATTAAGTGGTACGCAATCGTTCTCAGATCGAATTGACCAGCGCCTCGAACAGGCAGGACAGTTTGCTTTCGCATTAAAGCAACATACCAACTGGTGGCTTTTACATTCTGCTACAGGAATAGTCTGTTTCAGCCCTCCAGCAGACATAGATCTATCTCACTTGATAAAGCTTGGGCTGTTATCTACAGCAAAGGTAAATGGTCAAGAAATATACCGTGTCGTTTTTGCCAGCCACACGAGTCAAACCAAAGCACTTCTTACTGCACTTAAATCGTATTTTTAATTGACCGTTTTTTTAATCTGCTGCTGCACGCTGTCAAAACGACGTAACCATGACGGCAAGGTATTAATTGGCGCTGGCCATTTGCTACTGGCATCTAATGCCGCTTGTTTATTCGCATAAACACCATAAATTAGCGCATACCAGACCCGCCCATTACGCATGCTCTCAAATTCAGCAACATCACCTGTTAAGGCATATTTTTCGATAAATGCCTCCACTTCCTGCTTTTCCCATGACCCCATTAACTGAAAGGTATAATCAGTTGTACTCTGTTTTAAAATCCAATTTTTTTGATGAATGGCGGGCCACAACTCAAGCTGTAGCACTGGTTCTGTTTCTGGCACTAAGACGGGTTTAGAATTAATTTCATCTTGCGAGATGGGTACAGGTAATTTCTCTGATTCAATAGCAACGACCGCTAGCTCAGAAACCAATAATTTAAGCTCATCTCGCTCTGCTTGTGCAGCAGAAGTTACCGTATCTTCGTCAAGGATAACGGTTGCCAACGAGTCCTCTTGATTGGCAAATGGTTTCTCAATAACGACTTCTTCAATCATATTGGGAGCAAGCAAGTCATTAATTGAGTCTTGAAATAACAGTAGCAGAATGAGGGTACTTACCAATAATCCTAAACCCAACCAGCGAAGCAATGGCACGACTCGCCCAACGTTAATTTTTATAGGGTTAGTAAAGGCACTTTTCATCCCTAATAAATGTTGATGAGCCCATTGATTAATTAAAGCGGGGATCCCCTTGGACTGCCGATAGCAATGCTTTAAATCTTTTAAGCTAAAGACGGGATCACCACTATAGCCAACCGCCCTTAAGCGATAGCCTAAATATGGAAGCAATTCCTGTTCCGATAGTGCAGGCAAGTCTATTTGCTGTAATCGTCCCTGAATAGTTGATAGATCTGGCAAGACTTGTTTACTGGTGAATACCGCCTGCAGTAAAAATACTTCATTATTTTGCCATGCTAAGCAGTCCATCAAAACCATTAACGGTTCTTCGGAAAGTAAATCAATATCATCAATAAGTAATAGTGGTTTAATGTTTAACTGGCGAAGGCCAGAAAGTCTTTCTTTTAAAAGAATAAGGTGATCATTACTGAATTGAACATCGCTATCATCAACACCAAAAGCAGATAAACACTGCATGATGATTTCCATCGACGTTAAAGTAGCCTGCCCATTAATACGGCAAATTCTAAGATCATCCGTCTCGCTAAGCTGGAGCTGTGTGAGCAGTGTGCTTTTTCCTAGTCCTTGCTCAGCAGATAATAAACCCACCTTGTCACTGGATCTAATCATGTGCAAAAGCAAATTAAAGCGCTGCTCTATTTGCTCACCTTTAAAAAATATATTCGGGTCAACGGCTGTATTAAAAGGTGCAGATTGCAGTGCTAGACGTGCAATATAGTTAGGTTCCGCTGATGGGGAAGCGAATTCACTCATCAACTAACGCTCGAAAGACCTCAACGTATCAGCTAATGTACTCGCAGAATAATCATCGCTAATGATGGCCTGACCAATGCCACGTAACAACACAAGTCTAATTCGACCATCTTGGACTTTTTTATCAACAGACATTAAAGTCATAAACTGTTCTGATGTCATTCCTTCAGGAGCTAGAACAGGTAAGCCGGCTGTTACAAACAAAGCTTTAATTCGAGCGACATCACTTTCTTGTATCCATCCCATTCGTTGAGATAAGTCAGCGGCCATCACCATGCCAACAGCAATCGCTTCACCATGTAACCAATTACCATAGCCCATGCCGGTTTCAATCGCATGACCAAACGTATGACCTAGGTTCAGAAGTGCACGCACACCTTGTTCAAGTTCATCACTGGCTACGACATCAGCTTTGTCTTGGCAAGATCGCTCAATAGCTTCAGCTAATAAAGTTTGATCGCGGGCCACTAATCCCGACATATTTTGTTCTAACCAGGCAAAAAACTCAGGATCGTTAATCAAACCATATTTGATGACTTCCGCTAATCCTGAAGATAATTGCCGATCGTCTAAGGTCGT
Organism: uncultured Methylophaga sp.; assembly: GCA_963975785.1. Lineage (GTDB taxonomy): Bacteria > Pseudomonadota > Gammaproteobacteria > Nitrosococcales > Methylophagaceae. Next base: position 44,386 of record CAXBIM010000007.1, read on the forward strand.
TAAGGTCAAAGTATCAGCAATCACGCATTGTGGCTGATAAAAAGCCCCAATCATATTTTTCCCTAAGACGTGATTAACAGCCGTTTTTCCGCCCACCGACGAGTCTACCTGAGATAATAATGTTGTTGGGATCTGAATGAATGGTACACCACGTTGATAGCATGCCGCAGCAAAGCCTGTCATGTCACCCACCACGCCGCCACCTAGAGCGATCATTGTCACCTGACGTGAAAATTTTTCTTCCAGCAGTTTGGTGAAAACCTGGTTTAATACTTCTAGTGTTTTATATTGTTCACCGTCCGGTAATATTACTGACTCACAACGATAATCTGATAATACATCTAGGACGGATTGTAGGTATAGAGGGGCTACCGTAGTATTGGTTACCACCAACACATCCTTTCCCTTAATGTGTTTAGTAAGTAATGCTGCTTGTGATATTAAATCGCCACCGATATAAATGGGATAACTACGCTCACCTAAGGAAACCTGCAGTGTTTTCATGACAAACCTTATTTAACTAATGCTTCTAATTGCTCAATTACTTGTGCCACCGCATGCTGAATAGATTGCTCGCCTGTTCGTAATTCAACATCTGCCACGCTACTATATAAAGGGTCACGTAACGCAAGTAACTCTTCTATCTGTTTTTTAGGATCATCAGTCTGTAGTAGTGGTCTTTTTTTATCTTTAGCAGTACGTCGAAATAATTGATCAGCCGTTGCAGATAAATAAACAACATTACCTCGAGAACGCAAAGCACGGCGATTTTCTTCTGCTAAAATAGCGCCGCCCCCTGTTGCTAAGACAATATCATTTAAGCCAGTTAATTCTTCGATGATTTTTTGTTCGCGTACTCGAAAGCCAGCCTCGCCTTCCATTTCAAAGATCCATGAAATAGACACACCCGTGCGTTTTTCAATTTCCTTGTCACTATCAAAAAAATCTCGGCCTAGAGCCTTCGCTAATTGTCTACCAACAGTTGATTTTCCTGCACCCATTGGTCCAATCAGAAATATATTACCTCTTACCACGCGCGGTCCACTCTCATTTTATTCTTACGACAAAAAGCCGAATCTGATGATCCGGCCTTTTAAAACTCAATTTATTCTTACTTAAAAATTGAGGCTATCTTTAATTATTTTTGGTGTTACAAAAATTAATAACTCTTTTTTATTATCCACATCATTTGTGGATTTGAACAAAAACCCTACATAAGGCAAGTCACCAAAAAATGGTACCCGTTCACTTATCTTACTCGTTTCCTGTTCATAAACGCCACCCAAGACAACCGTTTCACCATTATCAACTAATACTTGAGTTTCAACACTTTGAGTATTAATACTAGGTACATTATTAAATATAGTTCCAACCGCATCTTTATTAACTTGTAAGTCCATAACGATACGATCGTCCGGTGTGATTTGCGGTGTTACTTCAAGCTTTAACAATGCTTCTTTAAAAGAAACTGATGTCGCACCACTTGAACTCGCTTCTTGGTATGGGATCTCAACACCTTGCTGTATTATTGCTTTTTGCTGATTTGAGGTAATGACTCTTGGGCTAGAAATAATTTCACCTTTACCTTCTCTCTGCATGGCAGAAAGTTCAAGCTCAAGAATTGCACCCAAAGGCAGTTTGGCTAATGCAAGAGCTACAACGCCTGCAGGGTTGGAAACAGGTAAGTCGACATTAAGTGCATTATTCAGTGTCGTTGATGATGGTCTAATTAAATTACTGTTATTATTGTCGACAGTAAGATCGGATAATTGGCCAGAAGTTGCAGCTCCTAACGTTCTACTTCTTGCTGAAGCACCAAACCTCACTCCTAACTCTTTACCAAAATCATTATTAGCAATAACAATACGTGACTCAATTAATACCTGACGGACAGGTATATCTAATTTCTCAATGAGTTTTTTAATTTGGACTAATTGCTCAGGAGTATCTCGTAGAAGTAAAGAGTTTGTTCTCATATCAACCGTTGCACTTCCTCGTGATGATAGAAAACCTGTTACACCTGCTCCTGCCTCTTCTGTACTAGTCGACAGTAGTGTCGCTAAATCCGTTGCTTTAGCAAAGTTAATTTCAATAATCTCTGAGTATAACGGTTCTAATTCGATTAATTGTTTTTGTGCTGCTAACTCTTGTTTTTCACGAGCGGCAATTTCTGCGGCTGGGGCAATCAACATCACATTACCATTTTGACGCATCGCCAAACCTTTCGTTTTTAGAATAATGTCTAACGCCTGATCCCAAGGCACATTTTTTAGTCTAAGCGTCAAATTACCTTGTACAGTATCACTCGTCACCAAATTCATTTCAGTAAAGTCAGCTAATAACTGCAATACAGCGCGTACTTCAATGCTTTGGAAGTTGAGGGATAATTTATCGCCACTATAACCAAATTCATTTTTACGTTCTGCTGATTGAAGGTCTTCTAAAATCGGCTTAACTTCGATGACCAACATATTATCTGTTTGATATGCAATATGCTCAAATTTACCTACCGCAGACAAGGTAAAGTGTGTGTTATTTCCTTTTTGGATACTATCAATAACATTAACTGGTGTAGCAAAATCAGTTACATCTAACCTACGTTGTAGTTTCTCAGGCAGCGTTACTCCTACCAAATCGACAACAACAGTATCGCGCTCCTGCTGGATATTAACCGCTGCGCCTTGATCATTAAGTTCAATCATTAGCTTAGCTTCGCCTTTTTCACCGCGACGAAAGTCAACATCAGTAACTTGATAATGACCTTTCACTTTTGCTACAGATGCCTTTGACTGTATACCACCATCAATAGTCACCATAACCTTATTGCCATCTTGAGCAATATTATAAGCTACCTTCTGATTTAGGTTGATGACCATTCTTGTGCGTTCACCAGCCTCAACAGTAGAAACACTTTTTGTAGCACCGAGATTAATCTGTTGCGTCTTTTTATCTAATAGATTTTTTACACCGGCAAAATCTAGCACTACTCGTGCAGGCTCATCGATTGAAAACGTACTTGGCTTTTCAACAGGTTCGGAAAATGTCAGCACTAGCCGTGTTTTATCCCCAGGCAATGAGGAATAATCTACAGACTGCAAGTCTGCAGCAGTGGCAATAACGCTCACCATGGTCATCATACTTACGATACTAAAGGCTAAAGTCGCTTTCAGATAATTAATTACCATTTTCTCGTTTTTCACTTGTCTTTTCCCTGTTGTAGTCTGCCGCTTAGACATTGTCATTTCACGATTACTAGTCATAGTTATCTACCTTTAATTCATAACCGAAAGGGAGGCTTCGCGCTCTAAATAGCCACGATCACCATTCGGTATAATTTCTTTCAATGTTAAGTCGACATCTGTAATAGCCAACACTTTACCGTGATTATGCCCAATATAATTACCAATTTGTACTCGATGAATAACACCATCTGGAGCCCGAACTAAGCCCCATATACCACCTGGTTCTTGCTCTAAGGTCCCGACTAGTACTAACTCAGACAACGGGTAGAACTCTAACTCTTCCTTTAACCGTTGTGAGTCAGGATGAATGCCATTATCCACTATCACTTTTTCATTCTCTTTGTCAGCTGCCACGTCAATAACTGTTGGCACAAAGGGATCTCGTAACTCGGCTGCCGCGTATATAAATTTTTCATACGGCTTCATAATTGGAATCGGTGCAATATCAGAATGCGGTCTTAATTTCACTTCGGCAACATAAGCGTTTAGATCTTGCTTTTCTTGCTGACAAGCAGAGAGTGTCATCACAATAAAAGCCGGCATTATTATTTTTGATAATTTAACCATTACTAAAATCCTATTTCGCTTGCTTGTATATGGCTAACAACATTATTTAACTTCTTCATCTAAATAGCGGTATGTTTTAGCTGTGATATCCATGGTCATTTTACCCTCGTCTTTTCCTAGCGGTGCCATAGCTAAATTATGCAAGATAACAATCCGAGGTAAAGAAGCTACATCACTCACAAAACCAGAAAATTGATGATACGTGCCCGTTACTTTCATCTCTATGGGCAGTTCCGCGTAAAAATCCACCGGACGTTCAGCGCCAGGTTTAAACAATTCAAATTCTAGACCATTGATCAATCCTGTCCGTGATATATCTATCAATAGATCAGCCACTTCATTTTTGCGCGGTAATTGTTTCAGCATAGAAGAAAAAATAACTCGCATCTCGGCCAGTTGAGCTTTATATGCTTCTAAATTCCAAGCCTTTTCTTGCTTAGTTACAAACTCTTTTTTAAGTTGAACCTCGGTACGCTCAAGCACCTCTAGCTCAGCCTGTTTATCTTTTATCATAAAGTAATAGCCGCCGCCCCAAACCAGTGCAGCTAATAAAATTATTGCCACGATTTTTATCGGAAGAGGCCATTCACCACTTTCATTAAAATCTAACTCACTTAAAGATGACAGTTCCATTAACCCTCTCCATCTTCATTTTTCACTTTAGATTCCCCAATGCTCAAACTAAATTTCCTAATCGCATCATCTTTTGTCGAGGTTCGCTGAATTACACTAAGAGTTGATTCTGTTAGCTCGGGATTATTGTCCAATTGCCGCATAAAGACCGAAACGCGTGCATTTGATTGTGCAACACCGTCTAAAATTAACGTATCGCCCTGTCGAGTAAGTTTTTCAAGATGAATTCCATCCGGGAGAGTTCTTACTAGAGCATCAAGCACCTTAACCACTTTGGGTCGGCTAGTTTGCAAATCCTGAATGACATTCATTCGAGCCAATAATCGTGTACGCTCAGCTTCTAATGTCTTAATCTCAGCAATCTTAATATCCATCAGTGAAATTTCTTTTTTCAAGAAAGCATTTCGTTGATTTTGCTCCTCGATCAATCCATCTGCATACATTACTGCGCCATAAAAAATAGCAACCGCCACAACAAGACTAAATATTAATGCCGTAAAAAATTGCTGCTGACGTTCTTGTCGACGCGCTTCACGCCATGGTAATAAATTAATTCGTGGCATCAGTCAAAATTCCTCATGGCAAGACCGCATGCAATCAACATTGACGGACTATCATTACTTAAAGACTGGATAGATACCCGTCGCCCTATAGTCATATCGGAGAAAGGATTGGCGATCGAGGTGGATGTTCCTGTTTCTTCGGCGATCATTGCATCGACACCTTGAATAGAGGCGCATCCTCCAGATAAAACGACATGATCGATAGATTGGTATTGTGCAGATGCCGAGAAGAAAAACTGCAACGCACGAGTCACTGTTGTGGTCATTGAACGTTTAAATGGCTCCAATACTTTTAAGCCATAGTCATCCGGTAAATTATTTTCTTTTTTAGCCCGACCAGCCTCTTGGTATGACAAGCCATAATGACGCTCTATTTCTTCAGTTAATATATTTCCACCAAAGATTTGTTCGCGGGTGAAGACAATTTTACCATCGACCAAAACATGTAAGGTCGTCATATTAGCGCCGATATCTACAACTGCTACCGTTAAGCCCTGACCATTATTGGTTAATTGTTCAGAAATGAGAGAGAAGGCATTTTCCATCGTATACGCTTCAACATCGACAACTTTTGGTATCAAACCGGCTTTTTCAAGCACTTCCGTACGAGCATCAACATTTTCACTTCGGGAAGCGGCCAGTAACACTTCAACTAAATCAACATCCGTCGATGATGGCCCCAAGACCTCGAAGTCCAATCGAACCTCATCTAATGGGTAGGGGATCAACGCTTCCGCCTCCATCATTATTTGATCTTCTAATTCTCGCTGTGAAAGGGAGGCTGGGTAGGGAATTATTTTGGTAATAGCTGAGTTGGCTGAAACGGCAACTGCAGCCTCTTTTGCTTTTGTTCCTGAACGCTTAACAGCTCGTTTAATGGCGCCAGCCACCTCATCTTTATTTTCAATTCTACCTTCGATAACAGCATTAAGAGGTAGAGGCTCAGCCGCATATGATTCGACAGTATACTTACCCGCTTTATGGCTAAGTTCTAATACTTTAACCACTGACGAACTTATATCTATCCCTAAGAGTGGTGCTTTATTTCGTCCAAACATTTACGGCCCCATTAATCGACAACCCAAAACAACTTACTTCGCCTACTTAATGTAGTTTCTCAAGACTATAGTGCATGCATTCTAAAAACACAACTGTTAACTTCGTCTATCAATAAGCCCATGCCGCCCCGCGGCTTGAAATATTATTACCAAAAATCATTATAAATCATATTACTAAACAGTCTGAAATCTGAAGATACATCTTCATTGGTAACTGATCTACATATTAGTTACCTTTAAGTTGTTGTGCAATAGCCTTCTTTATATATACTACATGTCATCATCACCTTTAGGTCTGTCATCAGAATTCGCTTATGTTGTTTTTTATCCGTCGCCTACTCGCTCTCATTATCGTGTTTGTTGCGTTAATCACCATCGCAGTCTCAGCTCTCTACCTATTCCTTGCTCCTGACCTCCCTAACACGGCAACCCTTAGCGAGACACAATTACAGGTCCCATTAAGGGTCTTTAGTGCTGAAGGGAGCCTAATGGCCGAGTTTGGTGATAAACGCCGTATTCCACTTGAGCATGCGGAAATTCCAGAGCAACTCATTCAAGCAGTGCTTGCTGCTGAAGATGCACGGTTCTTTGATCACCATGGTGTAGATTATAAAGGCCTACTTCGTGCAGTTTACTCGCTAGCTACAACAGGAGTGAAGGCTCAAGGTGGCAGCACAATTACAATGCAAGTTGCTCGCAACTTCTTCTTGAGTAGAGAAAAAACGTATCTTCGTAAACTTAATGAAATTATTCTCTCTTTACAAATTGAACAGTCACTCAGTAAAAATGAAATATTAACGCTTTATCTCAATAAAATTTATTTAGGAAACCGCGCCTATGGTGTCGGTGCCGCTGCAAATGTTTATTATGGTAAATCAATACAAGAATTGAATTTACCTCAATTTGCAATGATTGCAGGCCTACCTAAAGCGCCATCAGCATTCAACCCCATCGCCAATCCCGAACGTGCTTTATTACGTCGAGACTACGTTCTACGTCGCATGTGGGAAGTCGGCTATATAAGTCAACAAGACTACCTTGACGCGATTCAAGCCCCCATCACTGCTAGCTATCACAGCCGAGACATTGAAGTCTACGCGCCCTATGTTGCTGAAATGATTCGAACCCAACTTATTGAGCAATATGGCGATGAGATTTATAACATAGGATTGAATGTTTATACGACCATAAAAGCTAAACATCAAAAAGCGGCAAACAATGCACTACAATCAGCACTCTTAGCTTATGATGAGCGCCACGGATATCGTGGTGTACTGAAACATGTATCTCTTGATGAAGAAACCAGTCAGGAGTCATTTGAGCAAGCTCTTAAAGCCATCGATACCATTGGTCCTCTTTCTCCTGCAATTGTATCTGCAGTAGGCGACAATACCGCTGGCGTTTACATTAAATCATTGGGTGTTATTGAACTTAAGCTTGCCTCTATGACTTGGGCAAGTAAACAGTTAAACACCAATAGTCGCGGCAAAGCCCCCCGAAAAGTCAGTGATGTTTTAGCTGTTGGCGATATTATCCATGTAACACAAGACAAAGATGGTCAATGGTCACTTGCACAACTACCACAAGTTGAAGGCGCCTTAATTGCTGTCTCACCACATGATGGTGCTATCACTGCATTAAATGGCGGCTTTGAATATTTCCAAAATAAATTCAATCGAGTAACACAATCTCGTCGCCAACCAGGCTCTGGCTTCAAGCCTTTTATTTATTCCGCCGCACTTGAAAAAGGCTACACCGCGGCAAGCATTATAAATGATGCGCCAGTCGTATTAGACGGTGCCGGCCTAGAGAATGAATGGCGACCTGAAAATTATAGCCAAAAATTCTATGGCCCGACGCGACTTAGAGAAGGGCTCATCCATTCACGAAACCTAGTGTCTATTCGCCTGCTTAGAGATATTACGCCAAGTTATGCTATTGAATACGCCGGACGATTTGGCTTTGACACGCAACAAATGCCTCATAATTTATCTCTTGCTTTAGGTAGTGGTAGCGCTGCACCTTGGGATATGGCTCGTGCTTATTCAGCTCTTGCCAATGGAGGATATAGGGTTGAGCCTTATGTGATTCAGCGAATCGAAGATGCGAATGGCAAAATATTAATGCAATCTCAACCTGCTACGGTCTGTGAAACCTGCCTTATAATAAGTGATGAGCAAATGCAGGAAGCTAATAATGACTCGCTTTCACAAAAACCTGCTGAACGCATCATGACACCGCAAAATAATTACATTATGAACAGTATGATGCGTGATGTAGTTCGTTACGGCACTGGTCGTAAGGCACTTGCTCTAGGTCGTAATGATCTTGCAGGCAAAACCGGTACCACTAATAACCAAGTTGACGCATGGTTCAATGGCTTTCACCCTGAACTCGTCGCTATTAGCTGGGTAGGATTTGATTCACCTAAAACCTTGGGGCACTATGAAACAGGCGGAAAAGCAGCATTACCGATGTGGATCGACTTCATGAGGATCGCATTAGATGATGTGCCGGAAGCGCCTCTCAGAGAACCCATTGGTATGATTACCGTCAAAATTGACCCTTATACCGGATTATTGGCTAGCCCTGATTCAATAGGTGGGATTAATGAGACATTCCGTACAGAAGATGTGCCGACTCAAATGGTTATACCAAGCAACGTCATTGGTAATAGCTCAGCAGAAGAGTCTCCATCGCCTGTGGACTTATTTTAACACCGAAAACGAAGGTTCCATCTGACACAGAATATTAAGTGATTATTAATGCGTCAGATGAAATTAATAGCCCTCCAGATTGTACAGTAGACTAACTCAAACAGCCCCTAATCGAGAGATTAGGCTTTGTTAATGGACACGTTTAGCAAGCTCGCCCGCTTCTAATTCACCAGCGGGATAATCACCATTTAACAATCTCAATTGCTCTAACGAACTATTGCTAACCCTGGATTCTTTCGACCAAGCAATATAACTATCACTCTTTCCTACAGTGACTACTTCCAATTTCAAGGCTTTTGCTAATGCTATTTCATCATCCGTTAGAGCATGTAAGCTTTTTGCAGTCGCAACAAAATCAGCATCAAACTGGCTGAATATTTTATTATTTTTTACACTACCAAAAAAGACAAAGGCCTGATCTCGCAAATAAATTACAGCAATTCGGGCTAAATTACCCTTGTTCTCCAGTATTCCCGTATAACCATCTAAACCGTTAACATTAAGCTGCTCTCCTGCTTTCAACCGATCTATTTTCAGACGCTGCGTAATAAATTCACGAGGAGATAATTTTCGATTCAGATCTGTTGCCCGCATCTCAACGACTGCCTCTCCATTAGGGGACAACGTCTGTAGGCTATCAGGGTTGTTATTTATATGCCAGCCAGCGGGGAATCCAACAGTGAAGTTCATCGCTAAATGATAAAAGTGCCGACCAGAGCGAACACCTTGCGCTTCACTATCACCAAAGACAAGACCATTGATCCGCGTTAAATACTCCAAACGCCCTACTGTCGCTTTTTGAGCACTCGAATATTGACCAGCACTCGCAACAACCTCCTGCAACCGAGTGTCATTATCAGGATGACTGGCAAACAGTCCATGATAGCCTTTCGCTTCACGCCCTTGTTTTTTTGCTTCAACAGCAGAAAATGTCTCTTGATCTTTAAGCACGCGAATGACATCAATCATCGCTTTAGGCTCATACCCAGACCGAGCTAAATACTCTGCACCCAAGCCATCAGATTCCAGTTCATGTTCACGCCCATAACCACTTAGTAATGCCCCACCCAAAACATTAAATAGATTTTGGGAAGGCGCCCCACGCAACTCAGGAAATAGAATAGAACCAAGGGTATAACCTAAGTTAGCCGCTTGAGATGCACTTTGCTGACGCACTCCGTGACGAGCGGTTACGTGACCAATCTCATGCCCTAACACGGCAGCCAATTCCGCTTCTGAATTTAAATAAGCCATTAAACCACGGGTGATGTATATATAACCACCAGGTAAAGCAAAGGCATTAATGACGGGCGAATCCAGAACCGTAAAGCGATACAATAACTCTGGTCTATGACTTACTGAGGCAAGTTTATCACCGACAGACTGTACATAGTTTTGCAACGACTCATCATTATAGCGCCCATACTGCTCAATTATTTTGGGATGATTAGTTCGGCCAATAGCTATCTCACTATCTTCGCCCAACAATACAAAGTTTTGATCACCGCTTACAGGGTTTTGGGCACAACCTACAAGCGTCAGAAACAACAAAGCCCCTGCTAACCAGCAGAGGCTTTGTAATATATTACGAACTGTACGGATATGTACAAACACGTTATATGAATTCTTAAAATGTTAGGCCAAATAGGCCCGACAAATTATTTTCCGTATTTTTGACGGAACTTGTCAACACGACCGGCAGTATCAAGCATTTTTTGCTTGCCAGTGTAGAATGGGTGACATTCTGAACACACATCTAAAGTCAATGCAGTGCTACGTGTTGAACGTGTTTTAAACGAGTTACCACAGCTACATGTAACATCGATTTCATTATATTCTGGGTGGATATCAGCTTTCATATCTGTTCTCGTTTTGTATGTTATCTAAAATAAATAGTGAGCCATGAAAAAAAACAAGGCTTTAGAACCGCATAATTCTACCCGTCAAAGTCTATGCGGGCAAGTTTTATTTAATTGGCCATCGTTCAACTTAAAAGTAGCACGGAATGATCTTCATATATTATTCACTGCTAATAATCATTGTTCAGCAGTTAGTAACTAAGTGAATATGGGCGCGTTTAATTTATTATGCACGCTGCTAAGCTATTTTTCTGCCACTAATAAAGCTTGATTACGCCAACCTTGCTGATGGTCACCCAATAGTGACTCTTCACGATAAGCACGTACCTTCATTGTCGAAAACAAGTCTAATAATTCATTATCTGCTAATAAAAAATCAGCATTATTAGGACCTTTTTGCTCTACTTTTTGCTGGCAATAAGTCTGATAAAACAATAAGCCTCCTGGTCGTAATGCGGTTAACATTCGCTCACATAAATTACGATCAAGGAAATAACTCACCACTAATACATCAAGACTATTCGGTTCCGGAGGCGATTCAACAACATCTCGTACTTGGGCATTAATGCCTAAGCTATTTATCTCAGCAAAGCCATGTAACTGTTTAACTGCAACAGGCGATACATCCCATGCCAACACATCCAAACCCGCCTTAGCTAACAACACTGCATTGCCACCTTGACCACAGGCTAAATCTAAAGCGATGCCTTGTCGCGGTAATAAATGTTGATTTTGCGTTAAAACGAAGCAAGCTGATGGCGAATATTCTTTATTATTATAAATGGCATCCCATTTAGCTTGGGTCTCGCTCATGCTCAACGCCTCCAAAATGCAGGCGTTAATACTACTAACAAAGTGAAAATCTCAAGCCGTCCTAATAACATGGCAATACATAACACCCACTTCGCAGGTGAATTAATACTACTATAGTTAGCACCAACTTCGCCTAAGCCTGGCCCTAGGTTATTTAAGCACGCAGTAACGGCAGAAAATGAAGTCACAATGTCTAAGCCGGTCGCCATTAAAAATAAATGCATAATGCTAAAACAAAATACATACATGGCAAGAAAGCCCCAAACAGCACCAACAACTTTGGTTGGTAGCGCTTTATTGTTCACTTTGATCGCAAATACGGCATTAGGATGAATAAGGCGTAATACTTCACGATAGCCTTGTTTAAATAACAACATCACCCTGATAACTTTCATTCCGCCACCAGTGGAACCAGCGCAGCCCCCGATATAACTCGTCATCAATAATAAAATAGGTAAAAAGCCTGGCCATAAAGAATAATCAGCTGTCGTGAACCCAGCTGTCGTTCCTATCGATACGGTCTGGAATATACCCTGATGGATCGCAACCCATGGGTCATGATATGTGTGAGTAAAATAGAGATAACTGGATACCACCATCGAAATTATGACCAAAATCCACACATAAGTTCGCAACTCAGAATCGGCCCAATAATGACGAATAGAACGATGACGCCATGCTAAAAAATGTAGTGAAAAATTCATGCCTGCCAATAGCATAAATACCACGGTAATCATTTCAATAGTGGTGCTATTAAAATAGCCCATACTCGCATCATGGGTAGAAAAACCACCAATAGCGACTGTTGAGAAGCTATGGCCTACTGCATCAAACCAGCTCATACCAGCTAGATAAAATGCCACCGCACAACCAATTGTTAAACTTAGATAGATATACCACAAGGCTTTAGCTGTTTCTGTAATGCGAGGCGTCAACTTAGAATCTTTCATCGGCCCAGGTGTTTCGGCACGATAAAGCTGCATTCCCCCGACACCTAATAAAGGTAAGATAGCTACCGCTAAAACCACAATACCCATACCGCCAAGCCATTGTAAAAACTGACGGTAGAACAATACGGCTTCCGGTAAAGTATCTAAGCCAGTTAAGACTGTGGCGCCGGTAGTCGTCAAGCCTGACATGGACTCAAACACAGCATCCGTAAATGTCATTTTTGGTACTTCTGTCAGAAAGAAGGGCAAGGCTCCCGAGATCCCCAACGTTATCCAGAACATTACGACAACGATAAAGCCATCACGAATTTTAAGTTCTTTTCGATGTTTCCTTGCTGGAAACCAGAAAATAAGGCCTGTAAACAACAGCATAACAAAAGCGTTCATAAACGCATTAACGGAACCATCTTCGTAATATAACGATACTGCTGCAGCTGGTAACATCGTGATGCTAAACAGGCTTAATAAAATGCCTAAGATGCGCTGTATGGTTAAAAGCTGCATTAATTCATCTACCTATTACTCAACCCGTCGATAATACATCCACGCGAATAGCATGAACAGTGAGAATAACCATAAAGGCATTTGGCCCCATGTTACATAGGGTGTTGCTCCTTGACGCGGCTGCACATTACCCGTTAAGACCGCTTCTTCGAACTGTGCTGTTTGTTGCTGTAAACGACCTTTAAAACCTATTAATGCCGAAACACCGTTGGTCGTTGAGCGTATTATTGGTCGGCCTGTCTCCAAGGCTCGGTTTTGTGAAATTTGCAGATGCTGGTGTGGTGCAAACGAATCTCCATACCAAGCATTATTAGTCGCATTTACTAGTAAACTCGCTTCGGGTACTGTTCGTAACACTTCTGTTGAAAACGTATCTTCATAACAAATCGACAGCCCTATAGCTTGGCCAGCGGCATGCACTAATTCACTAGATACTGGACCTGGACGGAAAGACGACATTGGTAGATCAAAAAATTTAATAACACCGCGCAACCATTCAAAGGGAACATAATCACCAAAGGGCACTAGGTGACTTTTATGATAAAAACCTTCTTGCTCACCTAAAGAAATAATGCTGTTGTAATACTCATCAGTGGCCTGATTAAGTACGGGCAAGCCCAACAAGATATCGGTTTTATTCTCCCGCGCCAGCTTTTCTAAAGGATCGAGATAAAATTCCTTCACTTGATGATAAAAAACGGTCACAGCATTCTCAGGCCAGACAATCAAATCACTGTCCCAATTTTGCTCTGTTCTCGCTTGATATAAGGCTAAGGTTTTGTACAATTGCTCTGAATTCCACTTAATTTCTTGTGGAATGTTACCCTGAATAATAGTGACTTTAATTTCTTTATCGACAGGCTGAGTCCATACAACAGCTTGTAAGAAATAACCTGCACCCCAAATCACAAGCACGATAACTAACAAAGACACGCGTTTTGCTTGCCATGCAGCGGCTATCAGTCCCGCGGAGATTGCAGCCAATAACGATACGCCCAAAACACCAACAATAGGCGTATAACCGCTTAAGGGGCCATCAATTTGACCTGCACCAACTTCCAGCCAAGGAAATCCTGTTAAAAACCAGCCTTTAAAATACTCAAAAACCAACCATGCGACAGGCAGTAACAATACAAAATCGATCGTCGACAAAGCATCATTACTAATTTTTTTAATTCCCCAGCCGACTAGCGCCAAGTACGAGGCAAAAAAAGCTACAAAGACAGCTGTGAGTAAGACAGCTAAGGGCATACTGGCACTGCCAAAATCATGGATAGCCACATAAACCCATGACACGCCAACACCAAAGAATCCAAGACCAAATATAAAGCCTCGCAGTGCAGCCTGTTTTGCAGTAATACCCTGCCAAGATACAAACAATAAGGTCAAACTAATTATGGCAACAGGATAATAATGAAAGGGAGAAAAGGATAATGGCAATAACATCCCAGCTAGCAATGCAATCAGATCACCTCGCCAAGTTAACAGACCTTGCTTCATCACGGCAGCCATTACTCGGGATCTGTATCCTGTTCAGATTCAGGCAATATTCTCATTTCAAGCAAATGGACGCGACGATTATCAGCCCGTAATACTTTGAATTCAAAACCACCGATCTCAACTTGTTCATCTCTTGCTGGTAAATGGCCAAATTGATTGACCACATAACCGCCGACGGTATCAAAATCCTCATCGCTCCATTCAACAGTAAAGTACTCATTAAAATCTTCAACTTCAGTGAGCGCCTTAATTACATAGGTATTATCGCTACGCTGCACGATAGGGGCATCATCATCAACATCATGTTCATCATCGATTTCACCAACAATCTGCTCAAGTACGTTTTCTATGGTCACCATGCCAGCAACACCACCATATTCATCAACCACAATCGCCATGTGATTACGACGGGCACGAAACTCGCGTAACAACACATTTAAGCGTTTACTTTCAGGAATAAACACTGCAGGTCGAAGTAGCTCTCTTAGATCAAAGTCAAATTTACCAGCAGTGACTACTGCCGCCAGCAGATCCTTTGCGAGCAAAATACCAATTACATCATCCCTGTCATCATCAATAACCGGAAAACGCGAATGTGCAGTATCGGTAATAAGCTTTAACATATCTTCCGCAGTCGCATCACGCGAGACCATCACCACTTGTGAACGCGGAATCATAATGTCCCGCGCTTTCATTTGCGAAACATTCAACGCACCTTCAACGATAGCAAGAGCTTCCGCATCAAGAATATGACGTTGAGACGCGCTACGAAGCAGATCTATCAATTGTTCCTGATCTTCAGGTTCCCAAAAGCATTTACTGAGTCGTTTTAACAATGATTGTGTCTTAGTAAAAGACTGACTCGTTCGTCCTTCACTCATGCCGTTTCTCCTTGATCTAGATAAGGGTTATCTATTGCTAATGTTTGCAAAATTTCAACCTCAAACGCTTCCATCTCTTCAGCCTGATCATCTTCAATGTGATCATATCCTAATAAATGCAAACAGCCATGCACCACTAAATGAGCCCAATGATGCTCAAGTTGCTTGGCTTGTTCTAATGCTTCTTTTTCTACTACCGGCACGCAAATTACCAAATCACCCAATAATTTTGGCTCCATTGGTATTGGCGAATCAAAGGGAAAAGACAGAACATTGGTCGGGCCCGCCTTACCACGATAGGTATTGTTCAACTCAGCACTTTCTTCGATTTCAACCAAGCGGATACTCAACTCACAATCTTCTGTTACATCTTCTTGCAATGCTGCTTCTGCCCATTTTTGAAAAAGCGCCTGTTCTGGCACCTGACCTTCATAGGCAATTTGTAGATCAACGGTTACCGTCACAGCTGTGCTCGCTCCGCTTTTTCATAAGCAATAATAACTTTCTGAACTAAGGCATGACGCACTACGTCTTTCGCTTGGAAAAATGTAAAACCAATACCTTCTACATCTTTTAAAACTTCAATCGCGTGACGTAGCCCTGATTTTACTGAACTAGGTAAATCGATCTGTGTTATATCACCGGTGATCATTGCCGTAGAGTTATAACCTAGGCGCGTCAGGAACATTTTCATCTGTTCAGCGGTTGTATTTTGCGCTTCATCCAAAATAACAAATGATTCATTCAGTGTACGGCCACGCATATAAGCTAGCGGCGCGACTTCAATCACATTACGCTCAATCAGTTTGGCCACACGTTCAAAACCCAACATTTCATATAAGGCGTCATATAAGGGCCGTAAATACGGGTCCACTTTCTGGCTTAAATCGCCCGGCAAGAAGCCCAGTTTCTCGCCCGCTTCAACGGCTGGTCGAACCAATAAAATTCGACGTACAAAATCACGTTCTAATGCTTCAACTGCACAGGCTACTGCTAAATACGTTTTTCCCGTACCTGCTGGCCCGATACCAAAGTTAATGTCATAGGTCATCGCTTTGCGTAAATAGTCTTGCTGATTTTCTCCACGCGCTTTTATTAAGCCACGCTTGGTTTTAATCACAATTTCATCTTGTTCTATATGCACAATCGAATCAGCACCGCCCGTTTCACGAATGGCAAGATGTACTTGTTCGGGCACCAGTATTGTTTGAGCTGTTTCAGCATAAAGCTCATGGATAACGTCTTGCGCACTAGGCAAAATGTCTGCTTTACCAATAATTTGAAACTTGCTGCCGCGATTATTGATTTCAACACCAAAACCGCGTTCTAGCATTCGTAAATGCTCATCAAGATGACCACAAAGATTTGCTAAACGAGGGTTGTCAGACGGACTTAATTCAAAACTTATACTATCCAATGAAGGAGCAGGGATTGTCACTAATAGAGTTTCCTAAAGGAGTTAGCTGATGACGCTATCAGCAAGCAGTTCGCCGCGTAAAGAATTGCTATAGGCTTCGGTGATAATGACATCAACAAATTTACCTATCAATGATTTATCACCAGCAAAAACAACGGTACGATTATTTTCAGTGCGACCTTTTATTTCGCCATCAACGCGTTCTGCTATTTGGTCAACCAAAATACGCTGTCTTGAACCTAGCATCGCTTGGCTATGACCCGCTTCAAGCTCAAGCAAACGCTCTTGTACAATTTTTAAACGATCTTTTTTAACGTCATCAGGCACGGAATCAAGGAATGCCGCTGCCGGTGTTCCAGGACGTTGGCTATATATAAAGCTAAATGAATGATCAAAGCCAATATCATTGATCAAATTCATCGTACCTTGAAAATCAGCATCCGATTCATCAGGAAAACCAATAATAAAGTCGCTCGACATGCTAATAGTTGGTCGCACTTCACGTAGGCGACGAATTTTGGCTTTATATTCTAAAACGGTATGGCCGCGCTTCATCATTGCCAAGATACGATCGGCACCTGATTGCACAGGCAAATGTAAATGATTTACCAGCTCAGGTACTTCAGCAAAGGCATCAATCAAACTGTCTGAGAACTCAACGGGATGTGAGGTAGTGAAACGTATACGATCGATACCATCAATTGCCGCTACATAATGAATCAACAATGCCAAATCAGCCGTATCATCACCATCCAATTCGCCAGCATATGAGTTCACATTTTGACCGAGAAGATTAACTTCACGGACACCTTGTGCTGCCAATCCGCGGATCTCTCTCAACACTTTATCAACGGGACGACTAACTTCTTCACCACGCGTGTAAGGCACAACACAGAAAGTGCAGTATTTGCTACAGCCTTCCATAATCGATACAAAGGCGGTCGGACCGTCTGCTTTTGCTTCAGGTAAATTATCGAATTTTTCAATTTCAGGAAATGAAATATCAATGCGTGGTTTATGACTTTGTCTGACATCACTCAACATTTCAGGCAAGCGATGTAATGTCTGAGGGCCAAAGATAAGATCAACATAGGGCGCGCGACGGCGAATAGCATCACCTTCTTGACTAGCTACGCAGCCACCCACACCAATGATTAAACCAGGTTTCGTATCCTTCCACTTTTTCCAGCGACCCAGCTGATGAAACACCTTTTCTTGTGCTTTTTCACGGATCGAGCAGGTATTAAGCAACAACACATCGGCTTCTTCTGCGATATCCGTTATTTCTAATTGATGCGATTTCGCAAGTACATCTGCCATTTTTGATGAATCATACTCATTCATCTGACACCCAAAGGTTCTAATAAAAAGTTTACCGGCCATTCAATCTAATCGTAAGTTTAAAGACTGCACAGAATACTATTTTTAAGACTTTAATTCAAAAATAAGTGATTGTTTTTATTAAAAACAGTATATTAAATTCAGGATTTATATTTAAGGATAAATATATGGCAATCAAGGACTGGCCGGCCGACGAACGACCTAGAGAAAAACTCTTGCAACATGGCGCCTCGATATTATCCGATGCCGAACTGTTAGCCATCTTCCTAAGAACGGGTGTAACAGGACTTTCCGCCGTTGAATTAGCGCGACAATTATTAGCTAGTTTCGGTAGTTTGCGTGCTTTATTAGAAGCCGACCAAAAACAATTTTGCTTGCAACATGGCTTAGGGCCCGCCAAATATACTCAGTTACAAGCAGTATTAGAAATGAGTCGCCGGCATATGGAATCGACCTTAACACGCGGCGATGCGCTCACCGATGTAGCAACAACGAAACAATACCTGCAACAGCGCTTACGTGCCTATCCCTATGAAGTCTTTGCCTGTTTATTTCTTGATAATAAACATCGAATGATTGCCTTTGATGAACTCTTTCGCGGAACGATTGATGGCGCTTCTGTTTATCCACGAGAGGTTGTTAAACAAGCACTGGCTCATAATGCTGCCGCTGTTATCTTTGCTCATAATCATCCTTCGGGCATCGCTGAACCGAGCCAAGCCGATTACAACATCACAGAGCGACTCAAATCCGCACTACAAATGGTGGATATTCGCGTGCTGGATCATATTGTAGTTGGCGATGGCGAAACCATATCGTTTGCCGAAACAGGCCATTTATAACGACTCCATAATTATCTAAGTTATCGATTAGGCTATTGCTCTGCTTAGCTTTCCACTCTCTAGGATACTGTATTCCAAGGCAGCTGCCCCGGCGCGAGATCCATAAAATTAAAGTACTGTTCTAGCTGATCAATTAAGTCACGTATAACTTCTTCGTGACTACAGCCGTACAGGTCATAACCCAGTGCACCACTACGTATATAAACATCCGCTTGCCAATGACTGCTTTCTTTTGAATCCTCACTATGCGCGTCAGGGACAACATGTTCAGTCGCAAGCACTTGATAATAAAAATCGACTGTTTCATTACGCTCCAGCTGAAATGTGACACCATTTTCTTCAGCAGTGATTTCAGCTTTCCAGCCATGTACGACTAACTCTTTTTGTACGTCACGCATGGAAGGTATCACGACCTCTTCAATAAAATGTTTAACCTTAGGCTGTTCAGGAAATTTAAATAAATGGCCTAGCCGCTTTCGCCAACTTCCCTGACTGTTAAACCCCCGAGCTGAAGTAGCTACGACATCTAAGGTCGCACCGCGATGACCTTCAATAACTAATGCTCGCCACAGTCCAAACGCAGCCAGTAGCATGATAATGGCAAATGGCAATGCCGCCAAAATACTCATGGTTTGCAGCGCGCTTAAGCCACCTGCTAATAATAACGTTGCCGCTATGACACCTTCCAACGATGCCCAAAAAACGCGTTGCCAAATAGGTGTTTCGAGTGCGCCACCCGATGCAATAGAATCCACCACTAACGATCCAGAATCCGATGATGTCACGAAGAAGGTAATAATTAAGAAGACCGTAATTACCGACAATAAAGTAGAACCAGGCAATAGGTCATAAAACTCAAATATAGCGACAGCGTGGTTGGCTTGAACCTCACTGATCAACACGTGTTTACCTTCATCCATAATCAGATGGAGTGCAGTATCACCGAAGATAGCAAACCATAAGAATGTAAACAGAGTAGGAACAGCAAGTACGCCAAAGACAAATTGACGAATAGTTCGTCCG
This sequence comes from uncultured Methylophaga sp., assembly GCA_963975785.1. Classification (GTDB taxonomy): domain Bacteria; phylum Pseudomonadota; class Gammaproteobacteria; order Nitrosococcales; family Methylophagaceae. Next base: position 64,296 of record CAXBIM010000007.1, read on the forward strand.
CGGCTAATTTTAGCGATAAACAACCCGACGAAGGGAGCCCAAGAAATCGTCCAAGCAAAAATAAATAAGGTCCAGTTACCGATCCAATCGCTCTGGGTATACGCCTGTAAATTAAAAGTACGTTCAACGATGTTGCCGAGATAGGCACCGGTGTTTTGTACGAAGGCATCCAGAATATGAATACTAGGGCCAACAATAAAAACCACGGCCATTAAAAAGACGGCCAATATCATATTCAAGATCGATAAATTTTTAATTCCTTTATCCATTCCAGCAACAACAGAGCCTATCGCGGCTAAGGTAATCAAACCAATCGCGCTAACTTGTACTGTGGTATTGATCGGAATACTTTCCCATAGATAATGAATGCCTGCATTCATCTGGGTTACCGATAAGCCTAGCGTGGTCGCCAATCCAAACAGTGTGCCTAATATCGCGAATACATCAACGATATGACCAATAGGACCATAAATTCGATCGCCGATCAGTGGATATAACGCTGAACGCACAGACAAAGGTAACCCATGACGGAAAGCAAAATAGGCCAAGACTAAGCCCATCAAACCGTAAATTCCCCAGATATGTAAACCCCAGTGAAAATACGCAATTTGCATTGCATCACGAGCGGCATTAATGGTTTCAGCCGAGGCATTAGGCGGTTGAGAGAAATGCAGCACCGGTTCTGCGACACCAAAAAATAATAAGGCAATGCCGTAACCTGCGGAAAACAACATAGCAAACCACACGGGAAAGCTATACTGCGGTTCGCCATGATCTGAGCCTAGACGTATATTTCCCCAACGACTGAAACCGACATAGACGATAAATATCAGAAAAATTGCCGTAGCTAGCATATAGAACCAGCCAAAGGTTTCGGTCACCCACGTCAGTGCACTTTTAAATATCTCTCCTGCTAGTTCAGGGTTACTCAGCGTGCCAAGAATCAACAGTAAAGTAATGATCACTGCGGGAACAAATACTGGTAGCAACACCGTGCTCGATAATGCTCGTTGTGAATGGGTCATAGGTCGTCCTCCTCTTTTAGCCTGACAAACTCCAGCGCTAATAGCAAATGACTAAACCAAGCACTCCCAGCAATTGAACACTATTTAAACTGTAAGTCGTTCTCCCTAATGAGTTCCTATGAGTTTGGTGTTACTAGAAACGCTTACTCTGCATCAAAGGGCTTCTCAGCAAATACTTTTTTACCGGTAAACATTGCTGAGACTAAACCATTTCGCTCACGTATTTCACTCACTACGACACCCAGTAAATGCAATAAAATAGCGGCTAACAAGATATAAAACACATAATAATGCACGGTGATAAACGGCTTTCTAACATCACGCATTTCTTTATATGCCGCTTCATCAACCCCCTCTTTTGAATACGGTTTAATAAGGTCTACCGTCGTTGAATCAATCGCAATAGATTCTTTAACGATATTACCAAACGGCAACATATAGACATCAGTACCTGCCAATACCAAGCCTGTTATGGCTTGTACTGACATTAATGCAAACAATAAGCCGATCATTAATCGCGCAATAGGGCTGTGACCTAAAAAGCCAACCGGTTTCCCTACTTTCCCCCCACTTTTCATCGCGGCTAACTGAGCTCGATGTTCAGCGTTAAACGGCAATATCGATTTCCAACGAGCATAGCGATTGCCGATAAAGCCCCACACAATCCGCCACCCCAGATTAAGGGCAAACACATAACCAGCATAAACATGGAGGGTTTTTAATAAAATTTTACCATCGGTGCTTACGCCCAAGGTTTTAGCATTCAATATCGCCACACCAATAGCAATCAGAATTAATACGCAAAAAACATTAACCCAATGAAAGATGCGTACAGTGCGATCCCATACGGGATAAGCAGTGAGTGGTTGTGCCATGATTTCTCTCCTTGAAAAAATAAATACTCATTATTAACTAAGCAGAACTCAGGATAAGGATAGGTTCTACAAATCTACAGACATCATAATTCCGATGGTCTTTATTAGATGATGCCCATTCCTAAGATTACAATGGACAAGTAATTTGGGAATAGATTCCCACTAAATACATTCTAGGAATGGCGACGTTTTATTAACTAGCAAGCTATCTTTAGATTGAATCAAACTGAAAACGGATATTTAATCGCCTCGTGACATTCATAACCCCTGACCTCAAAATCATCCATCGTCACCCACGTCTCAAGATCTTCTAGCGTTTTAATGTCTGGGTTTATCATCAATTGTGGTGAAGGCAATGGTTCACGTTTCAACTGAACATCACGCATTAATTCCAATTGGTCTTCATAAATGTGGGCATTCACTATTTTATGGTAAGCCATGCCAGCTTTATTGCCAGTAATTTGCGCCATGATTTTAAGAAAAGCAAAGACTTGTACTTGATTAAAGTTAAGCCCCAACGGGACATCGCAAGAACGTTGATAGGATGTTAAATAAAGCGTATCACCCAATAATGAGAAGGTATGTGTATGCATACAGGGCCTTAAACAACCCATTTCAAATTCACCTGGATTGTAAAACGATAATATTTCACCGCGGTCATCAATGCCTTGAGATAAGTTGTCCACTAGCTTACGAAGCTGATCTAAATGACCGCCATCCGGTTTGGCCCAAGATCGTCCTTGAACACCATAAACCCGCCCCATATCATCCGCACCTTTTCGGAAAGGGCTATTTAACCATTGCTCATTATCGTTGGCATTGGCATCCCAAGTCTTTGTGCCCAGTGCACGAAAATCGGCCGCATTATCATAGCCACGAATATAACCTAAAATTTCTGCAATCGCTGACTTCCAGTAGCTCTTACGGGTGGTAATTAAAGGAAATTGATTGTTCGCAACATCGTAATTGAGATCGGCATTGATAACGGTTAGGCAACGTTTACCCGTGCGTTTATTTTCAATCCAATGACCGTCATCGATAATTCGTTGGCACAAATCGAGGTACTGTTTCATGACTAACCTTAACAATAAAATGAATGAGACTATTATCCCTTACAGAGAATATTTCTGCATACGATAAAGAAGAGTATCGCGACTGATCCCTAATAATCTTGCTGCATGAGAACGGTTACCCGCAGCAAGGTCTAAGGCTTGTTCAATTAAATCGAGTTCAACTTGTGCTAAATTTATCCCTGTAGTCGGCAAGGTAAACACATGATTACTAGCGGCGACTTCTGGCAGCATTTCTGGCGGTAAATCCTCTTCCACTAACATCTTACCCGGATACAGCAAGGCCATGCGTTGGCAAAAGTTTTTCAATTCTCGTACATTGCCTGGCCATACATAAGTAATCAAACAATGTTCAATCGTTTTTGAATAACGCACCACGGCATTATCACCTGCAAACTCTTGGCTATAGTGACGTAACAACAATCGTATATCATCACTACATTCTCGTAATGATGGCATAGTGATAGGCACGACTTGCAGACGATAAAATAAATCGGCTCGAAAGCGACCGGCTGCGACTTCTTGCTGTAAGTCCGCACTCGTTGCCGCCAAAATTCGCACATCGGCAAGCTGTAACTTATGACTGCCTTGTAGCTGACACTCACCGGCCTCTAAAAAACGTAATACTTTTGCCTGAACAGATAAGGGTAAGGCATCAACCTCATCAAAAAATACTGTACTACCTTCTGCCGCCAGCAAACGTCCATAATGCTCAATCTCGCCAGAGGAATTGGCTCGTCCAAACAAGTCAGCTTCTATACCTTCTATAGGTAATGCAGCACAATTAATAATTACTAACGGTTTGTTAGCTCGGCGGCTTTCAGCATGTAAGGCCCGAGCTAATAATTCTTTGCCTGTACCTGTTTCACCATAAATTAAAACGCTCGCCTCACTGACAGCAATCATGGGTAAGGTGCGGAGTAAGTGGGTAATCTGTGGAGATTGACCTAAAATCTTCTTCATAACACCTCCGCCTTACAATGAATTGTTCATGTGTGCACGGTGATCAATCTTCTCTCCTGTTTGCTCGCCATGAGTCAGGTGAGTCATCGGCCAAAATGTTGTTACCACTGCCATGGTAATAATTAACACCCCTGCGATTTGTTTTAAATGTTTTATTTTCGCCATCGCGGCCAACATGCCGGTAAACAAACCCGCCCCCATTACAGCAGGTAATGTACCAGCACCAAATGCCAACATAACTAATGACGCTTTTACTGGATCGCCAGCCGTTGCTGCCACAGCCAACGCGGCATAGACCAACCCACAAGGTAACCATCCCCAAATAACACCTAAAAATAAGGCTTGTCTGTGTGTTTTTACAGGTAATAATTTTTGACCTATCGGCTGTAACCAACGCCAAATTGGTGCACCCATACGTTCCATTCGTGCAAATTTAGGAAACCAGCCAGCTAAATATAAACCCATCGCTATCATCACTAGCAGCGACACATAACGTAATATTTGATGACCATTAATTTCTACTAACGGCGAACTCAATAAACCAACAATCGCTCCCGCCATGCCATAGCTAAATAATCGACCCAAATTATAATTAAGCACATAGGGAAACATTTTCGACTGATTCTCACGCACTTCTTTAGGCAGACTTAAGGTCAAAGCTCCAATGATCGAGCCACACATGGCAATACAATGCACAGTACTAAATAAGCCCAATAAGAAAGCAGCAACATATGAGCTGGTAATGGCTTCCATCGATTACTACCTTCATAAAATGAATAAATATAGGGCAGATTAACATGTCATAAAAAAATAAAATTGCGTCATTTCACACACATATTATTTATAAAACACATTTATTACCTTATAGCGGACCGTAAAATAAAGAGGTTATTTTATGGAGCTTAAATCATGTCGTATTTTAAATTAATACCTGTATCTTTTGTACTACTTGCTGCAATCAATCACGTAGCCTATGCCGAACAACTTCGACTGCCATCAATGTCTGTAGAAGGTATTGCAGGAGAAGAAATACCCTACGCACTTCCACCAATCACGCTATCCACTCCCGATACTGGCGATATGGTTAAACGACTACCTGGTGCCAATATTAATAATAACGGGCCCTTAACAAGCGTTGTTCAATATCGTGGCTTATTTGGTGATCGCGTCAATGTACTCATTGATGGTGTCCGCATCAATCAATCTGGCCCTAACCGCATGGATTCACCTTTAAGCTACCTGCCTTCGTCACGTGTTGCTGATGTCGCTTTATACCGTGGTATCGCAGCTGTTAGCTCAGGCATAGAAACCATTGGTGGCACCATTATAGCTAACTCTAAACAAGCAGAATTTGGTGTTGGCGATGAAGCAGAATTTCATGGTAATACTGCAGCGGGCTATGCAGAAAATGGTAATACTCGTTATGCTGGATTATTGGCCAGTGTTGCCAATGACACTCATCGTTTCCAAGTCGCGGGCAGCCTAGATCGCGGTAATGATTTAGATTTTGGTAACGGTACGATTCGCCCAAGCAGACAAGAGCGCGATACTATTGGTATCAGCTATGGTTTTCAAAAACTCGGTCACGAACTCGAATTAGATATCGAACATCACGATACGGGTGAAACAGGCACCGCAGCTTTACCTATGGATATCATGCATGCCAAAGGTGAAAACTACAAAGCCAAGTTCAGTAAAGAACTGAATAATGGCGGCAAAATAAACGCGCGTTTAAATTATCAAGATGCTGAGCATTTAATGAGCAACTACGCACTGCGGACAAACCCAGTCATGGTCAATATGGGGGGCGCCGCGATGAAACGCTTCGCAGATACTGACGTGCAATCGCATGGCTATCATGTTGATTATACTCAAAATGACTGGAAAGTAGGCTTTGATGGCGATCAAGCTGAACACAATGCAACCATTTATAACCCCGATATGGCTGCTTTTTTCATCCAAAATTACAACAATGTTGAACGTGACCGTTACAGTGTCTTTAGCGAGTGGAGCAAGCAACTTAACGAAAGTTGGAACACTGAACTGGGTGCGCGT
>CAXBIM010000008.1:0-70266 GCA_963975785.1 uncultured Methylophaga sp.
CAAAACCAAAACTAAATGAGCATTATGACGTATTAGTTGTGGGTGCAGGTCCATCAGGTTTGTCAGCTGCATTGGCTGCTTCTCTTGATAAACAGCTTAAAATATTGATCGTTGATGAGAATAAATATGCCGGTGGTAGCTTAGGTTACGATCGTGCTGGTAGTGCGCTTCCACAATCTCATTTGGAAGAGTTAATTGGCGAAGTTAATAAAGCGTCTAATATAACTTTACGAACAAATGCTTATGCTGGTGCTTACTATACTGATCATCTTATCCCGATCGTAGAACATGACGGCATCACTAAAGTGCGTGCTAAAACACTGATTATTGCAACGGGTGCATTTGAGCAACCACCGGTATTTCGTAACAATGACTTGCCTGGCGTAATGAATGGTTCTGCTGCACAACGCATGATTTATCGTTACGGTACTAAACCATTTAATAATGGTGTGGTATTTACTGCGAATGATCATGGTTACCGAGTGGCTTTAGATTTAATTCATGCTGGTACGAACGTTAAAGCAGTTGTCGATTTAAGAAAAGATCATGTTTCCAATGCTATAACTAAAGAGCTATTGAATCACGGTGTACAAATCTATTCAGGACACTGTGTTTATGAAGCTTTAGCGACTTCAGACGATATGGGCGTTAAAGGTGTCGTTATCTGTCCGTTTGATGAAGCTAATAATAAAGCTGACCCAGAACAATCATTCACAGTAGATTGTGATGGTGTTGCGATGAGTGCCGGTTGGGCATCAGCTGCGGCATTGTTATACCAATCTGGAATGAAAGTTAAGTACGATTACACTATCGAACAGTTTATTCCTGATGAGTTACCTAAAGGTATATTTGCTGCTGGTAAAGTGAATGGTGTTTATGATTTAGAACAACGAATTGCAGATGGTGCTCGTGCAGCAGCAGAAGCAATGCGTTATATGGGTATGGATAGTGCTCCAGTTATCACAGTACAAGCTCACAGTACTGCGTCACCGAGTCATTACTTCCCAGTCGTTTCGCATCCAAAAGGCAAGAACTTTGTTGATTTTGATGAAGATATTCAAGCAAAAGACTTTATCAACGCAGCAAAAGAAGGCTTCGATAATATTGAGCTGATGAAACGGTTCACGACTGTAGGTATGGGCCCAAGTCAAGGTAAGCATTCTAATATGAATGCAATTCGTATTCTGGCTAGGATCCGTGAGTTACCAGTTGAAAAAATTGGTTCAACAACATCTAGACCGTTTTTCCATCCAACACCGATTGGCCACTTGGGCGGAAGGAATTTTCACTCAGTACGTCAATCAGCTATACAAGGTTGGCATGCAGATGCAGGTGCAGTATTTGTAGATGTAGGTGCATGGAGTAGACCAGCTTATTATGACAAACCTGGCTTTGCTGTTGAAGAAATTATTCAGCAAGAATCAGTAGCCGTACACAACTCTGTCGGCATCATTGATGGTAGTTCATTAGGCAAGATAGAAATTTGTGGACCAGATGCAGTTCAGTTCTTAGAACGGTTTTTCACTGGTACGTTTTCTGACCAAAAAGTCGGTGAAATTCGTTACGCATTATCAGTAGATGAATCTGCAGTCATTGCAGACGACGGTATTGTTAGTCGTGTTAAGGATGAATTGTTTTATCTAACCACTGGTACATCTAACACAGCGATCGTCTACCGTGAGATGCAACGTTGGTTGCAAATGTGGCAATTAGATGCCGTGTTAATTAACGTTACTGGTAGCTACGGCATTATCAATGTAGTGGGTCCTAAATCAGTACATGTAATGTCATCGTTAACACAAGATCCTTTGTTGTCAGAACTAAAGGCCGGTACGGTTGGCGAAGCAACTATTTCAGATGTGCCAGTACGGATTATGTGTGTGACCTTTGTGGCTGATGTTGGTTATGAAATTCATGTACCTGCTGACAGCATGTTAGCTATCTGGGAGAAGATTATCAAAGCAGGTTCAGCTTACGATATTCGACCATTTGGTACTGATACACAACGCTTACTTAGATTGGAAATGGGTCATTATCTACCTGGCTATGATACCGATGGACTCACTATTCCTTATGAATTGGGATGCGACTCTGAACTAGCGATGGAGAAACCATTCTTCGCGTTACAAGTATTTCGTTTAGTAGCAAAGTAGACCGGATCATTGGTTTTGCTTATGTCGATCCTACTAAGGTAGAAGATGGTTCTACATTTGAGATTAAAACGGACAATGGATCAATGGTTAAAGCTACCGTTGTTAAAACACCATTCTTCAATAGTAAAAAGGAGTTTTGAGATGACTAGCATGATGAAATCGACCCCCGTTGCTTATTTTCAAAAAAAGCTTAACCCAACATGGGGAGAAGTTAATGGCATGCAAGTGGCCATGAGCTTTGACACCGCTGAGATTGAAGAAGATAGAAGACAAAAACTAGGTGTGACAGATGTGAGTTGCCGCCAAAGATTTGGTGTTAAAGGTCCACAAGCAAATCAATGGTTAGCAGCTCAAAAAATTAAAACGCCTGACTCAATAAATTCATGGGTCATTGATAACGGTGTTTTGGTCTTAAGGCTAGGTAGTTCTGAGTTTTTAGTTGAACAACAAGTTTCTGGTGAGGTTTGCAAACAGCTTAATGAAGCAAGCCAAATCACTACTGTAGGTGTTTATAAAGTATTACGTGCTGACGCTGCTTTTGTAATTAGTGGTGACAAAATACTGACTATGTTTTCAGAGCTATGCAAATTAGATTTGAGTGAAAAAGCACTTAAACCTAACCAGGTAATAATGACACAGGTTGCAGATATATCAGCAACGATAATGCCTGAAGTAATAAATGACCGATTAGTTATACGTTTGTGGTGCGATGGTACCTATGGCGCTTATATGTGGAGAGTGTTGCATCAGCTAGCTCAAGAGCAGGGTGGTGGAGCAGTAGGGTTAACTAATTGTTTTTAGTAATGATTAAAAAATAATAATTAAACATAGGGTGAATATATGAATACTGTAGAAGAAGCTAAAAAATTTCTCAAAGATAATGATGTCAAGTATGTCTTAGCACAGTTTGTAGATCTCCATGGTGTAGCTAAGGTGAAAACTGTACCTGTTGCTCATATGAAGACGATTCTGAGCCCAGGAGCAGGCTTTGCAGGCGGCGCGATTATTGGTTCAGGCATTAAACCTAATGGCTCAGACTATTTTGCACGCGGCGATTTATCAACATTATCATTGATACCATGGCAAAAAGGGTATGCACGTATCATTTGTGATGGTCATGTTGATGACAAACCTTATGATTATGACACTCGTGTTGTTTTGAAAAATCAAATGGCTCGCTTGAAAGAAAAAGGTTGGTATTTGTATACAGGCTTAGAACCTGAATTTTCTCTACTTAAGTTGACTGAAGCTGGTCAAATCGTTCCTGCAGAAGCATCAGATACGCTAACTAAACCTTGTTATGACTATAAAGGTATTACGCGTAGTGCTGAATATCTTGAACGAATGACTGAAGCTTTAATTGAAGCTGGTTTAGATATCTATCAAATCGATCATGAAGATGCTAATGGTCAGTTTGAAATTAACTATACCTTTGATAACTGCCTAAAAAGTGCTGATGACTACATCATGTTCAAAATGGCAGCCAGCCAAATTGCACATGAAATGGGCATGATTTGTTCATTTATGCCTAAGCCTTTTACGGATAAACCTGGTAATGGTATGCATATGCATATGTCGATTATGGATGAGGGCGGTAAGAAAAGCTTGTTCCATGATGACAGCGATGAAACAGGTCATGGTTTATCGCCATTAGCCTATCACTTCCTTGCTGGTATTTTAGAACATGCTCCTGCAATTTGTGCTATTGCGGCACCGACTGTTAACTCATATAAACGTCTAGCAGTTAGCCACTCAGTAACCGGTTCTACATGGGCACCTAGCTATATTTCTTACGGTAATAATAACCGTTCAACTATGGTTCGTATCCCATACGGTCGCCTAGAATTACGCCTCCCGGATGGTGCTTGTAACCCGTACTTGACTACAGCAGCAATCATTGCCGCTGGTCTTGACGGTGTAGAACGTAAGTTACATCCAGGTGCTGGTAATGCAGGAAACTTATTCGAGAATACACATGCTGAATTAGAAGAAATGGGCATTGGTATCTTACCTCAAACTTTAATCGAAGCTACTGAGGCTTTGGAAAAAGACACCATTCTTTGTGAAGCCTTAGGTAAAGGTGTCAGCGAAGAATTTATTAACTTAAAACGTGCTGAATGGGCGGAATATCAACGCCATGTTTCAGATTGGGAAATCAAACGCTACGTAGAATTTTTCTAAAAATTGGGAGCATATTATGTGTGGAATTGTAGGATTATTAATAAAAAATGAAATGCTTAGACCGCAATTAGGTAAGTTAATGTTACCTATGCTGATCGGCATGACTGAACGTGGACCTGACTCGGCTGGTTTAGCGATTTTTGGTTCATCAGTCAAAGATAATGAAAGAAAAATTAGTTTATATACCTTTGATCCTGATTTTCTTTGGAAAAAATTGAGCGATGACTTTCTTGCTCACCTTGGTAGTGATGTACATCTTCAGCAGGTTGCTAACCACGCTGTTATGACAACACACCTTGACGTGAGCCTAGTAACAATCTGGCTTAAAGAGCACTACCCTACAGTACATATCTTGTCTGTGGGTCAGTTGATGGAAGTGTATAAAGATGTAGGCACACCAGCACAAGTTGCAGAACGTTATGGTTTTGAAAACATGAGCGGTACACACCTTATTGCTCATACACGTATGGCAACAGAATCGGCTGTTACACCTGCCGGTGCTCATCCTTTTACTGCTGGTGAAGATTGGGGCCTTGTTCATAATGGTTCTTTCTCTAACCCAAACAGCATCCGTCGTATGTTGGCACACAAAGGTATTAAGTGTGTGACAGATAACGATACTGAAGCAGCATGTCGCTTTTTAGAATGGCGTATGCGTGAAGGTGATGATTTAGAAACAGCATTACATGCAGGTTTTGAAGAACTTGATGGCTTTTTCACCTTATTAATGGGTACAAAAGATCAGCTAGCACTAGTGCGTGATCCTTTCGCCTGTAAACCAGCCGTTGTTGCTGAACATGATGATTATGTGGCTATTGCATCTGAATATAGATCGTTAGCTCATTTACCAGATGTTAAAAATGCAAATATTTATGAACCTAAGCCAGAGGAGCTTTATATATGGAAAGTTTAGATCTTGAGAAGATGAGTGTTAGGGAGATTAACCAATATCTTCATAAAACATTACCTGACAGCAAAGTGACTGAGCTTGAAATTGTTAACCCAACAGGTGAACACAATATCGCAGTCGGTATGGATACTGAATGTACGATTGATGTACGCGGCCATGCTGGTTACTACTTAGGCGGCATGAACAAAAAAGCGAATATTACCGTACATGGCAATGTGGGTAATGGCGTAGCCGAAAATATGATGTCAGGCAGTGTTCGTGTTAAAGGTTTCGCTTCAGCCTCTGCTGGTGCGACGGGTCATGGTGGTACTTTAGTTATCGACGGTGATACTGGTTTACGTTGCGGTATTTCTATGAAAGGTATCGATATTGTCGTTGGTGGCAGCATTGGTAACTTCTCTGGATTTATGGCGCAAGCTGGACGAATGATTGTTTGTGGTGACGCGGGTGAAGGCCTTGGTGACTCTCTTTATGAAGCGGTTATTTATGTCAAAGGTACAATCAAATCTTTAGGTGCTGACGCACAGTTAGAAGAAATGACTGATGCAGATTACGATGCAGTTCAAGGTCTACTTGATTTTGCTGGATTTGATCACAATCCAAAAGATTTTAAACGCGTAGCTTCAGCAAAACAGTTATACAACTGGAATGCTGATGCCAACCAAGAATATTAAGACTGGAGTCAATCACTATGAGTAAAAATAATCATTTAGAAGAAAGCGTTGGCTTTAGTAGTAAGACTAGAGACTATATTCAGCGTGCTTCTTCAACAGGTTTATATGAAATCAGAGGGATAGGTGCAAAAAGAGCATTGCCATCATTTGATGACTTGGTTTTTCTTGCTGGTTCTGCATCACGTTATCCTTTAGAAGGCTACCGTGAAAAGTGCACAACAAAAACAGTTTTAGGTACGCGTTTCGCGAAAAATCCTATCGTGTTGGATACACCTATTACCGTTGCTGGTATGAGCTTCGGCGCTCTTTCAGCCAATGTTAAAGAGTCATTAGGTATGGCTGCGACTAACATGGGTACATCAACAACAACCGGTGACGGTGGTATGACACCAGAAGAGCGTAACTCTTCTAAGACATTAGTTTATCAATGTTTACCATCTCGTTACGGTTTTAACCCAGATGACGTTCGTCGTGCTGATGCGATTGAATTAGTTATCGGTCAAGGTGCTAAACCTGGCGGCGGCGGTATGTTGTTAGGTCAAAAAGTGAATGCTCGTGTTGCAGGTATGCGTACTTTGCCACAAGGTGTTGATCAACGTTCTGCATGTCGTCACCCTGATTGGACTGGACCTGATGATCTTGCGATCAAAGTAGCTGAATTACGCGAACTGACAGATTGGGAAAAACCTATTTACATCAAAATAGGTGCAACTCGTGTCTATCACGATGTGAAATTAGCAGTACATGCTGGTGCTGACGTAATCGTCGTAGATGGTATGCAAGGTGGTACAGCAGCAACACAAACTGTCTTTATCGAACATGTTGGTATTCCAACGCTTGCAGCACTTAGACAAGCAGTTGAAGCATTAGAAGACATGGACATGATCGGAACGGTACAGTTAATCGTATCAGGTGGTATCAGATCAGGTGCTGACGTTGCTAAAGCTTTAGCTATGGGTGCAGATGCGGTAGCTATTGGCCAAGGTATGATGATCGCGCTTGGCTGTAATAACGAGTCATATATCAAAGATGGCGAACACCATTCTGCTGCTGCTGATTACGAGGCACTAGGTACTAAAGCTGGTTTTTGTCACCACTGTCACACAGGTAAATGCCCGACAGGTGTAACAACTCAAGATCCTATTTTAGAGCAACGTATTGAACCTAAAGTAGGTGCAAAACACGTTACTAACTACCTAAAAACACTGACTATGGAGTTAACAACTGTAGCACGTGCTTGTGGTAAATCTAACGTTCATCACCTTGAACGTGAAGACTTAGTAGCATTAACACTTGAATCAGCTGCCATGGCTAAATTGCCATTAGCTGGTACATCGTGGATCCCTGGCGTTACTGAAAACAAGTAACTGATTAGGGGAGGGTTAAGCCAAGGACGGCTAAATTCTTCAAGAATACAGGGATTCTAGTAGCTACAGTCTTTAATGTAACGAAGCCTAGATTTGTAATTTTAGTAGTACTACCTTAAGCAGCAAAGGAGGTCAGATGTCTAATGAAATTATTTTAATCAAGTATTCCCATTCTGGGAACGTAAACTATTATCAATATGGCTTACCATTCTGGTGATCATCTCATTAATAAAATCAAAATAAACCTTTGTAATAATAAGAAAAAGGAATAATGAGATGAGCGAGAATTTAGATAAAAGAATCAATGCACTCTATGTGCAAGATTTTCTGTTTGCGTGGTTCGATGTTGCCTTCTTATGGGCGGCTATCGGCTTTGTTTTGTATTTTGTTTTACAGATTGTGGATGATAGTGCGATCCGCATAGCTTTATATTGTAGTAGTGCTGTTTTATTAATTTTTAATACTGCCTCAGTCAAGGCTATGACCAATCATTACAATGAAGACAAAGAGTATATTTATGGTCTAGATATCAGACACATGGATATGAACCGTGAAATAAAGTTAGCTGAAAAAAATAAAGAAAATAATCACAGTTAATAATCAAATAAAAAGAGCTGAAAAATAAATAAAACAAATAATTAGAGAGAGAAAAATAATTATGGAAAACATATATATACCTCCGAAGCAACGTTGGTTCGGACAAGCGTTTGATAGTCTTTTCATTTTAGTTTTAGTATATGCAAGTTTAATGGCTCCTTTATTCTTTGAATCAGAGGAAGCCGCCACCCCCGATAACACCGTCGTTCATGTAAGCCCGTCCTGGGAGTCACTCAATGTAAATGCTGTTGAACAACAGCAGTGGGAAAAGCTAGGTTTTGATGCTGAAAGTGCAGCAGTAATCATTAATGACCGCTTTGACTACACCATTGAACCAATATCACTCATAGTTACCGCTCTAATTCTTATTGGATACTTCATTTTTATGCTCCAAGTATCTAAAAAAGAATATCGAGAAGTCATTGCCGAAAAATTTGGGCGTGCAGAATAGATTAACTAAAAATACTACGAGGTAATATTATGAATATATGGGACATATTGAGTTATGCAGCATGGATTGGAGCAGCTTTATTTCTTATTTGGATAGTCGTTGATGCTATAAAAGTATCAATAGTTTATGACGAAGACTTACTAATGAGTTCACGTGAAGGCTTGGATGAATTGGATCCAGATCAGGCTAAGGGGAATAATCATGCAAAATGATACGACAGCACAAGGTAGCGGCACGCATATGAATATGCTTAAAGTGCTGACACCGTTTCATGTATGGGCATTAGGGGTAGGTATCGTTCTAGTCGGTGAGTTTATGGGCTGGAACTTCTCTGTTGCTAAAGGGGGGGCTTATGGTGCCTTGATTGCTTGCTGGGTAATTGGCTTGCTTTATTCTTGTGTTGCGATGATAGATTCAGAGGTCACTTCAACAGTGGCAGCAGCAGGGGGACAATACACTCAGGCGAAACATATCGTTGGGCCGTTAATGGCGTTTAATGTAGGGCTTTATCTTGTTATGGCTTACACCATGCTTGAAGCCGCTGATGCATTAATCGTTGGCGATCTTATGGTCGCAGCAGCAGCTACTTTTGGACATGTGGGTTTAGATCCTAAACCGTTTGTTGTACTGACAATTGCTTTTCTAGCATGGTTAAACTACCGAGGTGTGTTTACAACCTTATCAGTTAACTTTGTTATTACGATGATTGCCTTTGCTTCTATTTTAGTACTGTTTATCTCGGTTGAACCAACAAACCCTGGTTCAGTATTAAAACACAGCGACTTATTAACTGATTTACCATATGGTTGGATTGGTGTGGTTGCATCATTACAATTTGGTATGTGGTATTACCTTGGTATAGAAGGTACTTGTCAGGCTGCAGAAGAAGTACGATCAGCAGGACGTTCTATTCCATTGGGTACTATGGGCGGCATGATGACCTTGTTAATAGCAGCGACTTTAACTTGGTATATCTGTACTGGCTTATTACCATGGCAGTATTTAGGACAGGCGTTTACTCCGTTGTATGATGCGGCAAGTATTTTAGGTAGCACTAAACTTCAAGTATTACTTTTTGTTGCAACTATGTTTGCTGCTATTGCATCTGCTAATGGTTGTATTAATGATGCAGCTAGAGCCTGGTTCTCTATGGGACGTGATAGTTATATGCCGTCGTTCTTTGGTGCTATTCACCCTAAATATCGTACACCATATCGTGCGATTATATTTTTGGTGCCAATTGCGGTGTCATTTGCCTTCACAGGTCTGTTAGATCAAGTTATTACTTTTTCTATATTGTCTGGTCTGTTGGGTTATACCTTTATGTCACTCAATGTAATTAAGTTTAGAAAAATGTGGCCATTAGGTAGTATTCATCGCGGTTATGTACATCCTTTCCATCCGCTACCTGCCTATACGTTATTAGCATTATGTGCGACAACGTATTTTGCTACTTTCCTTGGCTATGGTTCATCATTGCTATCGATTTTAGCCTTTTATATTGTGGCTTCAATTTGGTTTACTGTTCGTCGTTATAAATTTGTAAAACGTGGCGAGCAATTCACTATGTCATGGCCTCGCCCAAAAGGGTTTTAAGTCTAGATAAATAGTGATTAAGTGTAAAACAAGATGAGTTGAACAGCACTCATCTTGTTTTATCACCAATGAGGTACCAAGTTATGGCAGCTAATTTATCATTTATCGTCATTGCAACATTAATAGCGATGTCGGTGTATTTGTTATATCAACGTTCACATTCAGTCATTAAAAAAAACCGAGCCATGTTGCTCAATGACTGTTACGGACTTTTAAATAACGCCACAAAAGATTATGAAGGAAATGGCTTTCCGATTATTAAAGGTCATTATAGTGGTTTTGATGTGCAGCTTAATCTCATTCCCGATACGATTGTAATGAGAAAAATCCCACCGCTTTGGCTGATGGTTAGTATAAAAGCGAACAAAGAATCTAAAGGCAATATGGATTTTATAGTTAGACCACAAAATATTGAGTTTTATAGTCCTGGTTGGCGATGGGATGGCCTATTCAAAACACCTGCAAATTGGCCACAAAATTCTATTGCTAAATATCAAGATACCAAAGCATCAGTATCGATATTAGATAAATTCATACCTAATTTATTTACTGATGAAAAAGTAAAACAATTATTAGTAACACCAGACTCAGTCAGAATTACTTACTTAGCTAAACAGGCTATACGTGGAGAATATTTATTAACACGTGGAGCAGTGTTTGATGATCAAGCTATAGCGAGTGACGATGTTAAAAATATTATTGAATATGCAATTGCTATTCGAAAAAGTATAGAAGAGGAGAGTGCGTAATGACTCAAATTTATGAAGATTTAAAGCAAAAAAAAGCACCTTTATCCCCATATTTTGTGCTGCTGGTAGCCATATTATTACCAGGCGTGGGACAGGTGTTAAATAACACACCTTTACGCGGTTTAATTATGCTTGGCTTTATGCTGATGCTTGGCGTTTTAACGTATCAGGTAGCAAGCGCTGACGTATCTGTAATTGGTAAGTTTGCAGGTGGGATATTTGTATACTCAATCATGATTTTTGATGCTTATTATTGGGCGAAATATCGTTCTCTAATTTTCCAAAATTGATTCTTTATTAGTCGTGTATTAGCTAATATTTGAATTAGATTGAATGAAAAAAAAGGATCGCGTGGTCTGACATAGTGTGGATTTTAATGACAGACAAAAGGACAGTTGCAATATCGTTTAATTAATAATGATATTGCACAATTAATTGAACAACATTGCCACTGATATAAAGAGATGACAGACATGGTAACTGTAACTAATAGTAAGAGTCGAGAATCACTCTATGATGCCGTTGCTGGACAACAAGGTCTCACAAGCTTGGTGAACACATTTTATGATTTTGTTGAGACAACACCAGAAGGTCAGCCAGTAGCTAAGCTACATTTACGTGGCCATGGCATTGCCCATGCCCGTATAGAGCTTGTTAATTTTTTATCAGGATTTTTGGGTGGCCCTAATATGTTTGCTGAGAAGTGGGGACATTCAAATGTAAGGCATATTCATGAGCATGTCAGCATTAATCAGCAAGCAAGTGATTCATGGATGGCATGTATGGAAATGGCTATGAATAAATTGGATTATGGTCATGATTTGCAACAGCGTTTAAAAGAAAATTTTCTGGTCATCGCGACCTTATTGATTAATCAATAGTTGGAAAACCAGACTATTTTAATCATAAATTTAAGGCTCAGGTCATAGACCATACTCTTTTGGGAGTAACGCCTAGTAGGAATAGCCATGTTACCTAGCAAGATTGATAATGGAACTGCAACATAGTTGTTTTCTCTTAGCCCATCGTATTGGGTGTTTTTGAGGGATCTTAATTGATCCCTTTTTTTTAAAAGGAACTCAGCAATGAATAGAATTATTTTTGAGTCGACGGATATAGGGTTAAAGCCATGAATTTTCCATTGCAGGTAGAATTAGTTGATGTACAGAATACGCCAGATGAACGTGAGTTTGTAATTGATCAGGTTGGAATTAAGGGTATAAGACATCCTATACGATTCAAGAGCAAAGATGGCGAACATCAATCTGTAGTCGCTATGTTTAATATGTACGTAGGCTTACCTGAGCATGTTAAGGGTACGCATATGTCTCGCTTTATTGAGATCCTTAACTCACCGAAACGCGTCTTTTCTTTAGAAACCTTTGAAAACCTTACGCGTGAGATGTTGGATAGACTGGATGCTAAAACCGGCGAGATAGAAATGCGTTTCCCATACTTTATCAATAAGACGGCACCCGTATCGGGAGTTGAAAGTCTGATGGATTATGACGTGGTGCTCACTTCAAGAATTAAAGACAACCTTTTTAACTTGACGATCAATCTGATGATACCTGTAACAAGCCTGTGTCCTTGTTCTAAGAAAATAAGTGAGTATGGTGCACACAATCAACGGTCGCATGTGACTATTACGGTGAACTCTTCGCAATATATTTTGCTAGAAGAATTGATCACCTTAGTTGAAAATCAAGCGTCTAGTCAGCTCTATGGTCTATTAAAACGGACAGATGAAAAGTACGTTACTGAGTATGCTTATGATCATCCAAAATTTGTAGAAGATATGGTACGCGATGTAGCAGGAGAGCTTTCGAAGGACCGCCGTATTATTAACTATATAGTTGAATGTGAAAATTTCGAATCAATACATAATCATTCTGCTTATGCAAAAATTGAGAGAACACTATGAATAATACAATTTATCCTGCATCTTTCGGCACTAATTCTGCTAATGGCATTTCTCCTATCGCCGACATTATTGAGGATATGAAACAGGGCAAGATGATCGTTCTTATCGACGATGAAGGTCGTGAGAATGAAGGCGATTTAATATTGGCCGCTGATTTTGTTACCTCTGAACATATCAATTTTATGGCGCGTTACGGAAGAGGACTTATCTGCCTGACATTGAATGAAGCACGCTGTCATCAGCTAGACCTTCCGTTAATGGTTAAAAATAACAAGACTAGCATGGGTACTAACTTTACCGTTTCTATAGAAGCGGCTCATGGTGTCACCACAGGAATATCTACAGCTGATCGTGCACGTACGATTCAAGCTACAGTAGCAAAAGATGCAAAACCACAGGACATTGTTAAGCCAGGCCATATTTTTCCATTAATGGCTCAAAATGGTGGTGTTTTAGCGAGAGCTGGTCACACTGAAGCTGGTTGTGATCTTGCCGAACTTGCAGGTCTTGAACCTTCTGCTGTCATTTGCGAAATTCTCAAAGAAGATGGCAATATGGCGAGACTACCTGATCTGCTAGCCTTTGCTGCAGAGCATGATCTCAAAATTGGTAAAATTGCAGACTTGATTCAGTACCGAAACCAGACTGAAACATTGGTTGAACGTGTCACTGAACGCACTATCCAAACGGCATATGGCGCTTTTAACCTTATGGCATATCGTGATAGGACAACGCAGCAGGTACATATTGCTTTAGTGTATGGCAAACCTGATCCTAAACAAGCTACATTAGTCCGTGTCCATGAACCATTATCTTTAATCGATCTACTCGATATGGATAGTCCGAGACACAGCTGGGGCGTTGATGAAGCTATGGCTGCTATTCAGACAGCAGGGTGTGGTGTCATTGTTTTATTGAGAAGAAATGAAGATGAAGATGCGTTACTTGAACGTATTCAAAATACAGCTATTTTACAAGATGCAGATTACGAACTAAGAGACTTTGGAATTGGTGCTCAAATTCTGAAAGATATTGGTGTCAAGCGGATGCGTCTGATGACTAATCCAAAGAGAATGCCAAATATGACAGGCTTCGATTTGCAGGTGGAAGGCTATGTTTTACCAGAAAGTGAAGATGAAAGCATGGGTTATCAGCGTCATTATTCTTAAATAAATGAACAGCACTTTGTACTGGATAGAACAATGACAAATAGTCCTTTAGAAATAGCAACGCATAAGCATTATTCCCGTAACCAACGATGGGGGTTTACATGGGCCTTATGGACGGCTGTTCTTTGGGGTGCATGGTATATACCTGGAACGGCAGTGTGGTTTGAGTCACCCTATGTAGATATTGATATTAATGATTCGGCATTAAGACTATCTGCAACGGCAGTGATGACATGGATACATGCCATTATGGTGTTTCTATTCCTATTAATATGGAATGGGATGCTTGGTAAGCTAGCTGATTATGGACGAACCATAGTACGGTTTCGTAAGATATCTAAATGGTATGCCTTAGCTTCATTGTGTGGTGGTCCAATGGCAATTTTTGGGTCTTATATGGCCATGGGCTATGTTGGCCCGGTGTTTGCTGCCATCACCTCGCTGTTCTATCCCGTAGTGGGCGCCTTCATTGCACGCTTATGGTATAAGGAAAAAATTTCCAAACAAGCTGCATTGGGCATGGCTATTATTATTATGGGTGGCGTTGTTATTTATGGTCCAGGTTTGCTCGGTACAGCAGACTCAACAAATGAACTGGCGTGGTTAGGCTATGTGGGTGGCATTATGTCAGCTATTGGTTGGGGAACTGAAGGTGCCGTTGCTGCTAGGGCAATGGACGTATCTGATCCTGATGTAGGAATACAATGTCGTTTTACTTTTGAAGTGCTTTTCTGGGGTGTTCTCATCCTACCTATACTAGCCATGTTTACTGATATCCCTATCGGTTCTTTAATTATCGACACCTTAACTAGTAGTATGGCTATGTTGTGGATGGTACTGGCGTCAATATGTCATGCTTACTGTTATACCTCATTTTACAAGAGTTTCGCTTTGATTGGTGTGGGACGGGGAGAGGCGATCGGTAATCTTTATGGTGTCTTTGCCGTAATTTTTGTTGCTGCTGTGACCTTGGAGTTACCTGAATGGTACTTCGTAGTTGGTCTTGCTTTCACCGTACTTGGTAGTTTTGTAATGTTCCGTGAATCTGCTGAATCTATTTCTCAACTTCGTGATGTGGCGACTGAGGATACTGCCTGATGAAAATACATCAAAAAGGATTTTTGCTTGTTGAACTATCCCAGCATGAAAGTATCTGGGATGTTGACTTGATTTCCATACTGTTGAAGGAATATGACCTATCTGGTGATTACTGGTTCAAAAGTACTTGTGTAACCTTAGATGAATTAGCCTCGGCAGGATTAATAGCTCGAATTGACAGTCGTTTAGATGAAGGTCTGTTTGCATCAAAGCAACGTGTGATGTTTAAGTATCAGTTAACGGACTTTGGTCGTGCAAGAATGCACAGTACCGGTTTATTAACATCATAATGTTACAACATAGAGGAGTATGAAGTGAGTGAATTTTGGGGTTATCCTTATGCTGATGTGCTGGCACTCGTTTTTATTGGTGGTCTGAGTATAGCTTGTCTTGTATGTGCACGACTTTATGTTAAAAATTATTAAGTAAGTCCACATTTTCATGACGGTGCACGCCGTTATTCTGACGAGATAAGTCATCCATACAAGTCAGTTCGATATTCGGTGGTATGACTTATTATGGCTAATAATCTAGTCACTTTCCTACGCTTAAGCTCTTAAGTAAGTGCTGTCACGACAGCTTGTAAAGCTGCCGTATTTGCTGCACAAAAAGTTCTATTCAAACTTAGCCTAATATTTGTCCTATTCAATATTTCAGACCATCATTATCTGTTTTATAGTCGATATCTCTGCATAATCATTTTTATACTCCCTACGTAGTAATACGTGTTGATAATTGTATTGGAAATACATTAATAACATGATGGTAGTCGTAGGAATTTAGAAGGTTTTGTATGTCACTTGCTCCATTACTATCAAAGGGTAGCATGCTGGATTAAGTTTTAAATATCTACATTAACTACCTGTGACTTCTCATTGTGTATCTATGATTTTTATTCACTAAATGTTATAGATTTGTAATAGAGACGTCCTAATTATAAGAAGAGAGAGGACTTACATGACTAAAAATTCAGATTCATCGGAGTCATATACTGATGCAATTACTGCAGATTTATATGAAGATGTTCCGGGCCAAAACGCGACGCTACACCGAAAAATTGGTTGGCAAGGTGCATTTTGGGTGGCGAGTGGGGTGCCAGCTTTAGTGCTATTTTCAATGGGGGCTATTTCAGCCACCGTTGGTAAACCAGCTTGGCTAATATGGATGATATCAATTAGTTTTGGTTTTATCCAAGCTTTTACCTATGCAGAAATCGCAGGGTTATTTCCACATAAATCAGGCGGTGCTTCAGTATATGGTGCCGTTGCTTGGGTAAGGTACAGTAAGTTTATCGCCCCAGTGTCGGTATGGTGTAACTGGTTTGCTTGGTCGCCCGTACTTGCGATAGGTTCAGGTTTAGCCGGTGGTTATATTATGGGGGCATTGTTTGAACCAGATGCCATCATCAATACTTGGCAAATTACACTGGTAGACTTAGGTGGCCTTAAAGAAGGTTTAACACTACGTATTAACGCAACATTCATTGTGGGTGTAACGTTATTACTATCTGTGTTTGCTATTCAACATGGCGGTATTCTTCGCTCAGCTAAGACAACTACCGTGCTAGGTTTAACTGCACTTGTGCCATTAATGTTGATCGGTTTGGTCCCATTAATCACTGGTGACGTTATGACTGAGAACTTTTTCCCACTGACTCCTCTTGCATTCGATTCAGTAGGTAATGTTATTGAAGGTGCATGGGATCTTCCAGCTTGGACATTAATGGCGGGGGGTCTTTTTATTGCTGCATGGTCTACATATGGTTTTGAGACTGCGGTTTGTTATACCCGTGAGTTCAAAAATCCTAAAACAGACACATTCAAAGCAATTATTTACTCTGGTTTGTTATGTATTGCTGTGTTCACGTTAGTGCCAATGGCTTTCCAAGGTCATCTTGGTCTAGGTCAATTAGTATCACCAGCAGTTGTTGATGCTGCAGGAACTGTTCTTTCGCCAGCTGTTTATGATGGTATGTTAGCTGCAGAAGTTTACAGTGGTATGGGTATTGCGAACATCCTTTCAGGGATGTTGGGTGATAGTGCTGTTATCGCTAACATTCTTGTTGTGATGTTTGTACTAGCATTACTGTTATCAATTATGACATCGATGGCAGGTTCTTCTCGTACGCTTTATCAAGCTTCTGTTGATGGTTGGTTGCCTAAATATCTTTCTCATGTAAATGAACATGGTGCGCCTACTCGGGCGATGTGGACGGATCTAGTCTTCAACCTATGTTTATTGATGATGTCTGATTACGTGTTTGTATTGGCTATTTCAAACGTTGGTTACATTATCTTTAACTTCTTAAATCTTAACTCTGGTTGGATCCACCGTATGGATCGTCCTAACTGGTCACGTCCATATAGAGCACCTACTATATTACTAGTGGTTGGTGGAGTCTTGGCTTATGTAAACCTTATGTTAATGGGGTTAGGCGCTAACATTTGGGGTGAAGGCACGCTGATGACGGGGCTGATTTTTGCAACATTAATCATACCTGTATTTATGTATCGTCATTATGTACAAGATAAGGGCGTGTTCCCGAAAGCTATGTTAGAAGATCTGCATTTAGCGGGCGAAGAAGAAGGTGTTTCTAGCCGTGCTGGCATCTTGCCATATATTGCATTAATTGCAGGTGTATTTGTAGTGTATTACTCACATAGTTTAGTTAGCTAATTTGAGTTGAGTGATAGTAGTAGTCAACACGTTATTTGTTGTTGATGAACATAATGAAAACGGAAGGTATTATTGCCTTCCGTTTTTTTTTATTAATTTTTAGTGAGTTACCGTCTAATTCGGCTTTGATACTACTTTAGATGTAAGACGTAGTAGGAATTGTGATGAATGACTATAAGTATGAAAATGATTACCCACACATTATTAACTTGGAGTAAATGATATGGCTAGAGATCCCAAACACGACATTTTATTTGAACCTATCCAAATTGGTCCAAAAACCCTACGAAACCGTTTTTACCAAGTGCCTCACTGTATTGGTGCCGGCTCTGATAAACCAGGATTCCAAGCAGCTCATCGTTCTTTAAAAGCAGAAGGTGGCTGGGCAGCGTTAAACACTGAATATTGTTCAATCCATCCAGAGTCAGACGATACTATGCGTCTTTCAGCTCGTATCTGGGACGAAGGTGATGTACGTAACCTAAAAGCAATGACCGACGAAGTCCATAAGCATGGTGCATTAGCAGGTGTTGAGCTTTGGTATGGTGGTGCTCATGCCCCTAATCTAGAATCACGGGCAACATCTCGTGGACCAAGTCAATATGCATCTGAGTTTGAAACCTTAAGTTATTGTAAAGAAATGGATCATGCTGACATTGCTCAGGTTCAGCAGTATTATGTTGATGCGGCTATTCGTGCACGTGATGCAGGTTTTGATATCGTCTACGTCTACGGTGCTCACTCTTACTTGCCGTTACAATTTTTAAACCCGTATTACAATAAACGTACTGATGAATATGGTGGCTCACTTGAAAACCGTGCTCGTTTCTGGTTAGAAACACTAGAGAAAGTACGTGCAGCAGTAGGTAAAGACTGTGCTATCGCAACACGTTTTGCTATTGATACTATCTACGGACCAGGTCAAATCGAAGCTGAAGTTGATGGTATGGCATTTATCAAGCTAGCAGACCATTTAGTCGATTTATGGGATGTGGATGTAGGTGATATTGCTGAGTGGGGCGAAGATGCTGGTCCGTCACGTTTCTACCAACAAGGTCATCAACTACCTTGGACTAAATTTGTAAAACAAGTTTCTAAGAAACCAGTTTTGGGTGTGGGACGATTCACTGACCCAGAAAAAATGGCTGAAATAGTCACTAAAGGTTACGCAGACATCATCGGTGCTGCACGACCATCAATTGCTGACCCATTCTTACCTAATAAAATCAACGAAGGTCGTGTTGATGATATCCGTGTATGTATTGGTTGTAACGTCTGTATTTCACGCTGGGAAATTGGTGGTCCACCAATGATTTGTACTCAGAATGCTACGGCAGGTGAAGAATACCGTCGTGGTTGGCATCCTGAAAAATTCCGTCAAACTAAATCTTCAGATGCAATATTAGTTGTCGGTGCTGGTCCATCAGGTTCAGAAGCTGCACGTGTATTGATGGAAAGTAATTATGTTGTTCATTTATATGATACTGCCGATAAAATTGGTGGTCATTTAAACAGCCTTGTTACCTTGCCAGGACTTGGAGAGTGGGGTTATCACCGTGATTATCGTGAAACTCAACTTGATAAATTGGTTAAGAAAAACAAAGACAGCCAAATTGCTTTAGGCCAAAAACCATTAACTGCTGATGATGTACTTGAATACGGTGCAGAAAAAGTAATTATTGCTACGGGTTCTTCTTGGAATACAGATGGTAATAACTGTTTGTCTCATGAAGCTATTCCTGGTGCTGATGCTTCACTACCAGATCAACTTACACCAGAACAAATTTTCGAAGGTAAAAAAGCCATCGGTAAACGTGTTGTTATCTTGAATGCTGATACCTATTTCATGGCGCCAAGTTTGGCTGAAAAATTAGCCTTAGATGGTCATGAAGTAACGATCGTTTCTGGTGTTCATTTAGCTAAATATATGGAATTCACGCTTGAATACCCAAATATGATGCGTCGTTTACACGAGTTAAAAGTAGAAGAAATTGGTTCACATTTCTGTTCACGTATTGAGCCAGGCCGTATGGAAATTTACAACCAATATGGTGATGGTTCTAAACGTAGTTACCGTGGTCCAGGCGTTCCTCCTCGTGATGCAAATGAAACACATCACTGGATTGAATTTGATTCATTAGTATTAGTCACAGGTCGTCATTCTGAATGTGATTTATACAACGAATTGAAAGCTCGTGAAAGTGAATGGGCTGAAAATGATATCAAAGGTATCTATCTAGTCGGTGATGCGGAATCACCAAAATTGATTGCTGATTCTACTTTTGGTGGTCATCGTGTGGCACGTGAAATTGAAGAGGCTAATCCACAGTTTGCACTTCCATACAAACGTGAAGTAGCAACTTGGGGCGCCCCTCATATGCCAGGTGGTGAATTCAAGATCGAGTACAAAGTTTAACTACTAGTAATTAAACAATGCCGCCATGCCTGTGCATGGTGGCATTGAATTACGGTTAAACGTTTTTCTAAGCTAATGCATCTATAGGTGTCTTTATGAATGAACTTACAGAACCAACACGAATCCTGTTTGAAGGGTTTCAGTTACAGACAATTTATTTGTTTTATGCCTTTGGTTATTTAGCTATTGCCGTATTTATATACGGTTGTTATGTACAAATAAGAAAATATCGACGTGGACAACCTGATCCATCGTGGGGTAACTTTCTAAAACGCTTTGGTGAGATGGTTGTCACTATGTTGACCCATCGAACAATTAAGCGTCGTGACCCAGTAGCAGGTGTGTTTCATGCTTTAATCTTCTTTAGTTTTATACTGTTATTTATTGGTACTGCAATCATTACGCTGGAATATGACATTATAGAACCGCTGTTTGGTGTGACATTCTGGCAGGGTCAATTTTACCTATGGTTTTCATTGGTACTTGATGTCGCCGGTTTAGCCTTACTTGTCGGTTTAATCTATATGATGTATCGCCGTAAATGGATGCATTTACCAAAATTAGACTACGCTCGTGTAGATCGCGATCCAGAGGATCCTGACTATGATCGTAGCGCCTATCGTCGTGAAGACTGGGCCTTTTTATGGACGCTGATTATCATCGGTGTCACAGGGTTTGTTTTAGAGGCGGCACGTTTAGTATGGCTTAGCGAGACAGCTAGTGTTTGGGATGTCCGCATGTGGTCACCCGTAGGTGCCTTACTTGCCAGCATTATGAAAGGTATTGGTTTTAGCCCTGAAGCTGCTGGCGTATTCCGTACTGGGCTCTGGTGGTTCCACGGCATGCTTGCATTAGCATTTATCGCCTTAATTCCTTACACCAAAGTAAAACATATGTTCACGGCAGCTGCTTCACTAATGTTTCGTGACGAATTGGCTGGTCGTCGTTTACCGAAGGTGCCAGAAGAACAAATAGAAGCAGGCTATAAAAAAATCGATGATTTAACTTGGAAGTCATTATTACATTTAGATGCTTGTACAAAATGTGGTCGTTGCCAAGACGCGTGTCCTGCAAATGCTGTTGGTGCTCCATTATCTCCTCGTGACGTTATCTTATCGTTACGCGAGTTTGCCAATGAAGCATTAAGCAAAAAAGAATTACCTGAAGAAGCTGAGTTAGATATACATGGTAAAGATGTCGGCCAAGTATTTATGGAAACATTATGGTCATGCCGTACTTGCTTAGCTTGTGTGGAAATTTGTCCAGTAGCCGTCGAACATGTACCTATTATTGTTCAAATGCGACGTCAGTTGGTAGAGCAAGGTGATATGGACCCCATTTTACAAAAAACATTGGGCACCATACATAAGAGCGGTAACTCATTTGGCGAATCTAAGCGTAAACGTGCGAAATGGGCTAAAGACCTACCCTTTGAAATCAAAGATGCACGAAAAGAACCCGTCGATGTTCTCTGGTTTGTAGGGGACTATGCGTCATTTGACCCTCGAAATCAGGTTGTAACCCGATCATTTGCGAAACTACTTAATCAGGCCGGTATCAACTTTGGTTTGTTGTTTGAAGCAGAAATGAACTCGGGTAATGATGTTCGACGTGTGGGTGAAGAGGGTTTATATGACTTCTTGGCAACCTCGAATATAGGCACTTTGCAATCGTGTGATTTCAAATCGATAGTTACAACAGATCCACACTCATTTAATACGATACGTAATGAATACCCTGACTTTGGTGGCGAGTTTGAAATTCAGCATTACACCACCTTGGTTAAGGAATTATTTGAGAGTGGAAAACTGAAACTCAATAAACAGAATAATCAACGTGTAACGTTCCATGATCCTTGTCACTTAGGTCGTTATAACAAAGGTTACGACGCACCACGTGAAGTCATCAAAATGTTGGGTTATGACTTAGTAGAAATGGATCGTAATCGTGATAATTCATTCTGCTGTGGTGCCGGTGGTGGACGTATTTGGATTCCAGATCCAGTAGGCATTGAAAAACCTTCAGCAAATAGAATGCGAGAAGCGGGTGAAATTGAAGGTTTAGAGGTGTTTATTGTTTCATGTCCTAAAGATCTAACGATGTTTGAAGATGCACTTAAAACATCTGGATTTGAAGGTCAGTTTGTAGTCCGTGAATTGATTGAATTGATCAATGACTGTGTTGAATATGATGATTCAGCAGAAGATGAGTCAGTAGAACAAGTTGCTGTATGAAGCCAGAGAATGCCAATGAGTTAGTTAAAATTGCCATCGATTCGAAAGATATGTATGCCGCAGTTGCGGTGCATCAAATTGCACAAGGTAAAGATCGGACTAAACTGGAAACCATTTTTTGCAATGAAAGACGAAAGTTATTGAAGTTAGCTCGCTGGGAGCACACACCAGCGAGCGTACTTAAGGTCCTTTCACAATTGCATGATGAAGCAGTCCAGTTACGTATTGATAAAAACCCGAGCACTGATGGTGCAACCTTAAAACAGCAGTATCTGGAAGTAGGTAGTTCTAAACTGATAGATCTAATAGCACAGCACAGCAACACTTCAGTAGAAGTGCTACTGGAAATTGCATCGGTTGAAGAAGACTTACAGATAGTAAAAGCAGTATGTATGAATCCAAACTCGGATGATTGGGTACTTATTACAGTGGATCGACGCTTTCCAGGCTATTTTGATCGTGAGATAGCTATGCATTCGAATACCCCAGCAGAATTGTTGGAAAAGATGTATGCCAGAGGTACCGTATACATAAAGGCAGCTGTGGTGACACATAAGAACTGCCCACATGATTTATTGGAAAAGGCATCGTATGTATCCGATGTGACGGTATTACGACATTTGGCAGGTAATGAGCACATTTCACAAAGTGTGTTAGTAAGACTTTCACAACATGTGGATCCATCTGTTACGAGGGTGGCTGCAAGTAATCCGATATTAGGTCGTGCAGAGGTTGAAAAGCTTGCTAGGGATAAAGTGGTTGCCGTCAGGCGTGCCGTTGCTTGCCGTAGTGACCTTTCACCTTCTTTGCTTGAATTCTTGGCAAAGGATACCTATCACTGGGTAAGGTTATGGGTTGCTCGTAACCCTGACATGCCAGCTAGTTTATTAGCTGAGTTGGCAAAAGATGAACATATGGATGTAAGGCGTGCTGTTGCAAGGAATCCTCAATGTCCAAAGGATTTACTCAAACAGTTGGCTGATGATGAAATTTCATGGGTGCGTGCTGCAGTTGCATATCAGGAAAATACACCGGTAGATTTGCTGATGCAATTGCAGCATGACGAAGATGTTGATGTGTTGTGCGGAGTAGCTAATAACGCACATACACCACAAACAGTGTTGCAGAGATTATCTAAAGAGATAAAAGACGACATACGACGCGGCGTAATTTTGAACTCGCATGCATCTCGTAAAACCTTACTGCCTCTATTGGAAGATCCTTATTATCTGCACCGATTGTTATTGGTGGGCAATAAGGCACTGTTTGATGAAGATAAATGGGCAATGCATGATGATTCTGACCCTTCGGTCAGATTTATCGTCTTTAAATGGTTTGCAAGAAAATTTAGTCAGTAACCACTGAATAAACAATTTTGATAACTGAGAAGTTAGATTAGGAGAGTACATATGAAAATACTAGTTGCAGTTAAAGAGGTCGCGGCCTTAGATGAGGATTTTGAATTACGCGATGACGGGCTGGATGTAGATGAGGACTTTTTACTTTACGACCTTAACGAATGGGATGACTTCTCGCTTGAAGAGGCAATGAGAATCAAAGAAGAATCTGATGGTGAAGTAGAAGTCGTTGTGGTTTCTATAGGCCCAGATAGAATCGAAGATAGCTTACGTAAGTGTCTAGCTAAAGGTGCTGATCGTGCGATTCGAGTATGGGATGATTCTATGGAAGGTTCAGACTCAATTACTATCGGACGTGTCTTAGCTGCTGTAGCCAAAAAAGAAGAACCTAATATGATTTTTGCCGGCGTGCAATCATCTGATGAGGCGAATGCTTCTACTGGTATTTCTTTAGCTAATAAATTAGGTTGGCCTCATGCTGCTGTTGTAGCAGGTTTACAGTATAAAGCGAATGATAGTAAGGCGATCATATCTCGCGAACTTGAAGGTGGTCTTTCGCAAGATGTTGAGATTATCTGTCCTTCAGTTTTAACTATTCAATTAGGTATCAACACACCTCGTTATGCTTCTTTACGCGGCATAAAACAGGCTGCAAAAATAACAATCGAAGAGTTGTCATCTAGTGATCTAGGTATGACAGAACAAGAAGTAGGAAGTAACAGTGCTAAGTCTAATATCCGTCGTATGTATGTTCCTGTGAAGGGCATGGCAGAAATGATAGACGGTACGCCTGCAGAACAAGCTGCCAAACTGATTGATATTATTAAGAACTTCAAAGGAGAATAATGATGAAGACAATTTTGGTAATTACGGAGCACCGCCGTAACGAATTACGTCCAATTTCTTTGGAATTAATCACTGCAGCACAAGATTTACGTCAAGCAGGTGACGATAAGGTAGTAGTGGCGATTATTGGCAATCAAGCCGACACATATATCCCTGAACTTTCACTTCAAGGTGTTGATGAAATTGTAACGGTTAAAGTTGATTCAACTGAGTTTGATCCTGAAGTTTATGAAGCGACAGTAAGTGCTTTGATTGAAAGCCAACAGCCATCAGTTGTTTTGCTTCCACATTCAATTGATTCATTAGGTTATGCCGCGACATTAGTTGAAAATAGCAATTACGGTTTTGCTACTGATGTATTCCAAGTTGAGTACGATGGTGATGATCTTGTTGCTACGCGTGCAGGATACAATCAAAAAGTAAATGTAGAAATTGATTTCCCAAATAAGGATATTGTCGTATTAACGGTACGTCCTGGCGTTTATAAGCCAATTGAGGAATCTGCAACACCTGTTATTTCACATCAGCAACCAGTGGCAGTAGACTCACGTAGTAGAAATGTACAATTTGTTGAGTTAGCGAGTGATGGCGATGTTGATATCACTACATCAGAATTTATGATGTCTATCGGCCGTGGTATTGCTGATGAAGATAATGTTGAGCAATTCCGTGAATTAGCAGAAATGTTAGATGCAACCTTGGGCTGCTCACGTCCGATTGCTGATGCTGGTTGGTTACCAAAATCAAGACAAGTTGGTCAATCAGGGAAAGTGGTAGGTGCTTGTAAGCTTTATCTTGCTATGGGTATTTCAGGATCTATCCAACACATGGCTGGCATGAAACATGTTCCAACTATTGTGGCTGTGAACACGGATCCAAATGCTTCAATTTTCACGATTGCTAAATATGGCATCATTGGGGATATTTTTGAAATTGAAGAAGAGCTACGCGACCTTTTAGGTTAAACGTACATTATCAAATAAATGGGCAGGCTATTTGACGCTGCCCATTGTTGATTTTAACCATTAAAAATTAAAACTAATCATAGTGAATACACTAATTTAAAGGTGCATAAATAGTTAAGTAATACACTAGATTTACATATCAATAAAATCCCACCTCCATCTTCCTGCTTTACTCAATTTTCCCTTCAATTAATTAAATTCAATATCACTGAATAACGAACGGGATTTACTCACTTAATCTACTCCCTTTGTAGTAATTCCTCATGAGAATTTTCTAAACAATAAAATGGCGATAATCTGTGAGTTAATTAAATACTTAATATTATAATAATTACGGAGCAGAGAAATGACTAGAAATTCAATCCTAAATGACCGACACAAAGCCCTTGGGTCCAGTTTAGATGGCGAAACGTGGAATGATATGCCGATTCCTTGGAGCTACAATACG
The DNA here is from genome assembly GCA_963975785.1 of uncultured Methylophaga sp. Classification (GTDB taxonomy): domain Bacteria; phylum Pseudomonadota; class Gammaproteobacteria; order Nitrosococcales; family Methylophagaceae. The sequence continues at coordinate 25,813 of CAXBIM010000008.1, forward strand.
GATCCTCAAGATGAAGTAGTGGCTGTTCGGACTCGTGCAGGACTTTATGATGTTACGGCACTCAATATTCTGAAAGTAAATGGGTCTGATGCCGAGAGCGTATTAGATATGTTAGTGGCAATCGATGTCACTTCTATCGCGCCAGGTTCATCAATGCTTGCAGCTGAAGTCGATGAGTTTGGGGCAATAACTGACGACATTATGATCATACGTGATGCTAAAGATGTCTTTCGAGTGTCACATGGTAGCGGAGCGACGCATGAGACTTTGGAACTTTTAGCAAAAGGTAAGGATGTCACCATCGAAGCAGATAATGATGGACATATTTTATCGCTTCAAGGTCCTATGTCATTAGAAATATTAAACCCACATATCGACTTTAATTTAGCCGATTTACCTTATTTTAAACATAAAAAAACAACTTTATTTGGTTGTGATATTTATATCGCCCGTGGAGGTTATTCAGGTGAACGTGGTTACGAAGTCTATAGCGCTTCTAAAGACACGGTTATGATTTGGGATAAAATTTTGGAAGCTGGACAACCATTTGGTGCGATAGCGGCATCTTGGGACTCACTTGACCTGACACGTATAGAAGCGGGCTTGTTATTTTTTCCTTTTGAAATGCCAGAAGGAGACACGACACCATGGGAAGTTAATATGGGCTGGGGTGTCGATGTTAATAAAAAGGCTGACTACATTGGTAAAGACGCTGTGCTCATGCTTAAAGGACGCGTGCGTTTTAAACAGACTGGACTTGTTTGTAATAGCAGTTCTGCCGTCGAAGCGGGTGCCAAAATCATCAAAGATGGTAAAGAAATTGGCGTAGTGACCAGTGCGTGTTTTAGCCGTTATTTAATGCAATCAATTGCCATGGTACACATTAAGCCGGAATTTTCTGACATAGGAACGGCGGTCACAGTGGTTGGCACTTCAGAATGTAAAGCAACGGTTGCACGAACACCATTTTATGATCCGATGAGACTGCGGACACATCCTGAGAATAGCAAATAAATAGACTATGAATTTAAGTTAGTTAAATCCTAGTTATCTACGGAATAAGTTTGATCTATTTTAAGATTAAACATTGCAAATGTAAGGTTAAATTATGGAACGACAATACTGGATTAGAAGTAAACCTGTATACACTTCGTTGCTATGGCATGAAAAGGCTACTGCTCACTTAGTTATTGCTGAAGGTGCTGGAGGAATGGCTGTATTAAAATTATTACAGCTTAAATATCCTACACAAAGAGTAAAAGGGTTTTTTGCGAAATCTGCAGGATCATCAAAAAATTATGCTGATATTATCAGTAGCTTAGCGCCTGATGAATTTACTATTTTTGCCAATGCTGAGGAAGCCTTAAAAGCATTAAAAAATAGTTTGTCTGAATGCTATATGGGGACACGTTTTTATGTTGCTGGCTCAGAAGATTTTATCTGGGAAGTAGCAAAGGAATTATATAAAGTGGGCGTTCAGGATGACGATATAGATAAAGAGTTAACTGGAACGTTGGCTCGAACTGTCTATTGCGTTCACTGCAAAGCGATTACTAAAGACGTGCACCACAATGTAGTTGCTTGCGTGGGATGTCAGCGTCAATTGTTTGTTAGAGACCACTTTTCAAGACGATTAGGTGCCTATATGGGGCTAATGGTTGATGCTGAGGAACCTGGAGTTTTACCAACAATTGAAGAGGTGTACCCATGAGTCACTTAAATATAAAAGTTTCTGCTATTGAGCAAGTAACAGAACACGTAAAACATTTTACGTTCGTCAGTGAAGATGGTGAAAAATTACCGGCCTTTTCTGGGGGTAGTCATGTGGTACTTGCCTTAAATATTAATGGTCGAATTCATCGTAATCCTTACTCTTTAATGAGTTCGCCGCTTAATACCGAAAGTTATGGTGTGTCAGTAAGAAAGCAAGAGATGTCTCGCGGCGGCTCAGTATTTATGCATGAGCAGATTGAAGTCGGTTCACGTATTCAAATTACTTATCCAGTCAACTTATTCTCATTATCGAAATTAAGTCATAAAAATATTCTAATTGCAGGTGGAATAGGCATTACGCCATTTTTATCACAAATTGTCGATCTGAACAGGATAGAAACAGATTACGAGTTGCATTATGCGTATCGTTCACCTGAACATGCTGCATTTCGAGAAGAAATTGAAGAACTGTGTGGTGATCGTAGTCATTTTTACGTGGCTAGTGATGGGCAGATATTAGATTTTTATGAGTTACTTTCAAAGCAACCTTTAGGCACACACGTTTATGTGTGTGGCCCAGAGCCTATGGTTAACGCAATGATTGCCGCTGCTCGTGACCTAGGTTGGCCTGAAAAGCATATTCACAATGAACAATTTACCGCTCCTCAAATAGGCGAGTCATTTAAAGTTAAGTTGGCTATTTCAGATATTGAACTTGAAGTGCCAAGTGAAATGAGCATGTTGGAAGCAATCGAAGAGGCCGGGGTCGATGCACCTTATTTGTGTCGAGGTGGCGCATGCGGTCGTTGCGAACTAGAAGTTGTTTCGTGTGATGGCTCAATAATTCACCATGATAACTATCTGACCGATGCAGAAAAAACAGGTGGCAAGAAAATAATGCCGTGCGTTTCTCGGGCTAAATGCCAAAATATAGTGGTTAACCTCTAGGGTAAAATTATGAGTCAAACATTCAAAAAAGAAACATTCAGAGACGATTATACGTTTAGCAACTCACCTGAAGCCATTGAACGATTTCCTTTTCCTTTTCCGGAAGATGAATACATGTATTCGGTTAATATTGAGCCCCATGTTAAAACAGCAGTAGGATCAATTACAGAGTTTGCAGTAGATGTAGATGAACATTATGTAGCTGAATGTGAAGATAAAAAAATAACATTAGCTAAAGATCCTGATCGTTACCTGTGTTTGCCACATATGATGGATGCACAATGGGATACCTTAGAGCTTATTATGGATTCAATGTCGAGTGATTACCCTGACCAATTTAGTCTGACTAAAGAGGGTGATACATGGACCTGGGTTAACAAACCTTTAGGTATTTCAAATCAATTTGTATTTGGCGATGCATCGACTTTACCTATGGAGCCGCTTGAATATATTGGGCGTCAAGTTCAGGGTGATTGGGTTGTACTCGATCAGCGTGACAACAATCTTTTTGCTGATGCAGCTATTGTTACTTCACAAGCTGATTGGTCATTAGCGATTGATGTCGGCATGTCTTATAAAGAATGGCATGGTCCAGTACCAGTAGCTAATGAACTAGGCGTATTTGATCGCGCATTGAAGTATTTGCTTAATCTTCAACTGGGTAGCCCTGTTCGACGTCTTAACTGGACGATGACGATAAATCCTCGCTTAGATACATCACCTGAAACCTATCCTCTATGGGGACCAGAACGTCTGTCAGTGACACCAGAAAATGTAGGTGAGAAAGTACATCTGCGTGTTGAATTACAAACGTTATTTCGTTTGCCGAGAAGTAATGGCATCGTGTTTGGTATTCGTGGCTATCTGATCAATATGAATGAACTCGTTACAAACCCACAATGGGCAAAACGCTTTCATCGTGTTTTGAAGGGACTTCATCCTGAATTAGCAGAGTATAAAGGACTGACTTACAAAGACGTGACAGTTGAGTGGTTATCAAAATATGATGATGGTACGCCATCATAGTGATTGATAAACTGACACCTATTACGATAGGTTAAAGTGATTAATGTTAGTTGATAGAGTGATTTTTAGGGAGAACTAAAAGTCGTTGTAATTCAAATAGAGAGGGATTAATGTCGTCGTTAACCGGGCTAATTTCGGTAATTAATCCCTCTAATGATAATAAATCACCGGTGCTTGAATATATCCCTTGTCCCTGTTCTAGCACCCATTTTATTTTCCCAGTTCGAGTGATAATTCGATAGACAAGTTGGAATTTTTGTTCTTTTAAAATTTGTTGCTGTATATATTCCCACACCTGGGTTTTGTCATCCTCATGAATGATTTGCATATATGAAAAACCAGGCGATTTAGCTATCTCATAGGCTTCATATTCAGTTACTTCAAGGCAGCCATCACTCGCAAATTCAAAACTCCAGCTTCGGTCATTTTTACAACGGTAAATCATGACAGGGAAACTACTAAGAATCATATCGTTTGGATTCTTTCTATTGGCTTTTAAGCTGATTTCAGTTTGTTTCATTCGACTGATATCAGTGAATGTGCCAATTACGCTAGTAAACTCACCTTTAAGTGATGATGCGGTGCTGGCTCTCATTTCAACCCACAATGAACAACCATTTTTTGCAATTAAACGTGTTTGAACGTGGCAGGTCTTGCGTTGACCTCGTGATAGGGGGCCTAAACGAGCTTCGAAAAGTTGAGTGTCTTCTGGATGGATAAAAGATAGAATTGGTTTATTGATACTTTCCACCAGAGTGTGATCAAGCATTCGTTCCCAAGATGGATTAAGGAAGATAAGTTGTTGTTCAACATTTATCTGAAATACAATTTGTTCAACACTATCAAGGATAAAACGGCTATCAAATTGATCTATGGTCGGACTAACGACCGCTTTGTGATGAGATACTGTTGAAAACTGCAATAAGTTTAAACTGGAGTCACCACTCTGGCGTAAAGGCGACAAAGAAATATGAACAGGAATACTCGTGCCATCAACATATAGCATGCGAAGGGTTGTGGCTTCGTTTTTTTGAAGGTCATCAGCAGATGTGGCGATCATTTGTGCTAGATTGTCATGGTCTGAGGGATGGACTAAATTGGTTATGGGTAGATCGATGACTTGTTCGCTTGTCCCTGATAATCCCAGTTCAGTTAGGAACATGTTGTTAGTGAAGATAACGGTATAACCTCGAAGAACGGCCGCAGGTGTTGAAAGTTTGTTGGAAGCGTCAGTACACCATGAAAGATTGTCGAGATTATTACTTGAGGAAGTAGCCGTGAAACGTGACCTTAGAATGGGATAAATGGTAATTAACAAAATTAAGGAAAAGATGGTAACAATGAACATGATTAATGCCGTCATATGAATTGTAAATGGGGCATTATTTTCCCACCACATTCCGAAAATAATCATAAAAATGGTGCTAAGTGTTGCCATGCATAAAAGTAATAAAGTCATAATGTTAGTCTGGAATTAACTGCCCAAAATTAAGGAAGGTGAATAGAGTTATATGTTGTTTAATTATACTAAACTAGTATCTAAGATTCGAGCGTTCAGTAAGCATGTAATCTATATCAGACTCGTGCTGTTATTACTCTGTATTGCCCTTACGGTAACGTTAATGCAGGCTGGCTCGATGTTCTTACTCGATTATATTCCTTCTCGTCAAGCAACTATAGGCAAAATTGATGCACAAAAAACTTATTGGCATAGTGAGTTAGCGGTTGCTGAAGTAAGCGATGTTGAAGAAGCTAAAATTAGACTGTCCTCAATGTATAATCATTTTATAACTGATCTTGATACGGATAAGGGATTTAAGACGACGGATTCTATTTATGCGGTAGATAATGTGGATAAGGCTCAGAAAAAGTTTGATGCCGCAATACGTAACCAAATGCCTTTAGATATCATTATGAAACATGCAAACGCGGTTATTTTGTCATATGAACAATTAAACCTCGCGATACACAATGATATTGAAGTGAAGCAGTCAATAACTGCATTACTCCAATTGATGGGCTTGTTGTTCATTATGATCTGTATCGCAACAATTGCTTTAGAGGGGCAAAGATTCTTAATTACGCGGTTAGGTAACCTTAATAAGTTTATGCTGGATAAGCTTAATCGTGATGAACCAAAACTCATGACAGATGAGTTTTCCTATTTGGAACAGTCTGTTTATGAATTGACCGCGCGATTAGAAGGTTATGTGACAGAGTCATCTTGGGCAAGTAATACCAGTGATCACGTTAGGGCGCTCATCAATGCTCAAGAATTTTTGTTTAAATTTGTACAAATGGCAAATGATAATACTTTGAGTGAAAGAACCTTACTCAAAATGCTTTACTCACTCGAACGAGCAATGAAGTTCAACAATGTATCGGTAATTTATACCGATGATGCTGCGGTTATATCGACAGAGCGCGTCATATATTCGGACCATGCACCCATCCCAATCAGGAAAGAGGTTTACAATGAACTCGAGATTTCTGGCATGGCTAAGTACCATGAAGAGAATGCTGATGGTGTTGAAGTCTGTTGCCTTGGCGTGATATTTTCTGGCTCATCGGCTGCGATGGGTATCCTTTTAGTAGAGATGGATAGCGAACGTTTTCTAGAAGACTCTGAAATTAAAATACTCGATATTACTGCGAAGTTACTGACCATGGTTACTAAGTTTCAAAGTAACGATCAAGAAGGGCGGCGAATAGCGATACTTGAAGAACGCGCAGCCATTGGCCGAGAGTTACATGATTCTTTGGCACAATCACTTTCCTATATGAAGATTCAGCTGGCTAGATTACAGACAAAAGTCGGCAATCTGACCGATGACAATGGTGATAAAGTTGATTTGAGCGATTTACGTGAAGGTTTGGATTATGCTTACCGAGGTTTACGAGAGTTATTGTCAACGTTTCGTGCCCATATGGATTTACGAGGCCTTGGCTATGCAATTCAATCGGCTATAGATGAGTTTTCGCAACGCTCCAATCTAACAATTACATTAGATAATCGCTTAGTGAATTGTCGATTAACCGTAAATGAAGAATTCCACATTCTGCAAGTAGTCCGTGAAGCTTTATCAAATATAGTGCGTCACTCTGGTGCCAATAAAGTGACCATTTTAATGATGGTGAAAAAGAACGATTCCGTAGAAATGACAATAGACGATAATGGTAGTGGCTTTATTCCTGCTGATGATAAATATGACCATCATGGGCAGGCGATTATGAAAGAACGAGCACACAATCTAGGTGGCACTATCGACGTTATGGCTATAAGAAATGGTGGAACCCGCGTTAAATTAACATTTATGCCCAAATTGGCTCAATAGATATTAAAGAAGGTAATTATGACAAATAAGATTAGAGTTATGTTGATCGACGATCATCCGTTGTTTCGTAAAGGTGTTGGTCAGATCATTTCAGATGATGAGCATTTTGAAGTCGTTGGTGAAGCGGCATCAGGACAAGAAGGCTTAGATCTCGCTCAGCAACTGTTACCTGATATGGTATTAATTGATCTTCATATGAAAGGTATGGATGGTTTAGAGACCTTGCGAAGATTTAAGGCTACCGATCTTAAGGCTCATTTTATTATATTGACGGTGTCGAATGCTGAGGATGATTTATTAGAAGCATTACGTGCCGGTGCTGACGGTTATTTATTGAAAGATATGGAACCTGAAGAATTGACTAGTGATCTGTTAAAAGCTTCAGTTGGCGTTACCGTTTTGCAGGATAGTCTGACAGAAATATTGAAAAACGCATTGTTGACGCCTGTAACAAAAACAAATATTACGGACGTGTCACTCACAGCGAGAGAAACTGAAATACTGGAATGTTTGGCTGAAGGTCTGAACAATAAAACGATAGCCAATAAATTAGGTATAAGTGATACGACCGTTAAGGTGCATATTAAAAATTTACTACGTAAGTTGAATTTGACGAGTAGGTTAGAGGCTGCTGTGTGGAGTCACCGACAAAAATCACAGCCTTAATTAGTATAGGTTTATTTACGATTTAATGATGTGATGTATGAAAAAAAATACCACCGATAATCATTGAAAATGACTATCGATGGTATTATTTTTTGTGTACGGTTTAAGTACTAGGCTGGGATCGGTTGGCGTTGGCCAGTAAAGAAGCCGATACCAAACGTTGGTGTATCAAAAGTAATTGTGTCACCGTCAGCAAAATACAGTACGTCGCCTTTAACAGCATGTACTGTATTTCCTGTTGAATCTGTAATAAAAAATTCACCATCAACAATGACTTTCATTTCTTCATAATCATAAGTGTAGACTAATGGTTTACCACTTTTTAAATGAAAGAAACCTGCACAGATAGTCTTATCTTTGTCGCCTTGACATACGAAAGTATCACCTAACCATGCTTGTACGCCTTCGACATTCATAGAAGGTTGCTGGTCTGCAATTGCTTGTTTTTTATATTTCATTGAATTTTCTCCTGGTTGGGTTAATCAAATGAGCGTTCATTAAAACAAGTTTAAATACCATAAACAATTACACTTAAGATGTACTCTCTAAGAGGCAGTTTTAGCCGAGTATATAAGGAGTGTAATTATGAAAAATCGTTTTATAACGGTGACTTATATATTTTTCGGTGGTCACAATAGATGAATAATTCTGATAATATTTATTGTTTGATTGAAGTATATTGACATTTATAGTTCGTTTAAGTAATTTGTGCTCATTAAGTTAAACATAGTTTCATACTATGAAACTTGTGAGCTGTGTAGGAGGAGTAGTTATGTCAACGACACAAAATATTTCAACATTATGTATACATGGTGGCGACATTCACGATGTTTTAGGTTCGCCGAGTATGCCACTCTACGATACGACGACATTCTGTTTTGATTCGACAGCTGATTTAGTTGATGTTGTGACGGGTGATAAAGAGGGCTACTTGTACACACGCTATGGCATGAACCCATCAATTAAAGCACTTGAATCAAGGTTAGCGCTGCTTGACGGCGCTGAGCAGTCATTAGCTTTTTCATCAGGCATGGCTGCAATATCATCTTTGTTTTTAACTTATGCTAGGCGAGGCATGATCTGCGTAGGTGATATTTACGGCGGGACAATGCAATTGCTCAAACAGCAGCTACCAGAGTTGGGCATTGTGACACGTTTTATAGATTCTGCTGATTTAAAACAATTAGAAAAGCATCTTAAAATTGGTGTTGATTTAGTATTTTTTGAAACGCCATCTAACCCGACATTAAAGATAATTGATATTGCTGAAATAGCCGTACTCGCCCATAAATATGGTGCATTGCTTGCCGTAGATAATACATTCGCATCGCCTATTAACCAAAAACCCCTACTATTAGGCGCCGACTTTGCAATACAAAGTGCAACCAAGTTTCTGGGGGGCCATAGCGACTTAACGGCTGGAGTACTTTCCGGTCACACCCAGTATTTAAATAGAGTTAATGCTTGGCGAAAAAACTTAGGCCAGATGATTGCGCCAGAAATTGCACATAAATTGACTCGAAGCTTATGCACCTTGCCATTAAGAATTCAACGTCATAATAGTAATGCATCTGCAATTGCACATTATCTTGATGCCCACCCAGCGGTTAAAAATGTTTATTACCCTGGTTTAGCCGGCACTTCTAATCATGAACTTGCTAAAAGCCAAATGTCTGGCTACGGTGGAATGCTGAGCTTTGAAGTCAATGGCGGCGGCGATGTTGCGATCCAGTTAGTGGATAACTTGCAACTATTTACCTTGGCACCAAGCCTAGGTGGGACTGAAAGTTTAGTTTCACAGCCTGTAAATACGTCACATTTTGGTATGGCTGAAGATCAATTAGTGGAGAGAGGTATCACGGCTTCATTAATAAGGCTTTCAGTGGGTCTAGAAGATGTATCTGACTTAATCCAGGATTTAGAACAAGCCATAGCAGGGTTAGGAATTTAAGTGGATTTAAAGAGGGAGGCATTGTGATGAATAATGATCAGCGTGAACTAGACAGTGATATTTTTAAGCTAAAACGCGGCAAGAGTAAACTGCTTGTATCAATGCCACACGTTGGCACGCAATTGCCTGAGTGGTTGATTCCTCGTATGAGTCAAGAGTCAATGAGCCTTCCAGATACAGACTGGTATTTGGAGGAACTCTACGATTTTTTACAAGACATAGATGTAACGGTGATATCTGCAAATTATTCACGTTATGTTGTCGATCTTAATCGCTCTGCGGATGATATGAGTTTATATCCGGGCAGTAATGTCACAGGACTCTGTCCAACGGATACTTTTGACGGTAATTCAATTTACGAACATGAAGCTAAGCTAGATGCTATAGAAGTAAAAAGTAGGCTAGATAAATTTTGGTATCCGTATCATGATGCACTCGCATCAGAGATCGCACGAATTAAAGCTATTCATAGCAATGTAATTGTATGGGAAGCGCACTCAATCCGTTCAGAAGTACCACGGTTTTTTGATGGTGAATTGCCTCACCTAAATATAGGTACTGCAGATGGTACGACGTGCCAGCATGAAATTATTGAAAAAATAATGGACGTTATAAAAACTAATGGTGACTATTCTTGGGTTGAGAATGGACGATTTAAAGGAGGATTTATAACCCGACATTATGCCCAGCCATCACTAGGTATCAACACCATGCAACTAGAAATTGCAATGCGTTCATATATGGATGAATCGAGCTTAAGCCCCAAATTTGATAATGACAAAGCCACATCGTTAAGGGGGCTACTTAAAGCGATGATGCAATCCATTTTGAACTAGTCCAATAGCAATTAGCTTGTGGCCATTTATTATTTTCCATACCTATCGATGATAGTGGTACCGAATATTGAACAAACAACCTTAATTTAAATTATTGATGATAAACTTGACGGTAACACGACTAAACGCAGGTTACCGTTAGAGTTAACTTGCTCAGGACAATGAATTCAATTTAAAGGTGATAAAAATAATGGAAAAGCTCTCTCAGATAATTGAACAGTTCCAGAGTCGAGCCTCACATGTGTTTAGTCAGCCTGAAACTTATATGCAGATTGGTATAATTTTCGGTATTTATTTAGTCGCCTATACGGTTGCAATTAGAATTAGAAAATACGCTTCTTTTCTAGAGGCAAAATCTGAAAATGAGCATCATCCCATTTATGTGTTTTTAGGGAAATTAGGCGATTTAATTTTTCCGCTTTTAGCCATTTTGATGCTACGAATAGCGAGTGAAGTAACCCCAAAAACATTTTCACATGATTGGATCATTCAGACCGCATTAATTGTGGCAGTCCTTTTGTTGTTTAATTCAATTGTTCAAGAACTGGTGAAAAATACGACGATCTGTCGAATAGTTAAATGGATAGGAATGCCGATATTATTCCTACATTTGATTGGTGCATTAGGCAGTTTAATCTCAATACTTGAAGGTATTTCTATTAATATAGGTAATATAGAATTATCAGTATATGGGGTACTTCGGGTCGCTATCTTTGGCTCATTATTGTTTTGGCTTGGCAGAGCGTCCAACCTAACAGGCCAAGATCTCATTAGAAAACAGGAGCGACTTGATTTTCGTACTAAGGAAGTCGCTGCTAAACTCCTTGAAGTTACCATAACCCTCATTGTCTTTTTATTATTGCTCCAAGTGATGGGTATCAACCTTACTGCGCTTGCAGTATTCGGTGGGGCATTGGGCGTTGGTTTAGGCTTTGGTTTACAAGCTATTGCTTCTAATTTTATATCCGGCGTTATTATCTTAGTCGACAAATCAATTTCTATTGAAGATTACATTGAACTAGAAGATGGTAGAACAGGCATCGTACGTGAATTGAATCTACGGTCTACAACCTTAGAAACATTCGATGGCAAAGATATAATGGTGCCAAATGAAAAATTTATTGTCGAAAGCTTTACTAACTGGACACATAAAAACAAGAAACAACGTTACCGTGTTGATTTCTCAGTTGCTTACCATAGTGATGTAAGAAAATTAGTTGAGATCATTAAAAGTGTAGTTGCTACGCATCCTCAAGTGATGAGTGGTGATGATATTCCAATTGAAGAACGTCCCGATTGTGAAATAGATGGATTTGGCGATTCGGGAATTAACATGTTTGTTGAATTTTGGATGCAGGGTATTGATGATGGAAAAAATCGTGTTGGTGGCGATCTTATGTTGATGATATTAGAAGCGCTGCAAGAACATGGTTTCGAAATTCCATTCCCACAACGTGAAGTGCGAGTTTTGAATGCTCCAACCATATAAATAACTAAATAGAATTGCCACATTCAAGATTCACGTAGATAAACATCAAGCTAGCGTCTTTAGTTTAATTTCACTGGTATTTTAAATAAGTGAAATGAAATTTATCTAAGAAGGATGGTGAGTTATGAGCAGAGCATTTGTGAAAGAGCCGGATGGTGATCAAGTTAGCGATGATCAACCCGAATGGCCAATAAGTACACAGCCTAATTATGTTACTGCGGAAGGACTCGAACTGTTAAATAGTCGGCATGAACAGCTATTAAAAGAGCAGCAGAAATTAACGGATGATCCTGATAATATGACGACTAAAGTCAGTTTGAATCAGATCGGTCGGGAATTACGTTATCTAAAAGCAAGGTTGGCGAGTGCCCAACTCATTCGTAATGTTGCCCCAGAGAGTAATACTGTCAGCATAGGTTCAACAGTGATTGATGACGTTGACACTACTTACACATTTACGATTGTCGGTGAAGATGAGGCTGATATTAAACTAGGCAAAATAAGTTGGATATCCCCATTAGCTAATGCTTTATTGGAAACACATTTAGGTGATTTAGTCACATGGAAACGACCTATGGGTGATCTCAATATTGAAATTATCGAAATAAAAACTATTTAATTTTATTTAGAAATCGTATAAAAATTATGTCAGCGGGAAAATTGCCCGACTATATTTAGGTGTATAGTCTGAAATTATAACTTTGTAGTATTAATTAAATTAACTCACAAAGGAAATAACGATGAATACATCTTTAAAAAAAACCCATCATGGCGGTTGTCCGCATGATTGTCCTGACACCTGTTCAATGGTGCTTTGCAGTTCCCAGTATGGGAGCATCCTTACAAATTTGATGTTATCTGTCGTCCAGATCTAATTCCAGAAAATACGCCGATCGTTAACTGCCTCCAACTCGGCCGTACATTAACAGGGAAGACTAAGTTAGATACGCCGATTAAATCGATGATGTGTTGGAATACTAATCCAGTAACCCAAGCACCTGAAACAAATAAGATTATCGAAGGCTTAAAACGTGAAGATCTTTTTATGGTATCAGCAGAGCATTTTATGTCTGATACCGCTGCCTATGCCGATATTGTATTACCAGCATCCATGGGTGCTGAAATGGAAGGTATGGTCTTATCTTGGGGACATTTATATCTTACTTATAATGCCAAATGTGTTGAATCTCTAGGCTAAACGTATGGGCTATGAAGACGAAAACTTCAAATGGTCTGACACTGAATGCCTTGAAAACTATGTAGATTGGGATTCACCAGCGTGTGATGGTATTGACCTCAACTATATGAAATAACATGGGTTTGCTCGACTTACTGTAGGCACAAAAGATAATCGTGCGCCACACAAGGAAGGCAACTTTCCAACACCATCAGGCAAGTGTGAGTTCAAACTGAATGGTCCAACTAAGTTTGTCGCAGGGCCTTTTCGTCAAATGTATGATGGTTTTCAATCAGGGGAGAAGCTTGATGAATTACCGGATTAAAGAGTCACACATAAAAAAGCCCCAGTAGTATATGCTGCTGGGGCTTTTTATTAAGCTGGTTTTCTATTTAGTTCATTTTGCGATATTTAATACGCTCTGGCTGGTGATCTTTGCCGAAACGTTTACGATAATCGTCAGCGTACTCAGTGTAGTTACCTTCAAAGAAACTGACGCTTGAATCGCCTTCATAGGCAATCATATGAGTACAAACACGATCTAAGAACCAACGATCATGCGAGATGACCACGGCTGAACCTGGGAAAGCCAGAATGGCTTCTTCTAATGCACGTAATGTTTCCACGTCTAAATCATTTGTCGGTTCATCGAGTAATAATACGTTGCCACCGGCTTTAAGTAACTTCGCCATATGTAATCGATTGCGTTCACCACCAGACAGATCTTTTACAAATTTTTGTTGATCTGAACCCTTAAAGTTGAATCGACCACAGTAGGCACGAGAAGGGGTTTGATAAGTTCCGACCGTGATCATGTCGTTACCATCTGAAATTTCTTCAAATACGGTTTTTTTACCATCTAATTCACGTGCTTGATTGACGTAGGCAAGTTGAACCGTACTACCAATATCGATAGACCCAGAATCAGGCTGTTCCTCACCGCTAATCATACGGAAGAGGGTTGATTTACCCGCACCATTGGCACCAATAATTCCGACTATTGCGCCGGCTGGAATGGTGATATTTAAGTTTTCAAACAATAATTTATCACCATATGATTTAGTGATATTGTTTAGCTCAATAACCTTGTCACCTAAACGTGGTCCAGGTGGAATATAAATTTCTGAGGTTTCATTACGTTTTTGGAAGTCACGAGAATTCATTTCTTCGAATGATTTCAAACGTGCCTTAGATTTAGATTGTCGACCTTTTGCACCTTGGCGAACCCACTCTAACTCAGCTTGAATGGCCTTGCGATGTGATGCTTCTTCTTTGGCTTCTTGTTGTAGGCGTGCATCTTTTTGCTCTAACCAAGCAGAATAATTGCCTTCATACGGAATACCGCGACCACGATCGAGTTCTAAGATCCAACCTGCGGCATTATCCAAGAAATATCGATCATGGGTAATAGCAACCACAGTTCCAGGGAAGTCTTGAAGAAAACGTTCCATCCAGGCAATTGACTCAGCATCAAGATGGTTAGTTGGTTCGTCTAATAACAACATATCAGGGTTATCAAGCAATAAACGACACAAGGCAACACGGCGACGTTCACCACCTGACAAGACTGCTACATTAGCATCCCAAGGTGGCAGGCGTAAGGCATCGGCAGCACGTTCAAGAGCATTTTCAAGATTATGACCATCTTTGGCTTGAATGAGATTTTCTAATTCACCTTGTTTTTTTGCCAAGGCATCAAAGTCAGCATCAGGTTCTGCATAAGCGGCATAAATAGCATCCAAATCAGCTAGAGCTTGTTTTACATCAGATACTGATTCCTCAATGATTTCACGAACTGTTTTACTGTCATCAAGCTCTGGTTCTTGTGGTAAGTAACCGATCTTAATATCAGGCATCGGTTGAGCTTCACCAATATAATCTTTATCAAGACCCGCCATGATACGCAGTAGAGTAGATTTACCTGAACCATTAAGACCCAGTACACCAATTTTGGCTCCGGGAAAAAAGGAGAGTGATATATCTTTTAAAATTTCGCGTTTCGGGGGAACAATCTTACCGAGGCGATTCATGCTGTATACGTACTGAGCCATAGTGCATCTCAATGAATTAAAAGGATGAATTTTACGCGTGATCAGAGTATTTGGCTAATGGCTTTGTTTAAAATCGTAAGATCACTTTGTACTGAGTGCGCATGGGGTAAGGCGATAGTGTTGGAAGAAATATGTGCACTTATTAATTTACAGCCAGTACGTTATAAAAGTTAGTGTTTATTGATCACTCTGGCTTTTGATTGTTGCTCTCTTCGGTGAAAAATTTAAAGCAACTTCGGCCAGAATCTTTAGCTTGGTACATGGCATTGTCAGCATTTTTCATTAGCGAGTTAGCATCAATTCCATGCGTAGGATAAATTGCGATACCGATACTTGTCGAGATATTAATGGTGTGATTATTAATGTTAAACGGTGTGTTAATAGCATCTAATATTTTGTGTGCGATTTTTTCTACATCACTTTGATTGTCGATGCGTGGCAGCAGAACTACAAACTCATCTCCGCCTATACGTGAGACGGTGTCTGATTGACGTTTCACACAGTTACGGAGGCGGTCAGCTACTTCTTTTAATACTAAATCACCCATGTCATGGCCTAGTGAATCATTCACTGGTTTGAAATTATCAAGGTCAAGAAACATAATCGCCAGCTTTGAATCTTCCCGTCGAACATGAGCAAGTGCTTGATTTAAGCGATCAGTCAATAAGGTTCTGTTAGGTAAGTCAGTTAAAGCATCATGATGGGCAAGATGCTGAACTTCACGTTCTATTTCTTTACGTGAGGTGATATCCAACATAGTGGCAACATGGTGAGTCACGTTGTCATCCTCATCCTTCACTGCTGTAATGGTTAGCCATGCAGGATATATTTCACCATTTTTGCGTTGATTCCATATTTCACCTTGCCAACTTCCTTTGTCATGTATAGATTTCCAGATGTCGGCATAAAAGTTAGCATCTTGAATACCTGATTTTAATAGCTGCATTTTGTAGCCGACAGCATCTTTTTCTGTGTAGCCCGTTATTCGGGTGAATGCATGATTGATTTTCAATATCAGGGTGTCGGCGTCAGTTATAATCATGCCTTCTTGTGATTCGAAAGCGATGGCTGCTATTCGCAATTCAGCTTCATAGAACTTGCGTTTAGATATATTACGAGAAAAACCAACCGTACCTAAAAGATCGCCAGTCTCGTCAATGACGGGTGCCTTGAATGTTTCGACCCATCTGGTTTGTTTATCGTGCTCTACTATTTCTTCTACGATTTTTTGCTCGCGTGATTCCATGACCCGAAGGTCATCTTCACGATAGGCTACGGCTAGCTCACGGCTTGCAATATCAAAATCATTCTTGCCTACCAAGTCATCCTTACTGGCTAAGCCGAGACTGTCAGACAATACTTGGTTGACCGCTAGGAAGCGACTTTCGGTGTCCTTTAGCCAGACAGCAAAAGGGAAGTTATCTATTAAAGCGCGTTGATAGCCTTCTTTTTTGCTTAAGGTTTGTGTAGCTTGTTTGCGTTCAGAAATGTTTTGTACGAGTGTAAAACTAAATTCTTGGCCGTTGTAGAGAATATAGTGACTAGTGACTTCGACATCATGTATCGTTCCATCTTTACGACGATATCGTGTTTCAAAAACGACTGTGCCTCTCTCTTTTTGGATTTCCCACGCCTGTGCCCATGCAGATTCAGTATATTCTGAATCTAAATCCCAAGGGTGCATACCGAGTAATTCTTCATTAGTATAGCCCAAGATCTCACAAGCATATTGGTTAGAATGTAGTAAATCACCATTCGGACTAACGTGGAAAAATACCGTACTACATTTATCAAAAAAAGTTTGAGTTAGCCAGAGTCTATCTTCTATCTCTTTTTGCTTAGTGATGTCTTCATAGATACCTAATAAGCCTAATGTCTCACCTGTCACGTCATCGAGTAACGGTGACTTGGACTTGCGTAACCAAATGGCTTCGCCATCAGCTGATGTTTGAGCTTCTTCATAAGGAAGTTTAGATTGACCTGACTGAATAACACTAAGGTCACCGGCTTCATATGATGTTGAGTGATTTGTCCATCTTAATTCGGAGTCGAGCTTGCCAATGATATTTTCAGGACAAGTTTCACCAGCATCATTAGCAAATGCTGTATTGCTGCCAAGATAGCGTAAGTTTTTATCCTTCCAATAAATAGGGAAAGGAATGGTTTCGATAACTGATTGTAAAATATTGTGCGACTTTACAACTGCCTGTGAGATAGATGCACTTTCTGTGGTATCACAAAGTACAAGCATTTTGAGCCCTAGCTGATATTCTTCCAGATCAGTGATTGTTGCTATCACTGATTTTGTTGCCCCATTCATGCAGTGAATTTTTAGTTCTAATGGATCTAACTCACGTCCAACTTCATGATGTTTTTTTGACCTAAGCGCCCACGACTCTTTAACCCAATGTCGGTAGTCTTCATCCGGATAAGCTATTCTCTGCCAATCATCTAGTGTAGGAATGGCATCAATCGTATAGCCATAGATCCTAGTAAACTCGCGATTTATCATTACGATATTATGATCAATATCATAAATCGCGATCGGTATAGGGCTGGCATTGATTACTTCAGCTAGGCACTTATTATCGCCATTTAGATCGGATAGTTTTCTGAGAAAGTAGATAGTCATGCCACTTACAATAAAAGCCATGAGTATTGAAACAACTACGCCCGTGATCAGGTAATCGGTTGTCACTGCACCATGGAATATCAAGCTCAGGGCACTCATAACTATTTCGGTTATCACTAAGGAGATAACGATAGTAATAAGCCATAAATAATGCTTTTTTACATTTTGGATATAATTCAAAAAGTGTATTGCAAACATAGTTTCGACAATTCCCTTATCTACCTATTTAAATTGATTATATGACGGTTACTAGATTAATACCACGCAGTAATAATAGTATCTACAAATAGTTAAGCTGAATATTTAAAAAATATCTTAAAAGTTAGTGCTCTACGTTATTTAGTATCAATAAGAGGTTGATGCAAGAACTTAATCTTATAGATTGTGAATTAGTTTGTACTACTATATTAATTAACATACCATTGAATGTAATGATGTATAGAGAGACTAGTTACATGAAGTCAGTAGGACTACCAGAAATAGGCGAAGACACTTTAGCGGCTATTTTAGAGATCATTAGTGACGGTATATGGGATTGGGATGCTAGTACTGGTCATGTTTACCGCAGTCCAGGCTGGTTTCGAATGCTTAATTATGATGTCAGCGAACTCGATAATAATGTAATCACTTGGGAAAGTGTCATCCATCCAGATGATTTTAAACGTGTAATGGAGCACTTCGATAACTATATAAATCAGGTGTCTGATACTTATAAAATACAGTATCGCTGTAAAACGAAAGATGGCAAATATGTTTGGATTGAAGATAGAGGGCGTATCGTCGAGTGGAATAGCGATGGTTCCATGAAAAGGATGATAGGTGCTCATCGTGATATAAACGCAGAGAAAACCCTTCAACAGCAAAATCAACGTGATAAGGAAGGTTTACAGCTACTAGTCGATACTCGAACAGAAGAGTTGAATGAACTTAATCACCAATTAAATATTAAAATTCATGAAGTCGAACAACTCGCCACCACGGATTCACTCACCTTGCTTTTTAATAGGCGTGGTTTTGAAAAAAAACTAATCAGCGAATGCGCCAGAGCCAAGCGGTTTAAAGAGCCGTTATCGCTAATCGTGTTTGACCTTGATAACTTTAAACCCGTCAACGATGAGTATGGTCATTTTTCAGGTGATTTAGTGTTATATAAAGTAGCAGAAGTCTTGCGAGCACATTTAAGAGAAATAGATATTCCAGCACGGTGGGGGGGCGATGAATTTTCGATTCTGTTGACGAATACTTCAAGAGAAAACGCTTCTCAACTGGCTAATAAACTTCGGGTATTAATTGCTGAACAGACTGAGATTAAGGCATTTTCAGTGACGGCGAGTTTTGGTGTAGCACAGTTAGGTGATGGTGAAGATCCAATGCGCCTTACTATTCGAGCTGACAAAGCTTTATATCAGTCTAAAGACCAAGGGCGTAATAGGGTGACTTCGCTTTAGTTTAACCATAAGGACTGCATGTGCTCGACAATTTAACATCCAAACTTAAAAAACTAACGGTAGACGTTAAGGGATGTACGAATAACATCATTGATGATGCAGGTAAGGTCGTTGGGCGTGCATTTGATAAGCATATATGTATTGGCGTCACTGGTTTTAGCGGCAGCGGAAAGTCGACATTTATTACTAGCCTGATTCATCAGTTACGCTATTCAAATGAAGCAGGATTAGCCAGCTTTTTAGCGGCACGAGATCAACGTATTCTGGAAGTAAACTTATTACCTTCCCAAGGCTACGATTTATTTGATTATAAAGCGGGCATCACAGCATTATCATCTAAACCGCCACAATGGCCTCAACCTACACAATCATTAAGTAGTGCTATCGTGCAAGTCGTTTATAAACGGAACTCGGTTTTTAATCGTGTTTTAGGTGAAACAAGTACGTTTAATATTGAAATCAGAGATTATCCTGGTGAGTGGTTATTGGATTTACCGCTTATTGGACAAAGTTATATTAATTGGTGTTTTGACCAAACGGATTTAAGCAAACAAGTTGTACGGAAGCATTTGTTAGGTGATTTGTATAGGCATCTGCAAACGATTAATCCATTTGATGTGTTGGGCGAAGCTCAAATCACACAAATATATCAACAATTTAAACAGTATTTGAAACAATGCAAACAGGAAGGGCTGACTCTTATTCAACCGGGTAGAATGTTGTTGGAAGATAACCATAGTGCAAACTTTGCTTTCTTTCCATTACTTGGCTTACACAACTATGACAAAGAGGCGTTATCTAATGCTAGTGACCATAGTATTTATAAAGTGATGTCACAACGCTATCAGGATTATATTGACTTGATAGTTAAACCATTCAATAAACACTTCTTTGATGATATCGACCGACAAGTTGTGCTGGTAGATGCCCTAAAGATAATTAGTGGCGGTCAAGAAAACTTTGAAGACATGATGTTGGCACAAAGCCGTGTCATGGATTGTTATCGTTACGGTTCAATCAATGCCTTACAAAAACTGTTTACCACTAAAATTGAACGTATTTTATTTATAGCTTCTAAACCTGATCGCGTACTGGCCAGCCAGCATGAAAATTTACGTAGTTTAGTTAATGACATCATAGTCAGAACTTGCTCACAGAAACTCAGAAACTCAATCCATATTGACACGGAATCAGCTTGCTCAATACGTTGCACTCAAGAAGTAAACGATTTATTACGAGTGACTAATGCTGAAGGAAAGCGTGGGGTTGTTGATCCCATTCCGATCCCAGATCACATTCCAACAACAGATGAATGGGCGGTATTAAAACATTGGATCCCTGAAGCATTGCAACCACCTGAGGTTGAAGGTTTAGCGAATGGTGCTAGATTGCCATCGATTAGAATGGATAAGGTGCTAACTTTTTTATTAGGAGATAAATTCTAGTGGCTGAGCGTGATCCTTATTTTAGAACCGTTGACGATGATAGTGATTGGGGCGTGCCAGAAACCATTTCTGGCGAGGATAATGTGGCCGTTACTAGCAAGGACTATACAACAAATAAAAACGTTAAATCATGGGGTAAAAAAGCGCTAATTTTACTGTTAACAATAAGTGCCATCATATTTACATGGCATTGTTATGTCACCCTAATGGAAATAATGGCAACTAATCGTTTATTAGGTGTCAGTTTTGGTGTCTTACTTATGTTTTTTGTTGCACTTACCTCGGTTGAGATATTTCGATTTTACAAAGGTCAACGACAATTAGCTAAGGCCGAAAAATTAAGAGAGCAAGCAGCACTATTTGTTCGTGAGCGTAGTCATGGCAAATCAGACTCTTTTATTACCGAACTAAAGTCACTTTATGGCAAGACACCACAAGGTGAGTTGCTAATAAAATGTTTGAATAATCAGCCAGATTATTTGAATGATGCCGAAGTGATTGAATATCTTTCCGAGCACTTTGTTGACCAACTCGATAAACAAGCTTATCGCTTGATTCAACATGAAAGTGTCAATCTCGGCGTGCTTATCGCCGTTAGCCCATTAGCGGTGCTGGATGCACTCGTAGCGCTATGGCGCTCTTTTAAACTGGTCAATCAAATTAACAAAATCTATGGCTTGTCGCTAACACGTGTCGGGCAATGGCAAGTATTTTTTAAGATCATTAAAATGACCTTGTTGGCAGCTGGAACTGAAGCGGCAATAAGCACTATGATAGAAAAAACATCAACGGGAATGTCTGGCTTGGTGGCTGGCAGTGTTGGACAGGGCATAGGTGTAGGTATTTATGTTTCTCGTCTTGGACAAGAGGCGATAAAGCAAAGTCGACCCATCCTGACAAATAACAAAGCACCTTATGGTGTTTCAGTGTTAGTGGAAGGGATTATTCAAAAGTTAAAATTGAACGAGAATGAGTCAAAGTCGTGACTAGAACACAACGTGTTTGTTACTTAGTATTGCTGGTGGTGTGTAGCGTTTTGCTATGGATGCCCTTAGAGTCAAATATTGGCCAACAGCTTACTAGTATGTTGACGGTTACACTGTCTGTTTATGCCGTATTACGAGGTTTAAACGCGGTGATTTCTATGGCACAAGGTACTGAGCTCGCGATTGAACCGATGGGTGTAGGGCTTACTTTAACTCCCGGTGAACTTTTAGATCCACTTAACGATATGATTGAGCAAGTATCCACAGTGTTATTAGTTGCGTCAGCCTCGATAGGTATACAAAAAATAATTCTCGACCTCAGCGATATTGAACTATTTCGGTGGGTATTGGCTGGCATTTCAGTTATTGCTATTTTGGTGGTTTCCTTCAAATCTATATCAGTCACTAAGCAAAAAAGTGTGATAAGACTGATATTAGTTTTAACCTTACTTCGACTTGTTGTACCAACGATGGTATTAACATCTAACATGATGCAGACTTGGTTAGAATCAGAACGACAAGATTCAATTTCAGTATTAATATCAACAGAAAACGACGTGCGTGCACTCAATACAGCGACAGCTAACGATCAAGATTCTGGCTGGTTTGAAAGTTTGACGTCTAAGCTAAAGCTTACCAAAGTATTTACATCAATTAAATCTAAAACAGATAATACAGTCACCGCTGTCGTTTATATTTTAGCCGAATTTGTATTGGTGTTTATTTTGATTCCAGTGTTATTTATCGGCATTGCTTACAAATTACTTGTAGGACGATTAAGCCACCGAGATTAAATAGTGGTCGTACCATTAGGTCTTTGAACAGAATAACCGGTTAACCGTTTATCCTGAGCTTATCAGGCCGTTGCATCATAAAGCGTAAGCTGATGCCCATAACGATGCAGCCTGTCATCACTAAGGCCATAGGGAAAGGCGTACCATCACCTAATAAGCCAACAAGAGAACCCGCTAAAGCACCCGTAGCAAATCCACTTGAACCTAATAATGCAGAAGCGGTACCGCTATTATTAGGGAAAAACTCTATGGTGCTAGATGTTGCGTTGGACACAATAAAACTTTGTGAGCCGACAAACAACATGACTAAACCAACAATGACCGCTAATACTGGTGAGTCGCTTATTAATACGTAACTTAATAAAGCAATGCCGGTCACTAACTGAATACATTGACCTAATGAAAGCAAATGATTTGCGTTGTAGTATCGTAACAGCCAGACATTAATACGGTTTGCCAAAATCATGGTGACAATATTGGCACCAAAGAATAGTGGGTAGACCGTTTCGCTTAAATCAAAAAATCCCATATATACCGAAGGTGAACCGGTGATAAAAGCAAACATGCCACCATAAGCAAAACAAAGTGCAAACAAATAACCTAGAGCTTGACGGTGTTTAAGAACCATCAAATAGCGTTGTATGGCACTAGGTCTATGTTCATTTTTTGCTCTAGTTTCTGGAATGTTTTTATAGATAAAAAAGGTAATTATCACGGTGTAAGCAAGTAGAAATGCAAATATGCCATGCCAGCCGGTAATATGTAACAGCCCCATACCGATTACAGGTGCGAATAATGGCGCCATCATCATGATGAGTGCCATATGAGATAAGTTTCGGGCACTGTCTCGACCACTACTGACATCACGAATAATGGCACCTGAATTCACAATGGCCATACCACCACCTAATGCTTCGATAATTCGGAATAATAATAAGCCGTTCAATGTCGAGCTAAGGATGATACCGAGCGTTCCGAGTGCAAAGATGAATAGTCCTATAAAAACGGTTAGGCGCCTGCCAAAATGATCGGAAAGAGGCCCACCAATCAATTGTCCAATTGCAAAGCCTGCTAAAAATAGACTGAGTGATAATTCAACATGATGAATTGACGTACCGAAACTAATCGCCATTGATGGGATTGCCGGAAGATAAGCATCAATCGCTAATGGCGCCAAGGCTGTTAAGCCAGCTAGCAGAAATAGCAGTGATCGCAATGATAGTTGTGAAGATTTCATTGTTTGGACGTTTCTCAATAATTATGGCGAACAGTTTACGCGTTTTTACCCAGACCTAACGCTAGAAAACGTTTTATGTATAAGATCTCTGTTTAAGCCTGTATGTCGTCAGTATTAAACTATAAAGGTGATGTGGGAGTAAGTAATCGACTAAGATTACGTTGCAGGCTGATCTGCCGTATTTATTCGCCAGATGATAAAGTGTCGCACGATGTGTCCCTTGGAGAATGACAATGTTTAAAATAGTAATGAGTTTTATGCTGGTATTACTCGTTGGCTGTTCATCTACACCTGAGATGAAATCCACAGGTATAGATCCTGCTACCCAAGCTAGAGTAGAACAATGGAAATCACTTATCGATTCAGGCTCTCAATGGTCTGACATAAAGAAGTTGACCAGTGTTAATGACTTTGTAAACCAGTTTGATTTTGTTGATGATATCGATCACTGGAAACAAGAAGATTACTGGGCAACGCCCTTACAAACGCTAGTAACAAAAGGGGGGGATTGTGAAGACTTTGCCATCGCCAAATATTTCACCTTAAGCGCGATGGGTATGGATGAAAGTAAGATGCGGCTTACCTATGTTAAAGCAATCACAATTAACAAAGCACATATGGTGGTGAGTTATTTTGAACGGCCTAATGCTGAACCATTAGTATTAGATAACCTTAATCGGAACATTGTACTGGCATCACAGCGTAAGGATTTAATACCCGTTTATAGTTTTAATGGGACCGGTTTATGGCTGGCGAAACGTGATCGCTCAGAGCAGCATATTGATGATTCAAGTCGGATCAGTTTATGGCAAGATTTGTTGCATCATATGGATGTTGAAGCTGCCAATGAAAATGCAATGATTTGTTTATATCAATATTATGACCTGCCGGCTTCTAAGGCTAAAACAATGTGTCCTTAATACTCAATAGTTCATTTAGCTTTCGAAGTTAACTTTTTCCTAGATGTATTTCTCGAATAAGACCTAAATTCTATTATTCGATGTATAACCCGCTCTGGTATGATCTGTGGTTTTTATAACGGTATCTACTCATGGCCAGCGATAGCTTTTCTTCACTTTCAATTTCGGCCGACCAGATAGCCAACTTAGAGTCACTTGGTTATAAAAAAATGACGCCTATCCAAGCGCAAAGCTTACCGCATGTGCTTAAAGGTAAGGATTTGATTGCTAAGGCAAAAACAGGAAGTGGTAAGACAGCTGCTTTCGGCATCGGCATTATAAATCAGATTAACCCTCGCTTTTTTGGTGTGCAAGCGTTAGTGATTTGCCCAACCCGTGAATTAGCTGATCAAGTGGGTAAAGAAATCCGCAGATTAGCGCGCGCAGTACCTAATATCAAATTAGTATTACTGTGTGGTGGTAAACCTCTTGGTCCACAAATTGGTTCACTTGAACATGGCGCACATATCGTAGTGGGTACGCCTGGTCGTCTACAAGATCACCTTACCAAAGGCACGCTAAAACTTGATGGCTTAAAAACTATGGTCTTAGATGAAGCTGATCGTATGTTGGATATGGGCTTTGCTGAAGTTATGGAAGATATCATTTCGCATACACCTAAATCACGTCAGACGATGCTATTTTCGGCTACTTATCCGGATACTATCAAACAGATGAGTCGCACTATACAACGTGATCCCGTTACGGTGACCGTTGAGTCTGAACATAAAGAAAGTGTTATTGAACAATTGTTTTATGAAGTCAAAAAACATGAACGTAATATCACCTTACTCGCTTTATTTGAGCACTATAAACCTGAAACAACCATTGTGTTTTGTCACACTAAAGTTCAATGCGATGAAGTTGCCAGTATGTTGCGAGAGAATAAGATTGAGGCGTTGGCGATACATGGTGATCTCGACCAGCGTGAACGCGATAAAGTCTTAGTACGATTTTCCAATAATAGTTGCTCGGTTTTAGTGGCAACAGATGTTGCGGCACGAGGCCTAGATATTAAAGCTTTAGAAGCCGTGATTAACTATGAGCTACCTCGCGACCCTGAAATTTTTATTCATCGTATTGGCCGTACGGGACGAGCGGGTGAAACAGGTCTGGCGTTAAGTATTTATACGCCGTCAGATGTGATGCGTTTAAATGCGATTGAAAAGTATCAGAAAAAACCTTGTGTTTCCGATGTATTAGAGTCACTTGATCGTGATCCTCGTTTCACTTTAGTACCGCCGATGGTAACGATTCAATTAGATGGTGGACGTAAGAGTAAGATTCGACCTGGTGATATTTTGGGTGCTTTGACCGGTGACGCTGGTCTGTCTGGCTCACAAATTGGCAAAATAGATATTTTTGACATGTCGAGTTATGTAGCCGTTGAACGAGATGCAGCTCGACAAGCGCTCAGTTATTTAGCAGACGGCAAGATTAAAGGTCGCGCAGTTCGCGCACGTAAAGTTAGATAATATTGAGATGGGTATGCCGTTATATTTACAGTCGTTATGGAGAAAAATATGATGACTGTATAACGCTCGATTTAAAAATTAATAATAGATATATGTAGTAAAGAGGCTTAGATTTTGGCAGTAACAGAATATGCAATTGGACAACGTTGGGTCAGTAACGGTGAAGCTGAGCTTGGCTTAGGTATCGTTAAAAGTAATTCAGGCCGCCGTATTGAAGTGAGTTTTCCTGCAGCAGGAGAACAACGGACTTATGCCACAGAAAATGCACCGTTGAGTCGGGTAGTTTATCCGGTAGGTGACCGTGTTAAGACGGATGAAGAAGTGAGCTTTATCATCTCTGCACGCCATGAAATTAATGGCTGTTATATTTATCAGGGTGATGATGATTTGGGTAATGAAATCAGTATTCATGAAATGGATTTGAATAGTTTTGTTCAATTCAGCCAACCCCAAGATCGATTGTTTGCAGGTCAAATTGATAAAAATAGACAGTTTGAATTACGTATAGAAACCTTAGCGCATCAACACCAACTACAACAAACGTCGGTATTTGGTCTGATGGGGGCACGTGTTCAGCTATTACCGCATCAAATATATATCGCCAACCAAGTGTCACAACGTCATGCACCACGTGTATTGTTAGCTGATGAAGTGGGATTAGGTAAAACTATTGAAGCAGGTCTTATCTTGCATCAACAATTGATTACCGGGCGCACTCAACGTGCCTTAATTGTGGTGCCTGATAGTTTGGTGCATCAGTGGTTAGTTGAGATGTTACGCCGCTTTAACTTGTCGTTCACTATCATGGATGACGAACGTTATGCGGCTATTATTGAATCAAACGAAGGTAATCCTTTTGAAAGTGCACAGTTGGTATTGTGTAGTTTATCTTCTTTAACGCTGAATGAAGCGATGTACGACCATGCTCTACAAGCCTCTTGGGATATGATGATTGTTGATGAGGCGCATCATTTACAATGGAATGAGCAGCAGGCGAGTACTGAATATCAGTGTATTGAGGGCTTAGCACGTGAGGTCGCTGGTTTATTATTGTTAACAGCGACACCAGAACAATTAGGGATAGAAAGTCATTTTGCTCGTTTGCGATTGCTTGATCCTGATCGTTATTTTGATTTAACCAAATTCCGTCAGCAAGAAGCTGAATATCAACCTGTTAGTGAGTTAGTTAATCAATTATTGGCTGATAATGTACAAGATACATTTAAATCATTACAAGCAACGATTGAACAGTATCTAGGTCAATCAGGCTTTTTAGCTTTAGAAAATGCTGATGACTTTGTGATGGCGAGAGAACAGGCGATTAGTGATTTATTGGATCGTCATGGTACGGGTCGAATTCTATTTAGAAACACACGTGATGTAGTCGAGGGTTTTCCTGAACGCCATTTACATGCTTATCCATTAACTTCTCCAGCTGACTATATAGCTGATCAAGCTGATTCTGATGTACTCGCTCTCATTCAGCCTGAGCGAATTTTAGGTGATGACTGGCTTAAAACCGATAGCCGAGTAACGTGGTTAGCTGAATGGTTAAATGAACACAAATCAGACAAAGTTCTAGTAATCTGTGCTCAAGCGGAAACAGCTCAATCTTTAGAGCTTTATTTACGCGTTAATAAAGGTTTACGTAGTTCCGTATTCCATGAAGGTTTAAGTTTAGTTCATCGTGATCGAGCCGCCGCTTATTTTGCTGATGAGGAAGAGGGCGCTCAGGTAATGATCTGCTCTGAAATTGGTAGTGAAGGTCGTAACTTTCAATTTTCACATCACTTAGTGTTGTTTGATTTGCCATTGAATCCTGATTTATTAGAGCAACGGATTGGCCGACTAGATCGCATTGGTCAGAATCACGATGTGCAAATTCATGTCCCTTATTTCGAAGATTCAGCCCAAGAAGTATTATTGAAATGGTACCACCAAGGTTTGAATGCTTTTGAGCAGGTTTTTTCTGCGGGCAGTACGATTAAACAAGCAGTTAATGATGATTTAGAATATTGTTTATTACATGCTGGTGACGTGAAGGCTAACGCTAGCCTTATCGATAAAACTCAAAAACTTACAGCTGAAACCTTAGACGTTCTTCAACAAGGACGAGACCGTTTATTAGAGTTGAACTCGTGTAATTTACCAGTAGCAAATGAGTTAGTTGCTGATCTTTCAGAAGCTAGTAATACGCTTGAACTCGCCTCCTTCATGGACAAGATATTTGATGAATATGGCGTTGAACAACAAATGCATAGTGCTGACAGTATTATTCTAGAACCAGGCAATCATATGGTTGAGCATCAATTTCCTGGCTTACCGGAAGATGGACTTACTGCGACCTATAAACGTCACCGAGCATTAGTTCGAGAAGACATGGCATTTTTAAGCTGGGAGCATCCGATGGTGCTTGGTAGTTTGGATATGATCATAAATAGTGACTTTGGAAATAGCGCATTTTGTACACTTGAGAACAATGATTTAGCTGCAGGTACTTTATTGTTAGAAGCGATATTCACCATGAAATGTCCTGCGCCACGTTCATTGCAAGTTGGTCGCTATCTTAATCATTCGTACTTAAGAATTGTCGCTGATGAGCACGGTCGTGATTTTAATGAGTTACTGACAGAGACTAGCTTTAATGATGCGGCGGGTCGCATTCCTCGGGTGACGGCACAAGAACTGGTTCGTCACGCGCGCCCTAAAATTTCCGAGCTTATAATTCAGGCACAACAGTTAGCCATTACAAAACAACAACAGATTATTGATCAAGCAATTAGTACAATGCATCGATCACTTCAGCCTGAACAAGATCGCTTAACGGCGCTCGCCGCCGTTAATTCGACTATTCGTCCTGAAGAGATTGCCTATATCGAACAATCTCAACAATTATTGGTTGAATATTTACAATCTGCACAGCTAAGTTTGGATGCTGTACGTGTAGCAATTGTAACTCACAGTTAAACATAAAGACCTTAGGTAAACTGAACTTCCACTATCAATTAGAACTTTAAAGATAGTGGTAGTCGTCATATATAGTATTTAGATAGATGTGCTATCAAGCATATCTAGATGGAGTTACAAACTTAAATGTTGAGAATCAATATTTCCATTGCGGTGATTGTTGCCACCGTTACTTACAGCTTGTGGGCTTATGTAAATAAGCCTGAAGTTGAACCCATGTGGCCGGAAGTCATTCAGGGATTTTCGTTTTCCCCAATGGGTGAAGATAATGATCCAACAAGAGGTTTATTGCCTACTGTTGAGCAAGTTGAACAAGATGTCGCATTGTTGGCGGGAAAAACACACTCCATTCGTACTTATACTGTAGATGGCCCATTAGCATCTGTTCCTAGTTTGGCCAAAAAGTATGATCTCAACGTGGCACTAGGTGGCTGGATTGATGGTCGACTAGAACAAAACCTTATCGAAGTAAACAAACTGATAGCGATTGCAGATAAAAATCGTGACAATGTCGTACGCGTCATTTTAGGTAATGAAGTGATACTTAGAAACGACATGCCAATTGGACAATTGGGACAATATTTGGACCGGGTGCGTGCAAAGTTAACGATGCCAGTTAGTACTGCTGAACCCTGGCATGTATGGGTTGACCACCCTGAATTAGCTGAACATGTCGATTTTATTGCGGTGCATATGTTGCCATACTGGGAAGGTATCGCTAATGATAAAGCCGTTGATTATATTGATGAGCATATGTTGAAATTGCAACAGTTATTTCCTGATAAACAAGTTGTTATTGCTGAAGTTGGCTGGCCGAGTAATGGTCGCACGCGTAAATCAGCTGTTGCCGATGAAGCTGAGCAAGCAAAATTTTTACGCCGATTTTTAGAGAGAGCAGCACAAAAACAATATACTTATTACGTTATGGAAGCCTTCGATCAGCCGTGGAAACGGACTAACGAGGGATCTGTTGGTGCTTATTGGGGCGTTTATGATGCCCAGCGAAATGCTAAGTTTGAGTTTATAAAACCGATTATTGCATTACCTGAATGGCAGACATTGGCAATACTCTCCGTAATTATCGCCGCTATTATTTTTGCATTATTATTGCGTGATTCAAGTAGTTTGAATCGACGAGGCCGTAGCTTTTTAGCGCTAGTGGCATTTGTGCTGACAACCGCTGTGGTTTGGATTGTCTATGATTATTCTCGACAATACATGACCATTGAGACGGTGTTGGTGGGCGTGGTGATGCTGTTCGCTATGCTTGGCGTCATCATGGTGCTACTCATTGAAGCACATGAATGGGCTGAAACAGTATGGGTCAAAAGTCGCCGTCGTGATTTAATGTCGATTGACACGAGTGACGATGAGCTACCCATGGTATCGATCCATGTGCCCGCTTATAACGAACCCCCCGATATGTTAATGGCGACATTAAATGCCTTAGCTGCACTGGATTATCCACGTTATGAAGTTGTAGTCATTGATAACAACACTAAAGATGAAGCGGTATGGCGACCAGTAGAAGAGCATTGTGCTTTATTAGGTAATAAATTTCGCTTTTATCATAAAGCGCCATTAGCAGGTTTTAAAGCGGGCGCACTTAACTTTGCTTTGTCAGAAACAACGCCAGAAGCCACGATAATTGCTGTAATTGATAGTGATTATTGTGTAGAACCGACCTGGTTACGGGACCTCGTGCCTCAATTTAACCATCCGAATGTTGCTATTGTACAGGCGCCACAAGACTATAGTGATGCTTCTGAAAATGTCTTTAAAGCGATTTGTTTTGCTGAATATAGAGGTTTTTTCCATATTGGCATGGTTACACGAAACGAGCGTAATGCCATCATTCAACATGGCACGATGACTATGGTGCGTAGGTCTAGTTTGGAAGAAGTGGGTGGCTGGAGTGAAAAAACAATCACTGAAGATGCAGAACTCGGCCTAATGATATTTTCAGCGGGTTACCAAGCTGTTTATACCTCTAAGAGCTATGGTAAAGGTTTAATGCCAGACAGTTTTCTTGATTATAAAACGCAGCGTTTCCGTTGGGCCTATGGCGCTATGCAAATTTTACGACATCATGCAAAAAGCTTGAGGGGCAAAACGGTGACTAAATTAACGGCTGGTCAACGTTATCACTTTGTTGCTGGCTGGTTACCTTGGATGGCAGATGGTATTAATATCGTATTTAATTTTGCTGCCTTAGCGTGGTCAATTGCGATGATTACCATGCCAGGAAAAATTGACCCACCATTAGTGATATTTTCGATTTTACCACTGAGTCTTTTTATATTTAAAATCGCCAAAGTTATTTACCTTTACCATGGCGTGAAAATCGTCGGGTCACTAAGAGAAACCTTTGCTGCGGCACTATCAGGACTCGCCTTATCACATACTATCGCCAAGGCCATGTGGTTAGGTTTATTTACTGATGGACGACCGTTTGTTCGTACGCCAAAGAAGGAGCAATCGGTTGCTCTATTCAAGGCAATTGCATCAGCATCTGAAGAAACATGGTTTATGTTAGCGCTGTGGCTAGCGGCTGCTGTTATTTACTTCCATGCTCCGATAGAAACTTGGGATATGGTATTGTGGATAATGGTTTTACTTGTACAATCCTTGCCTTATTTTTCAGCACTATGTTTATCAATAATTAGTGCATTTCCAAACTTAAGCGCTAGGATAGTCACAGGTAAACGCGGAAAGTAGCCAATAAACTAAACTAGAATAAACTGCGACAAAGATAAATTAGAGAAAACTAAACAAAACGTCATACCTTCTGGATAAGATCTTAGAAGGTATGACAGTTTAGGCACGTTATTTCTGGAGTTGAAAGAATGTGTATTTTCAAGGAGTTTCAGCTCTTAAAGCTGAACTATAGATTTGTATAAAGGTCTTTAAAACGTAATACAAACAATATTGCTTTGTTAGCAAATGCTCTAGGAGAAATAAATTGCTAAAACGTGTCGTGTATCCACTGGTGATTATCTTGGTTGCCATAGCCGGTTTTATAGGTTTAAAGCAAAGCAAGCCAGAAAAAGTGGTTATTGATAAGCCTGAAAAAATCTGGCGAGTAAACACGGTAGCAGTTAATATTCAGCAGATATCTCCTGAAATAACGCTTTATGGCCGTGTAGAAACACCTAGAAACGCTGTATTGAAATCTGCATTAGTTGCCGATGTATTATCTACAGATGTGCTGGAAGGGTCAGAAGTTCAGGCTGGTCAATTATTAATGACATTAGACGATACTGATATGCAGTTATTGGTCGCACAACGTCAGGCTGATTTGGCTGAAATTGAAGCGTTAATGGAGAGTGAAAATCAACGATTTAAACGAGATAAAAGTCTACTAGAGCAACAAAAAGAATTATTACAATTGGCTGATAATGTAGTCACTAGATCGAAAAAGCTAGAACAATCCCGTTTAGCGTCACAAGCTACTTTAGACGATGCACAAGCCAATAAGCAACGCCAGTTGGTGACACTCAAAGGCTTGAACTTTGACATCGCTGAACATCCAGCAAGATTTGCACAATTAAAAGCACGAAGTCAACGCGCTCAAGCTTTGTTAAAACAAGCTGAAGTTGATCTCGAACGCACCAAAATTACAGCACCATTTTCTGGACGTATCTCCCAGCTTAGTGTTTCTATTGGTGATCGAGTACGGGCTGGCGATACCTTAATTTCCCTTTATGACCTTGATAACCTTGAAGTGAGGGCTCAAATACCTGGGCGCTATATTAATCAAGTTCTTAGTATGATGAACCAACAGCAAGTACTTGAGGCTAAGGCTGATCTAGACCAGCAGCAGCTCATGTTTAAATTAGAACGTTTGTCCGGTGAAGTGAAGGTAGATAGTGGCGGTATTGATGGTTTGTTTAGCATTTCGGGTAATCAATATGCCATTTCTTTAGGTACCTTTATCGAGCTTAAATTAAAGCTATCCCAGCAAAATGACGTCGTCGCCTTACCGTTCAATGCTTTATATGGCCTTGATCATGTTTACCGTCTTAAGGATGGTTATTTACAATCGGTTAACATTGAAAGGATTGGTGAATCAACCAATGATAGTGGGCAAAAACAATTACTGCTGCGTAGTCAGGATTTACAGCAAGGTGATCAAATTGTTAGCACTCAATTGCCTAATGCCATTACGGGCCTAAGAGTTGAGGCATTAAGTGAGTAATCAGCACCGTGATTTTATAGCGATATTCGCTCAACACAAGGTTGCAGCTAACTTGCTAATGATCATCATGATCATGGCTGGCTTAGCATCATTATCGAAGCTTAATACACAGTTTTTCCCTACCTTTGCTTTAGATGTCGTGACGGTGGTTGTTGAATGGCGTGGTGCAAGTGCTGAAGATGTTGAAGATTCAATTTCTAGTCGTGTCGAGCAAGAATTACGAACGGTTGATTATGTCGACAAGATGACTTCCACTTCATCATATGGCATGGCTGTGGTGACTCTGGAATTTGCCGAAGGTACTGATATGGGTAAGGCACTTGATCAGGTTAAAGATCAAGTTGATCAACTACGTAATTTGCCGAGTGATTCAGAAACGCCAAAAGTAAGCTTGGTGACTCGTTATGAAGGTGTCGCCAGTCTTATGGTAACAACAGACGGTAAGCTAGAAGAACTACGTTATTTAGTGCATAAAATCGAACATGATCTACTAGAACGTGGGATTTCACGGATCAGTATTACCGGATTACCAGAAGAAGAAATCGCAATTCAGTTAAGTACTAAACAGCTAGAATCTGTGGGTCTTAGCTTAGAAGATGTTAGTCAGCGCGTTGCAGAATTAAGTCGCGATTTACCTGCTGGTGAAATAGGCAATGATGACACAGCGAAACAGTTACGCAGTTTAGACAAACGACGAGATGCACAAGGCTTTTCTCAATTAGCAATTCAAACTGATTACAGTGGTAGGTTATTGCTCTTAGATGATGTAGCCGAGGTCGAGCGTCGTGCAAGACGTAAACAAGTTAATCTGTTTTATCAGGGAAAACCAGCCGTAGAAATTGCATTACAACGTACAGAAAATTCAGACTCGCTGGCATCGGCAAAAATCCTCGACAAATGGATGATAGACAATGAGTCTCAATTGCCTAAAGGCGTGAGCGTAAAAGTCTATGATGCAAGTTGGGAACTCATTAAAGAACGGATGGATTTGTTAGTTAAAAACGGGCTAGGCGGTTTAGTACTGGTTATTGGCATACTGTTTTTATTTTTACAAGGACGCGTGGCCGTATGGGTAGCGGTCGGAATCCCTGTGTCATTTATGGCAACCTTAATGATCATGTATTTACTCGGCGGAAGTATTAATATGATCAGCCTATTTGGTTTGATTATGGCATTAGGAATAATTGTTGATGATGCCATCGTGGTGGGTGAAGATGCTTTGTCACATTATCAAAGTGGAGAAAACTCCCTAACGGCAGCAGAGGGTGGTGCACGGCGCATGTTAGCCCCTGTTATTTCATCATCACTGACAACTATTTCGTCTTTTTTACCATTAATGATGATTGGTGGAACAATGGGCAACATACTGTTTGATATACCCTTTGTAGTTATCTGCGTTATTATTGCATCCCTGTTTGAAAGCTTTTTAATTTTACCCGGTCACTTGCGTCATGCTTTCCATAAAATACATCATGCAGAGCCGCCACCGATCCGCCAGTGGCTCGATAATAAGTTTAATTATTTACGAGATGACTTATTTAAACCTTTAGTCGTCGCTGCAGTTAATCACCGTTGGCTGACGATTAGTGCCACAGTTGGTTTGCTGATTGTGTGTATAGGCTTATTAGCCGGTGGTCGTCTGCATTTTACTTTTTTCCCATCACCAGAAGGTACCAGTGTCACTGCAAATGTTCGATTTACTGCAGGTACTCCGTCACATAAAGTGGCTGAGTTTTTAGAACATGTAAATCAAACCTTGGATAAAACGACACAAGATCTTGGGCCTGAATTAGTTGCAATGTCTGTAACTCGTCTAGGAAGCGCGAGTACGGCAGGGGGAGCTTCAGGTCAAACGGGTGAGCGGTTTGGTTCCATTCAACTAGAACTAATTTCGCCTGACCATCGCTCAGTGCGTAATAAAGACTTTATCAAAGCATGGAGACAACAGATTGTTTTACCTGCTGGGATAGAAAGTTTTACCTTATCAGAGCGGAGAACCGGTCCTCCAGGTAGTGATATTGATATTCGCCTCAGTAGTGCTTCAGCAGAAACATTAAAAGAAGCAGGGCATGAACTCGCTGAAGCCATGAAACAATTTCCAGGTGTGACTGCGATAGAAGACGATATGCCTTACGGTCAGGAGCAGTTGATCTATCGAATTAAAGGACAGGGCGAGGTACTTGGACTGACCGTTGACAATGTTGGACGTCAACTTCGTGCAGCATTTGATGGCCAGCTTGTGCAAATATTTCAAGATGGAGATGACGAAGTTGAAGTACGTGTAATGCTCCCTGATAGTGAACGTAATACCTTGGCTACACTGGACAACTTCATGGTTCGATTACCACAAGGCGGAAGTGCACCTTTGTCGAGTGTTGTTGAGTTTGAAGCGCGACGTGGTTTTGATGTGCTACGTCATACTGATAGTAAATTGGCCATACATGTAACGGCAACTGTTGATGCGTCGATTAACAACAGCAATGAAATATTAGCTACCTTGCAGAAAAATTTATTACCAGATCTTACTTCTCGTTATGGTGTGACCGTTGGCTTTGAGGGACGAGCAGAAGAACAAGCCGAAACGATGGGTGATATGAAACAAGGGCTGATTCTTGCATTTACCTTGATTTACTTGATATTGGCGTGGGTGTTTTCTTCTTATGGTTGGCCTTTGGTGGTGATGACGGCTATTCCATTTGGCTTAATCGGTGCACTGTTTGGACACTGGATCATGGGTATTGATTTAACCATTTTGTCACTATTTGGGATTTTTGGTTTATCCGGAATAGTGGTCAATGATTCAATAATTTTAGTGACCTTTTTCAAACACCAACGTGAAGCAGGAATTGAAACTACACAAGCTATTATCAATGCCGCAACACAACGCTTGCGAGCTGTATTACTGACCTCGATGACTACAATTGCTGGTTTGACACCTTTACTGTTTGAAACCTCAATGCAAGCCCAATTTTTAATTCCAATGGCCGTGTCGATTTCATTTGGTTTGATGTTTTCAACCATCCTAGTCTTGCTGGTTATTCCTGCATTGTTGTCCGTACATGAAAGTGTTGTTGATAGCTTTACACAGGACAGGTTGACAGTATCAGGTGAACATAATACGGTCACATTACCCAACGACAGATAGAACGACTGGTTTTATAGGGAAAATTTAATTGGAGGAGGCAGACTTAGCTTGATTGTTAAGAGGCTTAGCATGAGCAATATAAACATGATAAATGCTTGCCTAACAAACGCTAAGAGTGTTGATGATTAAATGAAGCCTGTCGTATTACAGGCTTCATTTATTATGGGGAAATAGCTGATGAAACTAGGATTCAACAGCGACTGGTTTACTAACTAAATATAACCAAATATAACCAGCGATACCTGCTAATAATGATGCACCCAGCACCCCTGTTTTTGCCATTAGGAGTAACTCTGCATTGTTAGCAAACCCGAGTTGGGCTACAAATATTGACATGGTGAAACCAATACCTGCCAATAGTGAGACACCAGCAATTTGAGTAAAACGAGTATCTTTGGGTAACTCTGCGATACCTAATTTAAGTACTACCCAACTAATACCAGCGATACCTATAAATTTACCTAAGATCAAACCTACTGATACACCCAACATCACTGGATGAGCCAATGTTTCCATTACTGAGCCAAACTGAAGTGGAATACCTGCATTAGCTAAGGCGAATATTGGAATGATTAAATAAGCGACGGGGCTATGCCAAACACGCTCAAGTCGTTTTAGGGGCACACCGACACTCAACACACTATTTTCTAAATTTTGCACAACAGCGCGTAGAGGATCGTTGGTCATAATGCTTTGACCTGGCTGATGACTAGCATCAAACTTATGCATTAACTCTTTAACGTGATCGCTAAACAGTTTCGGATCATATTTTGGCATTGCCGGTACCGACATAGCACCCAATATGCCAGCCAAAGTAGGGTGGATACCTGATAATAATAGTGCATACCAAAGCATCACGGCGACGCTAAAGTATGGCAATGTTTTACGGATACCCAGCATATTAAAACCAAGTAGCAAAGCAAATAGTCCACCGGCAAAAAATAGTGGGGTTAATACAATGGTTTCGGTATAAAACAGTGCTATAACTAATACTGCACCTAAGTCATCGACAATGGCTAAGGCGATTAAAAAAGTAATTAATGACTTGGGAACACGGTTAGCAAGTAGTGCTAATGCACCCACTGCAAAAGCGATATCGGTTGCCATTGGAATGCCCCAACCACTCGCGGCATCGCCTTCAGGATTAATTAAATAATAGATTAAAGCGGGTACCACCATGCCACCAATTGCTGCTGCAATTGGTAAGATGGCGTTACGTAGTTTAGCGAGCTCACCCACTAAAATTTCACGCTTTAATTCGAGACCAACCACAAAGAAAAATAAAGCCATCAGGCCATCATTTATCCAGTGGTGAAGAGACATTTCAACAGCCCAATTTGCCACACCAACACCGATGGGCGTATGGAGAATGTGTAAATAACTTTCTGCGAATGGGCTGTTAGCTAGAATTAAAGCAATGATGGCTGAACTCATTAATAGCAGGCCGCTCGTCGTTTGGCGGTGAATAAACTCTTCAATAGGACCGATAAACTTTTCAAAACTTTTTTCCCATGGGGCAAGATATTCCCCTAGTTCTGGCTTGGAATTGAGATTATTGTTTTCACTCATATTTTAGGTTTCCTTTGCAAACAATGAATTGTTGGCAGATTTAATTATAGTTGAAACGATGGGATTTATGATTCGCCGTTCAACAGAGATCGCGTAAAAAGATTCTTTGACTTCATTGGTATGCAACCGATTGGACATTATATTGTTCCATGACTTTTTGTTCGATAGCTTGAGGGGCAATAAATATCCCTACACCTTCTTTGCCAAATGCTTTCATTAACGCACTATCATTAAATTCAGCAACGATATGCGGATGAATGCGGTTTTTGTCTAACCATTGATCGATGTTGGAACGAAGTTGGTTACCGCTACTAGGTAACAGCATCGGAGCACCATTTAGCCAGGCTGGGAAGAGGCCTGTTAACTGTTGTTTTAATTTTTTAGTGGCAAAAAAACTGACTGAACTTTCGCCTAATTTATGACTAAAGCCACGAGTGCTAACTGTCGGTGGAATCGGCCGATCAGCTAAAACTAGATCTAATCGATGAACAGATAGTTCAGCAAGTAGGGTATCAAGATTCGCTTCGCGGCAAATCATTCGTACTGGATCTGACATCTGTAGTGCGGGCAATAAAATTCGATGAGCAATAGATTTTGATAGTACGTCAACAAACACCTACTCTAAGTTGCTGAGGTCGATTATCTGGCAAATGATGCATCATTTGTTCTAGTTCACTACCGAGTGAAAATATTTCATCGGCAAAGCTCAATACTAAACGCCTAGTTGCTGTTAGTTCTATATTTCGCCCGACCTTATGAAATAGTGCGATATCAAAATATGTTTCTAATAATGTGATTTGAGCACTGATTGTTTGCGGTGTTATAGACAAGCGTTCGCTTGCACGCGCAATGTCACCTTCCTTTGCAACCCTCCAGAAGTAATGTAGATGTTTATAGTTGACCAAAGCCACCACCTTAATTGCTCGAATTTATCGAGTATTTTATCAGTAAATATCGTATTTTACGAGACATATGCGGCTTTTATGACGGCTCTTAATTAGGAATTATTTTTCGTTATTATAAATTTTGAAAAACACCTTTGTATATCCTTAGGATCATCATTTATTTAGATGGTCATAGTGAGCAACATTTAGTTTGATGTTGTATGGCACATTAACTATACGGCTTTGGTTTTTTAGTAATCATTATGAAAGTGTAAATTTAAGTTATCACTTATTTTTTAACCATATTAAATTAACAAATACAATAAGTTAAAGCTTAATTATATTCATTAAAGATAACTTTTGTTTACATGTTAGCGGTAAGTATTAAAGTGCACTCGGGAATAAATCATTAATAAACAATGATCTAGGGTGAGGCATGAAAACTGCTTTAAATATATGAGAAATACTTAAAAATAGTGAGTTTGTAACTATCATAAATTGGGCATGTTTTTATAAATCACCATATTTTATTTTCACATGAAATTTATCGTTGTTAATAGAACTAATAACAAATGCTCATCACATTGTTCTCAGTTAATTAAAGGGGTCATGTAATGAATAAAATTAATGTCATGTTGGCTGATGACAATCCATTCATTCGTGCTGGTCTTCATAGATATCTCGGTGACGAATCTGACATTCAAGTAATCGGTGAAGCGAGTAGTGCTGAGCAGGCATATCGTTTATTTAATGAATTAAATCCTCAGGTTTTACTTATAGGCTGTCTTTACACTAGAGGAATGAGTGGCTTGGAGGCGTTGAGACGAATTTTGATACGGCACCCAACTGCAAAAGCTATTGTCTATACACTCCACGATGATCTGGCTTTTGCGGGGTTTTCACTTAGCTGTGGTGCTCGAGGATATATTACAGGCCTTTCTGACACTAATGAATTGATTAACGCCATTAGGACGGTAGCGTCAGGGAAAATTTATATAAGTTCGAATATGGCAAAAAAGATAGCATTGCAGGCGATGTCCCATGATGAAAATCCACTGAAATGTTTAAGTATTAGAGAATTCGAAATGTTTAGATTGTTGGCTGAAGGGTGTTCAGTTAAGGAGATTTCTGAAATTCTTAACGTAGGTAGTAAAACGGTTGCTAATTATCAAACTAATATTAAACATAAACTTGATATTCATTCTCCTGTAGATATTGTGCGTATGGCTATTAGATACGACGTAATAGCAGTTCATTAAGATTAATTAAAACTAATAAATTTAATATTTGGAGAAACTCATCATTAATTATAGGAGTTACTCCTAATGATTCTAATACTTAATTGGCATAGAGTTTATTGCTAATGATGAAAGCATTTTGCTGACATTGTGTTGTTAAAGAGAGAAAAATAACTAACTATAAAAAGGAAAAGGTCATGAAGTTGAAAACATTATCAATCGCAATGATGGCTTTAGCCGCTACGGGTGTAGCTACAGCTGATGAATTGTTGACGATGCAACAAAATGAAAATAACTGGGTGTCTGCTGCCGGTAACTATAACAACCAACGTTATAGCAAACTAGCTCAAATCAACAAAGATAACGTTGCTGATTTGAAAATGGCTTGGACTTTCTCAACAGGTGTTTTACGTGGTCATGAAGGTAACTCTTTAGTTATCGACGGTACGATGTATGTGCACACTGCATTTCCTAACATCGTTTTTGCGTTAGATTTAAACAACGACGGCGCGATCAAATGGAAATATGAACCAAAACAAAACTACGATGAAACGGTACCTGTCATGTGTTGTGACACCGTTAACCGCGGCCTAGCTTATGGTGATGGAAAAATCTTCTTGAACCAAGCGGATACAACATTAGTGGCTCTAGATATGAACAGCGGTGCTGTTATCTGGTCTCACAAACGTGATGATGCAAAACGTGGTGCGACAAGTACTGCTGCTGCACACGTATTTAAAGATAAAGTATTAGTGGGTATTTCTGGTGGTGAGTTTGGTGTGCGTGGTTACATTAAGGCTTACGACTTGAATGGTAAAGAAAAGTGGATAGTTTATAGCACAGGTCCTGATGCTGAAATGGGTTTCGATCCAGCTAAAACAATGTCTATGCTTAAACCCGTTGGCAAAGATTCTTCTTTGAAATCTTGGAAAGGCGACCAATGGAAAATCGGTGGTGGTACAACTTGGGGTTGGTATTCTTACGATCCTGATTTGAACATGTTCTACTACGGTAACGGTAACCCATCAACTTGGAACCCTGTTCAACGTCCAGGTGACAACAAATGGTCTATGTCTTTATTCGGTCGTGATTTAGATACGGGTATGGCTAAATGGGTATACCAAATGACACCATTCGATGAATGGGATTATGACGGTATCAATGAAGTACCTTTAGTTGATCAAAAAATCGATGGCAAAATGCGTAAAACATTAGTGCATTTCGATCGTAACGGTTTTGGTTACACGATGGACCGCGTAACAGGTGAATTGTTAGTTGCTCAAAAATACGATCCAGCCGTAAACTGGTCTAACGGTGTTGATCTTAAAACAGGTCTTCATGATCGTGTTGCTAAGTACTCAACAGCGCGTAACGGTGCTGATGTAAACACAACAGGTATCTGTCCTGCTGCGTTAGGTTCTAAAGATCAACAACCAGCGGCATACTCGCCACGTACCGGTTTGTTCTATGTTCCAACAAACCACGTATGTATGGATTATGAACCGTTTGAAGTTGAATACACGTCAGGTCAACCGTATGTTGGTGCGACATTAAATATGTACCCAGCACCAGGTGGCACACACTTAGGTAACTTCATCGCTTGGGATGCACGTGTAGGTAAGATCGTCTGGTCTAACCCAGAACGTTTCTCTGCATGGTCTGGTGCATTAGCAACCGCATCTGATGTTGTTTTCTACGGTACGCTTGAAGGTTACATCAAAGCAGTAGACGCACAATCTGGTCGTGAGCTTTGGCGTTTCAAAACTGCGTCAGGTATCATCGGCAACGTGAACACTTATACGCATGGTGGCAAACAGTTCATCTCAATCTTGTCTGGTGTGGGTGGTTGGGCTGGTATCGGTATGGCTATCCCTAGTTTAGAAAATGACTCAGATGGTCTTGGTGCGGTAGGTGCTTATAAAGCGCTATCAAGCTGGACTAACTTGGGCGGTGTTTTAAGCGTATTTAGCTTATAAATGTGTATTTAATGTAATGCTTGATTGAAAAGCCCTTGTATTCTTAATTGGCTACAGGGGCTTTTTTTATTGTTAGAGATAAATAATAACTTGTTATAAATAGTTAAAACGATGTTCATTTACTCAATTATCGCTTCTGTTGCGCTGTATCGAGGTTGCTAATTATGACAAATCTAATTACTAGTTCACATCATAAGACCTCAGACATCATAATTAGACCTATCCCAAAACCACCGGAGGTCTTGAGGCAACTTGTTGAAATGGCCGGTGTTCAGTTTAATGGTGATGCTAACTGGGACATCCAAGTACATAAGGAGGATGTTTACCAAAAAATTCTGACGAGGGGATCATTAGGATTTGGTGAGAGTTACATGGCAGGTGATTGGGATAGTCGCACCTTGGACGAACTATTTCATCGTTTAGTCAGTTTTGAGATTGACAAAAAAGTAGTGGGTTGGGCTCGCTTGCATTTATGGGCTGAAATATTACGACAAAGATTTATAAATTTACAGTCAAGCGAACGTGCGTTTGAAGTCGGTGAACAACATTACGATATTGGTAACGATGTGTTTGAGGCCATGCTAGATCGTACTATGAGTTACTCGTGTGCTTATTGGCAAAATGCTGATAATCTTGAACAAGCACAGTTAAATAAACTTGATCTTATCTGCCATAAACTAGAGTTGAAGCCTGGGGAAACATTATTGGAAATAGGCTGTGGCTGGGGAGGGCTAGCGAGACATGCAGCTAAATATTATGGTGTAGAAGTGTTGGGTATTACTATTTCTAAAGAACAATCTAAGTTTGCAGAACAACGGTGCATAGGATTACCCGTTAAAATTGAATTAATGGATTATCGAGATTTAAATGGTCAGTTTGATAAAGTGGTTTCAGTAGGCATGTTTGAGCATGTCGGCCCGAAAAACTATGCTATTTATTTTGATACTGTTTTTCGCCGGTTAAAAGACGAAGGTCTATTTTTATTACATACCATTGGTATGTACAAAACGACTAATAGTCTAGAACCATGGACGGCTAAATACATATTCCCTAATGGGAGAATTCCATCTGCTGAGCAGCTGACCGCGGTACTAAATGGTCGGTTTTTGATCGAGGACTGGCACAACTTCGGTCATGATTATGATCTGACATTAATGGCATGGTGGGATAGGTTCAATGCCGCCTGGCCTCAACTTGAGGCTAAATACAGTGAGCAGTTCTATCGCATGTGGAAATATTACTTGATGAGTTGTGCCGGATTTTTTCGTTCTGGCCACGGACAACTCTGGCAGATAGTCTTGACGAAGCAGTGTCGCGCAAAAGTATACCGGTCAGTTCGTTAAAGTAGATTTCAACAGATTATAACCATGAAGAGCAGTAACTCTAGCCTGTTATATTAATCACATACTTTAATTATTGTTTAGGCCGTTTCATTCATAAATGATGGCTTAGAGTGCTCCTTGACAGCAACAGCACTACACTGAACTCACCAGTTACATTTATAATCTAGGCTGAATAAACACATAGCTGCCTCAATTTTGGAACATTTAAAACACTGTTTCCCGAATAGCGGTTAGTATAAATGGTGCGTGTCATCGTCAGAAAGTAACAGCATCTCAAGACGGATGCGATATTATGAACATCATTTTCAAAATATAGTTATCACAAGGGTATGTCTTCATGTCGTCGTTTCGAACTAAATTAGTTTTATTGTGTATTGCTGCTGGAATGAGTATTTCACAGGTAAGCTTAGCTGAAAAGATACAGTTGGCTCAGTCCAGCGCGGTTACATTATCTTCACTTACTCAAGGTGTGTATGAGCGTCACCCATCTCGCCATAATGAAAGTGCTCAACAGCAGCAAATTAATGCTAACACCGATTTAGCGAATGCTACATTTTCTGGTGTCAAAAGCGTTAGTTTGAATCATCAAAATGACGTTATCGGTAGTGATAATGGACTGCAAGAGTGGGAAGGTATTGTCGAGATGCCATTGTGGTTGCCAGGACAAAAACAACAACAATTGTCATTATCAGACAAGCTTTCTGCTGAGTTACCCGCTTACCAACAACAGGTCAGATTACTGGCATCGGCAGAGGTCCGCAAGTTGGTGTGGCATGTTGTACTAGCGAATACTGCAGCCATGGAAGCGAATCAATTATGGCAATCTGCACAGAAATTAGAACAGGATGTAGTTGCACGAGTAAAAGCAGGTGAACTGGCTGGAACCGAAGGTTTATTGGCTAATACCAATGCGCTTGAAATGCAAAATCAATATTTGCTTAAAAAATCAGCCCTTGATTTTGCCTT